>CACYPK010000001.1:0-1146 GCA_902776285.1 uncultured Eubacteriales bacterium
ACTCTGCCACGAAGACGCTATCAGAGGTCTGGCTATGCTGAAGGCTAAGATGGCCGGCGAGAGCATCAAGGCACCTGAGAGACAGTACACACACAGCGTTAAGGAGAACAACGTTGAGCTGATCGAAAAGGCTTACGGCACAAAGATGGAACTCGTAGACAACGAGCAGGCACTGCCAATGAGCGAAAAGAGAAAGGCTAAATACGACTAATCTGAAAGGTAAGATCAAAAAGAGATATGAAATATGGTGATAAGATAATCAGAATGGAAGGCGTTATCGTGGAAGTCCATGACGGAAGCGTAGCGATCGATTTCAAAGGAAGACTGGGACATCTCAGGATCCCTAAGAGAATGATCATTTCCGATTACGACCTCGAGGTCGGACAGGAAGTGGCCTGGAATATGAGCTTCATAGAACAGGAAAGTTCTGAAATCAACCCTAGATATCTCGAAACGATCGAGCATTCCAGAGAACTCCAAAACGAAATGCACAGTAAAAACAATCAGGAGGATTAATACAAAATGAGTATGACAGTTGTAGTACCTATCACTCCTAAGCCAGTTTGGGCCCCTGTAACAAAGCCGCTCAGCGAGATGACAGTTGCTCTCGCAACAGCTGCCGGCGTACACAGAAAGGATCAGGAGAGATTCAATCTGGCTGGAGACTTCACATGGAGAAAGATTCCTAATGATTCCGAGGAAGACGATCTGATGGTAACACACGGTGGTTACGACAACTCCGACGTTAACAAGGACATCAACTGCATGTTCCCTATCACAAGACTGAAGGAACTCGCAGCTGAGGGATTCATCAAGGCTTGCGCACCATACCATGCAGGATTCATGGGCGGCGGCGGAAACATTGAGAAGTTCACCAACGAGACAGGTCCGGCTGTAGCTCAGATGCTCAAGGAGGAGGGCGTTGATGCAGTTCTCCTCACCGCTGGATGAGGAACATGCCACCGCTCTGCAACAATCGTGCAGAGAGCAATCGAGTCGGTAGGTATCCCTACAGTTATCATCGCTGCTCTTCCACCGGTCGTAAGACAGGCTGGTTCACCGAGAGCTGCTGCTCCTATGGTACCTATGGGCGCTAACGCTGGAGCACCTCACGATGTAGAGATGCAGACTGCTATCGTAAAGGCA
>CACYPK010000001.1:1178-140196 GCA_902776285.1 uncultured Eubacteriales bacterium
TTACGAGTATCACGCAGTTATCTAGTACTGACGTACAGAAACAGAATAGGACATCGGACTATTCCGAAGATGGGGCTGAGAAATCAGCCCCATCTTTTCCAAGAGGACAATTGATCGCATTAAATACGCGAAAAGGGATAATCAATCATGGAAGACATTGAACTGAGAAGATTGGTGATCAAGGCTTTCCACATGACAGATGTCAAAATTGGAGACGAAAACAAGATCACAACAGACGGCAAGATGACCATCTGCAAGGACGGTCTCGACGCGCTGGCTGCAAAATACAGCGAAGTTATTGAAAAAATCGACATTGAGGTCATCGATCCGGGTGACCATGACAGATATACAAACACCATCATGGACATCATTCCTATATCCGTGAAGGTGCTCGGAAAGTGCGGAGAGGGCATCACCCACACCATTACAGGAGTGTATGTAATGCCTACAGGCGTTGACGTTGACGGCGAGCAGGCCCACGAGTTCGGATCCTCCGAGGGCAACCTCAAGGACATGCTCTACCTCAACAGAGCAGGCACACCTGCAGACGATGACTTTATAATCTCCTTCAACATCACCTTCAAGAAGGGAATGGGCCAGGAAAGATACGCCATCATTGATGCTTACAAAATGGTCGAGGAGTGGATGAACGACTTCAGGGCACAGCTCAAGAAGTTCGAAGGCACAAAGTGCACTGAGAGACACGAGTACTACGACCGCATCAGACAGGGACAGAAGAAGGTCCTCGTTATCAAGGAGATGATCGCTCACGGAGCGATGCTCGACACATGGATCTTCCCTGACCAGCCGTCAGGCGTAGAGGGCGGAAAGTCACTTATAGATTACGGCGCTATGCCGATCATGCTGACTCCGAATGAGTTCAGAGACGGCGCCATCAAGGCGATGAATTAAGGAGGTAAAGATATGGGAGTAGGTCCTTCAACAAAAGAAACAAGCCTGCATCACTTCAGAGATCCTCTGATCAAGCTTCTTGGCGAAGACCCGGGAATCGACCTGATGGGAGTGCTGGTATTCGGATCCCCTGAGGGGAACGAAGAAAAGATAAGATGCTCAAGAACAGCTGCGGTTGTTGCTGAGTGCTGCCGTCCTGACGGTGTAATAGTCGAGACGGATGGATGGGGAAATCTTGACGTAGACTATGTAAACTGCGTTAACGAGATAGGCGAGAGGGGAATCCCTGTTGCCGGACTCAACTGGAGCGGCACAGCCGGTACATTCGTAGTCGAGAGTCCGTATCTTGACAACGTGGTCGACTTCAACAAGAATCCTGAGGGCATCGAGTCCAACATCGTCGGCGAGAACAACTATACCGAAGACGATGTAAAGGAATGCATCAAGAAGCTGAAGATCGCGATGCTCAAAAAGGAGCGCGGCTTGAAGTAAGTTGAAGTAAGGCGACGCGCACGGTCTTGAATAGGGCTATAGTCACTAAACAAGCGAAAACAAAAGAAATGGTGTAGCAGATCGGAAAAATCCGGCTCCGCTACACCATTTTTCATTTCGATTCTCACCGGCCCAAATCACAAAAGTTAATCATCAAATAACGGGGTGGAGAAGTAGCGCTCGGCGGTGTCAGGGAGTACAGTCACTACCGTTTTGCCCGGGCCGAGCTTCTCTGCCAGCATGATGGCTGCCACAACGTTTGTGCCGGACGAGATGCCGCACATGATGCCTTCTTCTTTTGCCAGACGCTTTGCCATGTCGAGAGCATTGTCATCCGGAATGATGCAGGTGTTGTCGTAGACCTCTGTGTTGAGGATATCCGGGATCAGTCCGTCACCTATGCCCATCTGAACATGAGTGCCTATGCTGCCGCCCGCAAGGATCGCGGCGTCTTCAGGCTCGGCGGCCCAGATTTCGATGTCCGGGTTGTGTTCTCTGAGGACTTCGCCTATGCCTGTGATGGTGCCGCCTGTGCCTATACCGGAGCAGAATCCGTGGATAGGGCCGCCGACCTGCTCAAGTATCTCCTGAGCGGTTGTGGTCTTCTGGGCGACTATGTTGTTTATGTTTATGAATTGCTGCGGGACAAACACGCGGCTGTCCTGCTGCTTCATTCTCATTGCTGTCGCAAGGCACTCGTGGATGCACTTTCCGATGTCGCCGTCATCGTGGACGAGCAGGACCTCAGCGCCGTAATGCTTCACGAGCTTGCGGCGCTCTTCGCTTACGGAGTCAGGCATTATGATGATAGTGCGGTAGCCGCGGACAGCGCCTATAAGAGCGAGTCCGATCCCCTGGTTGCCGCTGGTAGGCTCTATGATAATTGAGCCCGGACCCAGTACGCCTGCGTCCTCTGCAGCCTTTACCATCTGATATGCTGTTCTTGTTTTTATGGAGCCGCCTACATTGAGACCTTCGAACTTGACGAGGACCTCCGCGTTGGTAGGCGGGTTGATGTGATTGAGGCGGATCATCGGCGTGTGACCGATGGCCTCAAGAATATTGTTATAAACCATGCTATCCGTAACCCTGTTCTGAAAAATTTACGCAGGTATTGTACAACTAACCGCAGCCAGTTAGCAACAAGAGAACCAGATAATCCTATATACTGTGCGAATGCGTGCTCCTGTGATACTAAAGCAATGCTTTTAGTGATGCGAAAGAGAGGTATTTATTGTACAATTACTATGTATGGGTAATGATAATACAAATATAACGGAAAACAGGAAAAATAAAGGACGATGTTCACACACCTGCACCTGCATACTGAATACAGCCTGCTCGACGGAATGAGCAGGATCTCCGAGCTCCCTGCGTATGTCAAGGAGCTCGGCATGGATTCGTGCGCCATTACGGATCACGGCGCCATGTTTGGTGTGGTCGATTTTTATAAATCCTGCAAGAAGGCGGGCATCAAGCCGATCATAGGCTGCGAGGTATATACGGCGGCCAGGACGCTCTACGACAAGGATCCCGACAAGGACCGCAACTCGGGTCATCTTATCCTGCTGGCCAAGGATCAGACGGGCTACAGCAACCTCGTCAAGATAGTCTCAAAGAGCTACGTGGACGGCTTCTATTACAAGCCACGCGTGGACAAGGACCTGCTGAAGCAGTACAGCGAAGGACTGATCTGCCTTTCGGGCTGCCTGGCGGGAAACGTACAGAGGATGATCCTCAACAGGGATTACGAGGGCGCGAAGAAAGAAGCCCTCTGGCTGAGAGACACTTTTGGCGCGGATGATTTCTATCTGGAGCTGCAGAACCACTTCCTCGAAGAAGACGAGAGGGTCATCGAGGGGCTCAAAATGCTGAGCGAAGAGACCGGCATCCCGCTGGTGGCGACCAATGACGCGCACTACATGAGGCGCAGCGACGCTACCGCGCAGGACGTTCTGATGTGCATACAGACTCAGGCCAAGGTGACCGACGAGAACCGCATGAGGTTTGAGAACGACGAGTTTTACGTCAAGTCGGAGGCCGAAATGAGGGAGCTCTTCCCGGATATGCCGGAGGTCATCGACAGGACGCAGGAGATCGCGGACAGGTGCAACGTCGAATTCGAGTTCGGCAACTATCACCTGCCTGAATACATCCCGCCGGACGGCAAGACCACGGATGAATACCTGAGAGAGCTGTGCTACAAGGGTCTGGTGAAGCGCTACGGAAAGGAAGCGATGGACCCTGAGAGCCCATACAGGCAGAGGCTCGAGACAGAGCTGAAGGTGATAGAGGGCATGGGCTATGTGGAGTACTTCCTCATAGTCTGGGACTTCATACACTACGCGAAGTCGCACGGCATCGCGGTCGGACCGGGCAGAGGCTCGGCGGCAGGCAGCATCGTATCGTACAGCCTGGACATAACCGAGATCGACCCGATCAAGTACAGCCTCATCTTTGAGAGATTCCTGAATCCGGAACGCGTGAGTATGCCGGATATAGACATAGATTTCTGCATCGAGAGACGCCAGGAGGTCATCGACTACGTTATCCGTAAGTACGGCAAGGACAAGGTGTCGCAGATCATCACTTTCGGAACGCTGAAGGCAAAGGCGGCCGTGCGCGACATCGCAAGGGCGCTTGATGCGACCTACGCCGAGGGCGACGCTATCGCCAAGGCCATACCGAACGAGCTTGGCATCACGATCGCCAAGGCTCTGGAGATGAATCCGGATCTGAGGCAGCGCTATGAGACCGAGCCGCTGGTGAAGCAGGTGCTGGATCTTTCTATGGCGCTGGAAGGACTGCCGCGCCACGCTTCTACACACGCGGCAGGCATAGTTATCTCCAAAATGCCGCTGGACGAGTACGTGCCGCTCTATTCTTCGGACAAGGGCGTCGCGACGCAGTTCAACATGACGACTATAGAGGAACTGGGCCTGCTGAAGATGGACTTTCTGGGGCTCAGAAACCTCACGGTGATACGCGACGCGCTGCGGATGATCAAAGAGAACCATGGGGTCGACATAGACTTCTCGTCAATGGACTTTGATGACCCGGAGGTCTACAAGCTGATCGCCGACGGCAACACGAAGGGCATATTCCAGCTTGAAAGCGGCGGCATGACCGACTTCATGAAGAACCTCAGGCCGACCTGCTTTGAGGATATAGTCGCGGGCATCGCTCTTTACAGACCGGGCCCGATGGACTCGATCCCTAAATACATCGATAACAAGAAGAATCCGGACCACGTGAAATATGTGGATCCGCATCTTGAGCATATTCTGGGCGTAACATACGGCTGCCTGATCTATCAGGAGCAGGTAATGCAGATAGTGCGCGACCTGGGCGGCTATTCGTTTGGCCGTTCAGACCTGGTGCGCAGGGCCATGAGCAAGAAGAAGATGAGCGTCATGCTGGAGGAGAAGGAGTACTTCATCAACGGCAAGAAGGATGAGAAGGGCAATGTGGAGATCGCGGGTTGCGTAAGGAACGGCGTGCCGGCGGCCGCCGCGAAAGTCATCTTCGATGACATGGTCAGCTTCGCTTCCTACGCCTTTAACAAGTCGCACGCGGCGGCCTACGCTGTCATCTCCTACCAGACGGCCTACCTGAAGTGCCATTATCCGGTGGAATTCATGGCGGCGCTCATGACCAGCATGGCCGGAGACGCTAAACACACGGCCGACTATGTCAGGAACTGCCGCGAGATGGGGATAAAACTCGCGCCGCCTTCAGTGGTGACCAGCGAGAAGAACTTCTCGGCAAAGGATGGGGCCATCCGTTTCGGCATGCTCTCTGTCAAAAACGTGGGCGAAGGCATAATCGAGGCGATAATAGAGGGCCGCAAAACTGTTGAGGGCACTCACGACATATATGAATTCATAGACGCCATAGACGCCGGAGAGCTCAACCGCAAGGCGATAGAGTCCCTGATAAGGGCCGGCGCCTTTGATGACATCAATCCGAACCGGGCGCAGCTGATGGCGGCCTGCGACGACGCGGTGCAGCGCGCGCAGAAGAGGGCAAAGCAGGGCGGAAAGGCTCAGATAAGCCTCTTCCAGCTTGAGGACTTTGCCGATGAGGCTATAATGACGCCTGATCTCCCTAAAGTGGCCGACTTCAACAAGGACACCAAGCTCGCGATGGAAAAGGAGATGCTGGGCGTGTACCTGTCCGGCCATCCGCTCGATGAATACGCGGCTCTGATCCGCGACAACACCACGGCGGGGACGGCGGAACTCACGGGCGGCGGAGAGGAATTCACTACGGGCGGTGAGGACGCCGACAGCATGGTGATCAACACCTCAAAGTTCAAGGACGGCGACATGGTCATTCTGGCCGGCATGATAAGCGGCGTTCGCGTCATTTATACGCGCAAATCTCAGGAGATGGCGCGCCTCACTCTTGAGGACTTTGACGGCGTGATCGACGCGATAGTCTTCCCTAAGGTCTATGAAAAAAGAAGAAATTTCGTAAAGAATGACAATATCGTCGGCGTCTCAGGCAGAGTCAGCTTCAAGGATGAAAGCGAGGCCGAGATACTCGTAGAGGACATCGTGCCTATCGAGAATATAGCTTCACTCGCGAGGCGCCGGGGCAATGAGAGAAGCTATGACAGAGGCAATCAGGAACCCGACTATTACAACGGTCCGTCATACAGCAGGGAACCAAGCCGCGAAGAACTTGCGGCTATGGATGAAGCCCCTCGGAAGGCGGCAGCGCCTATAAACGATCCGGTCAAGCTTCGCATCCCTCAGGAAGTCCTGGATGCTCATGGAGGAAGCCGCAAGCTTCTGATGCACATAACGGACATGATAGGGCTCTTCCCGGGCGACAGAGACGTTCTGGTCTACCTGCCGGGACAAAAACCGGTGAGATGCAGCGCAGACAAGCGGGTCAGATTCACTGATGTCCTGAGGAACAAACTGGTCAAGATGCTCGGCGAGGAGAACGTAAAGGGCTAGCGCCGGCCATATCCCGGACATATCAGATAGAAAGAGCCGTAAAATCAAAGCGATCAATGAAGAAATACATCGTCATCTACACATCAAAAAGGGGATCCACTAAGCAGTACGCGGAGTGGATAGCGGAGGATCTCGGCTGCGAGGCCCTTCCTCTTTCTGATGCGTCAGGGCTTGACCTGCACGACTGTGACTGCGTCATCTACGGCGGATGGATCAGAGGCTCGGGCATAGTGGACTTCGATAAGTTCGCCAAAATGCTTGATGAGGAGATAATGAAGCATCTGCTGGTGTTCGGAGTCGGCTTCGCGGATGAGACCGCTGACAATTACGCGCAGGTATGGGGCTACAGTCTGGGCAAGATAGATCCGAAGAATGAGCACAGAGTCCTGATGTACATCCTGGGCGGCAGATACGATCCGTCCGCGATAAAGGGGCTTGATAAGTTCTTCATGAAGACGATGAGGGCGGTCCTGCTTTCGGGAAGCACGCCTGACGCAAAGTCACAGGCAAACATGATGAAGGAACGTATCGACAACGGCTGTGACCTTGTGAAACGCGAGAACATTACGTCGCTCGTGAAGGACGCAAAAAAGATCGCGGAGAGGGAATAAAACGGCCGCGGTCAGGGTGTTATAAAAGAAGGCTATCAAAGACGCTGTTTGTATAGACAGCGTCTATTTGTTATCTCAAAGCCTTGAAATTACAATGATAATGTAAACGGGGCATTATGTTGTCCCGTGCTCAACTGAAAGAAAACGGAGGAAAAAACATGTCAATCGAACTGGAATATGCATTAGAGCATAAGAATGATCCTGCGGTTCTTTGCTGCAGAATGGAGCCGGGTGAGATCTCGCACCACAACCTCGAGGACCCTGCAATCTTTCCTGATCTGGTAGACACCGGACTTCTTAGCCTGGACGGATGCCTGACGATCGGACAGTGCCTCGGAGCTACACTCAAGGAAGTCTCGGACTCCCTGACACCGCTTACACCTGCTATCGTTGACAACATCCAGGATCCTGAAGCGGCGGGCGGAGACGCTCCGGCTGAGGAAGCAGCTGAAGAAGTGGCGGCCGTTCCTGCAATGACAGTTCCTGCCGGCACACAGATGACATTCGGCGGCGGAGTGGTCAAGCTCTACATCGCAGAGGGCAAGGACATCTCCATCGAGTTCCCGGTATAAAAGAATTTACCGCGATCCCGCATCGTTTTATCCAGACAAGGGCCTCCGGCAAAACCGGAGGCTTTTGCTTTGCCGATCTTCTTGAAATGACCGGCGCTTGTGGTATGCTTGTATTGATATGTGGAAGAAGTTATTTGAACCCGTGGATATGACTAAGGGGGACCCGGTCCGCCAGATAGTCAAATTCATGATACCGATGCTCATAGGCAATGTCTTTCAGCAGCTGTACAACACTGTTGACAGCATTGTCGTGGGCAAATACATAGGAGACAACGCGCTTGCCGCCGTAGGAAGCGCCAGCCCGGTGCTTAATCTTCTGCTGGTGCTGTTCATGGGCATCTCCGTCGGTACGGGAATCATGGTATCCCAGTACTTCGGCGCCCGCCAGCGCGATTCTCTTTCACGATCGATAGGAACATGCCTGACGATGATGTTCGTGGCCTCGCTGATCGTGATGGTCATAGGACCGCTTGTCACCATGCCGCTTCTTAAGATACTCAACACTCCTGCGGAAATCATAAACTGGTGCGACGCTTACCTGAAGACCATCTTTATCGGTGTCGCCGGGTGCGCCTTTTACAATATTCTGGGCGGCATGCTCAGGGGACTGGGCGATTCCGCATCCGCGCTGGTCTACCTCATCATAGCAACGATACTGAACATCTTCCTTGACATATTCTTTGTAGCGAATCTGGGACTGGGCGTACCGGGTGTGGCGCTGGCTACGGTCATAGCGCAGACGATCTCAGCAGTCCTGTCGTTCTTCAAGCTTCGCTCAAGGACTGATTGTTTCGACATGAAGGCAGAATACCTGATTCCGGGACGCAAGTATCTCATGGAACTGCTGAGGCTGGGTCTTCCGTCAGGGATCACTCAGGCAATATTCTCGCTCTCCATGGTAGTGGTACAGTCGCTAACCAATAGCTTCGGACCGATGTGCATCGCCACCAACGTCATAGTCATGAGGATAGACGGATTTGTGATGATGCCGGCGTTCTCATTCGGCGCTGCCATGACAACTTTTGCCGGACAGAACATCGGAGCAGGGCAGATGAAGCGTGTTGAGGACGGCTCAAAGAGGGGAACGCTCGTAGCCATGGCAACGTCGGCCGTCATAACCGTGCTGATACTGATATTCGGCAAGTATCTGATGGCGCTCTTTACCAATACTGATGAGCTTATAGAGCAGAGCTATCACATGATGATGATACTCGGCTTCGGATACATAGCGATGGAAGTGACGCAGTGCCTGCAAGGCATCATGCGGGGAGCCGGCGATACGATGGCGCCTATGTGGCTGTCCATGATATCCACGGTCGTGATCCGCGTACCGCTGGCGTACCTTATGACATGGATGACCAGGTCGCCCGCGGAACCGCACGGACACTTCTATATGATGTTCGTCTCGCTCCTGGTGACGTGGCTCATCGGCGCGGCAATGACATATGGGGTATACAGGACAGGACGCTGGAAAAACAAGGCTATAATTTAACGTAAAAAATGGGCTCCCGGGCAGTGAACTGACCCCCAAAAGTTAGACCAAGAATCTAACTGGAGGAGGTCAGTTTTATTATGGCAAAGTATAGTTTTGAGTTTAAACGCATGGTTGTGAATGAATACCTAAGCGGACAAGGAGGATGGAATTATCTTAGCCAAAAGTACAATCTCACCCGATCACATATTCAAAGATGGGTTTCAAACTATCGTCGTTTTGGTGAAGAAGGTCTTAGAAGAAGCAGGCAGAAGCAAGACTACACTTTCGAATTCAAACTTAATGTTGTAGAGTTGTATCTATCAAGTGAACTATCATACCAGGAACTTGCTCTTCAGGTAGGAATGACTGAGCCTGCTACTATCAACAGATGGGTGCAGGATTACAGAGCTGCAGGTCCTGAAGCATTGAAGCCCAAAAAGAAAGGCCGAAAACGAACGATGGATAAAGAGAAGATCATCCGCGAGATCGAAAATGGTGACTCGGAAAATCAGAAGGAACTCCTTAAGCAATTGCAGGAGGAGAACCTTAGATTGCGGATCGAAAATGCGTTTTTAAAAGAAGCGAGGAGGCTGCGTTTAGAGGAGGAAGCTCTTCAGAGAAAACAGCGAGAATCGTCCACAGCCTCCGAGGAGAATTCAAATTAAAGGACATTCTCGCGGTAGTAGGTTTTCCAAAAGCCACATATATGTACTGGCAGAAGCGCTTTGATCGTGAAGATCCGGATGCCGATCTGTTACGGAAGATCCAGGATATCCGAGAGGAACATAAAGATTATGGCTATCGCCGGATACACGGAGAACTTCGTAAGCAAGGCATCAAGGTCAACAAGAAGCGTGTCCATCGCATAGTCCAGAAGTACGGCATGCAGGTCACATCCTTCACCAGGAAGAGCCGCAGATTCAGTACATACAAGGGTGTCGTAGGGAGGATCGCTCCTAACAGAGTGAACAGACGGTTCAACACAAGCGTGCCTCATCAGAAGATCACAACAGATACTACTGAGTTCAAGTATTATGAGCCGGATGACAAAGGCAGAGTGTCCATCAAGAAGCTTTATCTTGATCCGTTCATGGATATGTGGAATCTTGAGATTCTGAGTTATGGCATTTCAGACCGTCCATCTGCTCAAAGCATACTGACAGCTCTTAACGAAGCGATTGATGCGACAAGCGACTGCAAGTTCAGACGCACATTCCACTCTGACCGTGGTTGGGCATACCAGATGGGTGTTTACCGTAATACGTTGAGCAAGCACCGAATCTTTCAAAGCATGTCCCGCAAGGGCAATTGCTACGACAACTCACCTATGGAGAACTTCTTTGGGATCATGAAGCAGGAGATGTATTACGGTCAGGTATACAGCAGCTTCGATGAACTCAAAGATGCAATAGATAAATACATACGTTATTACAACCAGAAGCGCGGCAAGGCATCCCTCGGTTACCGAAGTCCCATTGAATACCGAGAAGAGATGTTAGCTGCATAGAAAAACTCCAGCGATTTATCGCTGGAGTAAAAGTCTAACTTTTGGGGGTCACCTCACAGCCGGGAGCCCATTTTTGTTGCCTTGTGAACGGAAATTCACTTGACAGCAAAAGGCCCGTCAATTAATATGGAACTGAGCTTGTGAACGATTATTCACGAGAGGAAAACAGGAGGAAACAAGCATGGCATACAACGGATTCGCGATCGACAAATACCTCGACGCTGACGTGGTGAACGCGCAGCTCGACAAACTGATAAAAAGCCCTGTCTACGGCGTTCTGCCTGACGCTCTGGCTGAGTACGAGAGGGAGTATTTCGAAAAGAAATGCTCACGCTCCAAGGCAGAGATCGGCGAGGCAAAGAACATCATCCCGGGCGGGGTGCAGCACAATTTGGCGTTCAACTACCCGTTCCCGATAGTCATCACCAAGGCTGAGGGAGCGAAGCTCTATGATATAGACGGTAACGAGTACTATGACCTGCTGCAGGCAGGCGGTCCGACCGTGCTGGGGAGCAACCCTGAATGCGTCAGGGAGAAGGTCATTGACCTGCTTAACACCTGCGGGCCATCGACAGGCCTTTTCCACGAGTACGAATATAAGCTGGCGAAGAAGATCTCCGATCTGGTACCGTCAGTCGAGATGTTCCGCATGCTGGGATCCGGCACCGAGGCAGACATGGTCGCCGCAAGAGTCGCGAGGCTCAAGACGGGACACAAAAACATCCTCAAGATGGGCGGCGCCTATCACGGATGGTCCGACATGCTCTGCTACGGCATCAGGATCCCGGGCACAAAGGGGATGCAGTCCAGAGGCGTGCCTTCCTATGCTTTCAAACATACAGACGAATTCTTCCCGGGCGATCTTGATGATCTGGAGAAGAAGCTCAGAAGAAACAAGCTCAGCGGCGGAACGGCTGCCGTATACGTTGAGCCTGTGGGCCCTGAAAGCGGCACATGGCCGGTAACAAAAGAGTTCATAGAAGGAACCGTCGAGCTGGCTCACAAATACGGAGCGCTCGTTATCTTTGATGAGGTGGTCACCGGATTCCGCATAGGGCTTTCGGGAGCGCAGGGCTATTTCGGAATCGATCCTGATCTCACGGTATTCGGTAAGGTCATAGCCGGCGGATACCCGGGAGCGGGCGGCATAGGCGGTCACAGAGACTGTATGCAGCACCTCGGCGCGGGACTTGATTCTTCAGGCAAGAAGGTAAAGAAGGCTCTCTGCGGAGGCACGATGGCGGCAACGCCTATAAGCTGCTGCGCGGGCTACTTTACGCTCGAAGAGATAGAAAAGACCAACGCCTGCGAGAAAGCGGGACGTCTGGCAGACAGGCTGACTGAAGGCATAAAGGCATCAGTCGAGAGACACGGACTGCCGTTCGTGGTATTCAACCAGGGATCCATCTGTCACGTTGACACGGTCGGCACCATGCACTTCTCTGTGGACTGGAGCAAGCCGTGGACTCTGCCGAATGTCCTCAAGGAGACCGGAAGAAGGCAGATCGAAATGGAGCACATGGGAGCTGCTTACATGGCCGAGGGCATCATAACCCTTGCGGGCTCCAGGCTTTACACAAGCGCGGCTTATAACGAAGAGATGATAGATGACTGCATCGCCAGATTCGACAGAGTCTTTGAAAAGTGCGGCAATCTTGACAGGTAAGGGAAGGATGATGACATGCTCAAACCATTGACAAAAGAGCAGACGGACAGCATCCTCTCGATCGCGGCCGAGGAGTTCGCGGAAAAGGGCTTTGCGGGCACGGCCATCAGCTCGATCGCCAAAAGGGCGGGAGTCAGTGTCGGCGTCATATATAAGTACTATGCCGGCAAGGAGGATCTCTTCAACGCCTGTGTCGCCAAGAGTCTTAATACCATGGAGGAAGTGCTGGATTCAGCCAAGATGAGCGGCGGATCCATGCTCGAGATGGCGGATGTCCTGATAACGGAAGCGCAGAGATTCGCCAAGGAGAAGCCGGAATACATAAGGCTGTATCATCAGATCACGGCAACGGGTTCGCCTTCCGGCAAGACACAAAGCGCGGAATTGATAGAAAGCGGCACCGCGAGGCTCTACGAGGGCTTCATAAAGAGCGCTTCGGAGCAAGGCGCGATAAGACAGGACATCGATCCTTCGGTGTTCGCGTTTTTCTTCGACAACCTCATGATGATGCTGCATTTCTCTTACGCCTGCGATTATTATAAGGACAGATTCAGGATATACTGCGGAGATGACGCGCCTGACAAAGACGCGTTCATAAAGGAACAGCTTATGAAATTCATAGGAGGTGCTCTCAATGGCTAAGATACTTTCGTATGACATCGGAACCACCGGTGTGAAGACATGCCTCTACAGTGTGGACGAAAAGATTGATTTTATCGGCGCGGCATCAGAGGGATACGAACTTTACACTTTCCCGGACGGCGGAGCAGAGCAGCATGCTGACGAATGGTGGGAGGCCATATGCAAGAGCACTAAGCAGCTCCTGGCAGAGACAGGGGAGGATCCGGCTGCGATAGACGGCATAACTTTCTGCTCGCAGATGCAGGGTCTTGTACTGGTCGATGAAGAGGGAGTCCCTGTAAGACACCCTATGAACTACATGGACCAGCGCGCCTCAGAAGAGATGAAGGAGGGCATAGGAAAAGGCCTCAAAGTCGCGGGCATGAACGCCGGCAAGCTTGTCAAGTCGCTTCTCATAACCGGCGTGGTGGCAGGCAGTGTAAAGGACCCTATCTGGAGATATCTTTGGGTAAAAAATCACGAACCTGAGAATTTTGAGAGAGTCTACTGCTGGCTCGATGTCAAGGAATACGTCATCTGCCGCATGACCGGAGAATTCGTGATGACAGAGGACTCCGCGTGGAGCACCATGCTATACGACACACGGAGAAACTCGCGCGGCTGGAGCAGCGAGATATGCGAGCTCTTCGGCATCGATGAGATCCATCTGCCTATGGTCATAAAGACTACGGAGATAGCGGGTCAGCTCAGAGAAGAGCAGGCTGCGGAGCTTGGCCTCAGGGCAGGCATACCGGTCTACGGCGGAGGAGGCGACGCTTCACTGATCGGCGTGGGAGCAGGCTGCGTCAAGGCAGGCGATACTCACATCTACTGCGGGACTTCAGGCTGGGTCTCGACCCTCGTGAAGAGGCAGAAGGTAGACACGGACAACATGATAGCCGCAACAGTAGGCGCTCTGGACGGCCTGTACAACTACTTTGCAGAAATGGAGACCGCGGGCAAGAGCCTTGAGTGGGTCAAGGATCATCTGGCTAAGGACGAGATAGGAGTTTATCTCGACAAGGAGGATATCTCCGGAAGCAAGGAGACGGTCTACACGAGCCTGTACGACTATTTGTCAGAGGTAATAGACAGCTGTCCTGCAGGCGCGGGAGGAGTCATCTTCACTCCGTGGCTCCACGGAAACCGCTGCCCGTTCGAAGACCACAATTCGAGGGGCATGTTCTTCAACATCTCTCTCGACACGGGAAAGACGGAGCTGCTGCGAGCCGTGACAGAGGGCGTGTGCTATCACTTAAGGTGGATGCTTGAGTGCGAGGATAAGAAGGTGAAGACTTCGCAGACGATAAGATTCGTCGGAGGCGGGGCGCTTTCGAAGGTGACCTGCCAGATCCTCGCGGACATAACCGGCAGGACCATAGAGACTGTTGACAGACCGCAGAATGTCGGATCAGCCGGAGCGGCGCTTACCGCGGCAGTCGGAATGAAGGCTGTCAGAAGCATGGATGAGGCGGCAAAACTCATACAGCCGACAGCTGTTTACAGGCCTCACGAGGAGTTCAAAAAGGTCTACGACAAGAACTATGAGGTCTTCAAGAGGCTGCACAGATCCAATGCGAAAAACTTTGCGATGCTGAACTCATAAAAACCTCATAAAACGTTGAAATTGCATAAGAAAAAGTGCATTTAAGCCTTGCAACAAACAAATCAAATCCGTATAATATACGAGCGCGCTTATGCGCGCTCGTATTTATTTGTCACACTGCAGTCCGCCGCGGTGCCCTGAAACGACGGGTCTAAGGCTGATACGGACGCAGTGGAAGTTAATTAACCGGAGGTTATAAAATGTCAGTAGTATCAATGAAACAACTGCTTGAAGCAGGCGTCCACTTTGGACATCAGACCAGAAGATGGAACCCTAAGATGGCTCCTTATATCTTCACTGAGAGAAACGGAATCTACATCATCGACCTTCAGCAGACGCTGGGACTCGTCGATGAAGCGTATGATTTCATGAGAAAAGTCGGTGAGAGCGGCAAGCCGGTTCTCTTCGTAGGCACAAAGAAGCAGGCTCAGGCTGCCATCAAGGATGAGGCCGAGAGATGCGGAATGTTCTACGTGAACGAGAGATGGCTGGGCGGCATGCTCACGAACCACAAGACCATCAGCAAGAGGATCGAGAGACTCGAAGAGATCAGAAAGATGCAGGAAGATGGCACTATCAACAAGTATGCCAAGAAAGAAGCTCTGAAGCTGATCGCTGAGGCAGATAAGCTCGAAAAGTACCTGGGCGGCATCAAGGACATGAAGGGAATGCCTGGAGCACTCTTCGTGGTAGACCCTAAGAAGGAAAGGATCGCCGTTAAGGAAGCTGCCATCCTCGGAATCCCTGTAGTGGGAATGGTCGACACAAACTGCGACCCTGACGACGTTGACTACGTGATCCCTGCAAACGACGACGCTATCAGAGCCGTCAAGCTGATCACAAGCTGCATGGCTGACGCCATCATCGAGGCTAAGCAGGGCGAGAGCTTCCAGGCTGCTCCTGAAGAAGCTGCTGAGGCTGAGGAAGTCGAAGAGGCTGACGAGGCTGAAGAGGAAGCTGCAGACGAAGAGTAGTAGGTTCGAGAGAGGAGAAATCAAATGGCAGAAGTAACAGCTAAACTGGTAAAAGAACTGCGTGAAATGACAGGCGCAGGCATGATGGACTGCAAGAAGGCTCTCGTAGAGGCTGACGGCGATCTCGATCAGGCTGTAGAAGTACTGAGAGAAAAGGGACTGTCGAAGGCAGCCAAGAAAGCCGGAAGAATCGCGGCTATGGGCCTTGTCAGGATCGCATGCTCTGACGACGCAAAGACAGCTGCGATCGTAGAGGTCAACTCGGAAACAGACTTCGTTGCAAAGAACGATGAGTTCATCGGCTTTGTAGAAGGTCTGGCCAAGCTGGCTCTGGAAGCAAAGAGCAACGATATCGAAGCATTCAAGGCTATGCCTTTCGAAGACGCAACAGCAGCAGAAGTGCTGACAGCCAAGATCGCCAAGATCGGTGAGAACATGTCGATCAGAAGGATCGATAAGGCTTCCGGAGAAGTTCTTGCTACATACATCCACGGCGGCGGAAACATCGGTGTTATCGTTGCTGCCAACGGTGCGGATAACGAGGCCAACAGAGCTGCGCTCAAGAACGTAGCAATGCAGGTCGCTGCAATGAACCCGCAGTATGTAAGCAGAGACGACATCTCTGAAGACGAGCTTACAAACCTCGGAAAGATCACTCTGGAAAGCGCTCTGAACGATCCGTTCACACTTCCTAAGCCGATCCTCAACGGACTGCTCGACAAGGTCGAAGGCGTCTGGGACAAGGCTGACGTAGACACGCTCGCAGAGAAGAGAGCAGACAAGGGCTTCAACTTCAACTATCTGCCTAACTTCCTTTCAGAGGAAGCCAAGACAAGACTGGCCGGTCTCGCGATCGCTGCCAAGATGGAGATCGTTGAAAGCAAGATGTTCAAGAGCCTTGTTGACGGACGTATCAACAAGCAGCTCAAGGAAATGTGCCTGCTTGATCAGGTCTATGTAAGAGCAGAAGACGGAAAGCAGACTGTCGCACAGTATCTGAAGAGCGTTGACCCTGCACTGTCAATTGCAAAGGTCATCAGATTCGAAGTCGGCGAAGGTATCGAGAAGAAAGAAGAGAACTTTGCTGAGGAAGTAGCTGCACAGCTCAAGTAGTTCTGACACAATAACTCAAAAAGGACTGTTCGGAAGAACAGTCCTTTTTCTTTGCCGCAAGTATGATAAAATAGTAGCAGGCTCGATTGGAGGGTAAAACCATGAAAAGGACTGTGACATCAAAAATACTGACAGGCTTGCTGGCCATCCTTATGGTTTTTGCAATGATACCGGTAACAACGGAAGCGGTATTTGCAGATAATGAGGATGTTCCTTTACTGACCATAGTGATGGTCCCGGGAGACGGAACAGGAGACCCAATCACCGTAACGAGCCGTGATAAGGACTACTTAACTACAGATGATGCACAGAACAAAACAGGCCTGTTTTGGATTGATTATTTTGATCCGACAACAGTAAATTACCAATGTACAGGCAAACCGGATTCTTTTACCGGGCCATCAGGAGCGTCATTTTTAGGATGGGCCGAAGGAAACTCTTCGGTTCCTGCATTCGGAGAAAGAGGGGTTCTTTCTGGTAAAAATGGGAAAGAGTTTACATTGACCGCTATATGGTCTCATGAAGTAAGCTTCAATTCTAAATGTGATAGTGATATCCCTACGCAAACTGTTATGCGAGGCGGTAAAGCCATTGAACCCGAAAAGCCGGTAAGAGAGGGATGGGAATTTGCATATTGGTATGCCGGCAGTGAAATCAATACAGCTTATAAATTCAATGACGCGGTAACAAGCAACATACAGTTGACTGCATTATGGCATACTAAAATGCTGGCCTCTGTACTTGATCGATCAAATCCGGGACAGGATCCGTTGTCGTATGATTGCGGAACGTTCGATGTAAATACGTCTGTATCTGCATATGATAAGGAAGACAAGAATTATATTGAAGTATTTTTGCCAGAGGGACCGGTAACATTTACAGCTAAACCGAAGGAGGGATACCATTTCGTTGGATGGTATGAAGGCTACAACACGATATCCGATACACCTTTGACAACGAATCCGGAATTCACAACTAATGCCGGAGGCGATATCGTTAAAGTGACAGCAGCTTTTGAACCTACTACATCTACAACCACGAAAAAAGACAACGAAATAGAGCCTACATGTACACAGCCCGGTGGTTATGATGAGGTAGAGTACTGCACCATTTGCGGCAAGGAATTGAGCAGAACACATGTTGAGATCCCTGCGACAGACCATGTATGGGATTCGGTATATACTGTAGATAAGAAAGCAACTTTCTCTGCTGCAGGTACTAAGTCGTATCATTGTTCAGTGTGTAACGCAGTAAATACTGATTCTACTGTTGCCATTCCTAAGCTGACAGCTAAGCTTTCTGCAACAGAATATACACATGACGGAAATGTCAAAGCTCCTGTCGTAACGGTAAAGAGTGGAACAAAGACGCTTAAGAAGAACGCTGATTATACTCCAACGTATGCGTCAGGAAGGAAGAATGTCGGGACTTACACGGTCACGGTCAAGATGAAGGGCGAAGAATACAGTGGCTCTACAACGCTCTCATTCAAAATCAATCCTAAGGGCGCGAGCATCAAAACGCCTGTGAAGGGAAAACAGGCCGTAACGGTCAAGTGGAAAGCTCAGACCGCAAAGATGTCGAAATCCCGCATCACCGGATACCAGATCCTGCTTGCGACAGACAGCAAGTTCACCAAGAACAAAAGGACAGTAAACGTTAAGGGATACAAGACAGTATCCAAGAAGGTCACGAAGCTGAAAGGCAAAAAGAAGTACTACATAAAGATCCGCACCTATAAGACCGTCAGCGGAACTAAATACTACTCCGGATGGTCAAAGGTCAAAACAGTAAATACACTGTAAGATAAAAAATTAAGGGACTGTCAGTACTAAAAAATGAAAAGATAGACTGTCATACTGACCTGTGTGACAGTCTATCTTTGTTTCTAAATTGCTTTTTCTGCTGTTATTAGTTTATATTTAGAGGAGTTAAGCATCACAGCATTCAAGGGGGGCATTATGAGAAACAGGATCCTTGCAATTCTTCTGTCAGGAGTTTTGACATTCGGCATAGTACCCGGAGCAGTATTCGCAGACGATGGATCAGAGTCGCAGGACACGCTCAATGAGATAGCAGCTCAGATACAGGATCCGTACGATGATCCTTTTGACTATGTCTCAAAGGATGCGTCAGCGAAGAGAGGTCCTCAGGATAAAAACGGTGACAGCCTGGATCTGCGTGACGCGGGTCTGGTGACGCCGGTCAAATTTCAGAATCCGTTCGGTACTTGCTGGGGATTTGCCGCGATCGCCGCGGCTGAGACCAGTATTCTTGGCGATCCTTCAGTAAGAGGCGATTATACTGCGGACACGCTGGATCTTTCTGAGAAGCATCTGGTGTATTTTGTTTCCCAGAGCATCCAGGACACTGATGATCCCCAGTACGGTGAGGGCGCTCACAATGCAGAGGGCATCACGGTAGCCGATAGATTCAACCGGGGCGGCGTTTCTTTTCTTGCGACCAACCTGTTCGCTTCGGGGATCGGACCGGTCGTTGAGACAGAAGATGATCCGGGTTTCCAATACAGGGGAGCTGACGGGACAATAGAGTTCGTATCCGTTGACGGAAAACTCATACCATATTGCTATGACGATGAGGACGACTGGTCCCTGCCTGAAGAATACAGAAACCTTCAGACCTTCCGGCTGAAGGAATCATACCTTCTTCCGTCACCTGCACATATCGATCGGGATACAGGAGAATATGAATACAATCCTGACGGAACAATAGCGATCAAGGATATGCTCAGGAATAATCGCGCTGTTCAGATCAATTTCTGCGCAGACACATCATTGCCAAGCCAGGAAGCAGGTGATGGAAAGTATATAAGCACGAACTGGGCTCATTATACTTATGACACAGAGGAACCTGCGAACCATGCTGTAACGATCGTGGGATGGGATGACAATTATTCTAAAGAAAACTTCATTCCCGGACATCAGCCGGATCAGAACGGTGCGTGGCTCGTTAAAAACAGCTGGGGTTCTGAAGAAGAGGAATTTCCTAACAAAGGACCGGGCTGGGGAATCGAAAATGAAAAAGGAGAGCATACAGGATACTTCTGGCTGTCATACTATGACATGAGCCTTGAGGCGCCTGAAGCTCTTTCATTTGACCTGAATCATCAAACGGAAAACGAGGGGTATTTCGTTGACGCGCACGATTTTATGCCTCCGAATGATGTAGAAGGCGCTGTCGTTGATGATGAAATCAGAATGAGTAACGTATTCAAGGCGGATGGATGCCGGACGCTCGAAGCAGTATCGTGCCAGACGTCTTACCCTGGAACTGTGGTTCAGAGCGATATCTACATTCTGCCTGATAATTTTACGGATCCGACAGACGGAGTTCTTGCCGGAACAGTAACAGGAGAATATGAGTATGGCGGATTCCATAAGATGCAGCTTGATTCTCCGGTGCTTATACAGAGGAATCAGCATTACGCGATCGTCCAGACGCAGAGGGTCGGAAACAAGTATTCTGTAAATTTACCTATCGCCATGAATGAATCCTTCGCCAGGGCAACAGGAAATGATACATGGATGCAAGGCGTCGTCAACGAAAAAGAAAGCTACCTGTACAGCGACGGGAAGTGGCATGATTATTCGGACGAAGAATTCAAAAACAACCTGTTCGGCCAAATGGCTACGGTGATGTCATTTGACAATTTCCCGATCAAAGGCTACTGGCGCACACTGTCGGATATCAATATAAGGGTGAACGGCAATACTAAGCTCGATATGTTTGGAAATACTCAGTCCGCATTAAGAGTAACCTTTAAAGGATCTGACGGCGACAGAGTCGATCCTGACAGTACGAGCTGGGTGTTATCTGATGGTGGTTCGGATATCTTCAGTCTGACAACTGATCCGGATGATCCGACAAGAGCAAGTATAAGCGCTCTGAGGCCGGGCAAGGCTAATTTATATGTGACCGTCGATGGCGCAGGAACAACTGTTGTGCCTCTGACAGTGGATAAAAATGAATTGTTCGGATATGTGGTGTACAACGATGATGAGATGGTCTATAACGGCAAGGCTCTGAAACCGAAGTTTGATGTCACAGATGCGGCCGATGAGAGCATAGACAAGGAGCACTACACCGCGAAGTATACCAACAATGTTAAGTGCGGGCTGGCGAAGATCGAAGTCACGGCAAATCCTGACGATGAATATTACAAGGGCTCGCAGGAAATAGAGTTCTTTGTTATACCGGCAAAGGCAGTGATCGACGACCTGGCAGAGGGTGACAGAAGCCTGACCATAGAGGTCAGAAATCAGAAATCATCGGGCGTTCAGAAGTATGTGGTCAGTTATCGTGTCAAGGGGACCAAGACATGGAAGACCAAGACGTTCAGCGCTTCCTCCAATAAGCTGGTACTTAAAGACCTTAAAAACGGCAAAAGGTATCAGGTGAAAGTGCGTGCGAGGGAGAAGTATTACAAAGACCTTGATTACGACAATATCGGCGCTTACAGTACTGTAAAAACCAGCGGCAAGATAGGAAAGGCTCCGGCAATACCCGTTATAAGCAAGATGACTCCGGGTGAGGGCAAGCTGACGATCGCGCTGAAGGGCAGTAAGCCGTCAGGTGTCAGGAAGTATACCGTCCAGTATCGTCTCAAGGGTACTAAGGCCTGGAGTTCCAAGACTGTGAAGGCCAAAAAAGGAAATACGGTCACCCTCAGCAAGCTGAAGAAAGGCAAGAAATACCAGGTAAGGGTGAAGGCTGTCAAAGCCGGCGGCACCAGCAGCAAGTACAGTAAGATAAAGACATCCGCGTCCGTAAAATAGATCATAAGGCGCGGAGGAACAGATAAGGAAAAATGCAAGGGGCTGTCACACTGGATCGGTGTGACAGCCCCTTTTTCCGTTCATATTATTGATGTCCCGGTCCCATGCCGCGCAGACATACTGCGGTTTATTTCAAGAACTTATCGATAGCCTTGTTGAGTTCCTCGATGGTATCGAAGTCGTCTTTCTTTACCGCGTCGATGATGCAGGTGGACATGTGCTCTTTGAGTATCACGCGGCTGACCGATTTGACCGCTGACTCGATGGCGGATAGCTGGATCAGCACTTCGGAGCAGTCGCGTCCATCCTCGACCATGCGCCTTGTGGACTCCATGTGGCCGATGATGCGGCTCATCCTGTTGAGGACCGCCTTAGTGTGCTCAGGGGAGTGGACGTGGCCGTGGCCATGGTGATGCGCGCCATCCGCGTGCACGTGTGTATGCGTATATTCGTGGCCGTTTTCATCCACGTGCGTATGCTCATGGAAATGCTCGTGTGTATGCGAGTGGCCGTGTTCGTGATTATCTGACATATCCGCCTCCGATCTTCCTGCTTTATTATAAAATGAATTTTAGCAAAAGCGCCGTGAGATGTTAACCCCTGGGGGAGGATATCAGTTAAGCGCATCTTTCAAAAAAAGCGCTGATGATGTAAAATAAACTGAATATACGCAATCACTCCGCGCCGTATCCGTGAGGGTGCGTACAAAGGAGCAGGGAGGAAAAGTATGGCTGACTCAATGCACGAAAAACTAAAAGAAAGAGCTACTATCACGATGCCGGTCATAGACAAGCATTATGAGCTGATAGAAACAAGCAAGGCCAAGGAAATAATCGACAGGGCGATGAACCTCGCCAGAGAAGAGATCCCAAAAGGCGCTGTCGCGACTTACATTCCTGAACTCAGCAAGATGGATCCTCATCAGCTGGGAATATGCCTGTACCCGCTCAAGGGCGAGAAGATCTGCCTCGGCGACTACAACACCAGATTCACTATGCAGTCGGTATCGAAGGTAGTGATGCTGATCGTAGCGCTTGAAGTATGCGGGCTCAAGCCGGTGTTCAGAAAGGTCGGCATGGAACCTTCGGGCGAAGCTTTTGACTCGCTGGTAGAACTTGACGTCAGTGATTCCAAGCCTTATAACCCGCTGATCAACTCGGGCGCCCTGGCTGTCTGCGGACTGCTTCTGCCTGAAGTATCGTTCCAGGATATGCTCAGATATACAAGAAACATCTGCTCCGATCCGGGGATCGAACTCAATGAGGACGTTTTCGATTCCGAGATGAAGACCTGCTCGCGTAACCGCTCCATAGCGTATCTGCTGCAGAGCAAGGGCATCATCACGACGGACGTTGAGGACACACTCAGGTTCTACACAAAGATGTGCTCCATGAACGTGACCGCAGAATCGCTCGCTAATCTCGGCAAGAAGCTCGCGAACGACGGCGTGTGCAATATCGACGGAAAGAGATTCATGTCGTCCCGCACGGCGCGTATCGCAAAGACTCTGATGCTGACATGCGGCATGTACGACGGGTCGGGCACTTTCGCCATCAAGGTGGGCATACCTACAAAGTCCGGAGTCGGCGGAGGACTGCTGTCCGTATCCGACAAGAGAGCCGGCATCGGAGTGTTCGGGCCTGCTCTAGACGCGCAGGGCAACAGCATCGCGGGCTGCAAGCTCCTGAGAGAGATCTCCAACGAGCTGAGGCTGAACCTCTTCTACGATCCTGAGTGGAACAAAGAGGATTCTGATGACACCGTCCTCAAAGAGATGCAGGCAAAATCGGTGATGTAGATGAATATAACTGTTTACTGCGGAGCAGCTGAAGGTAGGGATCCCGAATTCATCACGAGCGCCCGCGAACTGGGCGCGTGGATGGCAAAGAACGGGCACAGGCTCATCTACGGAGCCGGCAATTCCGGTATGATGGGCGCTGTTTCGGATGCTCTGATAGAAGGCGGCGGAGAGGCTATAGGAGTCACTCCGCAGTTTTTCGTTCTGGCGGAGGAGACCCGTGATGACCTGTCCGAGGTGGTGATCGCCGATGACATGTCTGACAGAAGAAACTGGATGATAGACCACGGCGACGCTTTCATAGCCCTTCCGGGCGGTATGGGCACGTTGGATGAGATCACCGAAGTGATGACGTACAAGCGCCTCGGCCTGCTTGGAGAATACAATAAGCCTGTTATGGTATATAACGTCAACGGGTATTACGATAAGTTCTTTGAGTTCCTCAGATATATGAGAGAACACGATTTCTGCAGGCAGCTCGACCTCGATAACGTGATCGAAGTCACCTGCATAGAGGATATAGAGAGCGCGCTGCAAAAGGCGCGCGAGATAGATCATTCCAGAACCACAAAGTACGACTGATAAATGAAAAACCTCTTCAAAACGCTGTTGCCTTATAAATGGACCGCATTGCTTGTTCTGCTTCTCATGGCAGGACAGGCTTTTTGTGAGATGAATCTGCCGATGTACACGCAGGCTCTCATCGATACGGGCATACAGAACAGAGGTGTAGAGCACATCGTGCCTGAGGCGATCACCGTATCCGAATTCGAGGCGGCCGCTGCCGGCATGACTGAAGAGGAGCGTTCGCTGTGGGAAGAAGCCTTCGATACCTCGGTGGCAGGGAGAAGCGAAGACGGTACTGCAATATACCTGCGCAGGGAGATGGGCGACGATGAGCTTACCTTCCTTGACGGAGAACTACTGACCCCTATTGTGACACGCTACGCTGAGAAGAAGGGTGAGACGCTGGCTGACGCGGAGGAATCGGCGGGGACCGGCACTGAGAACGTTATAGACAGCAGCGGCAAGGGCAACAAGACCAACAGCAACCTGCTCGCCATGGGAATAGCCTACGCGGGCGACTGCGACGCTGAAGCGGGGCTCGACCTGCTTGCCATCCAGAACTCATTCATGTTCAGATGCGGCGGACTGATGCTGCTGATGTCTGTCATAGTCATGGCCTTCACTACGCTGGTATCGCTGCTCGCCGCAAGGGTAGGAGCCGGCATCGGTAAGGACCTCAGATCGAGACTGTTTGCCAATGTAATGTCGTACTCGAGCGCCGAGATGAACGAATTCAAGACATCGTCCCTCATTACGCGCGCTACCAACGACATCCAGCAGGTGCAGATGACATCCACCATGATGCTGCGCATGATGCTCTTCGCGCCTTGCATCTGCACGTGGTCGATCATAAAGGTATATCAGACGCACGCGCACATGAATTTCGTCATAGTCACGGGAGTCATGGCGATACTCCTGATGGTATCCGTGATGTTCGCGATCGCGATGCCGAAGTTCAGGATAATGCAGAGCCTCATCGACGCGCTCAACGCCGTGTCGAGAGAGATACTTACGGGCATACAGGTCATCCGCGCGTTCGGGCGTGAGGACACTGAAGAGGAGAGATTCGATAAGGCAAATAACGACCTTTACAAAAACCAACTCTTCGTGAACAGGGCAATGATCTCGATCTCGCCTTTCCTGATGATCATCATGTACGGTCTCAGCATCTGGATCACCTGGGTGGCTGCCGGCAGGATCGACGCGGGCGGCATGCAGGTAGGCACTATGACGGCCTTCATAGCGTACTCGATGGAGATAGTGTTCTCGTTCCTCATGATAGCCAGCATGACGATATTCCTGCCGAGAGCGGGCATAGCGGCTGACCGTATCTATGAGGTGCTAGAAACAGAAACCTCGATAAAGAACAAAGAAGGCGCCGAAGAGCTCTCTCCGGATGACAAGGGCGAGATCAGGTTCGAGCACGTTTCATTCAGATATCCGGATGCGGAGGAAAACGTTCTGACGGACATCGATTTCACCGCGAAGGAGGGCGAGACGACTGCCATCATAGGCGCTACAGGATGCGGCAAGACGACGCTGATCAATCTGATCCCGAGGTTCTTCGACGCGACCGAGGGACGCATAACCGTGGGCGGCAAGGATGTCAGGGACGTGACACTTGAATCTTTGAGAGACGAGATAGGCTACGTGCCGCAGAAGGGCATACTCTTCTCCGGTACCGTTGCCGAGAACATACGCTGGGGCGACGAAGACGCGACCGATGAAGAGGTCAGGTTCGCCTCAGACATAGCCCAGGCCAGCGAGTTTATAGATGAGAGACCGGAAGGTTTCAACAGGGAAGTCTCACAGGGCGGAGCCAATGTGTCGGGCGGACAGAAGCAGCGTCTGGCGATCGCCAGGGCTGTCGTCAAGAAGCCTAAGATAATGATATTCGACGACTCATTCTCCGCGCTCGACATGAAGACGGACGTCACGCTCAGAAGGGCGCTGGCGGAGCACAGCGGCGGTGTGACGCGCATAATAGTCGCGCAGAGGGTCGGCACCATCCTGCACGCTGAGCAGATAATCGTGCTCGACGAAGGCAGGATAGTAGGAAAGGGAACACACGCAGAACTCATGAAGAGCTGCGATATATACAGGGATACGGCGATATCCCAGCTGTCGGAGGCAGCGCTCGCGTAATAAATGAGCGAAGACAAAAAGCCGAAAACAGAATATGAGGCAAAGCCGGATCAGGAAGCTGAGGAGCAGCAGACCGGACAGGGCGACGGATCGCGCCAGAGAAGGCGCGGCGGCGGCCCCAGCAGCATCCTGGCACCGGGAGAGAAGCCTAAGAACTTCCGCAAGGCGATAGCGGACACGCTCAGCTATATGGGCGCGTACAAATACGCCATTGTGGTGGTGGTTATAGTGGCAGCGCTCGCCACGGTCTTTGAGACGGTCGGCCCTAAAGTCATGGGGCGCGCGACCACTCTGCTCGCAGAGGGTGTCATGAACAAGATCCATGGCACCGGCGGCATAGACTTTGCCGCCGTCGCGCGCGTACTCCTGCTTACAGCGGCCTTGTACTTCATCGGGGCATTCGCGCAGTATGTACAGGCCCTGATCATGACCAACATCACTCAGAAGATAGTCTACAGGATGCGCCGCGATATCTCCGAGAAGATAAACCGCATGCCTATAGGCTACTTTGAGCGCGTCCAGACCGGCGAGATACTCTCGCGCATCACAAACGATGTAGATACCCTCGGCCAGTCGCTCAGTCAGAGCATTTCCAACTTTATCTGGGCTATCATAAGCATGGTGGGCATCGTAGTCGTGATGCTGACCATCAACGTTACGATGACCCTGATCGCGCTGCTGGTCATCCCGTTCTCCGCGCTGGTGATGGGACTTCTGATCAAGGTGTCGCAGAAGCACTTCGCTGCCCAGCAGAAATACCTGGGCATCATCGACGGGCAGGTAGAGGAGACCTTCTCTGGACATCTGGTAGTCAAGGCGTTCAACAGGGAGGCCGCGGTCACGAAGGAATTCGACAAGGCCAACGAGAAGCTCTACGAATCCGCGTGGAAGTCGCAGTTCCTCTCCGGTCTGATGAGGCCTCTGATGCGTATCGTCAGCAATCTGGGATACGCCGCGGTCGCCGTAGCCGGAGGCGTCTTCTGCGTAAGAGGAGCCATAGGAGTCGGCGACATCCAGGCCTTTGTGCAGTATGTGAAGAACATCGGCCAGCCTATACAGGACATCGCGCAGATAATGAATCAGGTACAGTCCATGGCTGCCGCGGCAGAGCGTGTCTTTGAGTTCCTTGACGAGGATGAAGAGATAGACGCTCCGGGAGCGGAGGACGAGATGGGCGAGATAAGGGGCGCCGTCGAGTTCAGGCACGTAAGGTTCGGCTACAGGAAGGATCAGCCGGTAATCAAGGACTTCAGCGCCAAGGTGGAGCCGGGGCAGAAAATAGCCATCGTAGGTCCTACCGGCGCCGGCAAGACGACCATGGTAAAACTGCTCATGAGGTTCTATGACGTGGACGGAGGCGCCATACTCATAGACGGGCGCGATATAAGGCAGTTCACCAGAAAGGAGCTGCGTGACAACTTCGCGATGGTGCTCCAGGATACGTGGCTCTTCAGCGGCACCATAAAGGAGAACATCGCTTACGGCAGAGAAGGCGCCACCAACGAGGAAATAATCCATGCCGCCAAAACGGCCAAGGCGCATCACTTCATAAAGGCGCTTCCGGGAGGCTACAAAATGGTACTCAACGAGGACGCCACAAACATATCCGAAGGCCAGAGGCAGCTGCTGACCATAGCGCGCGCGGTACTGGCGGACAAGAGACTCCTGATACTTGATGAGGCGACCTCATCGGTAGATACCAGGACAGAAGAAGAGATACAAAAGGCGATGGACGCCCTTACAGAGGACAGAACGAGTTTCATAATAGCGCACAGGCTCTCGACAATTCGCAACGCGGACCTTATACTTGTAATGGAACACGGTGACATAGTCGAACAGGGTACGCACGATGAACTTCTGGCAAGGGGCGGCGCGTACGCTGAACTATACAATTCACAATTTGAAGAAGTTGGTTAGATCATAAAAGAAAGGCGAGGAAAAACATGAGAACTTACAGAGAAGAGTACGAATACTGGCTGGCGTCCGACGTAGTTGACGAAAAGACCAAAGAGGAACTCAGAGCGCTCGAGGGCAAGGAAGAAGAGATAGAAGGCAGATTCAAGGCCATGCTCACTTTCGGTACAGCGGGCCTCAGGGGAATCATGGGAGCCGGAATAGGCTGCATGAACGTTTACACAGTAAGGTATGCCACACAGGGCCTTGCCAATCTGGTGATCGCCAACGGCGGACAGATCGGCGGAGACTCAAAGGAGGGCAACGGCGTTGCCATCGCGCACGACTCGAGACTCAATTCCAGGCTCTTTGCTGAAGAAGCGGCGAGCGTTCTGGCGGCAAACGGCATCAAGGTATATATCTTTGACGACATGCGCCCGACACCTGAGCTCTCATTCGCGGTCAGAGAGACCGGCTCGCTCGCCGGCATCAACATCACCGCGAGCCACAATCCTAAGGAATACAACGGCTACAAGGCTTACTGGGCTGACGGCGCCCAGCTCGGACCGGAGCACGCGGACATCGTTTCGGCGGAGATCGCCAAGGTCGACATTTTCAAGGACGTAAAGACCACCGATTACAATAAGGCGGTCGAAGACGGCATCATCGAGATACTCGGCGATGAAATGGATGAGACCTACATCAGCAAAGTCATGGAGACATCGGTCACACGCAAGTATATCGATCAGGTCGCCAAGGAAATGAAGATAGTCTTCACTCCGTTCCACGGAGCGGGTTACAAGCTGGTGCCTGAGATCTTAAGACGCCAGGGCTACGGCGCGATCATCCCTGTAGAGGAGCAGATGATACCGGACGGCAACTTCCCGACCGTAAAGTCACCTAACCCGGAGAACACAGAAGGCTTCGCTCTCGCGATCGAATACGCTAAGAAAAACGGCGCCGAGCTGGTCATAGGCGTGGACCCTGACAGCGACAGATGCGGCGCGGTCGTAAAGGCCGGCGACGATTACAAGATACTGACCGGCAACCAGGAAGCCTGCCTGATGATGGACTACATCTTCACGGTCAGAAAAGACCTTGGCACGATGCCTAAGAACCCGTTCGTCTGCAAGTCCATAGTTTCGACCGTAATGGCCGACAAGATCGCCGCGTACAACAACGTAAAGATGTACAGCGTACTGACAGGCTTCAAGTTCATCGGCGAGAAGATCAAGGAGCATGAAGAGAACGGCGACGAGACCTTCGTCTTCGGTTTTGAGGAGAGCATCGGATTCCTCGGCGGATCGTACGCCAGAGATAAGGACGCCGTATACGCCGCGATGATGATGGCTGAGATGGCCTGCTACTACAAGGCTCAGGGCATGTCGGTATACGACGGACTCGTGGCACTCTATGATAAGTACGGATACTTCATCGAGAACACCGAATCCACAGTATTCGCAGGATTCGATTCAGCCGAGAGAAGAGAAGCCGTGATGAGCCGCATCAGAGAGAATGCTCCTGAAGAGATCGGCCTCAAGGTCGAGAGCGTCACGGACTATCTCGGAGACGTTCCGGGCTTCACAAAGAGCAACGTGCTCTTCTACAACCTCGCGGACGGATGCGCGGTAGCGGTCAGACCTTCAGGTACGGAGCCTAAGATCAAGACATACGTCATGGTACAGGGCGCTACTGAAGAAGAGGCAGAGAAGAACCGCAAGGCCGTGAGGGAAGCGGTCAACGAGCTGCTTTCATAAGACGCTCGGGGATGGGAAAAAGGAGATCACAGTTCAGATGAAACAGGACAGGGCCATAACGGCCTTAGGAGTACTGACAGTCATACTTGCGCTTCTCATGATGAGCGTCGGAAAGTTTATCATGGGCGGTATCATTGCGCTGCTCGCTTTCGGCATCTTCTGGACGCGCGGAGGCGGCAAGTTCAACGACCGCAGCATATATGAAAAGGTGATAAGGACGGATCTCGGCATCGACGAACTTTTTGAAAAGATAAAGGACGTCGATACGCCTTTCGGCAAGCCGTGGATCGCCGGCTGCAAGGGTTATGAGGGAGACAGCATAGTCTTCGGACCGGGCAGGTTCAAGGACTGCGTGATCATATCGCGTGGCGGAAAGAACATTGTCATCAGGCACATGACCCTGACCGACAACATAATAAGAAGCGAAGAGGACGAATACAGGTTCAGCGAGCTGATCAACGCCGCGGAGGCGGACGTTACGCCTGAGAGATACGCGATATTCGCCGGATTCAAGCTGGCTTCGGTCATGCTGGTAAAGCATCTGATGGAGATCGTCGAAAAACTCACGGAAGACAGGAACGCAGACGTGCCGGACAGCCTCGATTTCTTCAGGTTCTACTATCACAATTCCAGCGACGGATATCTGAGGGATTCTGACGGGGCTGAGGCGCTGAAGGTAGAATACTCCTACAGTCCGTTCAGGTCAGCGGTCCTCGATGGCGAGGGCAGCGAGATGGCGTCTGTGATGCCGCACGCTTTCAACAAGAAGGGCATAGTTGTCGATATGGCGGGCTATGAACTCTTCGCGAACGGCGAGCATTACGGAGAGATAAAAAGGTTCAGGGAAGGCAAAAAAGAAGGCTTTATCTGCAGCACTGAAGACGGGGACTACACGGTAAACATCTTCCCGTCCTGCATGAGGGCAAAGATCTCGTGCAACTACACGGTGGAGCGCGACGGAGAACTCAAGGCAGTCATAGGCGGATCGCCGAGCCTGCAGTTCGACGCGGAGGGATGGTGCCGGAACGACCTGATCCTGTCATATGATGATGACTATCTTGTGCTTTACGCGATACTTGAGATTTTTATCCTCACACTTAACTCTAGATTTTTGAAATGACGCCGCATATATGGTAAAATAAATTGAAAATCTGTGAAGATATATGACACAAAAGGGGAAACAAGATGAAGAAGATACTTCTTCCGATCGAAGAGACACAGCGCAGTCTGAAAGCGCTGCATTATGTAAAGACACACTACGGCCCTGAGGACGCGGAACTGGTTCTTCTGATGATAGACGAAAAACTCGGTTATTCAGTCAGATCGGAGGCTGAGGCGGCCGCCGTCAAGGAACTTGACGAAAAGCTCGCGCTTATCGCGACCTCGCTCGAAGGCTACAAAGTGACACTGCTGTCGGCAGTCGGTAAGGCGGGGATCCGCATCACAAGAGCCGCGCGCGAGACAGGAGCGGATCTGATCATCATGACCAAGTCTTCCAAAGAGGATATGCTCAGCTCCATAGGCGCGACCGCGGAGTACGTGATCAACAACGCTCCTTGCGATGTGGTCATCGTGAGCGAGCAGATCAACAGGCGCAACGAGTACAGAGGCCTCGTATACAGAACGGCTAAGGGCACTGTCACTCTGAGAGGACAGTTGGGCGACAAGCAGAGCGAGTGCCTGCTCCCGAGCGTCAATCAGGACTGCATTTATCACATAAACGTGATCGTGGGCAAGGTCAGATTCTTCCACACGGCATACAATCCTGAGACCAGAAACTGGGATCAGCCGCCTCTTCCGGGACAGGAGGTAACTCTCGACATAGCTGCGGGCGAATCCCGCAACATTCTCGTCAAGGCTGACAGCAACGACGGCAAAGCCGACAGGATCAGGATCGTCAACAGGGACATGAAGAGAGAGGCGGTATTCGACTTCAGGATCACCGCGGCTCCTAAAGAAGCGGTACAGGAACCGGCACCGGAGCCTGACTACTCTGTGAAGCCTAGCTTTGAGAACCGCGCGACACAGGAAGTTCCGAAGATCCCTGTGGACTTCGAAGCTCCTGAGGTACCGACATTCCTTGCGGAGCATGCTCCTGCGGAAAAGCCGTTTGAACCATCGGAAGACGTGAAAGAAGCCATATCTGAGTTCGAAGCTCTGGAAAAGGCAGTGGCAGAAGCCGAAAAGGCTGATGACAAAGGATCGTTCTTCTCGGCAGATATCAACGAATAAAAATTTTGAAAATAAAACGGAGGAACCACAAAATGAAGAGAATCAAGACTATCACGACAAGAGATATGGCTGAGTCAAAGGTCACAGGCGGATGCGGTGAATGCCAGACTTCGTGCCAGTCTGCAAGCAAGACTTCATGCAGCGTTGCGAATCAGCACTGCGAGCAGCGCAAGGAGAAGTAAGATGCTTACGGCGGCGTTGCTGAGGCAGCGCCGTTTTTATTTATACGGAGCTGTGGATATATGTCTCGTGTCGACGGGTTCCGTCGTCGTGAGCGCCATCCACAGTCTCCACTCAACATAATATCCACAGTAATATATAAAAAATGATACACGCATATAAACTTAACGGCTATAACATTATCGTTGACGCTGCCAGCGGCGCCGTACATTCTGTCGACGAGGTCGCGTACGACGCGATCGCTCTTCTGGATGAAAGCGGCGATCCTAAGGGCGTGCTCGCGGATCAGAATAAAAGGGCGGAGATCGCTTCGGAGATCGCGCGCAGGCACGACATCCCGCAGAATGAATCTCAGGAGACGCTTGACGACATCAGGGAGCTTTGTGAAAAGGGGCTTTTGTGGTCATCAGATCCGTTCGAGGCAGCGGCTGACGAGATAAAGATAAAGCAGTCCGTCCTCAAGGCCATATGCCTGCATGTGGCACACGGCTGCAATATGGACTGCGAGTACTGCTTCGCGGGCAAGGGCGATTATTCCGGCAAGAGCGGCATTATGAGCGCTGAGGTCGGAAAGAAGGCTCTGGACTATCTGGTGGAGAATTCAGGCTCGCGCAGGCATCTTGAAGTGGACTTCTTCGGCGGCGAACCGCTCATCAACTGGGAGGTCTGCAAGGAGATAGTCGCCTACGGCAGAGAGCTCGAAAAGAAGCATAACAAGATTTTCAATTTCACTCTGACCACCAATGGAGTGCTTATCGATGAGGACGTGATCGATTTCACCAACCGTGAGATGGGCAACGTGGTGCTGAGCATGGACGGAAGGCGTGAGACCCACGACCGCATGCGCAAAAGCAAGTCGGGCGGGGGCACTTACGATGCCATCATGGACAACTTCAGGGCTCTCGTCGAAGCGAGGACGACTGACGATCCGAAAATTTCGGCAGAGAGAAAGAGCTCCGAGTATTACATGCGGGGCACCTATACAGCATATAACAAGGACTTTGCCGCTGATGTCCTGGCCATGGCGGACCTCGGCTTCAGGGAGACTTCCATAGAGCCGGTCGTCGCTTCGCCAGACGCTCCTTATGCGCTCAAAGAGGAGGATCTGCCTCAGCTCTTTGAGGAATACGAAAAGCTTGCTGTCGAGATGCTCAGAAGGGAAGAGGCGGGCGAGGGCTTCAGTTTCTATCATTACACGGTGGACCTGACGGGCGGACCGTGCATATACAAGAGGGTAGCGGGCTGCGGCGTCGCCACGGAATATCTTGCGGTCACGCCTACGGGAGACCTGTATCCGTGTCATCAGTTCGTGGGTGACGATGACATGATTGTGGGCAATATCTACGAGGGCATCACGCGTCCGGAGACGGTCGCCGTATTCTCGAAGGGAAACAACATATATACGCGCGACAAGTGTAAAAACTGCTGGGCCAGGCTTTACTGCGCGGGAGGATGCGCGGCCAATAACTACCACTCCAACGGGGACATCAACAAGGTATATGAATTCGGCTGCAGGCTCCACCGCAAGCGCATCGAGTGCGCGCTGATGATGGCGGCCGCGCGTGATAAATGATATAATTAATCGGTTATGAGAACAGCAATACTGGCTTCACAAAACAAGAATAAGATCGTTGAGATACGGGCCATACTTGAGAAGTACGGGCTTAATGTCATTTCGCGCGACGACGCGGGCATCCCTACCGACGACATAGAAGAAACGGGTACCACCTTTGAGGAGAATTCCTTCCTTAAGGCGAGCGTCATCATGGACATGATTGAGGCCGACCCGGCTCTCGCAAAGTACGCAAGCAGTCCGGTCATAGCGGATGACTCGGGCCTGATGGTCGATGCCCTGAACGGGGCTCCGGGCGTCTACAGCGCCAGATACGCCGGCGAGGGCTGCGTGTACGACGACAACAACACCAAGCTGCTTAAAGAACTCGAAGGAGTGCCGTTCGAAAAGAGGACGGCCAAGTTCGTGACCGTGATAACCCTGATCTATCCGGGCCCTGAAGGCGTCCCGGAGGCGGCGGTCGAACAGGACGGCAGGTACGTTCTGTTGGCGGCCGGCGAGTGCCATGGGCATATCGCGGAGGAGAAGATGGGCAGTGGGGGCTTCGGCTACGATCCGGTATTCATCCCGGACGGCTACAGTAATTCCTTCGCTCAGCTTGGTACCGATTTCAAGAACACCATAAGCCACAGGGCAAACGCGCTTGCAGAGCTTGAAAGACTGCTCGGATAAACGCATGAGTGATTTCTGGGAAAACACAGTAAGTGAAGATCATGACGAGAACGGCAAGCTTCCGCTGACGTGGAAGAGGGTCAGAAAGATATGCTTCCATCTCTGGAGGCAGTTTGACGACCAGTATTATGCGGGATTTGCCGCGCAGATCGCGTACTTCTTCTTCATGGCCTCAGTGCCTATGCTTATCGTACTTACGCAGGTGCTCGGTATTTTTGATGTCTCGATGGATTTCATCAGAGACTGGCTCGAGCAGCACCTGTCTACGGAGATGGGAAGCTTCCTTGAAGGACTCTTCAAGGCATCATCAACGTCCGTCTCCAACTTCTTCATGATCATCCTCGCTCTCTGGGCGAGTTCTTCACTTGCTTTCTCGCTGTCCAGACTCACCACATATACGATCAGTTACGGAAAATACAGATTCAACTTTTTCTCTGAAAGGCTCAAGTCGATCCCTATCGCCGCCGGCTCCATTCTGGTCGTAGCGATGACGCTGGTCGGATATGTCTACGGAGAACTAATCGCCAAGAGGGTGCTGCAGAACCCGGACCTTCAGCATTTGATCGCCAATCTCAGGACGCCTCTTCTGGGTGTGCTGTTCTTCTTAGTCATACTCGCGAACTATTACCTGCTGCCGCGCATACGCGTGCCTGTGTCCGCGGTGCTCCCGGGAGCCGTCGTCGCGACAATAGGCATCATGATAGTCACATGGTTCTACTCGCTGTACATTTCGCGGGCGGTCAATTACAACCTTATCTACGGAGCGTTCTCAAACATCGTAGCCATGATGCTGTGGTTCTATCTGATCAGCTGGGTGCTCTGCATAGGCATGATGTTCAATAAATCATGGGATATCCACATGCGCCGCGGAAGGCTGACACCTGCCAAGATCAAGGAGTACCTCATCAAACAGCACGGTGACAAAGGCGAGGAGATGTGGAACAAACTGATAATAGGTGAATACGACATGGCGGACAGGTCGCTGGACAGTCTGGCGGTCAGGTTCTCCAGAAAGTTCGATCCGGGCTATGAAGAAAAACGCGAAAGAGAGATCGCGGAACTTGAAGAAGAAAGGACCTTAAAGGAGCGCATAGAAAAGGAACTCGAGGCCCGCAACAGAGAATACGATCCGGAGGAAGAAGAATAATGCACGACAGAAAAACGCTGCTGTTCATCATGAACCCGAAAGCCGGAGTCATGCTGGCGCCAAAACACATGTCCGGGATAATCGAAAGCTTTTCGGGAGCCGGCTATCTGACACAGGTGCTGATGACTACGGGGAAAGGCGATGCCAGGGACTTCGCGGCTGAATATGGCGGCGAATCAGACATAGTGGTAGTCTCGGGCGGAGACGGCACGCTCAACGAGGTGATAGACGGTCTGCTCAGCAAGGGACTTAAGACCCCGATAGGGTACATACCCGCGGGATCCACCAACGATTTTGCCAATTCAATAGGTCTTCCGAAAACGATAAATGACTGCGTGGAGAGGATAATCAACGGTACGGCTGGCCTTGTGGACATAGGAAGCTTCAACGGACGCTGTTTCAGCTACGTGGCGAGTTTCGGAGCTTTCACTTCGGTGACATACTCCGTGCCTCAGAACCTCAAGAACATATTCGGGCACGCGGCATACGTGATGAGCGGCATAAATGAGCTCGCGAAGCTCAGGTCGATACACGCTAAGATCACACTCGAGCCGGGAACAGATAAAGAAGAGGTCCATGAAGGCGATTACGTTCTGGGAGCGGTCTGCAACTCGAAGTCGATAGGAGGCATTCTCAATCTGGAGAAACTGGATGTCGACATGAACGACGGTCTGATGGAAGTCCTGATGATAAGGATGCCTAAGGATCTGATCGAACTGAGCGACATTGCCACGAGCACTCTCGGCGGAACGTTCAAGTCGCATCAGATAGAAACGTATTCGGCGCACAGCGTAAGGGTAGAACTCAATGAGGACATACACTGGACGCTGGACGGTGAATACGAAGCAGGAAGCGCGGTCTGCGAGATAAAGACCCTGGAGTCGGCGATCTCGCTCATAAGATAAAAGGGGATACAGAGATGATAATCAAGTACACAGGTCATTCGTGCTTCAAGGTATTCGATGACGAAACGGGATATTCCATAATTCTGGATCCGTACAAGGACGGATCGGTGCCGGGTTTCGGCAGGATATCCGACGTGGCCAGCGAGGTGCTCTGCTCACACGAGCACGGCGATCACAACGGCAGGGAGCACATAACCACAGAGCCTAAGGACGGGAGCCCGTTCAAAATAGAGTATATAGACACATTCCACGATCCTGAAAAAGGCGCTCTGAGAGGTGTTAACAGGATCTATGTGATCACAAACACAAGGACCGGCGAGAAGCTTGTACACTACGGTGACATCGGCGAGATAATCGATGATCTTCTGACGGAAGAGAACCTTGCTCTTCTGAAGGACGCGGACATCGCTCTGGTGCCGGTCGGCGGAGTATACACCTACGACATAGCCGAGGCTCTCGAACTCATAGACAGGACGGAGCCTAAGCTGGTGGTGCCGATGCACTTCAGATCAGCGGTGGCGGGCTTTGGCTTACCGAACATCGACAGCATAGAAATGTTCATCGACGCGGCGGTTAAGAAGGGGGAAAGGGTCGGCGTGTCAAAGCTCAGCTTCATCAACACCGGAGATATAGATCTGAACTGCGACATACTGGTCCTGCGTCCGCAGAATGTCCGGTAACGAGGACTCAGCACGCAGCCGTTCAATGATTCAACAAAAGGAGGGTAAAAATGTTCAAACTTATTGTGATCCTGGCAATTATATATATCGTACTCAAGATCATAAACACGAATGCCAAACTGAATGAAAGAGAAGCCCAGCGTCAGGCCGAAATAGAGGCAATGAGGGCTGAGGAAGAAGCATTTGAGGAAGACGAGATCACACGCGCCGAGGCTGTTGACGTCGAGGCGGAAGTAGTTGAAAATGCGGAAGATACGGTCTTTGAATTTGAAGAGGAAGAAGAGAAATAAATGATAAGAAGCATGACAGGGTTCGGCAGAGGCGAATTTGCCGACGAAATAAGCAAGGTCACTGTCGAGATAAGGACGGTCAACCACAGATATCTGGATATTTCCGTAAAGATGCCGAGAAGGTACGCGTTTGCTGAAGAAGTCATAAAGGCGGCTGTAAAGGAGAAACTTTACCGCGGCAAGGCTGAAGTCAGTGTAAGCGTGGACAACATAGGGCAGAGCGACAGCGACGTGAAGCTGGATGCCGATCTTGCCGCAAAGTATTATGATATCCTCAGCACTTTGAAAGACAGCTTTGATTTCGGAGAGGAGTCAAAGGTATCTCTCAGCCTGCTCGCAAGGATGCCGGACGTCATAAAGACAAGCCCGGCAGAAGAAGACCAGGAGGCTGTTACCGGAAGGCTGCTGGCGGCGACAAGGAACGCCGTAGAGGATATCTGCCGCATGAGGGAGACCGAAGGCGCCAAACTGGCGGCCGATCTTGAGAACAGGGCAGACACCGTATCGGACATAAGGGCGCGCATAGAAAAAAGAGCGCCTGAGATCGAAAAGGAATACGCCGCGAAGTTCAAGGCAAGAGTCGAGGAACTTCTGGACGGCGTCCATGAAGTTCCTGAAGAAAGGATAGCCCTTGAAGCGGCGATATTCGCGGACAAGGCCAATATCACCGAGGAACTCGTGAGGCTCGACAGCCATGTCAGCCAGCTGAGGTCATTCCTGAGATCCGACGGCAGCGAGGCCATAGGCAAAAAGATCGACTTTCTCATCCAGGAGATGAACCGCGAAGCCAATACCATCGGCTCCAAGTCAAATGACAAGGAGATCACTTCGATGATGCTGGACCTGAAGGCGGAGATCGAGAAGATCAGGGAACAAGTACAAAACATTGAATAGCTGGGTTTTCAAAAAAGAGAATCTGTTTATACGGATCGCGATAGGTTTCGCGATCGGTATTTTATTAGGACTTTTTGCGCCTCAGTTTTCAGTTTCCATAAAAATAGTCGGAGACATCTACCTGAGACTCATAAAGTTCATGGTGCTGCCGGTGCTGATCTGCGCGGTAATGAGCGGAATAATCAACTCCGCAAACCTGTCGTCTCTCAGGAGGGTAGCGCTCAAGACGGTCGTCCTGTACTTCGTGATGTTTCTGGCGTCGTTCGCGGTATCCCTGGGAGTTGCCCTCGCGGTGCGTCCGGGACGGAGCATCGTATTCGAAAACCGGCCGGTATTCGATGGGGAGGCCGCCGGAAATATAGGCGCAGCGGATGTGTTCAGGCAGCTCTTCCCAAGCAGTCTGGCGGATATATTTTCATCAAAAAACATACTCGTCGCTGTGATCTTCGCGATACTGCTTTCCGTGATAATAGTCAGGATGGGAGACAGGGCGGAGCCGGTAAAGGAATTTATCAACCGCCTTTCGAACATAGTCTTCCGCGTGCTCTCGATTATTATGGAAACGTCGCCGATCGGAGTCATGTCCCTTATGGCATTCTCGATAGCAGAATATGGATCGGGGATGTTCATGGCGATCGGCAAATACATACTGTGCTGCTGGCTGGCATGCATAGCCGTGTTCATCATAGTGTTCCTGCTGCCCGTACGCCTTTACGCGAAGACGGATCTGAAAACATTCCTCAGGGCATGCGGCAGGATAGCTCTCATGACCATGTCGACAACAAGTTCGGCGGCAACGCTGCCGACCACCCTGAGAGTCAGCGTCGAGGATCTGGGCGCGCCCGAGGATATCAGCAGCTTTACGCTGCCTCTGGGATGCACCATCAACATGTGCGGCGGAGCCTGCTCGTTCTGCTGCCTGGCTTTATTCGTATCCGATTTCTACTCGCTTGAGCTCCCGTTTTCGACGCTCGCGATGATGGCCGTTGTGGCCGCTCTTCTGAACATGGCCGCGCCGGGCATACCCGGCGGAGGCATAGTGCTGATGACATCGTTCCTGACAATATTCGGCTTGCCGCTGGACCTGATCGGCCCGGTAGCCGCGTTTTACAGATTGCTCGATATGGCATTCACCACGATAAATGTCGAAGGAGACGTCGCGGCCAATCTCATAATTGCTAAATCAGAGTCGAATGTGCTAAAATCATAGTCCGACGGGGAGGTGCGTATGAGCCGCAAAAAAGGAAGACTATTCGTGATATCCGGACCGTCCGGAACCGGCAAGGGCACGGTCTGCGCCGAGCTTCTGAAGGACATCGGCAACGAATTCTCAGTGTCAATGACTACCCGGGCGCCGCGCGAAGGAGAGGTCCATGGAAAGGATTACTTCTTTGTCTCGCGTGATGAGTTTATCGCCAACATTGAGGCAGGCAACTTTCTGGAGCATGCCAGCGTGTTCGATAATCTCTACGGGACGCCTAAGGACATGGTCCTGAACCGCCTTGAGAGGGGGTACAACGTGATACTGGACATAGACGTGCAGGGAGGCCTGCAGGTCAAGAAGTCCCATCCTGAAGCGGTGCTCATATTCATTCTTCCGCCGAGCCTCGCGGAACTCAGAAGAAGACTCGAGGGCAGGGGGACCGAGGACGCCGAAAAGATAGAAAAGCGGCTCGGCCAGGCTCTCAACGAGATAAAACTGATAGGCGAATATGACTATTACATAGTCAACAGCGATATAGACGAAGCGGCCGCGCTCGCCCGGAGCATAATGGCGGCAGAAGCCGCGAAAGTTCCGGAATCGGTAAGGCCGATAATAAGGGAATACGAAAAAGAGACAAAATAAACTACCGAAAGGGGAAACCAAATGCTTCTTTATCCATCGATCAACAAACTAAGAGAAAAGACAACAAGCAGATATTCCCTGGTCATACTCACTGCCAAGAGGGCCAGAGATATCGTTGACGGCAAGAGGCCGCTCACTGAGGAAGTCAGCGAGAGACCTGTGAGCCAGGCAGCTAAGGAGATCGCGGCAGACATGATCTCCATTTCCAGAAAAGAAAAAGAGGAAGCGTAATGAAACACAGACCTACAATGCTGATGATCCTTGACGGATTCGGCTACAGAGAAGAATTCTACGGAAATGCCATAATGAAGGCGAGAACGCCTGTACTCGACGAGATCTTCGACAATTATCCGTTCATCACTATCTATGCGAGCGGCGAGCCTGTAGGACTTCCTGCAGGCCAGATGGGCAATTCCGAAGTAGGGCATCTGAACATAGGTGCCGGAAGCGTAATCTATCAGAACCTGCTCAAGATCTCGAGATCCATAGACTCCGGAGAGTTCTTTGAGAACAAAGCTCTGATGGCTGCCATGAAGAACGCGGCTGAAGGACACACTCTCCACATCATGGGACTCGTATCGGACGGCGGCGTACACAGCCACATGAAGCACCTCATGGCCACGATAAACATGGCCAAGAAGAACGGCGTTAAGGACGTAGCGGTTCACTGCTTCCTGGACGGAAGAGACGTTCCTCCAAAGAGCGCCATGACCTGGCTCGGACCTCTTGAGGAATACCTTGAAGAAAACGATGCCGGACGCATCGGCGTAATCTCGGGCAGGTTCTACGCGATGGACAGAGACAAGAGATGGGAGCGTCTCGTAAGAGCATATGACGCGCTCACTCTCGGCGAGGGACTCACGGCTTCATGCGCCAAGGAATGCATGGACAACTCCTACGCGAAGGACGAAGTGGACGAGTTCGTTCAGCCGACAGTGATCAACGCTGTTCCTATCAAGGACGGCGACTCCGTGATCTTCATCAACTTCAGACCTGACAGGGCAAGGGAGATCACACGCGCGCTGGTCGATCCTGAATTCGACGGATTCGAGAGAAAGTCAGCGCCGAAGGATCTTACATACATCTGCATGGCCGAGTACGACGCTACGATGCCTAACGTAATGGTAGCGTTCCCGCCTCAGGATGTAGACCCGACTCTCGGAAAGACGATCGCTGACCTCGGACTGAGACAGCTGAGGATCGCCGAGACAGAGAAGTACGCTCACGTGACGTTCTTCTTCAACGGCGGCGTCGAAGAGCCGAACAAGAACGAAGACAGGATACTCATCCCGTCGCCTAAGGTCGCGACATACGACCTGCAGCCTGAGATGAGCGCGCCTGAGGTAGCGGCCACAGTCATCGAGAAGATCAAGGAGGACACTTATGATCTGATCGTACTGAACTTCGCGAACCCTGACATGGTCGGACACACAGGAGTGTTCGAAGCAGCCGTACAGGCCATAGAGGCTCTCGACGGACTTATCGGACAGATCCGTGACGCCATATTCGAGAAGGACGGACAGATCCTCCTGACAGCAGACCACGGCAACGCCGATACCATGCTGGATGAGAAGGGCGAGCCTGTCACAAAGCACTCCACGGCCAAGGTCCCGCTCGTACACATCTGCAAGGAACCAGTACCGTTCGAGGCTACATCGGGCAAGCTGGCGGACATCGCGCCGACACTGCTTACTCTCATGGGACTGGATGTGCCTGAGGGCATGGAAGGCAATGTACTTGTATAGATGCCCGTCAATTCGCGAATGACTTTATCAGAGACCGCATAAGCGGTCTCTTTTTTTGCTATAATGTAAACATGGCAAACGGACCGACAAAAGAACAACAGAAAGCGATCGAAACGCTCGACAAATCCATACTGGTTTCAGCAGCCGCGGGGTCCGGCAAGACCACTGTGCTTATCAGGCGCATAATAAGGATCATTCTCGAGGGCAAGGCAAACGTCGATGAGATGCTCGTAGTGACGTTCACAAACGCGGCGGCATCTGAGATGCGGGCCCGGCTTACTGCGGCTATCAGAAAGAGGATGGCAGAACATCCCGAAGACGCCGCGCGCATGAAGGACCAGCTCAACAGGATGTACCGCGCGTACATATCGACCATCGACAGCTTTGCTCAGAGGGTCATACGCGAATTCTTCCATGAGATAGACATGGAGCCGGACTTCGGTGTCGGAGATGAAGTACAGTGCGAACTTCTGAGGCGCGAAGCGGTGACGGAGATGTTCGAGGACGGCTTCTCGAATGACAGTCTCATAGAAGGCGGCAGTTTCAGGGAATTCCTGAGGCTGTACAGCGAGGAACGCACTGAAGAGAAATTCATGGATGACCTTCTGGGCGCGTACTCAAAACTGAGGAGCATGCCGGACTATTTCGAGTGGGCTTTCGATAGGGCAGAAATGCTTCAGACGACTCCGGATACTTTCGAGGGGTCCGCTCTGCAGCAGGTCATACTTACCGACGCGCTGGACGTGTTTGAAAGCGTATGCGGAGCGTTCCGCAGCCTCAGGGGCATGTTCGATGACGCAGGGATCCCGGAGATGTACGAAGAAAAGCTGCTGCCGCAGGAGGAAGCGGCGCAGGATATACTCGACATGCTGAAGAAGAGCGGATTTGACCGGGGAGTCATCGCAGCCATAGACGCTTTTCCTTCGGTAAACCTGAGAGCTAAAAAAGACCAGAAGGAGTCATACGAGCCAATAAAAGCTGACGTAAAAGCGCTCCGCGACGATCTTAAGAAAGAGATAAGCGGTTTTCAAAACAGGTATCTGCTTCCCGATCTTGAGACGCGCCTGACGGAGATGAACGCGACTTACGGATATACGGTCTATTACCTTAAGATGCTCGAGGAGTTCGAGAGAAGATATGACGCCAAGAAGCGTGAAAAAAGAGTGATAGACTTCGCGGACATGGAGCACATCGCTGTCCGCATACTGAAGAACGACAACGCGGCGGAGACTCTCCGCGAGCGCTTCAAGTTCATATTCATCGACGAATATCAGGATACAAACAACATACAGGAAAGCCTCATCAGCCGCGTCGCGCGTCCTGACAATGTGTTCAGGGTGGGTGACATCAAGCAGAGCATATACAAGTTCAGACAGGCGGAGCCGGAGATCTTCGAAAGGCTCTACGCGAAGTTCTCGGCCGGCGAGGACCCTGACGGCATCGCCATCGATCTGGGAAAGAACTACAGGACCAATGACGCTTCCATCAGGTATATCAATCAGGTGTTCAGACACGCGATGGAAGGCTATGACGAGAGGGCGATGCTCTACACGGGACTGACGCAGATCCCGGCAGAGTATGACTTTGTGCCTGAAGTCCATATTCTTTTTGAGGATGATGGCAACACAGAAGAAGCGGCAGAGGAAGCCCTGATTGAAGGCGCTGACGATTCGGCGGCCGTCGAAGCCGGCTTCATGGATGAAGAGATAGAGGATCTTACAAAAGAGGAGGCCGAAGCCGAATTCATAGCTGAGCTGGCCGCGTCGCTGATAGGCACGGAATTCTACGACAGCGCGAAAAACGTCGTAAGGAAGGCGGAGGCCCGCGACATAGTCATTCTTTTGAGAGCCGTCAAATACAGGGGCGAGATAATAAGCCGCGCGATCAGAGAACGCGGCATAGAGCCTCACGTTGAAGAGACCGAGGACTACTTCGATACCGTAGAGATAGAGGTGGCTCTGGCGCTCCTTACATGCATAGACAATATGAAGAGGGACGTGCCGCTCATCTCGGTGCTTCATTCGGAGATATTCGGTTTCGATCCGGACGAACTCGCGAAGATAAGGATAGCGCACACCGCGGCGCATAGAGGGCAGAAGACAAGGTCCGCGTACTGGGAGGCTTTCGACTGGTTTACGCAGGACGGGCCTGAGGGCAGTCTCAAGGAAAAGGCGAGTAAGGCGAAGGAGAAACTCCTTGACTGGCGTATGCTCTCGCGCATGCTTCCGCTGGAGGATTTCGTGTGGAAGGTGCTCGTGGATTCCGGCTATTACAGGATGGCGGGAGCCATGACGGGCGGTGCCGTAAGGCAGGCGAACCTCAGCGCGCTCGCTGACAGGGCCGGCAGGTTCAGCAGGGAATCGATCGCGAACCTCAGCTCGTTCATATCTTTCCTTGGAGTCCTGAAGAGCAAGAAGATCAGCAACGGACAGGCTTCGATGGCCGGAAGCGATGACGATGTCATCCGCATATCGACCATACACAAAAGCAAGGGCCTGGAATACCCGTTTGTAATAGTCGGCAGTATAGGCCGCAAGTTTAATATGGACGGCAACGAAAAGAAATTCAGCTTCGACTCCGGAGTCGGAGTGGGGATGCCGTACATAGATCCGGCGCGCAGATACTGGCGGTCCACCATGATACAGCGGGCGATCAATTCAAAGTCAAAACGCGACGCCTACAAAGAGGAACTCAGACTGCTCTATGTCGCGATGACCAGGGCGCGCAACAAACTCATGCTTGTGGGCAGCTGCAAGGACGAAGCCGAACTGAACAAGCCGAGAACGCGTCCGAACAGCTATCTGGGAGCCATGTGCGGGGTGCTGGATACCGGCTTAAACCTGTATTTCCCGCATCCGCTGACGCTTACTAAGAAAGCTGCTTCGGCCGGAAAGCGCGAGCGCGTTGAAGCATACCTCAGCGAACCGCTCAGTATCGAGGAACAGGCGATCTACGACGAGATCGACAGAAGATTCAGGTACAGATATCCGGACGAGTATCTGCTGACCGCTAAGGCAAAATGGTCTGTCAGCGCGATCCGCAAGGAAGAACTTGAGGAAGAGAAGGCAAAGCAGCGTGAAGTCGTCATCATTTCCGGAGACGAGGTCGCCAACATGCAGACGGGTGTAAGAAAAAGAAAGCGCGCGTCCGCCGCGGACATAGGTACGGCATATCACCGCATCATGGAGTTCCTCGACTTCACAAAAGTCACGGGCCCGGACGGCGCTGTTGATACGGACTATATCGCGGAGAGAGCAGGCTTCCTAAGGGAGAAGGGCGCCATAGACGAAGACGTGTACGCTTCGCTGGATCTCAGCAGGATAGTCGCGTTCTTTGAGAGCGATTTCGGAAAGAGGGCGATAGCCGCCGGAAAGCGCGGCTGTCTCAGAAGGGAAAAGCCGTTCACGCTGAAGACCGTCCGCAATGGCCGGGAGATGCTCGTACAGGGTGTCATCGACTGCTGTTTTGAGGAAGACGGCAGGATGATCCTTCTTGATTACAAGTCGAGTTATATAAGGCCGGGCGAGGCGCGTGAGGCTGAACTTAAGCGCATAAAAGACGAATACAAGATCCAGATAGAACTTTACAGCGAGGCTGTCGAAAAGGGCACGGGCAAAGAGGTCAGCGAGGCTTATCTTTACCTGTTTACCATCGCCGAAGCTGTACGCATGTAGAAAAGGGAAGAGAGTTCAGCGTCATACCGGACGGCATCGAATAAGCGGGTCCGGCAGGCAGAGCAGGGCAATAAAAGAGACCGCCGGAGCGGTCTCTTTGTGATTTGAGGTTTTTAACCTAAAGAGTCATCTTTATACAAGACCCTGAGCCATCATAGCGTTAGCAACTCTCTCGAATCCTGCGATGTTAGCGCCAGGTACCAGAGCGTTCTTGTCGCCGTAGTATGTCTCACCAGCCTTTGCGCAAGCGCTGTAGATGTTCTTCATGATCTGGTGGAGCTGATCATAAACAGCCTGGTGCTGGAATGCAGTGTGACCTGCGTTCTGGCCCATCTCGATGCAGGAGCAAGCAACTCCGCCCGCGTTAGCTGCCTTAGCAGGACCAACAGCGATCATGTTCTCAACCAGATACTCGAGAGCATCGTTGGTTGTAGGCATGTTAGCGCCTTCGCAATAGAACTTGCAGCCGCCTTCAACGATCTGCTTAGCATGCTCCATGTGAACGTCATTCTGCATAGCGCAAGGGATGAACATGTCGATCTTGCAGCCTGTATCCTGGAATACGCCCCAAGGCTTCTTGCCTGCGAAGAACTTAGCGTTAGGGAACTTCTCAGCATAAGGTGCGCAGATGTTCTTGCCGGATCCTCTGAGCTCGAGGAGGTAGTCAACCTTCTCCTGAGTTGTGATTCCGTCCGGATCATAGATGTATCCGTCCGGTCCGGAGATTGTAACGCACTTAGCGCCGAGCTCCCAGAGCTTCCAAGCTGTACCCCAAGCTACGTTACCGAAGCCGGAGATAGCAACGTTCTTGCCCTTGAAGTCTTCGCCGTTTGCCTTCAGCATTTCCTCAGCATACCATACGATACCAAAGCCGGTAGCTTCCGCTCTTCCGAGCAGTCCGCCGTAAGGGATTCCCTTACCTGTGAGAACGCCTTCATACTTGTCAACGATTCTCTTGTACTGTCCGAAGAGATATCCGATCTCTCTTGCGCCAACACCGAGGTCACCTGCAGGAACGTCTGTGTTAGCACCGATGTGTCTGTAGAGCTCTGTCATGAAAGCCTGGCAGAATCTCATAACCTCAGCGTCGCTCTTGCCGTTAGGATCGAAGTCCGAACCGCCCTTGCCGCCGCCGATAGGGAGACCTGTGAGGGAGTTCTTGAAGATCTGCTCGAATCCGAGGAACTTGATGATTCCAGGATATACGTTTGGAGCGAATCTCAGACCGCCCTTGTAAGGTCCGATCGCGCTGCTGAACTGATATCTGTAGCCCTTGTTGACCTGTACCTTGCCGGCATCGTCAACCCATACTACTCTGAAAGTAACTCCTCTTTCAGGCTCAACGAGTCTCTCAAGAAGTGCACTTGCCTCATACTCAGGATGTTTCTCAACAACCGGCTTAAGAGAAGTAAGAACTTCTTCTACTGTCTGGTGGAATTCAACCTCGCCAGGATTGTTCTTCTTGCACTGCTCGATGACTCTTTCAACATAATTTGCCATTGGTATCACTCTCCTTATAAAACACTCAAATGTGGCATTGGGCATAATCGCCCTATGATTAAATTTTAACACCACGGATATAAAAGTCAACATCATAAAGTCCAATACAGACTTAAAAACAGATGAAAAAACACCACCGAACATACTCCTTTTTAAGCGCTGTAATCGGCGGTATTTATCTGCCCGTTCAGCTCGAAAAATGGTATAATTAAACATCTATGGGCATTAATTTAAACAGCGAACAGAATAAGGCAGTGCGGCACATCGACGGGCCTGTCCTGATACTTGCGGGAGCGGGTTCGGGCAAGACCGCGACAATGACTCACCGCATGGCGTACATGATCGAGCAGGGCATAGATCCGCGCAGCATCCTGGCCGTTACTTTCACCAATAAAGCGGCCGGCGAGATGCGAAGCCGCGTTATCGATCTTGCCGGAGACGTGCGGGGAATGTGGATAATGACGTTCCACGCCATGTGTCTTCGCATGCTCAGATATTCACCTGAAAGGCTCGGTTACAAGGCGGGCTTTACCGTCTATGACGAAACCGATAAAAAGACTCTCATAAAACGGATAAGCAAGGAACTTCAGGTAGACGACAGGATGACTCCGGTATCGCTCCTCATTGCGGTCATAAGCAAATGCAAGGAACAGGAAGAAGGACCGGAGGATTACATCTCGTCCAGACCGGGTATGCCTCAGGACAAGGCGATCTATGAGGTGTACAGCAGATATCAGGAGGAACTCATGGCTGCCAATGCCATGGACTTTGACGACCTTTTGTGGAACGGCGTAAAGCTGCTGGAACAGAACCCGGAAATACTCGCGTATTACGCGAACCGCTTCAGGTACATCATGGTTGATGAATACCAGGATACCAACTACCTGCAGTACAAGCTGATCAGGATGCTGGCATCGGGACACGGCAATCTCTGCGTGGTGGGCGATGACGACCAGTGCATATATCAGTGGCGCGGCGCGGACATCCGCAACATACTCGATTTTGAGAATGACTTCAGGAACGTGTTCACCATCAGGCTCGAACAGAATTACAGGTCTGACGGCAACATACTTAAGCTCGCTAACTCGGTAATAAAGAACAACAAGGCCCGCAAGGCGAAGGCCCTGTGGACAGAGAAAGCGGACGGCGAGAAGATCACATACAAACGTCTCGAGGATGAGAAGCAGGAAGCCTGGTGGATAGGCTCGGAGATAGAAAGGCTGAGAGCCGACGAGGGTTATGACTACAAGGACTTCGCGATACTTTACCGCAAGAACGCGCAGTCGAGGAGCTTTGAAGAGAAGTTCAGCTTCCGAGGTATACCTTACAGGGTGCTTGCAGGCCTCAGATACTATGACCGCAAGGAGATAAAGGACGTGATGGCCTATCTGCGCCTCATAGAGAACCCGGGCGACAATGTGTCGATGCTGAGGGTGATCAATGAGCCGAAGAGAGGCATAGGCGGCAAGACTATGGCGGGCGTGCAGGAATACGCCGGGGCTTATGGACTGACGCTGTTTGAGGCTCTCTGTGACCCGCAGCTTCTGGCGACATTCGGACCTAAACTGAGAGGATCCGTCGAGGCATTCACGGACATGATAAGCGGCATCAGGGCCGAGCAGGACAACATGACCCTGACAGACCTTTACGACAACGTGCTGAACCGTTCAGGCTATCTGAAGGCCCTGGAGGACGCCGGCACTGTTGAGGCCGAGAGCCGCATCGAGAATATAATGGAATTCAAATCCGTCATAGCCGAGTTCGAGAAGGGGCTCGCGGACGGAAGCGCTCAGGCGCTGCGCGAAGAACTCAGGGCCGAGAGGCTCGAACTCATGGGAGAGGGATTCGAAGCGGACGAGCAGACCGAACTTTCGGCGTTCCTTGAACAGATAACCCTGATGGCGGATATAGACAATCACGACGAGGATGAGGACGCGGTGGTGCTGATGACTCTGCACTCCGCAAAGGGTCTGGAATTCCCGGTGGTGTTCATGCCCGGCATGGAGAACGGGATGTTCCCGGGGCTTGGAGCCTTTGAAGAGGACCACAGCATGGAAGAAGAGCGCAGGCTCTGCTATGTGGGTGTGACACGCGCCATGAAGAAACTCTATCTGACAGGCGCGCAGGTGCGCACTGTCTACGGCCGCACGGACTTCCAGGTGGAATCCGTATTCCTCAATGAAATGGACAAGGACTGCATGGACGGCGACGCGACAGTCAACGACAAGGTGCGTACGGGCACAGGCCTGAGAGGCGAGGGCGGCTGGCTCGGAGATTACTTCTTCGGAGGACGCGCGCACGGAACAGCGGACGGATATGCCGGAGAGCCGGCAGCCAAGCCGTTCGACAGCCTGTCGGCGGCCAGGAGACAGACCGCCGAAAAAGCGAAGATACACCAGGAATTCGCGAATGGGGATATCGTAAGGCATCCGAAGTTCGGCGAGGGTATGGTCATAGAGCAGGACGAAAAGACCATGACTGTCATGTTCGATGAAGTCGGTCAGAAGAAGCTCGGTAAGGGCTATGTCAAAATGGAGCTGGTTACAAAGGCATGATGGCCTTCCGGCCGCTTGCCCGTTGCGGGCGTCATGCCTGCGCATTATGAGGACCAACTATGAATAACGAAGAAAAGAAGAACAGAATAGATGAGCTCGTCGAGCGCCTCAAGGAGGCTTCGCGCGCTTACTATACCGACGGGGCGGAGATAATCACCAATTACGAGTACGACGAGATGTACGATGAACTCCTCGCTCTGGAGGACGAGACCGGATACATACGTGACGACAGCCCGTCAATCAACGTCGGATACGAGACGGCGGCCGGGCTCCCTAAGATAGTCCACGAGAAAAAGATGCTCTCTCTCAACAAGACCAAGGACAGGGATGAACTCGCGGCCTGGCTTGGAGATCAGAAAGGGCTGCTTTCGTGGAAGCTGGACGGACTGACAGTCGGCGTCACTTACGAGAACGGAAGGCTGGTTCAGGGAGTCACCAGAGGCAACGGCACTGAGGGCGAGCTTATCACTGCCAATGTTATGGCTTTTCGCAATGTGCCTAGGGTCATTCCGCACAAGGGCAGGACGGTACTGAGGGGCGAGGCGGTCATCAAATATTCGGACTTTGAGAAGATAAACGAGGCCATAGAGGACGCCGACGCCAAGTACAAGAACCCGCGCAACCTCTGCAGCGGCAGTGTGCGCCAGCTGGATCCTAAAGTGACTGCTGAGCGGAACGTCAACTTCTATGCCTTCTCGCTGACACAGTCAGAGGGCGTGGAATTTGCCACCAGACACGAGAAGATGGATTGGGTCAGGGCTCAGGGCTTTGACACGGTCGACTACGTCATGGTGGACAGGGACAGCCTGAGTGACGCTATAGACACGTACGAGGCGGCGATACCTGACTTTGACATACCGTCGGACGGACTCGTGCTTACGCTGGATGATGTCGCGTACGCTGCGACTCTGGGCGAGACGGCCAAGTTCCCTAAGGACTCCATCGCTTTCAAGTGGCGCGACCAGCAGGCGGAGACCGTGCTTCGTGAGATAGAGTGGAGCCCGTCGCGCACGGGACTGCTGAATCCGGTAGCCATATTCGATCCGGTAGAGCTTGAGGGCACCACGGTGTCGCGCGCTTCGGTGCATAACATCAACATCATGGAAGACCTGCAGCTCGGCATCGGCGATACCATTCAGGTGTATAAGGCAAACATGATAATCCCTCAGCTTGCGGGCAACCTCACCAGAAGCGGCAACATCGAGATACCGGCAGTCTGTCCGGTATGCGGCGGCCCGACGCTGGTGAAGGATGAAGAGGGCACAAAGACGCTCAACTGCGTCAATCCAGACTGCCTCGCAAAGCACGTCAAGAAGTTCTCGCACTTCGTTTCAAGGGACGCTCTCAACATAGAGGGGCTTTCCGAATCGGGACTCCTTAAACTGATAGGAATAGGCGCTCTGAGGAGCTTTGCCGATCTTTTCAGGCTCGAAAACCATAAAAATGATATTATTGGTATGGAAGGTTTCGGCGCAAAGTCGTATGATAACCTTATCGAATCGGCGAGGAGGGCATCTGCCGCCACGCCGGCGAGACTGCTCTACGGGCTCGGAGTGCCGGGCATAGGGGTCGCGACTTCAAATCTGATCTCGCGTGCCTGCAGAAACAGGTGGAGCGACATACAGAGCCTCGACGAGGAGGCGCTCACGGACATAGACGGAGTCGGTTCCGTCATGGCCCGTGATTATGTGGACTTTTTTGCGGATGAAGGCAACCGTGAGGCCATAGATGACCTGCTGGGCCTGCTGACTCTTGACGAGAGTTATGAGGCGGCGGGAACGAGCCTTGAGGGAAAGACCTTCGTCATTACGGGAAGCCTGGAGCACTACGCGAACCGCAAGGACCTCAAAGCCGAAATAGAGGCGGAAGGCGGCAAGGTGGCAGGCTCGGTATCCGCGAAGACCGACTACCTGATAACAAACGACCCGAATTCAGGCTCGTCAAAGAACAAGGCAGCCAGAGAACTCGGTGTCTCGATCATTACCGAAGACGAAATACGGGCCATGCTGAACAATTAAGCGTCTGCATAACGAACCCATGCAGCCGATCGTATATTTCAGAAAGGAGGAACGGACCAATGGAGAATGTAAACATGGTTCCTGACATGGATCAGGCATACGATGAGTCCTTTATCAAAATAGTGGAATACCTTGAGACCAAACAGTACTTCAAGGCCCGGGACGAACTCCTTAATCACAATGAAGTCGAGATAGCTGAACTGCTGGTCGACATCAGACGTGAATTCGACCTCCAGAGGATGGTGGTCCTCTTTAGAGCGCTTCCGAAAGACATAAGCGTAGACGTATTCGCCGAACTCAGCATCGATGATCAGGTCGATATCATCAATATAATAACCGACCCCGAGATAAAATATATTCTTGACGAACTCGACTTCGACGACATGATCGACGTTCTTGAGGAACTGCCGTCCAACATAGTCGACAAGATCCTCGACAAAACGCCTAAGAGCGAGCGCAGGCTGATCAACACTTTCCTGAAATATAAGGAAGACAGCGCGGGCGCCCTGATGACGCCGGAGTATATCAATCTCAAGAAGACCGACACTGTCGCGGAGGCGCTGGCTCACATCAAAGACGTGGGACTTGACTCCGAGACGATCTACACCTGCTACGTGGTCGACAGGGGACGCAAGCTGATAGGAGTCGTATCGCTCAAATCTCTGGTAATTGCCCCGGATCATGTCAAAATATCCGAACTGATGCATGACGACCCGGTAGTCGCTCATGTGGATGACGACCAGGAAGAAGTATCCGAACTCTTTACCAGATACGGCTATCTGGCCATCCCGGTAGTAGATAACGAATTCAGACTTGTCGGTATCGTTACCGTAGACGACATCCTCGAAGTAATCGAAGAAGAGACGACCGAGGATATCGAGCGTATGGGCGGAGTCATCGACACGACGGACAAGGAATATCTCGACAGGTCCGTCTGGCAGCACGTCAAAGCGAGGCTGCCGTGGCTGTTTCTGCTCATGTGTTCGTACTTCGTGACGGGCGGCATACTCGCGACATTCGAGGATGCAATGTCCGCTGTCATAGCGCTGGTCATTTACATGCCTATGCTGATGGGCACGGGCGGAAACTCGGGTTCGCAGTCGTCGACCCTGGTCATCCGCGGTATGGCCACGGGAGAGCTTGAGCTCAGCGATTTCATCAAGGTAATGTGGAAGGAGATCAGAGTAGGTGTGATAGTGGGCATCTGTCTCAGCATACTCAACTACTTCAGGATCGTTTATCTCGATCACAATCCGCCTATGGTCGCGATCACAGTATGTGTATCCATGATACTTATCGTTATCATCGCGAAGCTGATCGGCTCGATGCTGCCGATGATAGCCAAGCGCATAGGTATCGACCCGGCCCTGATGGCGGGACCTATGATGGCGTCTATAACGGATATGATCTCGCTCTGTACATACTTCCTCATGGCGGGACTCTTCCTGCATATATAAAGCAGAAAATACTAACTGTAAAGGAGCTTATAATTCATGGAAACAAAAAAGAAGAGCAGCGGACTCGCGCTGCTGCCCTTTGCGGTATTTATAGTCATCTACCTCGGCGCGGGAATGATCCTACAGAGCAGGGGAGTCGAGATGGCTTTCTATCAGTTCCCGGCTGTAGTAGCCATGTTCATCGCGGTGCTCGTTGCTTTCGCCATGAACTACAAGGCCGGCATCAATGAGAACTTCAAGGTGTTCGCGAAAGGCGCCGCCAGCGAAGACATAATGAACATGCTGATGATATTCCTGCTTGCCGGAGCGTTCTCCGCTGTGGCAAGAGCCATGGGAGGCGTCGAAGCGACAGTAAATTTCGGAGTATCCATAATCCCGGCGTCACTGATTACGGCCGGAATGTTCATCATAGCGGCGTTTCTGGGAACAGCGACCGGAACATCGATGGGAACCATCGGCGCGCTCGTTCCGATCGCCCTGGGAATGGTAGATAAAGCAGGTCTCAGCCTTCCTCTCGTGATGGCAGCCTGCGTGTCAGGCGCGATGTTCGGAGACAATCTCTCGATGATTTCCGACACGACCATCGCCGCGACAAGGACCCAGAACGTTGAACTCAAGGATAAGTTCCGCACAAACTTCTGGATAGCGTTCCCGGCCGCGGTCGTGACCATCGTGCTTCTTGTGATCTTCGGTAGGCCGGAGACCGCCAAAGCGATCGAAGCCAGCGGCTATGACATAGTAAAGGTGTTGCCTTATCTGCTGGTGCTTGTCCTGGCCCTCATCGGAGTCAATGTGTTCCTGGTGCTTACGATTGGAATATTCAGCGCGGGCATCATTGGAATGGCATATGGAGACCTGACCTTACTCAGCTTTGCCGGCGAGGTATGGGCAGGCTTCCAGGGGATGATAGAAGTGTTCCTGCTGTCGATGTTCATTGGAGGCACTGCCGAGATGGCGAAGCATTACGGAGGACTTGACTGGCTTATTGAGAAGATGTCAGGCATGATAAAGGGAAAGAAGTCCGCGCAGGTCGGAATGAGCGCCCTCGCTTTGTTGACTGATATGGCTACGGCAAACAACACTATAGCCATAATCGTTGACGGACCTATGGCAAAAGAGATCAGCGAGAAGTATGATGTCGATCCGCGAAAGACCGCGTCCATACTCGACATCTTTACATGTATCATGCAGGGACTCATTCCTTACGGCGCGCAGTTCCTGCTCGTCGCTTCGCTTGCCGAAGGACGCGTGAGTCCGGTGGATGTGATACCTAACAACTGGTATCTCTTCCTTCTCGCGGGCTTCGCGATACTGTCATATTTCATTCCGTGGTACGAGAAGATCACGCTGAAAGAGAAGTAAGAAGAGCTATCCTCATAAGACTAAAAATGATGAGTTTAAGAGGTGTTATTGAATAATTCAATAATGCCTCTATTGTTTTGGGCCAAAAAAAGTAGGATGATTTTAGCGTAACGTGAAGCGGGTCCAATGCGCGGCCATATGTTTATAAGGCTTTCATGCCCGTGTATATGTAATTCAGAAAAGAAAGGGATGTATTTTATGGAACTCATCAAGGAACTTCCTGCGGTATTCGAAGAATTCGCAGAAGCAAGAAGAAACGCATTCGTAGGTGTAAAGAAAGTCAAGGACGCGGGCGTTCCGGTCATAGGCGCGTACTGCACATACTTTCCAACGGAGATAGCGTTGGCCGCGGGAGCTGCATCGGTAGGCCTTTGCTCCACATCAGGCGAGACCATCCCGGCCGCGGAAAAGGACCTTCCGGCCAATCTCTGCCCGCTCATCAAATCCAGCTACGGCTTCGCCAAGGAAGACAAGTGCCCGTTCTTCTACTTCAGTGACATCGTAGTGGGCGAGAACACATGCGACGGTAAAAAGAAGATGTACGAACTTATGAGCAGCTTCAAGGACGTCTTTGTGATGGACCTCCCTAATTCGCAGAGTGAAAAGGGACTGGAACTCTATAAGGCAGAAATCCTCAGGCTCAAAGCGTATATAGAGGAAAAGTTCGGGCGCGAGATCACAGATGATGATCTCAGGGCTGCAGTCAAACTCGAGAACGGCATCAGGGTCGCCAAGAAGAATCTCATCGATACCATGAAGAACGATCCGTGCCCGGTCACCGGCCACGACATGTATAAGATCCTTTACGGAAGCGGCTTCAAATTCGACCGCACAGGCATCGCCGCTGAGATGGACGCGATTCGCGAAAAGATCGAAACGGAATACGCGGAAGGCAAGAAGCTTGACAAGAGACCGCGCATCGTCATCACAGGCTGCCCGATCGGCGGCATCACCGAGAAGGTGATAAAGGCCATCGAGGACAACGGCGGAGTAGTAGTCGCTATGGAAAACTGCACAGGTGCAAAGCAGTACGATAGACTCGTTGATGAGGACGCTGAGGACATCTGGGGAGCTCTCGCTTATAGATATCTGCAGATCGGTTGCTCCGTCATGACTCCTAATCCTAACAGATACGACCTGCTCGGCAGGATAATCGATGAGTATAAGGCAGACGGAGTCCTTGAGATGACACTGCAGGCCTGCCATACATACAATGTTGAGCACAAGTCGATAGAGAAGTTCTGCACCGAGAAGAAGGGCGTACCTTACTTCATGGTGGAGACCGATTACTCCGAAGCAGACATCGCGCAGCTGAATACACGTATCGCGGCCTTCATCGAAATGCTGTAGACACGATAAGCTGCAGAAACGATCGAAATACTTAGAAACGATTATATGGTGTGTAGATCCCGGAGAGAAGATACGGGATCTACACATTTTTATTGCCCGGAAGTGGTTTTTTGGAGGGGCTTTTTGTTTGCATAAAAATGCAGAAAACGTGAAGAAAATTCAGAATAGTAATTGTGTAAATATACAAATAATGGTATAGTCATACACGTAAACAGTGTATTTTATTACAAAAAGGAGAACAATCATGAAAAAGAAATCGCTGGCACTCTTAATTGCATTCACATTGGTATTCACATTCGCGCTCAGCGCATGCGGAGGCGGCTCCGACGAAAGCGCTGACTCGGGCGAAGAGAAGGCTGTTCTGAAGGTCGTAACAGAGGCGACCTTCGCTCCGTTCGAATCAACGGAAGACGGAGATGATACCATCGTAGGATTCGACCCTGACATGATGGCAGCCATCGCTGAGGACCAGGGCCTTGAGCTCGAATGGGTCAACATGGAATTCGATTCGCTCATCCCGGCACTTCAGTCAGACCAGGGAGATATCATCTGCGCGGGAATGAACAAGCTGGCAGGCGACCGTGCCGAGAAAGTTGATTTCGGAGATACATACTTTGAGAGCGACCTCATGCTGCTCGTAACTTCTGACAGCGAACTTACAGGTATCGACGCTGTAACATCTGACATGAAGCTCGCGAGCCAGATCGGTACTACAGGCGGAGACATGGTACAGGCCATGAAGGATGAGGGCAAGATCGCTGACGGCGTAGTTCTCAACCAGTGGACAGACTGCTATCTGCAGCTCCAGAACGGCGAGGTCCAGGGCGTTATCGTCGACAAGCCGGTCGGAGAAGCTTACCTCAACAATCACGGAGACATCGCTAAGTTCGTAGGCGACTCATTCGGAGAGCACGAAGAATTCGCATTTGCCGTACAGAAGGGCAATACTGAACTGCTCGACAAGCTGAATGCGGGTCTCGCAAACATCAAGGCAAACGGCAAATATGATGAACTCGTTGACAAGTGGTTCAGCTAAAAACTGCGCGAAACAGTAAAGACCAAAAGCAAAAGGACAAAAATAAGGCGAAGGGAATAAAACGAAATGGGAGTATATCTTAAAGGATTTCTCATCGCCTGCAGGGGCATACCCGCCACAGTGGCGGTCAGTCTGATAGCAATAGTGATTGGAGCAGCCTTCGGACTGCTCCTTGCACTGTGTTCACAGACTAAAAGCAAGGTACTGCAGGTGCTGGCAAAAGTATATATAGACGTAGTAAGAGGAACGCCGATGCTGGTACAGGCCCTCATCATGGCCTACGGCATACCATGGCTGGTCCAGTCATGGGGCATAGGCTTCAAGTGGGACAATTACGGCGGGATGGTAGTGCCGGCCGTCATAGTCTGCGGATTCAACTCCGCGGCATACCTGTCCGAGGTCATCAGATCCGGAATCCAGGCGATCGACAAGGGCCAGATGGAGGCCGCGAGGTCACTGGGAATGAGCCACGGCATGGCCATGAGACTGGTCATCATACCGCAGGCCATCCGCATAATCCTGCCGGCTTTCGCCAATGAGTTCGTAACACTCATCAAGGAGACATCGGTACTCGGTTACGTCGGAGTCGTAGAGATACTGCGCCGCGGACAGCTGTGGAATTCTTCGTCCTTCGAAACATTCCCTGCGTATATAGGCGTGGCGCTGGCATACATGATACTCACGATCCCGCTTTCAAAGATCATCAACGGCTATGAGCGCAAAATGGCCAGAAAGGAGTCTGCAGCATGAGCATGATAGAAATAAAAGGCCTCTGCAAGAGCTTCGGTGACCATGAAGTGCTTAAGGGGATCGACCAGAACGTTGAAGAGGGCGAGGTGCTCTGCATAGTCGGACCTTCGGGATCCGGCAAGTCGACGATGCTTCGCTGCATCAACAGGCTCGAGGAGCCTACGGGCGGCGAGATTTATATCGACGGGGAAATGGTTACGGAAAAGAACGTAGACGCGATGAGAACAAAGATGGGCATGGTATTCCAGTCGTTCAATCTTTTTCCTCACAAATCCGTGCTCGAGAACCTGACCATCGGACCGATCAATGTAAAAAAGGCGGATAAGAAAAAGTCCGAAGAGAAAGGACTTGCTCTTCTTGAAAGAGTCGGTCTCGCGGAAAAGGCCAATGAGTATCCGAGAAACCTTTCCGGCGGACAGCAGCAGCGTGTGGCGATAGCCAGAGCGCTCGCCATGGATCCGGAGGTCATGCTGTTTGACGAGCCGACATCGGCTCTCGACCCTGAAATGGTAGGCGAGGTGCTCGATGTTATGAAGAGTCTCGCCAAAGAGGGCATGACTATGATAGTCGTCACTCATGAGATGGGCTTCGCGAAGGAAGTCGCGGACAAGGTCATCTTTATGGACGGGGGATACATTGTTGAACAGGGTACTCCGGATGAGGTTCTCAACCACCCTAAGATGGACAGGACAAAGGACTTCCTTTCTAAGGTACTGGTCTGATATCACGGATCACAGAAACACTGATTGAGAAAAATGCATAAAGTATTTATAGACGGAGCCCACGGGACCACGGGGCTCAGAATAAACGAATATCTTGCCGGCAGATCTGACATACAGATACTGGAGATCGATCCGGAAAAGCGCAAGGACACCGAATCAAGAGTCAGCATGATAAAGCAGGCGGACGTCAGCATACTGTGTCTTCCCGATCAGGCTTCAAGAGAGATCGCGGCAGCTGCTCCTGCGGATTCGGTGATCATCGATACATCGACAGCGCATCGTACCGATCCTGCGTGGACCTATGGCATGCCTGAACTGACGGCCGGCCAGAGGGAGAAGATACGCAGCAGTACCAGGATCGCCAATCCGGGATGCCACGCGAGCGGTTTCATACTTCTGGTAAGACCGCTCATGGAGGCAGGGCTTATAGATAAGGACGCGCTCCTCACATGCTTCTGCGTGACGGGCTATTCCGGCGGAGGAAAGCCGATGATAGCGGATTATGAGGGCCCGGACAGGCCTGCCGCTCTCGATTCCCCGGGGCAGTATGGACTGGGTCAGGAACACAAGCATCTGCCTGAGATGGTGATGATGACAGGACTCGCGAACGCGCCGTGCTTTTGCCCGGTGGTCAGCGATTTCTACAGCGGCATGGTGATGACCGTGCCTCTTCATACATCCATGCTGAAGAAGGGGGCAGGATTGAATGATGTAAAGAAGACTTTACATCAAAGATATGACTCAGAACCTCTGATCACTGTACATGATGAGGTCCCGGAATCAGGCAAGGTCTATTCAAATACCCTGTCAGGAAACAACGGCATGGAGATTCTTATAAGCGGAAACGAAGAAAGGATACTGCTGATTGCGTCCTACGACAATCTCGGCAAGGGAGCGTCGGGCGCGGCAGTACAGAATCTGAACATAGTAATTGGGGCAGAAGAGACGGCCGGACTGCTGTAAAGTCCGGAGACGTGACCCACAGGAGGTTTTATGATCAAGATGATCGAAGGCGGCGTCACTGCCGCTACAGGATTCAAGGCAGGCGGCATATACAGCGGTATCAAGCAGAATTCAACTAAGCCCGATCTGGCTCTTATAGTCAGTGAAGTGCCGGGCAACGCTGCTGCCGTCTATACAAAGAATAAAGTCAAGGCTGCTCATATAGCGGTCACGAAGAGGCATCTCGCGAATGGCGTGGCACAGGCGGTGCTCTGCAACAGCGGCAACGCCAATACATGCACGCCGGACGGCGAAGAGATAGCTGAGAAGGCGACGCAGATCGCCGCGGAATGCCTGGGCATAAAAGCAGACGACGTGCTGCCTGCGGCAACAGGGGTCATAGGAGTATCCCTGCCGATCGAGCCTTTCGAAAAGTCCATGCCTGAACTCGTGGGCAGCCTTTCAAGGACCGGATCGGCCGATGCCGCTCTTGCCATCCTCACGACAGATACATACATCAAGGAGTGCGCGGTGCAGTTTGAGATCGGAGATACGGTCTGCACTCTCGGAGGTATAGCAAAGGGCAGCGGCATGATCCACATAAACATGGGAACGATGCTCAGCTTCATCTCCACGGACTGCGCCATCAGTCAGGAACTGGTAAGCAAGGCCCTCCACGAAGAGATCGCCGACAGTTACAACCAGGTAAGCGTTGACGGAGACACCTCTACGAACGATACCGTAGTAGTCATTGCCAACGGCCTGGCCGGCAATCCTGAAATAACTGAAACAGGAGCCGAATATGACGCGTTTTGCGAGGCCCTTCACATCGTGAGCGTCGAGCTGTCCAAGAAGATAGCAGGCGATGGGGAGGGATGCACAAAGCTTCTCGAGGCTCATGTGACAGGTGCTCCTGACAAGGAGACGGCAAGGCTGGTCAGCAAGAGCATAGTCTGCTCATCTCTCTTCAAGGCAGCTGTATTTGCTTCAGATGCCAACTGGGGACGCATACTGTGCGCGATAGGCTATACGGATGCTGAATTCGACGCATCGAACATAGATGTGAGCGTTAAGTCGGAGGCCGGAGAGGTCCTCGTGTGCAAGGGATCGGCCGCGGTGCCGTTCGATGACGACTTCGCGACAGAGATCCTTTCAAAGGAGCACGTTACAGTCGAAGCCGATCTGCATGACGGTGATGCAGAAGCATACGCGTGGGGATGCGATCTGACATATGACTATGTAAAGATTAACGGCTCATACCGCTCATAAAAAGAGGGGATATCAAATGGTAAAAGAGAAATACATGGAGAAGGCCAATGTTCTTATTGAGGCTCTCCCTTACATACAGCGGTTCAACCGCAAGGTGATAGTCATAAAATACGGCGGAAGCGCCATGATAGATGACGAATTAAAGAAGCATGTGATAGAGGACGCCGTGCTGCTGAAGCTCGTCGGTTTCAAGCCTGTCATCGTACACGGAGGAGGCAATGAGATAAGCAACTGGATGCGGAAGACGGGCATAGAGCCTCATTTCCTCAACGGTCTGAGAGTCACGGATGAGGATACCCTCGAAATAGCTGAGATGGTCCTCGGCAAGGTCAACAGCGATCTTGTGACATTGGCCCAGCAGCTCGGAGTAAGGGCATGCGGCATCAGCGGCAAGGACGGAAGATTGCTCACGGTAAAAAGAGCAAGGCCGGGAATGAAAGACATAGGGTTTGTCGGTGAGATCACAGAGGTGGATACAAAAATAATCACCGACCTTCTGAACGACGACTTTCTGCCTATCATATATCCGATAGGAATGGATAAACACGGCCAGTCCTACAATATCAACGGAGACCATGCCGCGGCGGAGATCGCGAAAGCGCTCAAGGCTGACAAGCTCGCGTATCTCACTGATACTTCGGGAGTCTGCACCGACCCTAATGATCCCGAATCCTTCATATCCGAGCTTTATGTAGAAGAAGCGGAGAAACTGATAGACGAAGGTATCATAACCGGCGGAATGATCCCTAAAGTGCGCAATTGCTTCAGGTCCATAGAGGGCGGAGTGAACCGCGTGCATATCCTTAACGGAAGCATCCCTCACTGCCTGCTTCTTGAGATATTCACTGACAGAGGCGTAGGGACCGTGATAATGAAGGACGGAGTCAAGTATTACAGCAGAGAAAGGAGCGACTGATGGATCGCGGTCATATCAAGGAACTGGACGCGAAGTACATCGTCCACACATATAACCGTTACGATGTGGTCGTCGATCACGCCTGCGGAGCGCTGGTCACCGATGTGAACGGCAAGGAGTATGTGGACCTCTGCAGCGGATATGCCGCGAATTCACTGGGGTATCAGGATGAAGCCTGGCTCGAAGCCGTTATAGGGCAGCTTAAGAAGGTGCAGCACACATCGAACCTGTATTATTCCGAACCGGGTCCTCTGGTGGCAGAGAAACTGGTAAAAAGAAGCGGCCTATGCAAGGTGTGGTTCGCGAATTCGGGCGGAGAAGCGAACGAAGCCGCGATAAAGACCGCCAGAAAGTACGGCAATACTCTCGCTGACCATAAGAAGAATACGATAATCTCACTCAAGAAATCCTTCCACGGAAGAACGCTTGCCACGGTAACGGCTACGGGCCTTGCCGAAGCACAGGAGGTGTTCGCGCCTCTCGTACCGGGTTTCGTGCATGCTGAGATAGATGACCCGGAAGAACTTGTGAAACTGGCAGATCAGTACGACCCATGCGCCTTCCTTATGGAACTTGTGCAGGGAGAAGGCGGAGTCCATGCTCTGGATAGGGCATTCGTGGACAAAGCCGTTGAGCTTTGCGACAGCAGGGACATCCTGTTCATAGACGATGAAGTGCAGGTGGGTATTGGAAGGAGCGGAACGCTTTTCGCGTTCGAACAGTACGGCTTCAAGCCGGACATAGTGTCATTCGCCAAGGGAATAGGAGCAGGTCTTCCTATAGGCGGCATCATCTGCGGACCGAAGACCTGCGATGTGCTTGTGCCGGGCGATCATGGTTCCACCTTCGGGATGAATCCGGTCGCGTGCGCGGGAGCCTGTGTCGTGCTCGACACAATGGATGAGAAATTCCTGGCTTCCGTGAACGAAAAAGCCGCGCTGATCCGGGGTGAACTCAAGAAGATGAAAAAAGTCACCGGCCTTGACGGACTGGGACTCATGATAGGCATCGATCTGAAAGACATGACCGGGGCAGAAGCGGTCGAAAAACTCATGAAAGAAGGTGTTCTGGCCATACCGGCCGGCAGCAGACTGAGGCTTCTGCCACCGCTGACAATAAGCGAAGATGAAATCGAACGCGCGCTCAAGGCAATACGGAAAGTGCTTGACTGAGCCGGAACAAGAAAGCATATAAATCTGACTACAGAAAGGGGCATAAAAATGGAAAAGAAAGAGGTCAAGAAAATCGCGCTGGCGTATTCAGGAGGACTGGATACATCAATAATAATCCCGTGGCTGAAGGAGAACTATAACGACCCTGAGATCATTGCCGTATGCGGTAATGTAGGACAGCAGGATGAGCTCGAAGGTCTTGAGGAAAAAGCTCTCAAGACAGGCGCGAGCAAGCTGATAGTTGCGGATCTGGTCGATGAAATGGTAGAGGAAGTGATAATCCCGTCCCTCAAGATGGACGCGACATACGAAGGATACCTTCTCGGTACGGCTTTTGCCCGCCCGATAATCGGCAAAAAGCTTGCGCAGGTAGCCCTTGAAGAAGGCTGCGACGCGGTATGCCACGGCTGCACGGGAAAGGGCAACGATCAGGTAAGATTCGAGCTCGCGGTCAAAAGATGGGCTCCGGGAATGAAGGTCATCGCTCCTTGGAGAGAGTGGGACATCAAGTCGAGAGACCAGGAGATCGACTATGCCGAAGCGCATGACGTGCCTCTGAAGATATCAAGAGAGACCAATTATTCAAAGGACAAGAACATCTGGCATCTGAGCCATGAGGGCCTGGATCTTGAAGATCCTTCACTCGAGCCTCAGTATGAGAAGGAAGGTTTCCTTGAGATGGGAGTTTCCCCGCTGCAGGCGCCTGATGAGCCTGAATACGTTACGATTGGATTTGAGGCAGGCGCTCCTGTATCCGTGAACGGCGAGAAGATGAAAGCCAGCAAGATCATCGAGAAGCTGAATGAGATCGGCGGAAAGAACGGCATCGGTATCCTCAACCTGGTTGAGAACAGGCTGATCGGCATGAAGAGCCACGGCGTCTATGAGACTCCGGGCGGCGCAATACTCTATGCCGCGCATTTCCAGCTTGAGACGATCACTGTAGACAAGGATACGATGCATCTTAAGCAGAAACTCGCCGTAGACTTCGCTGACATGCTGTATAATGGTAAATGGTTTTCACCGGTACAGGAGGCTCTCACGGCTTTCGCAAACGTTTCGAACAAAAATGTGACCGGAGAAGTAAAGCTCAAACTGTACAAGGGCAACATCATACCTGCAGGCGTTACATCGCCGTACTCGCTCTACTCTGAATCGCTTGCGTCATTCGGCGAAAGCGACTACGACCAGGGCCAGGCCGCGGGATTCATCAACGCGTGGGGACTGCCGACCACCGTTCTGGCGATGAGAGAGAAGACAGCGCATGACCCTTCAGATATTTCACATCCTATAAAGAGAGACTGATAAACCATGAATAAACTTTGGGCAGGCAGAACTGCCGGAACAACCGCAAATCTTGTTGACGAGATCAATTCATCGATCGGGGTCGACAAAAGGCTTTATAAGCGCGACATCGCGGGCAGCATCGCTCACGCGAAGATGATGGCTAAGCAGAACATCATTTCTCAGCAGGAAGCCGATGCTCTTATCGAAGGCCTGACAGGCATCGAAAAGGACATCACTTCAGGCGCGCTGAAGATCGATGAGACAGCCGAAGACATCCACATGTTTGTGGAACAGGTGCTCACTGAAAGGATAGGCGACACCGGAAAGATGCTCCATACCGCAAGGAGCCGCAACGACCAGGTTGCGCTCGATACCAAACTCTATTGCATAGAGGAGGCTGAGAGCGTCAGGGCGCTCCTGTGCGACCTGCTCAGAGTACTCGCGGACAAGGCGGAAAAGAATACGGGCGTCATACTCCCGGGATATACTCACATGCAGCATGCCCAGCCTGTATCTTTCGGCCAGCATCTAATGGCATATGCCATGATGTGCGAAAGGGACATCAGCAGGCTTGACGACTGTAAAAAGAGGATGCTCGAGAGGTCTCCGATCGGAGCCTGCGCGCTTGCGGGTACGACCTTCGATATAGACAGGGAATATGAGGCCGGACTGCTCGGGTTCACCGGGATCGCGATGAACAGCATGGACGCTGTCTCAGACAGGGATCACTTTGTTGAACTTATGTCTGATCTTGCGATAGTCATGATGCATATTTCACGTCTGTCCGAGGAGATCATAATGTGGGCGACATCGGAATTCGGATTCATTCGCCTGCCTGACGAATACACGACCGGTTCATCAATAATGCCTCAAAAGAAGAACCCTGATGTAGCGGAGCTCTGCAGGGGCAAGACAGGCAGAGTATACGGCGACCTCATGTCGCTGCTCACGACTCTCAAGGGCATGCCGCTCGCGTATAACAAGGATATCCAGGAGGACAAGGAGCCGCTGTTTGACGCTGTGGAGACTGTAAAGCTCTGCGTGGAAGCGTTCATTGAGATAGTCGATGTCATGGAAGTCAACGAAGAAACCATGTATGAGTCTGCCAAAAAGGGATACATCAACGCGACTGACATGGCAGATTATCTGGTGGTAAAGGGGATGCCTTTCAGGGACGCGTACAATGTTTCGGGAAAGATAGTGTCGTACTGCCTTGGAAGGGGATGCGCTCTTGAAGAGCTGCCGCTCGAGGAATTCAGAATGTTTTCAGATCTCATAGATGAGGATATATATCAGAGACTGGATCTGAGGACCTGCATGGAGAAGCGAAACTCCGCAGGCGGCACCAGCCCGGATTCCGTAAGAGCGCAGATAGCATATATCAGAAACATAATAGAGAAGTAATTGAAAACCGGTATGACGCGGATGCGTCATACCGGTGAGTTTTTTAAAGAATGGTTTCCAGCTTTTTGCTGATTTCTTCGATCTGTTCTTCTTTCCTTGCGTTATATTCCTTCTTCTTTTCCTCAAAAAGATTCCTGCCGGAGGTATCGATCGATACAATGAGCGGACCCAGACATTTGACCCGCAGGCTCCACAGGGCTTCGGCCATTCCGAGATCCTGCCAGTCCAGACCGTTTATCTCTTCTATGCAAGCGGCGCCGACGACCGCGTTGCCCGCGGGGAGCACGCAGTGTACCGCCCCGAATTTGCGGCATGCCTCAGCAGTGCGGCTGCCCATGCAGCCCTTGCCGATGATAAGTCTGACACCTGTCTTTTCAATAAAATCATATTCAAACTTTTCCATGCGCATAGATGTAGTCGGGCCGATGGAGATCATTTCATATCCGCCGTCAGAAGATCGTCTGACTATCGGGCCCGCGTGCATGAGCGCCTTTCCGCGCAAATCTGCGGGGAGATCTATGTTTTCCCTGACCGCGCGAATGTGGACATCGTCACGGCCGGTGACTATGTCTCCGTTTATGAATATCACATCTCCCGCGTGAAGGGCGTTCAGATCACTATCGGTGAAAGGTGTGCTGATGATGGTTTTTCCGTTTATGGTCTCTGTCATTTTGCTGCGCCTTTCCGCTTCACTGCCCGTACGTGAACCCGGCATGAGTGTCGGTATTGAAGCCGAGGTCTTTGCTGAAAACGATCTTTCCTCTGCGGTGTGTCCAGCAGCTTAGACTTACGCCAACACCGAGCGTGGCTGTGTGCCTGACCGCGTTCTCTATGTTTACGCCAAGTACTGAAGCCTTGCCGCCCAGGCCCTGCGGACCTATTCCCATTTTATTGATACCGTCTTCAAGCATGCTCTCCATCGCAGAGGCTTTTTCGTTTGGATTGTGTGAACCGACAGGCCTGAACAGCGCCTTTTTTGACAGCTGAGCCGCGGTATCGACGGAATTGGCAATGCCAACGCCTACAAGAAGAGGAGGGCAGGCATTCGGCCCGTATTCCGCTATTCTGTCAAGGACAAAACGCACGACGCCCTCATAACCCTCGCCCGGCATCAGGACCGCCGCGTGACCCGGCAGAGAACATCCGCCTCCCGCGAGATATGTCGTTATGGCGCATCCGTCCCATGAAGGTACTATGTTCCATGAAATTGAAGGAGCGCCGGTGCCGGTATTAGTGCCTGTATTGATCTCATCGAAAGTCTCCACGGCATTCGGCCTCAGAGGAGTTTCTTCAGTCGCTTTTTTGACAGCCGCTGTAAGTATTTCTTCGAGCTGTGCAAGCAAAGGGAAGCTGCTCCCACAGTCTATCCTGAACTGCGCGAGTCCGGTATCCTGGCACGACGGTCTGCCCAGCTCTGACGCGAGTCTAATGTTTTCAAACATCATGTCATATATGCTCAGCGCGGCGGGATCATCTTCGGCAGCCCTGAGCTCGTTAAGCCTGGATATGACATCGTCAGGCAGACGCACGGTGGTATGGCCTATGAACGCGGCCATTATGTCTGTCATTTTGTTGCATTTATCTTCAAGGGTCATATGAGCCTCCTGTTTCGGTTTAGTCTATTATATAACATGGCCGTTATCAAGCAGGAATGAGCCTCAAAATGTTGAACAAACAGGCAAAGAGTGTTAGAGTCAAGCATATTCCAAATGGTTTATAAAGGAGAACAGACTATGGACTACGCAGCGGAATCGAAAAGACTTCACGAAAAATGGAACGGAAAGATCGAAGTGATATCCAGGGTCGATGTGAACAGCAAGGACGATCTGTCTGTCGCTTACACTCCCGGAGTAGCTCAGCCATGCCTTGAGATAGTAAAGGATCCCGACAAAAGCTATGAGCTTACAAGAAGATGGAACATGTGCGCGGTCATAACAGACGGCTCCGCTGTTCTGGGACTCGGTAATATAGGCGCTGAAGCGGGCATGCCTGTCATGGAGGGAAAGTGCGTGCTGTTCAAATCGTTCGCGGATGTAGATGCTTTCCCTATATGCGTAAAGTCACAGGATGTGGACACTATAGTTGAGACAGTCTATCAGATCTCCGGCTCATTCGGCGGCATCAATCTTGAGGATATTTCCGCGCCGAGATGCTTTGAGATCGAGCGCAGGCTCAGGGAAAAATGCGATATCCCAGTCTTTCATGACGACCAGCACGGTACGGCGGTCATCGTTCTTGCCGGACTGATAAATGCTCTCAGAATCGTTAAAAAGAAGAAAGAGGAAGTGAAGGTAGTCATATCCGGAGCGGGCGCCGCGGGCACCGCTATCTGTAAGATGCTGCTTTCTCAGGGATTTAAGAATATCGTTATGAGCGATATATGCGGCATTATCTATAAAGGTCGCACGGAAGGAATGGATCCCGCCCTGGAGGAACTCGCGGAATGTACCAATCTTAAGGGTGAAAGAGGGGAGCTTGCGGACGCTCTCAGGGGAGCTGATGTCTTTATTGGAGTTTCGGCTCCGGGACTGGTCACGCAGGAGATGGTAAGGTCTATGAATACGGACCCTGTGATCTTTGCCTGCGCCAATCCGGTGCCTGAGATATTCCCTGATGAGGCAAAAGCGGCGGGCGCCGCGGTAGTATCTACAGGCAGATCCGATTATCCGAACCAGATAAACAACGTGCTTGCATTCCCGGGGATCTTCCGCGGAGCGTTCGACTGCAGAGCGTTGGATATCAACGAGGAAATGAAGCTGGCGGCGGCGGAGGCCCTCGCCGGTCTCATAGCGGATGATGAGCTTTCCGCTGACTATATAATACCGAAAGCCTTTGACGAAAGAGTCGGCCCGGCCGTAGCCGCGGCAGTAGCGGAGGCGGCAAGAAAAACAGGGGTCGCCCGAAAATGAAAGTTCATTAAGTTTGAACTTTCACAGCGCGAGCTTCCTTTATAATTATCCCGTACAATTTTGCGTAAAGGAGACCTGCCTTGAGAGCAGGGAATGATACGGGATAATGATAGTATTCAACAACGTAACCAAGAAATACGGCAGCAACGTCGGCCTGATCAATGCCTCAGTGCATATCAACAGCGGCGACTTCGTATTTCTGGTGGGACCTAGCGGCGCCGGAAAGACGACGTTCATAAGGCTGATCCTGAAGGAGATCGAGCCGGACAGCGGCCGCATCATCCTCGCGGGCAAGGACATCACAAAGATCAGAAAGCGTGAGATACCTAACATCCGCCAGAAGATCGGGATGGTGTTCCAGGACTTCAGACTTCTAGAAAAGAAGACCGTTTATGAGAACGTGTCTTTCGCTATGGAAGTCCTCCATAAGAGCAGAAAAGAGATAAAGGAGAGAGTGCCTTACGTACTCGACCTTGTAGGCATTGCTGACAAGGCAAACAAGTACCCTGACGAACTGTCGGCGGGTGAGCAGCAGAGAGTCGGCATCGCGAGAGCTCTCGTAAATAAGCCGAGAGTACTCATCTGCGACGAGCCTACCGGAAATCTCGACCCTATCACGGCGATGGATATCATGAGACTCCTTGAACAGATCAATGTCAGGGGAACCACGGTCCTCATGGTAACGCACGCCAAGGACATAGTGGACAAGATGAACAAGAGAGTAGTGGCCATCGACCACGGACAGATCGTCCGCGATGAAGAGGGCAGCTACGGCTTTGAGCAGCAGAAAGAAGAAGAGGACGACATCTACATCCCGGGATTCACCACATTCCTGGATCCTGCGGAACTCAGAGCAGCTCAGGCGGAGATAAACAGAAAGAACGAAAGCAAAAGAAACAGGACTGCCGCGCCGCATGACCCATCGGCATATTATGACGACAGCCTCGTAAACACCTATCTGGATGGTGGGGAGGATGTCTATGAGTAGAATGGGATACAACCTCAAGCAGTCCTTCTCGCAGATGGGACGCAACAAGGGCATGTACTTCACGTCAGTTCTCGCCATCACGGCGATGATGCTGATACTGGGACTGTTCTTCGTGGCCTTCGTCAACGTCAATCTTTTCGCTTCGTCGATAGAAAAGGATTACAACGTAATTCAGATCTACCTTAAGGATGGAGCCAAGCAGGAGACAGTTGACGAGGTCGGAAAATCGCTGAAGAGCATCAGCGGCGTTGAGAAAGTCGAGTTTGTCACCAAGGACGAGGCGCTGCAGACTCTGAAGGACAAGTGGGGGGATAACGGCTACCTGCTCGAGAACCTCCCTGAGAACCCGCTGCCTGAGTCATACACTGTATATGTCAAGGACAAGGAAGCCGCGAACACGGTCGCGACGACTGCTCCGGACCTCAAGGGTGTGGATGACGTCGTATACTACCGTGACACGATAGAAAAACTGGCGCAGGCATCCCACTTCATAGAGATGGGATCCATCATAGCCATGGCGTTCCTGATCATAGTGTCGATCATCATTGTTGCAAACACCATAAAGCTCACGGTGTTCAACAGGGAAAAAGAGATAGGCATCATGAAATATCTGGGTGCCACCAACTGGTTCGTAAGAGCGCCGTTCATATGGAGCGGAGTATTTGTGGGAGTGCTCTCGTCATTCATCGCGACGGGACTGACATATCTCATATATACCAAGATCGTGGATATCATCGGTTCTGACATCACCAGGATAATCTCCGTGTCGGTGGTGCCGGCTCAGGATATAATACAGACTCTTCTGATAATGTTCCTGTGCATAGGTATAGGCATAGGCGTCATCGGAAGTTCGATATCCATCAGAAGATTCCTCAACGTATAGAACAGGGCGGGAACGATGAAGAACAAAAAGAAACTAAGTTTGATACTCATAATGATGCTGATCGCGACGATGTTCACTGCAGCGTTCGCCATGTCGTCATTTGCCGTGACTCAGGAAGAATACGACGAGGCGCAGGCGGCCGCAAAGGAAGCGAAAGAAGCGACAGAAGCCAAGCGCAAGGAGGCAAAGGAAGCCGCTAAGAAAGCGGCGGAGGCTGTTGCCAACATAGAAGAAGCCGAAAAAGAACTCGAGTCGATCTCAGCGGAGATAGAAAGCACAAAGATAGCCATCAGCAATACGGAAGCCGAGATAGAGACCAAAAAGGCCGAGATGGAAGCCAAGGAGGCCGAGATAGAGGAGCAGCACAATGCCCTCAACAACAGGCTCACGGCCATGTATAAGAACGGCAACGCCGGAATGGTCGATGTCATTCTCAATTCTGAGAGCATAGAAGAACTTCTTACCAATACCGGCATGGTCCACAGGATACTCGAGAGCGATCAGGAACTCGTGAGGAAGCTCCAGAAGGATTATGAGGAGCTTAAGGCAATCAAGGAAGATCTTGAGTATCAGGAGGCTCTGCTTGTGGATCAGCAGATATCCCTTGAGGCAAAGGAAGTAGAGACAGAAGAACTCAAGAAGAAATATCAGGAAGAAGCCGACAGGATGCACGAGCTGGAAGAACAACTTGAGGCAGAGGCAGCAGATCTCGCGGCCGAAGCTCTGGCAAAACAGCTCGAAGCCGAACAGATGATAGTAGACGCGGGCGGCACGATCGATATGGCGCCGGGCGAATTCGTATGGCCGACACAGTCCAACTGGCAGATATCTTCCAAGTACGGATGGAGAATATGCCCGTTCCACGGAAGAGAGTTCCATAACGGTCTGGACGTAGTGCTCACAAGCGGGACCTATGGCTCGCCTGTATACGCCATAGCTGACGGATACATCACCAGAGCGTCGTGGTACGGCGGATACGGAAACTGCGTAACGTACGCCTGCGGAAACGGATATACCGTGCTCTGCGGCCATCTCAGCGGTTACAACTGCAGCACCGGCCAGTACGTCGCAAAAGGAAGCGTCATAGGATACATCGGAAGCACCGGAAATTCCACCGGACCGCATCTGCACTTTACCGTATTCAGAAACGGCGAGAGTGTGAACCCGTTCTCACTCTATTGATCATGTAAAATGACAGTCAATCCGAAAATACTGGAAATAATTGAATCACGCGGGATCGGAGAGGAGATGTTCGAAGAATTCTTCTCTCCGAAACCAAAGCTTGCATATGATCCATTCCTGCTCGCGAACATGCGTGAAGGAGTGGATTCTTTGCTTAAAGCGGTCGATGAAGGCAAAAGGATCGTCATTTACGGCGACTACGATGTCGACGGCATCACTTCGACTGCGCTTTTAATGAAGGTGATAGGAACGCTTACCGACAACGTGACCTACTATATCCCTTCGAGGCTCGATGAAGGTTACGGCCTGCACAGGGAAGCCATAGACCGCATAAGCGAGGATGGCGGAGAGTTCATAGTCACCGTTGACTGCGGCTCGACATCTTCTGAGGAGACGGCGTACGCGCACTCGCTCGGCATCGACACTCTTGTGACCGATCATCACAACATGAGCGATCAGAGAGCGGAGGGCATAGTCATAAATCCGAGACTGCCGGAGGATTCATACCCGTTCAAGGGCCTTGCCGGAGTAGGCGTGGCGTATAAGCTTGCGCTCGCTATAGCAAGAGAACGTAACGTGCCGGGCTCTCTTATGGCTGAAATGCTTGAATTTGCAACGGTAGGCACAATCGCTGACATCATGCCGATGATTGACGAGAACAGGACTATCGTCAAATGCGGGCTCCGCAGCATCCACCTAGGCTGCCGCAACAGAGGCCTCAGAGAACTGATAGACAGATCCGCTTTGGACTACAGGACGCTGAAAGCGGGAGACATATCGTTCGGGATCGCGCCTAAAATAAACGCTTCAGGCAGGTTGGGAGACGCGTCTCTCGGTGTAAAACTGTTGCTTTCGGAAGATGAGCAGGAGATAAGGGAGTGCTGCAGCGAACTGATAGAAGCTAACAGGGAACGCAGGAGACTCCAGGACGCAGCGTACGAGAAAGGCTGCGACATGCTCGATGATGAGCTGGCTAAGGGAGACTTCGTCGTAGTCGAGATCAATGATTCGCATGAGGGCGTGCTTGGAATAGTAGCCGGCAAGCTGAGAGAAAAGATAAACAGACCGGTCGTTGTCATATCCGGGAACGGCGAAACGTATAAGGGAACGGGACGCTCGATACCGGGCGTCGACCTGTTTGGCATGCTCGACAAATACAGGGACAGATTCATAAGCTTCGGAGGCCACAGCGCTGCCTGCGGTTTCACCATCGACGCGTCCGGCATGGACAGACTCAGAAAGGAACTCAACAGTGATATCGAGGCGATGCGCAGCAAGGAGCCGGATCTTCTTAAGGAAAGGCATCTGAGCGACGCGGAAATCGATGCCGGAGAAATAGATATGGAACTGGCGGAAGCCTTGCAATTGCTGGAGCCTTGCGGCAAGGACAACGAGGTCCCGGTATTCGTTATCAGAAACGCGCAGATACGCGGCTGGAGATTTCTCAAAGATGATGATAAAATGGCAAGGTTCTCAATTGTAACAGGAGACGGCAGATACATAGATTCCGTTATTTTCAGGAACGCTGCCGAGGCATACGAGGCCGTGACCTCGGGGAGTGTGGATGTGTTCTGCAATATCGAGGTCAATACGTGGAGAGATGTTAGAAAGGCGCAGGTCATCGTCAAAGAGATCGTACCTGCGGGTGCTGAATGATGCTTGAAGATAAAACGAATACAGAAGAAATCAAAGAAGAAAAACTCGGGCTGGAACTCTCCGATGTAAAAGATCACAACGTGAACGACGGTGTGACGGACGAAGTGTTTTTTGACGACGAAGATGACGGCGCAGATGAGGAGAAGAGGAAAAACCGGCGCGCATGGTTAAGGACGGCCATAGCGTTCCTTCTCGGCGCTGCGTGCGGTCTGGCTGTCATGCTTATAGGATCGCAGGTCCTGGGATTCGGTTACATCGTCCAGGATTCGGTTTACGATTACTATAGGGATCTCGACAAAAACTACGGCAAGTATTACGAGATAATGAAGCTGATAGGTGAGGACCCTATCGCTGAGACCGATCCTCAGGAAATCAGCGACGCCGAACTCAAGGAGATCGTAGCCAGCATAGGCGATCCTTACGCGCAATACTACACCAAGGAAGAATACGAGGACTTTCAGAAGAGATACATGGGCGACTATGTAGGCATTGGCATAGGCATAGTCGACCAGGACGGCGATATAGTCATCAAGTCCGTTTTTAAGGATACTCCTGCCGAATCAGCCGGCATACTGCCTGAGGACATAATACTGAAGGTAGACGGCAAAGAACCAAAGGACGTCGATGAGGCCATCGATATGATCTCAGGAGAGGCGGGGACCAAGGTGACCGTCACCTTAAAGCGTGGCGACGAGACGATGGATTTTACGCTCAACAGGGCAAAGATCGAAACGGATTCCGTCGGACACACTACATTGGAGGGATATCCGGAAATAGGATATATCGCCATCACGTCCTTCAGGGAGGGCACGGACGACGACTTCAAGGCAGCGGTAAAGGACCTGCAGTCGAAGGGCTGCGACAAGTTCATAATCGATCTTCGCGACAACGGAGGCGGCATTACAGACGCGAGCATAGAGATAGCCGACTATCTGCTGCCTGAATGCCGAATAATGAGCGAGAACGCCAAGGACGGCACGGAGACCGTGTATAACTCCAAGGCGAGTTCCGCGGACCTCGACATGGTGATACTGGTGAATGAAAATACCGCGAGCGCGTCAGAGATACTGACGGCAGCGCTCCAGGACAACAATGCCGGTACCGTTATAGGAACGGTCACATACGGCAAGGGCGTCACACAGGTAGTGCACCGATTTGATGACGGTTCGGCTGTAAAGCTGACCTCGACTGAGTATTTCAGACCTAACGGCGGGACCGTACAGGGAGTCGGCATCACGCCGGACATAGAGGCCGAAGGAGACGAGGCGGTCGATGCCGCTCTCAAGGAACTCTCAGACTGACCGCGGGCAGCGGCCAAAGGGACTTAACAGTGATCATTTATTATTGCGATGGATTTGCCGGCGGCCGTAAAGAAAGCCGCCGGCTTCTCAAAAAAGCGATAACTGAGTATACCGGAAACGCGGAACAGGCTGAACGTCTGGTAGGCGAACTAAAGACAGGAGAGCACGGAAAGCCATACATAGAAGGCTTCGATCGTTTCTCGGTATCTCATACAGGCAGCATCTGGGCTGTCCTCATTGACGCGCGCGAATGCGGTCTGGACATACAGCTTGGCAAAAAGTGCGACATCAACGGCATAGCGCGCAGGATATACGCCCCTGAGGATGCTGAGAGGGTCGCTCTGATGGCAGAAGATGACCCCGCAGCGGCTCGCGATGAGTTTTTCCGCCTCTGGACAAGGCGCGAGGCCTTTGCCAAGGCAATTGGCGGCTCGGTATACGACACGGATCTGCCTTCGGTGGCAGGTGAAAGTGTTACGGTCAACGGTAAGACATATTCTCTGGCAGATGTCACTTTCCCGAAAACATGCCGTTCTGAAGAGGGGGGACTGTATGCTTCGGTATGCGCGGAAGGCATACTGACACTGCCGGAACCTGAGTTCTTCATTCTTTAAAGGCAAGCAAGACGCAATGGCGAAAAAAGAAAGCAAAAAAGAGAATAAAAAAACCGCCTTCGAAACCGCCTGTTCATATCTGGCGGCGCGTATGCGCACGACCGGTGAGGTGAGAAAGCACCTCGAGGGCAGGGAATATACGGAAGCGGAGATAACAGAAGCCATCAACGACCTGATCGGTATGAGATATCTTGATGACTATCTTTACGCGCTCAGGTATTATGAGTATAACAGAGAAAAGAAACGCGGCGTGCTGAGGGCCGAACGCGAGCTCCTGGAGAAGGGGATCGACAAGGAAACAGCGCGCAACGCAAAGGAGGACTTCCTTTACGAGCAGAAGGTCGATGAATTCGAGGACGCGCTTCAGGTAGCAAGAAAGGAAGTGTGGGTACAGCCTGATGTATACGGAGAAGCGCCGCGCGCCCGGGAAGTCGACGACAGGCTGAGCGCGAAGATAGCCCGCAGACTCGAAAGCAAGGGCTACTCCAGGGGCGACATTTTCAGGGTGCTCGACCGTATCAGAAGAGAAGCGAAAGAAGATCCGGGTGAGACCGGGTGGTAAAAGCATGGAAGAAAGACATTCACGTACTCTGAAAATGATCGGAGAGGACGGCCTAGCGAGGCTGAAAGCGTCAAATGTGCTGATAGTCGGCATCGGAGGCGTCGGTTCATACGCGGCTGAGGCGGTCGCGCGGGCAGGCACCGGAAACATCACCCTGATGGACGGAGACTCCGTACAGCCGAGCAATCTCAACAGGCAGCTGGTAGCTCTGACATCCACTATGGGCAGAAACAAAGCCGAAGTGATGGCTGAAAGGATCAGGGACATCGATCCGGATACTGCGGTAACGGTCCTTCCGAGATTCTACAGAAAAGACGATGAGCTGGACCTCACGGCGTTCGACTGGATAATAGACGCCATAGACGACGTGGAGGCAAAGACGGCGCTCATAATAACCGCCCTTGAAAACGATGTCAGCATAGTTTCCGCCATGGGAGCGGCGGGAAAGACCGGCACTGCTTTCAGGGTCGCGGATATTTCCAAAACATCGACATGTCCGCTGGCAAAGGTCATGAGAAAGCGCCTCAGGGACGCGGGCATAGAGCACCTGCCGGTGGTGTATTCTGATGAAAAGCCCATACCGCGCGACGGCGTGCTGGGAACGCTCAGTTATGTGCCGGGTTCGGCGGGACTTTGCCTGGCGGGATACGTAATAAGAAAGATCACGGAAACCGGCGAGTGATAGCCGGGACCTGCAAAGAGGAGGAAAGCGGGACAGTGAAAGTATTTGCGATCGCGGATCTGCATCTGTCGTTCGACGAGAATATACAAAAGCCGATGGACAAGTTCGGCCCGGGCTGGGAAGGACACACCGAAAAGCTTGAAAGAAACTGGAGGAGGCTCGTATCCGAAGAGGATACCGTGCTGATCCCGGGCGATATCTCGTGGGCGCTCAGGATAGAAGAAGCGATGGCTGACTTTGAATGGATACACGCGCTTCCGGGGACAAAGATCATTTCAAAGGGAAATCATGACCTCTGGTGGTCAAGGATAAGATACCTCAATTCGCTTTATGATGATATAATCTTCTTACAGAACGAATGTCGGGTAATAGAAGACGCCGGCATTGTCGTCACGGCTTCAAGAGGCTGGCCTTATCCGGGCTCGGATGAGTATACCGAGCACGATGAAAAGATATACACCAGGGAACTTCTGAGAATGAAGATGGGGCTCGACGCCGCGAAGGCAGCCGCTCCTGATTCGCGGCTCATCGCGTGCCTCCATTACCCTCCGGCAGGACCTTCAGGCAAGGAGACCGCGTTCACGAAGCTCCTTGAAGAGTACAAGGTGGAGAAGTGCATTTACGGGCATCTTCACGGCATGCCCGCGTACAATACAGGCATCAAGGGGAATGTAAGAGGGGTCGAGTACATACTGGCGTCGTTCGATTATCTGGACGGAGTTCCTAAACTCATTTACGACAGCGAAGCATGACTGAAAAACACGCTCAGAAACAACCGAAGAAAAAGGTCAGGATAGACTACAGGAAAGCAGCCCGCGCGCTGGCGCTGCTTATTCTTGTTGTGACTGTTGTGATGTCGTATATTCCTGCAGCTCTCGGTAAGGGCACGTCTTTCGACCGCAGCCTCATAAGACCTTGCGGTGACCTTGCGGCCAAGGCGCCCGGCATAAGGGCGCAGTCGGCCATTATGTATTCGACCGACCTGGGCATGGCCGTATATGAGAAGAACGCCGATGAGCGCCTGGATCCGTACAGCATTACCAAGATCCTCACCTGCTATCTGGCGCTCGAGAATCTTGATCCGGAAATGATGGTGACTGCTTCGGCGAACGCCACAAGGGAACTTGAGGACGGAATGGAGCTCGAACTCGAAGTCGGAGAGGAGACCAGGGCCATCGACCTTGTCTACGCCGCGATGATGATGTCTGCAAATGACGGAGCTATCGCTTTGGGCGAAGCGGTTTCAGGTACTGAGAGCGACTTTGTCGACCTGATGAATGAAACGGTAAAGAAATGGGGCTGCGAAAACACCCATTTTGTCAATACGAACGGCTGGGAGGACAAGGACCACTACACGACTGCCCGCGACATGGCCATAATCACCGAGCACTGCTTCGAAAACGAGCAGCTCAGGGAGATTGCGATGACTAAGGAATACACGATGCCTGCTACAAACATGGGCGACGAGCTCCTCATGGAGAACGCGCTCCTGAAGGCCACCAATAACCTGGAAGGACTGACTTTCGGCAAGACCGGCAGCTGGTCGGAGAGCCAGTGCACCATCACGCTCGGTTTCAAGGAGAGCGGGCTGAGCGCCATAATCGTGCTTCTTGGAGACACAGCTAAGGGAAGGGCCGAGGATCCGCGTACGCTCATAAGCGCCGCTCACGACCTGACGCCGGGCTTTATCGTGACGGACAGCGACAAGAACGTATGCAAGGCCTGGGTCAGGCACGGCGTCAAGCCGACCGTATCGCTTGATGACTCCGGCCTCAGATACGCCTATCCGAAGAATCAGAAGCCAAGCGGGGTCAAGATAAAGACCGAGATAGACGTGCTTGAAGCTCCGATAACAAAGGGCGATAAAGTCGGTAAGTACTACATATACGCCAACAAGGAACAGGTCGGACAGGGATACCTGTTTGCCGGCGAAGATATTGAGAAGGGATGGCTGCCGTCTTTCCTGTATATTTCGAACAGGACCACGGCATTGGCCGGTTCCGCGATCATACTTGTGCTTATTCTGGGCTACATTCTTGACAGAAAAAGCAAGTCATCCGCAAAAGAGCGCGCAAAACAGCGCCGCTAGTCCTTGAATACAGGATAGCGGTTATGTTACAATACAATTCGCTGTGGAGAGGTACCCAAGCGGCTGAAGGGTCTGGCTTCGAATACCAGTAGGTCGGTAACACCGGCGCGGGGGTTCAAATCCCCCTCTCTCCGCCATAAAAACCCGTTGGAATTCCAACGGGTTTTTCTTTTTGCTCAATTGTAGATTTTGTTGCCGGGTGATACAATAAATACGTTAGAATTTACTAACCGGCAGCAAAAGGGTCCGGCATATGAGGCCACAAGGACCGGGAATCCGGTTTTGTAAGTATTTGTTGATATAAGGAGGAAACGGTGGATCATTCAATGAAACAAGTATTGCGGACAAGAGTATTCAATTGTCTGACGGCTTTCACTGTTCTGGTACTGCTTGTGCTTCTGATGAGGGCCACGGCGTATGCGGAAGAGCAGGAGCCTGTTACGTATATGGACTGGGAAAACGGGCAGCTGGTTGAAAAGACATGCACGGATTATAAATTTGTCGATGTGCGCACTATTATGCAAGACGGCGGCATGCTGGACGGCGGATGGTATGTCGTCGAGGGTGATGTGACTTTCGATAGAGGCGAAGCGTTCGACGGCAGGATCAATGTCATCAATTCAGCGCACCTGATCCTCATGGACGGAGCTACCCTGAACGCGAAACAAGGCATAAAGGTCTGCGTTGACCGTTCCGGCGAAAATGAAGTAGTCAATACCCTGACAATTTACGGACAGAGCGAAGGAACCGGAAAGCTTAATGCCATCGCAACGGATTCTCACGCGGCCATCGGCGGTAACGGCGTGCGTGATGTAGGGAATACCAATTTCTGTGATGCCGGCAATGTCATTATCAACGGGGGCGATATATACGCTGAGGGAAATTTATCGGCACCGGGAATAGGCGGCGGCGAACAAGGTAAAGGCGGAAGTGTTATCATCAACCACGGTAAGCTGACTGCGGAAGGCTATGCTTACAGCAGCGGAGTGATACCTGCTATAGGCGCCGGATATGGCGCTACGGACAACGGAACCGTCAGTGTCAATGAAGACCTTGCTGTAGTAGCCGGAGATAGTAAAAATGATCTGACAGATGTCACCGGCAGTTATTCGCAAAGTCATCATCAGCAGTATGTATATATAGGAGAACCTGCCGATCATACTGTCACATATAAAGTCAGACACGGCAAGTGGGATGATAAAACCACCGATGACAAGACCGGCAGCTTCAGAACCGTCAAAGGAGTAGCAGTAAAAATACCGGCGGACGAATTCCCAGCGGTCGGAAATGAACCGGATGCTCATTACAAAAAAGAAGGCATCTGGGATCCGTCTCAGGATACGATAACTTCTGAAGATAAAACATATACATATTATTACTCATATGAGGATGACTCATCCGCCATCGTAGGCGGCACGGATGTACTCGGAAAGGGAGTAAACACCGCCGGCGCTCCGACTGTTATGTACGGAGGAAACAGCTGGCGCGTGATCGGATATAAGGGATTCGGTGTTGCAAGCACAGATGAGAACATGACTCTTCTGTCATCAGGGCACATCGGGCAGACGCTGTTTTCTCAGGACAATAACAATTCTTACGCCGTCAGTGATCTTAAGGCCGCAATCGATAAAATAGCAAACGCTCTTTCACCTGCGGAAAAGGCCGCTGTGGCAGAAAGAACGCTGACAGCCGGAAATTATGCCGGATCGGAAACGGACTGTATCGCGGGAGAGCCTGTCAGCAACGCCCTTATGTGGCCGCTTTCAACAAAAGAAGCGCACTCAGTCTGCAATGATCTTCGTATAGTTGATCCGGATCATCCGAACCAGAATAACAGCCGCTGGTGGCTGCGTTCTCCGGGCGAACGCGATGTTGACATAGGTATGGTTTACGGCAACGGATCTGTCGATTCAAGAGGCTTTCATGTAACAGTGACAACCGGTGGAGCCGGAGTGCGTCCTGCCTTTAATCTGGATACGGACTCCATTCTCTTTACAACGCCTGCCACCGGCGGTAAAAACTCCGGCGAGGTAGGAAGCGATGCCCTTGCAAAAGTCAGCAAAGCTTCAGGCAACAGCTGGAAACTGACTGTCAAAGACAGCAGCCGCAGCGGTTTTACCGCGAAGGTTGATAATACAGTCGATGGCGCGTATCCGATCAGCTACAGCGGAGCCAAGACGGGCCCGAATGAATATATATCAGCCATCGTCAAAGACAGCGAAGGCAATATCACTTATTACGGAAGGATAAAGAACTGCGCGTCAGACGATGACGAGTCCGGAAATATCACGATCAACTTAAAAGACAAGTTTTCTATCGACGACAAGCTGTATGTTTTCAATGAGCAGTATAACGGCGATAACAAGACGGACTACGCGAGCGATCTGCGGGATGTCACGGTTATATGTACTGTTATCTTTCTTGACGGAAAAGGAGATGACGGACAAGGAAACGTACTAAAGACTGAGGATGTCATATATGGCTTTGCGGCGACAGCTCCTGAACCACCGGCACCTGCGGCGGGATATACATTCAAAGGCTGGGACAGAGACTTCAGCAATATCAAGGAAAATACGGTCGTAAAGGCGGAATATGAACCGATCAGGGTCTCATCCCTCAGGTTCAGGTACGTCCCGAGCGAAATAGATGAAGACGCTGAAGATCAGATCACAGTCTCGATCAACCCTTCCGACGCGCTCAACAAAACGCTTGAGTATATCAGCAGTGATGAAAGCGTGCTTACCGTAAGTGAAAGCGGCCGGGTAAAGGGCATCAAGGCAGGCAAGGCGACCGTAACTGTCCGTACGACTGACGGAAGCAACCTTAAACGGTCCAGAACGATCACAGTCAATCATATTCACGCATGGGGCGACTGGGAAGTAGTCACGGCCGCTACAGAAGAGGCTGAAGGTGAAGAGTCCCGTACATGCGCCAAGTGCGGGGAGACGGAGACAAGAGTCATCCCGGAGCTGGATCACGTCCACGATCTGGATCTGGTGGAAGGAACGAAAGCGACCTGTACCACGAGCGGGACGATGGATTACTATGAATGCAGCGGATGCGACGCGATCTATGCGGATGAAAACGGCGAGAATCAGATTTCCTTAGGAGATCTGAGGATCCCGGCTACAGGGCATACTGCCGCCGACCCGGTAAAGGAAGGAGAGGAGACCCTTCCGACATGTAGCTCTGTCGGAGGCTATAACCTGTATACAAGATGCGAGACATGCGGCTTTGTACTCAATGTTGAGCGCGTAATTCTCCCGATCGATCCTGAAGCACATGATTGGGATGATGGTGTTGTGACAAAAGAGGCGACAGAGACAGAGGCCGGTATCAGGACATATACCTGCAGGGAAGATCCTTCACATACGAAGACAGAAGCGATCCCTAAACTGATCAGCATCAAGAACGCGAAGGTCGTGCTGTCTGCTTCGGCATTCACATATAACGGCAAGGTGCGCAAGCCTTCGATCAAGACGATCGGCGGCAGGAAGCTGACGGCCGATACTGATTATACTGTCAAGTGGTCGAATTCCTCGTCCAAGAACGTCGGTAAATATACCGTCACCATAACAGGCACAGGCAATTACACCGGCGTAACGAAGGCGACCTACAGGATCAATCCTAAGGGAACGAGTCTCTATAAGCCTGTGAAGGCAAAACAGGCCGTTACGGTCAAGTGGAAGAAGCAGACCGCAAGGATGTCGAAATCCCGCGCCACCGGATACCAGATCCTGCTGGCGACAGACAGCAAGTTCACAAAGAACAAGAAGACGGTAAACGTTAAGGGATATAAGACCGCGTCAAAGAAGGTCACTAAGCTGAAAGGCGGAAAGAAGTACTACATAAAGATCCGCACATACATGACTGTCAGCGGAACAAAATACTACTCCGCGTGGTCAAAGGCAAAAACCGTAACGACACTTAAATAACCAGTCAAAGGAATGACAGACATGAGGCCCTCAGCTGTATTGAGCTGAGGGCTTCTTTTCAATTACGGAAAGGCTTTATTTTATGTCGGGCACATGTAAGACCCTGGTCATTATTCCCGCCCGATATGGTATAATATTATGAATGTTTATGCGGACATAACGAGAGGGTGGACAATGTTTGGAAAGCGTTTTGAAATCAATGCGGATACACTTCCCGTTATTGAAGAGATAGGGCGCCACATGCCCGGAGGATTCTTCATTTACAAGGCATCGGGAGATGAAGAACTGCTTTATGTGAATCGTGCGGCCATGGATATATACGGCTGCGCGGATCTCGATGAATTCAAGGCATTGACGGGATATACATTCAAGGGGATGGTTTATTCCGAGGATTATGACTCCATTTCGTCATCTATCAATCATCAGATAGAAACAAAAGATGACAACATGGATTACGTGGAGTACCGCATCGTCAGAAAGGACGGCGCGCTGCGCTGGGTAGACGATTACGGACACTATACGGACACAGAAGAATACGGCGGTATTTACTATGTATTTATTTCGGATATAACCGAGAAGAAGGTGCGCAGAGATACTGACCTGGCTGTAAGGCAGGCTGTTATAGAGGCTTTGAGCGAATCGTATCATACGGTGTGGCTGATCAGCGACGTGGAGACCGAAGAGTTTGCGCTGTATCGCGGCGATATATCCGGCAGCGCGGAAGAAGCCAAAGCTCTCCGCGAGGCCCTGAGCGGCATGAATTACTCTCAGGCTAAGGAATACTATATCAACGCTGCGATAGCGGAGAGCGACCGCGAGCGCATGAGAGAAGAACTGGATCTCAAACTGATAATAGAAAAGCTGCACAATCAGCATCAGTTCAATGAGAATTATCTGCGCAAAATGAAAGACGGCAGCGAGAGATACTTCCGCATCGAATTCACAAAGGTGAAGATGCCGGGCGGAAAGTTGGGAGTCGTCTGCGGATTCAAGGACGTGGATGCCGACGTGCGTCAGGGACAGGAGATACAGAGAGCTCTCAGAGAAGCCGAGCAGGCGGAAGCGCGCGCCAGACAGGAAGACCTTGAGCATCAGCTGGCTCTTCAGGAGAAACTGCTCGAGCAGGAGAAAAAGAGGGCGGAACTCGACAACATGATCACAGCCATGGCGTCAGATTACCGCAGTGTCTATCACGTCGATCTGGACGCGGATGACGCGGTCTGCTACCGCGCCGATCCGGATGATCCTTGGCAGAAACCTGAAGGAGCGCATTTCCCGTTCCATGAAAACTTCAGGATATACTGCGACAGCCATGTCGACGATGAATACAAAGAGGGCTTTATGGAATTCATCGAGCCGGACAATATCCGGCTGGCTCTCTCTACTGAGAATATAATCGCCTACAGGTATCTTGCGAGGTGGGGAGACATTGAGTATTACGAGATGCTGAGGATGGCGGGGGTACGCCATCCTGCGGACAGGGATGATCACATAGTCCACGCTCTGGGCGTAGGATTCACTGTCATAGATAAGGAGATGCGCGAGTCCATAGAGAGGAACCGAGCGCTTAAGGCGGCTCTGTCAGACGCTGAGCAGGCAAACAAGGCCAAGACAGCGTTTCTGTCCAATATGAGCCACGAGATCCGTACACCGATGAACGCCATCATCGGTCTCAACAACATAGCTCTCAACAATCCGGACCTTCCTGATGTGACGAGAGACCAGCTAAACAAGATAGGCACGTCGGCCCAGCACCTGCTGAGCATAATCAACGACATCCTCGACATGTCGAGGATAGAATCGGGACGCATGACCGTCAATCCTGAGGAGTTCTCGCTGGTCAAGCTGCTTGAGCAGGTCAACACCATGATAGGCGGACAGTGCCGCGACGAAGGGCTGACCTACGACTTTGAGGTCAAGGGCAGGATAGACGGCTGGTACTTCGGCGATGACATGAAGCTGAAGCAGATAATGGTGAACATACTGGGCAACTCAGTCAAATTCACGCCTGAAGGCGGAAAGGTCAAGTTTACCGTAGAAGAAGTGAACCGCATGGGCGGAAATGTAACGTTCCGCTTTGTAATGAACGATACGGGCATAGGCATGAGCAAGGATTACCTGCCGAAGCTCTTCGATACATTCAGCCAGGAGGACGCAAGCGCGTCATCATCAAACAAATTCGGCAGCACCGGTCTTGGCATGCCTATCACCAAGAGTTTCGTGGAACTCATGAACGGCCGGATCGAGGTCGAAAGCGAAAAGGGAGTGGGCTCGACATTTACAGTGACCATACCGCTCAGAGAGTCAGATCATGGCACCGAAGACGAAAGCGATCTTATGCCGCACGAGATGTCGGTGCTGGTCATCGATGACGATCCTGTCGCCTGCGAACACGCCAAGGTCATACTCGGACAGGTAGGCGTAAGCTGTGATACTGTCACATCCGGCGAAGAAGGCTTCGAGATGGTAAAGGTGCGCCACGCAAGGCGCGAGCCTTACAACCTCATCCTCGTAGACTGGAAGATGCCGGGACTGGACGGCATAGAGACCACGCGCAAGATCCGCAGTGTCATTGGCCACGAATCGGCTATCATCATTCTCACATCCTATGACTGGAGCGATGTCGCTGATGAGGCAAAATCAGCCGGTGTGGACACATTTGTTCCAAAACCGCTCTTTGCCGACAGCGTAATGGACGAGTTCAAGGAGGCGTTCCGCAAGAAGAACGAAGTGCTGCAAAAACAGGTGACAGACCTGAAAGGCCGCAGGATACTCCTTGCCGAAGACGTTATGATAAACGCGGAGATCATGATGATGGTTCTGGGCATGCGCGAGATGAATGTAGAACACGCAGAAAACGGACAGATCGCCGTGGACATGTTCATGGCAGCTGAACCGGGCTATTACGACGCGATCCTTATGGACATGAGGATGCCTGTGATGGACGGGCTTGATGCAACCAGAGCCATCCGCGCATCTGGGAGGCCTGACGCAGAGACCATTCCTGTCATAGCTCTGACCGCGAATGCGTTTGACGAAGACGTCCAGCGCAGCATGCAGGCGGGACTCAACGCCCACCTGTCCAAGCCGGTAGAACCGGATGCGCTCTTCGATACACTTGAAACCTTTATCGGAAGCTCGCTTCAGGAGGCCAGAAAGAATGGATAACAGCAGGAAACCAATTCGAACTATAGCGATCACCGGCGCGGCGATAATAGTATTGATCCTTGTCGCAGGAACGATATGGATGAGTCATGCCGCGAGGAAAGACACCGAAACTGCCATAAGAAGGGTCAGTTTGCTGTACCTGGACGAGCTTGCCGGCAGGCGCGAACAGGTAGTGGAAGCTAATCTGGAGAACAGGATAGAGACCATAGAGATCGCCGTCGGACTCATGACCGATGATGACCTCGCGACTGAAGAAAACCGCCAGGCCTACCAGGCGAGAATGAAGGCGCTGTATCATCTGGATAAATTCGCATTTGTGGGAGAGAGCGGCACTATATACAAGGCTACGGGCCAGTCAGAGGATGAGATCAGCAACTACTCATTTGACTATAAAAACATGACCGGGCCGGATATTTCCATTCTAAACTTGAACAGCGAAGAGAAAAAGGTTGTCATCGCTGTTCCTATCGAGCCTAAGGATCACCTCGGCGATACGCTTGTGGTCTGTTTCATGGAAATGGGCATGGAGCAGATGCTCCACGGCGTATCCATGGAGTCGAGCGAAGACAACGCGACTTTCTGCAACCTGTACACGAGCAACGGCTATCCGCTGAGCAACGCGGTACTGGGAGGATTCGCGACAGAAGACAATCTGCTCGTCGCTCTGGAACACGCGGAATTCGAGGGCGGCTATACTCTCGACAAGGTGAAGGCGGACTTTGCTGACTGCAAGGGAGGCGAGGTGTCATTCACATATAACGGCAGGGAAGAGACACTGACATACGTGCCGGTTGAAAACACGGACTGGCTGCTGACATATCTGGTCAGGGAGTCATTCATAGGCGATCAGATCAGTGATATCACCAAGGGCACGCTCATCAGGAGCACGATGCAGTCGCTGCTCACAGTGCTTGCGCTTCTGCTGATGTTCATGTTCATCATTCGCCAGAACCGCAAAAACGCGAAGATGGTCGCCGAGCACGAGGCTTCAGAGGCAGAGGCCAGAGTAAGACAGGAAGAGATGGAACAGCGTCTTGAGCTGCAGGAGGAACTGCTGACACAGAAGCAGCAGAGCGAGCAGCAGGATGTAATGATCAAATCACTCTCGTCCGACTATCGAAGCGTATATTACGTCGATCTTGATAAGAACGAGGGCGTATGCTATCAGGCCCGTACCGACCTGCCGGGATTCCGGGAGGGTGATGAGTTCAGCTATCTCGAAGCTGTCAAAGCATACTGCAACAACTACATTCTGGAGGAGTACAGAGAGCCATTCCTTGAGTTCGTACAGATAGATCATGTCAGAGAGGCCCTGAAGGATCATCAGATCATCTCTTACCGCTACATGATAGAAGTTGACGGCAAGCAGTCCTGGGAGGTCGTCAAGTTTGCCGGCGTAGAAGAAGAAAACGAAGAAAAAGAAGAAGGCCATGCGGTGCGCAAGGTCGGCGCCTGCTTCGCGGACGTCGATGAAGAGACACGGAACGAGCTTGAGACCAAGCAGGCTCTGACTGACGCTCTCAACTCAGCCGAGGAGGCCAACAAGGCCAAGACAGCCTTCCTCTCAAGCATGAGCCATGAGATCAGAACTCCGATGAACGCCATCATCGGACTTGACAACATAGCGCTCAACGATCCGGACACACCGGCTAAGACAAAGGAATACCTTGAGAAGATAGGTGCGTCAGCCGAGCACCTGCTGCACCTGATAAACGACATACTTGACATGTCCCGCATCGAGTCCGGACGCATGGTCATCAAGAACGAGGAGTTCTCTTTCTCAGAACTGCTCGAGATGGTGAACACCATGTTCAGCGGACAGTGCGCGGATAAGGGACTGGAGTACCAGTGCCACATCACGGGAGACATAGACGACTACTACGTAGGCGACAAAATGAAGCTGCGTCAGGTGCTGATCAATATCCTGGGCAACGCGGTCAAGTTCACGCCTGAAGGCGGCAAGGTCGATCTGACGGTCGAAAGGACCGCGAAATACGAGAACCAGTCGACTCTGCGCTTCACCATAGCCGACACGGGCATAGGAATGAGCAAGGAATACCTGCCTAAGCTCTTCGATACGTTCACGCAGGAAGACGCGTCCATGACGAATAAGTACGGAAGTTCGGGGCTCGGCATGGCTATCACAAAGAGCATAGTCGAGATGATGAACGGCCACATCGAGGTCGAGAGCGAGAAGGGCAAAGGCTCCACGTTCTATGTCACGGTGACGCTCATAAATGCCGCGCAGCATGAAGACGAGGAGACAGGAAAAGACATCAGACCGGAAGAAATGACGGTTCTGGTAGTCGACGACGATCCTGTCGCCTGTGAGCACGCCAAACTGGTGCTTGAGAAGGCGGGCATAGCTGCCGAGATAGCGATGTCCGGACCTGAAGCCATTGAAAAGACTAAGCTTCGCCATGCGAGGCGCGATCCGTACAACCTGATACTGGTCGACTGGAAGATGCCTGATATGGATGGTATTGAGACAACACGCAGGATGCGCGAGATCATCGGCCATGAATCGGCAATAATCATTCTTACAGCTTACCGCTGGGACGATGTGGCGGATGAAGCGCTTGCGGCGGGAGTCGACAGCTTCCTGCCTAAGCCTCTGTTCGCTAACTCGGTCATAGAAGAGTTCAGGAGCGCGATGCACGCCAAGGGCATCATCTCCGCTGAAAAGATCAAGGTCGATCTGGAAGGCCGCCACATACTGCTGGCAGAAGACGTTCAGATCAACGCCGAGATCATGATGATGGTGCTGGCCGCGCGCGGCATGGACGCCGATCTGGCGGAGAACGGAAGGATAGCCGTAGACAAGTTCGAAGCAAGTGAGCAGGGACACTACGACGCCATCCTGATGGATATGAGGATGCCTGAGATGGACGGCCTTGAAGCCACACGCACGATACGCGCTATGGCAAGGCCTGACGCGAAGGAGATCCCTATCATCGCTCTGACTGCGAACGCGTTCGATGAAGACGTGCAGCGCAGCCTGCAGGCCGGACTCAACGCGCATCTCTCAAAGCCGGTGCAGCCGGAATCACTCTATGAGACTCTCGAGAGTCTTATAAAAGACTAAAGGACCGCGGGAATGGACAAGCAGAAAAGAGATATAAATAAACCGCTCGACAGGTATCTTTCGCCTATCGACGTATGGGCAATGGCCTTAGGCTGCATGGTCGGCTGGGGCGTATTTGCCATGCCGGGAACGACTTTCCTGCCTGTAGCCGGGCCTCTTGGCACGGTGATAGCCATGTTCATCGGCATGGTCATCATGCTGGTGATAGCCGGAAACCTGACATATCTCATGGGAAGGACTTCCATGACCGGCGGTATATACACTTACACCAAGGAAGCGTTCGGCAGGGATCACGCTTTTATCAGCTCGTGGTTCCTGTGCCTTTCGTATCTGACGATAGTCTTTCTGAACGGTACGGCTCTGTTCTTCGTACTGAGGACGCTGCTTGGAGAGCGCGCGCATACGGGCGCGAGATACATAGTCGCAGGAAACACCGTATACCTTAAGGAAACACTGGCTTCGGTGCTGGTGCTCGCGCTGGTCGGAGTACTGTTCATAGCCGCCAAGGCCATACTGCAGCGTCTGCATACGCTGTTCGCGATACTGCTCTTCGGCGGCGTCGTAATAACAGGCGTGCTCTGCGCGCCTCACGCTGTAACGAGCGGAGCCATAGCGTCTTTCGGTACACGCGACCTGAATCACGCGTATGCCATATTCAGCATAGTGTTACTGGCGCCATGGGCGTTCGTGGGCTTTGAGATTACTTCCTTCGATACGGCGCACTTTGACTTTCCCATAAGAAGATCCGGAAAGATCATAGTGACAGCCATAGTAATGGCTACCATAGCATACTCAGTGATGGCTGTTATCAGCGTATCCGCGGTACCTGATGGCTTCGGCTCATGGCAGGAGTACATTGGCGGACTGGATCAGCTGAAAGGCGTCGAATCGGTGCCTACGTTCTATGCGGCAAAAGCGTTCATGGGCACGGCGGGCCTTGTTGTAATGGTCATTACAGCGATATCCGCGATCATGACAGGCATCATAGGCGGCTACCGCGCTACTACACGCGTGCTGTCGACCATGGCGGAAGACCGCATCCTTTCCGAGAAATTCAATAAGACTTCGGTAAGCATCATCTTCATCATGATGCTCGCCATAATCCTTTCTATCTTCGGAAGGAACACTCTCAACTGGTTCGTTGACCTTACATCATTTGGCGCTATCGTCGGTTTCGGATATACCTCCGCGGCCGCGTACAAGATAGCCCGGACAGAAGGCAACGGAAAGGTGATGACGACAGGCATAATAGGAGCGTTGATCTCATTGGTCTTCGTCATAGTACAGATGGTCCCGCGCCTTACGGCGATGGAGGCGATGGGAAGCGAAGCAAATCTTGTGCTCTCACTCTGGTGCCTGCTGGGATTCGTGTTCTACTGGAGGACAGTTACCAGAAGCACACTGACCGAGTACAGCGGCCTGTCCACTTCGGGAATAGTACTCTTTGCGCTGCTTCTGTATTCAGCGCTGCTGTGGCTGGCAAAGAGGCTCATAAACGCGTCCGACACAGATCAGGTCAGACACCTGCTCGTAGGGGACGGGGTCATACTTCTGCTCATAGTCTTCGCGGGTCTTGCGGTAATGCTTTATGTGCAGAACCTCGTAAGAGAAAAGCATGCGGAGGCGGAGCGCGAGAAGATACACGCGGTGGAGAGCAGTCTGGCCAAGAGCCAGTTCCTCTTCAACATGTCGCATGACATCCGCACGCCTATGAACGCAATAATCGGATACACCAACCTCGCCAGAAAAGAGGAGGCTTCGGATGAGGTGAGCGGATACCTGGATAAGATAGAAAATTCAAGTCAGCATTTGCTTGCTCTCATCAATGACATACTCGAAATGAGCCGCATCGAGAGTGGAAAGATCGAGCTGGAATTCGTTCCGGTAGACCTCTGCATGGTGTTCGAGGGTATGAAGGATCTGTTCTACGAGCAGATGAAGGAGAAAAACATAGAATTCGGCGTACACACCACGCAGATAGAGGACCGCTACGTATGGTGCGACAGAAAGAACCTCAACCGCGTGCTTCTGAACCTTCTGAGCAACGCCTACAAGTTCACTCCTGAAGGCGGCTCGGTCACGGCGTCCATATGGGAATCAGGTACGAGCGAGAACGGATACGGCATATATGAGGTCCGCGTACAGGATACCGGCATAGGCATGTCGAGGGAATTCGCCGAGAGGATGTTCAACGCGTTTGAGCGCGAGCGTACGTCGACTGTAAGCGGCATAGAGGGAACGGGACTCGGTCTTTCGATCACCAAGAGCATAGTGGACCTCTTGGGAGGCACCATAGAGGTAATGACGGCTCCGGGCAGCGGTACCGAGATAGTAATCCGTCTGAGATTCAAACTGGCGGAAGAGAAGGACGTCCCTGAAGCAGAAAGGCTTCGTGAAGGCTCGGACGGTGATATGTCAGAAGCGGCGCAGGAAGTGGATTTCAGCACCAAGAGGCTGCTCCTGGTCGAGGACAACCAGATCAATATGGAGATCGCCAACATGATACTCTCTCAGGCGGGATTCATGGTAGAGACAGCCGTAAACGGAAAGATCGCGGTCGACATGGTCGCAGCGTCCGATCCGGGCTATTATGACGCTATACTCATGGATATCCAGATGCCTGAGATGGACGGCTATGAAGCTACAAGGGCTATACGCGCGATGAGCGATCCGGCGCGCGCCAACATTCCTATTCTTGCCATGACCGCCAACGCGTTCAAGGAGGATGAAGAGGCGGCCATGGAGGCAGGCATGCAGGCCCACATAGCCAAGCCTATAGATGTAAACGTGATGATGAAGGCTCTCACTAGAGTGCTGAAATAACAAGGAGCGGCATAAAATGAGATACTATCTCAACAAGACAAATTACTGTGATTTCAACGTATTTGAGGACAATAAGCTGGCCCCTAGGAGCTATTTCATTCCGTATCCGGACAGGAAGTCCGCAGATGAAGCGAAGGGAAGGGACAAAAGGTATTCATCGCCTAAAGTCCTTTGCCTGAACGGAGACTGGGACTTCCGTTTTTACGCGAATCCGTCAAATCTGCCGGATATACTGGATACTGACAACGGCAAGTGGGACAAGATAGACGTTCCGTCGTGCTGGCAGTTCAGAGGCTACGATAAGCCTTTCTACGTAAATCTGAGATATCAATTCCCGTACGACCCTCCGAAGATCCCCGAAACGGACAAGGCGGGCAGGGTCTTCAGCCTTCAGGGCGCTGATTACGGTGTCGGACCGAGATGGAAGGACCCGGGCGCTGAGTATAACTTTGTGGGAGTGTACAGGACCTTCTTCACGACAGACGGACCTGACGCTCCGCCGAGACGCTACGTAGTCTCGTTCCTCGGAGTCGCGTCATGCGCCGATGTCTATCTGAACGGACATTACGTCGGCTATACAGAGGGCTCGCACAACACCGCGGAGTTCGACGTCACACCGTATCTGCATGACTGGCACAACGAGTTGGTAGTAGTCGTGCACAGATGGTGCAACGGCACATACCTTGAGGATCAGGACATGTTCCGAAACAACGGCATATTCCGTGACGTGCTCTTAAGGATATCCGAAGGCAACGACTTTGCCGACGTCGATTTCATAACCAGAAAGGTCGGGAAGACGTGGTTCGCGACCGCTAGGGCGGATCTCTTTGAAGACGGCGAGGTCACATTCACTCTGGAAGGTCCGGGCATCCATCATAGCAAGACTATAAAGTCTGAGGCGAAGAGGGCCGAATTCACATTCAGGAATCTGGAGCCTGCTGAGTGGAACGACGAGGCGCCGACGCTGTACAACATCTACTATGAGATTCCGGGAAGCTGCGTGAAGGAGAAGGTGGGCTTCAAACACGTGGAGATAAAGGGCGACAAGTTCTATGTGAACGGACGTCTTATAAAGTTCCATGGCGTGAACCACCACGACACGGATCCGAAGAACGGCTACACCATGTCGCCCGAAGACATTGAGCGCGACATGAAGCTCTGCAAGGAATACAACATAGATACCGTGAGGACGTCTCACTATCCGCCGGATCCTTATTTGCTGGAACTCTGCGATGAACTCGGCATCTACGTGGTGGACGAGGCTGACATAGAGACACACGGCACATTCGTACACAAGCTTCCGCCAAGCTACAATCGCATAAGCGACGATCCGAAGTGGGAGGCGCACTACGTCGACCGCGCGGCAAGGATGTATCAGAGAGACAAGCTGCATCCATCGATCGTCATGTGGAGTCTCGGAAACGAAGCGGGCGGCACGCACAACACAGACAAGGAATACGAATATCTGAAGCAATACTCGTCGCTTCCTGTGCACTATGAGAGCGCGATACACACAAAGCGCAAGGCTTACGATGTGGCCAGCGAGATGTATCCGCCTTCGGAGCGCGTGCATGAGATAGGCGAGAAGAAATACAAGATAAAGCAACTCTGCGACAGGCCGTACTTCCTCTGCGAATACGCGCATGCCATGGGCGTAGGCCCGGGCGGCATGGAGGATTACTGGAAGGAGATCTACAACTACGACAGCCTTATCGGAGGCTGTGTCTGGGAGATGGCGGACCACGCTGTCCTGCATGAGGACGGAAGCTATACCTACGGCGGCGACCACGGCGAGTGGGAGCACGACGGCAACTTCTGCGTGGACGGCATGTTCTATCCGGACCGCTCTCCGTCGACAGGCGCGAGGATAGCAAAGTTCATATACAGACCTATACGCGTGAAGTGGCTCGGCGGGGACGACTTTGAGATCTTCAACACCAAGGCTTTCACGCCGGGATGGAAGTATGAGCTCAGACTGGCATGGAGCGACGGCAGCGAGGAAAAGATGGTTCCTTATGTCGAGCCTCTTGAAAGGCAGAAGGTGAAGATATCTGTGGCCGATCATATTAAAGCCGCAGATGAGGCCGGAAAGGACTGCCTGCTTACCGTCATAACCGTCGACAAAAAGACGGGAGCCGAGGCCGCAAGAGAGCAGATCGTTCTGAAAGAGAACATCGCGGGCAGACCTGCGGACGCGGGCAGACACAGCATAAGCGACATGCTTGATGAGACCGGCGGACTTGTGAGGATAAGAGTCGGCGGAAAGGAGATCACTCCTGCCGAACCATACACGATCCTCTTCAGGGCGGCTACAGACAATGACTTCATTTTCTTCGGCACAAAGAACTGCGTGGGGGACTACGCGGAGCAGAGGAATGAGATAGTTTCAGTAGAGATACTGGATGACCGTATGACTGTAGTGACTAAGATCACCTGCAAAAAGAACGAGTTTGAGGTCACTGACACATATGAGGCCGCCAACGGCGGAAAGGCCGTGCTGGTCACCAGCAGACTGCGCTGCACAAAGGGCAAGGGAAATGTCCCGCGTTTCGGAAAGGCGTTCAGGTTCGATGAAAGCTTTGACGATGTGAAATACTGCGGCAGGTGCGGAGAATCCTACGCCGACATGAAGGATCAGTTCCCGATAGAAGAGGTCTCCTGCAAGGTGGGGGACATGACCGAGCCTAACATAAAGCCTCAGGAGAGCGGCAGCCGCTTCGACACCAGGTGGGCGAGCGTGAGCGACGGAAAGACCGTCGTGAAGTTCAGCGCCGTGGACAAGGCTTTCGAGCTCGGCATCAAGCCGTACAGCGACAGGGAACTCCTCGGCATGAAGCACCGTGAGGATGAGAAGCGCACGGGCACATATGTGACCGTATCCGCCTTCCAGCAGGGCATAGGCACGGGCATATGCGGACCTCAGACAAAGGATGAATTCAAGTATCCTGTGAAGGACGAATATACGCTCAGTTTCGTAATAAGCTGCGATGAAGCGCAGTAAACGACAGCGCAAACAAAAGAAAAACCGCAGCTGTTCTGAGGAACTGCTGCGGTTTTTGATTGTCTTATGATCTAGATCTTGCACTTCGCGACATATGTTACGTCTTTCGGAAGCTTCAGGTCGCGGTCAGTGACCGGCTCGAAACTCCACTTCGGAGTCGTAGGTCTGACAGACCACATGACTGCATAGAAGTTGAACATGACGATGCCGTAGTTGAGGAGTCTGTCTGCTTCGGAAGTCATGCCGTCAGGCAAACCGATCAACGCGATCTGGTCGTGATCCACAATGATCTTATATGGCTGCAGGTTCTGGAACGACTGCGAATGGCAGACAGCTCTGAGGGCGTCTTCAAGCGAATTATACCAGAGGTCTGTATCGATGTCCCGGCCATATGTGAATCCGTCTGTCATCTCATCGAGAGACTTCTTGCTGACGGCTTTCTCATCGTTGTACGGATCCCTGTAGCCGAAGGCCACGACGCAGGCGACTGCCTTGTCCGTATCTGCCTCAAGAGCTTTCTTAGCTTCATCGGCGTCATTGATGGTCTGCCAGCATGCCGACAGCCCCAGCTCTGTCATCTTGAGTGTGAGACCCTGGGCGATGTATCCGGCGTTCTCGAGATAATGATCCGCCACATCGGAGAATATAACCATGTAAGCCGGAGCCTTTATGCAGAACCCGTTGTAGCCGACGCTCTTTTTGAGTTCGTCCCACACCGTACCGATATAGAATTTGAGTTCGGTGCCGATCTCATCAACGAGATCGCTTTCTTCGTCCTCATAATACGTCAGAAGCTCGTTCAGGACGTCGTCGTCGACTTTCTTGTCCGCGAAGCCTCTGCAGGAATGTCTTTTCATCACTATGTTTTCGTAATAATTCATGTTTTTACCTCGCTTGAGATGCGTGCATATATTTTTATACCAACGAAAATTGTATCATCAGATGATACGCATTTCAATCTGCAAGCTTCATTATCCGCATGAAAAGGGCGGGCGGGGAAGCGCAACAATAAGGTTTTAGCAAATCCGCAAATATGATAAAATAACCATGTATGGACATATGCGCGACCGATCGCCCATATGTTGCAAAAAACCAACGGAGGTCAAAAAATGTTAAAGAATTTCAAAGAGCTGGCCGAACTGGTAAAGGCCAATCCTGTAAAGAAGAAAATAGTTCTCTGCTGCGCTCACGACGAGCACTCGCTGGATGCCGTATATGAGGCGTTCAAGGAAGGCATCGTAGAGCCTGTATTCGTCGGCAAGGAAGACGAGATCAAGGCGATCTGCGCAGAGCACGGCTTCGACTTCGGCGACGTCACCATCTACAATGAGGATGATGACATCGAGGCCGCGAAGAAAGCGGTAGCGCTGATCCGCGAGGGCAAGGGCGACTTCCTGATGAAGGGACGCATGCAGACAGCCGACCTTCTGAGACAGGTCGTCAACAAGGAGACGGGCCTCCAGGTCGGAAAGATAATGTCACACGTAGGTCTCTTCCAGGTGCCGAATTACCACAAGGTAGTAGTGCTGACGGACGGCGGAATGCTTCTGGCGCCGGACCTTGAGCAGAAGGTCAAGATCATAAACAACGCTGTGGATGTGCTGCACGCTTTAGGATATGAGGATCCTAAGGTCGCTGTTATGTGCGGAGCCGAGGTCCTCAACAAGAAAGCTCAGGAATCGGTTGACGCCGCCGCTCTCAAGGAGATGAATCAGAACGGCGAGATCACCGGATGCACGGTCGAGGGTCCTATCTCTTACGATATCGCGCTCAGCAAGGAGATCGCCGAATTCAAAAAGTTCGACAGCCCTGTAGCGGGCGAGGCGGACGCCATGATCATGCCATGCATGGCAGCCGGCAACATGCTCGGCAAATCCTGGACAGTAAGCAGCAACGGAATGATGGCCGGCATCATAGTCGGCGCAAAGGTGCCTATCGTGCTCACATCGAGAGGATCGACCGCAGAGGAGAAGTTCTACTCGATCGCGCTCGCGGCGGCAGCTTCGGTATAAGACATGGCAAGAGACTGGAGAGAAACATATCCGAGGCCTCAGCTGGTCAGAGACGAATGGCTCAGTCTTGACGGCGAATGGTCATTCGGCAGGAAATACGAGGATGAGGCGGGCATGCCGGCAAAGACAGCCGTTATAAACGTACCGTTCTGTCCGGAGAGCAAGCTATCGGGCGTCAACAGGCGCATCATCCCTGACGAGGTGCTGCTGTACGGCCGCAAGTTTGAAGTGCCGCAGGAATGGCAGGGCAGAAGGCTCATCATCCATTTCGGAGCGGTCGATCAGACCGCGAAGGTCTACGTTGACGGCAGATACGCTGGATCGCACGAGGGAGGATATCTGCCTTTCAGCCTTGATATTACGGACAAGCTCAGGAAAAACAAGGACGGCGACGGATCCGCGGACACGGTACACAGCCTGATAGTTGAAGTCCGTGACAGCCTCGACCATAAGTATCCATGGGGCAAGCAGAAGGCAAGGAACGGCGGCATGTGGTACACGCCGGTATCGGGGATATGGCAGAGCGTCTGGATGGAACCGGTATCCGAGGAGCATGTCACGTCTCTTAATATAGACACGAGGATAGAGGCGGAAGCCGGCGTCGTTGAGATAACTGTTTACGGCATCACTTCCGGAGTCCTCGAGATGGACGGCAAAGAATATCACCTTTCGGATTCGTCCGTAGAAGGCAGGTCTTCGGCGACTGTCAGAGTGGACGTGGATGATCCGCATATGTGGAGTCCGGAGGATCCTTATCTTTATGACTTCACTATCACAGGCGCGAGTGACCGCGTGAGATCTTACTTCGCTTTCCGCACGCTCACGATAGAGTGGAAGGGCGGATACCCGAGGCTCTGTCTGAATGGCGAACCGTATTTCTTCAACGGCGTGCTCGACCAGGGCTACTGGCATGACGGCATCTACACACCGTCTTCGCCTGACAAGTATGCAGAGGACATTCTAGCTATGAAGTCCCTGGGCTACAACACTCTGAGAAAACACATCAAGATAGAGCCTGAGATCTTCTATTACGAGTGCGACAGGCTTGGAATGGCTGTGTTCCAGGATATGGTGAACAACTCCGATTATTCGTTCTTCCATGACACTGTGCTTCCGACTATCGGCGTCAAGAAAGTTGACGATAAGAATTTACATAGCGACCTGATGAGCCGCAGGATATTCCTCGAAAACATGGAAGGCACGGTACGGCATCTGTACAATCATCCGTCCGTTTGCTACTGGACCATCTTCAATGAAGGCTGGGGACAGTTCGATGCTGACGCGGCATACGACAGGCTGAAGGATCTCGACGGTTCCAGATTCATAGACAGTACGTCCGGCTGGTTCTGGCAGAGCAAGAGCGATGTGGACAGCTATCACGTATACTTCAGAAAGGCCGACCTGCAGACAGGAAACAGACCTCTGGTGCTGAGCGAGTTCGGCGGATACGCCTGCAAGCTCCCGGCCTACTATTACGGCGGAAGGATGGAGTACGGATACAGGAAATGCCCTGACACGGCTACTCTTGAGAGAGACATCCAGAGGCTGTACAGAGAGGAGATAGAGCCGCTGAAGGACAGAGGACTGAGCGCGGCGATCTACACTCAGCTGTCGGACGTCGAGGATGAAACGAACGGACTTCTCACATATGACAGGGAAGTGCAGAAGGTGAGCAGCATACTGTGATAACAAAACATAAAAAAGGATCGGGGTGACCCGATCCTTTTTTCTTTTGCATGATTTTCTTACAGAACTCTTGCCTTGATGACGCAGTCGCAGCTGAACGGCTCTGTGCCTGCAGGGACGTCTACGATGAAGTAGCCGTAATCATTGGCTCTGTTCTTGGCTCCGGCGATGCCCGCGAGCTTGTCGCCGTAGAACTCTTTCAGCTTAGCCTGAACTTCATCAGCCGACTTATCGCACTTAACGAGGAAGCAGTGTCTCTCATCGCCGCTCTTCTCAAGAGTTACTCTAGGGAAGTTTACGGAATTTACGATGTTGCCGTTGTCGAGGTAGTCCATGAGCTGGTCTGTAGCCATGATAGCGCAGTTTTCTTCAGCCTCAGCAGTGGATGCTCCGAGGTGAGGTGTAGCAACGATGCCCTTCTTGCCGATGTACTCAGGCTCGAGAAGGTCTGTCATGTACTTTCTCATCTTGCCGGACTCGAGAGCCTCAACTACATCGTCTACTACGATGAGGTCAGGTCTCGCGTAGTTCATGAAGATGACGCCGTCCTTCATCTTTGCGATGAGGTCCTTGTTGACCATTCCCTTTGTTGTAGGAAGGGAAGGAACGTGGATCGTGATGAAGTCGCACTCAGGGACCATCTCTTCAGTGCTGTTCTTGAGCTCTACAGGAGCTGTCAGGCAAGGATGCGGTGTGAACGCTTCATAGCCGACTACGTTCATGCCGAGAGCATAAGCGGCGTTTGCGATCTTGGCGCCGATGGCTCCGAGGCCGATGACTCCGAGAGTCTTGCCGGCGATCTCAGTGCCTGCGAACTGCTTCTTGCCTTTTTCTACGTTTGCGGCTACATCGCCTTCGAGTGTCTGGCCCCATGCGATGCCCTCGTAAATGTTGCGGGCGCCCATGATCATGCCTGCTACAGCGAGTTCCTTAACGGCGTTCGAGTTAGCGCCCGGAGCGTTGAATACTACGATTCCTTTTTCGCTGCACTTATCGAGAGGGATGTTGTTGACACCTGCTCCGGCTCTGCCGATCGCGAGAAGGTTGTCGGAGAAATCCATGTCGTGCATCTTGAATGATCTTACGATGATGCCGTTAGCCTTATCGACATCGTCTGTGAGCTCGTAATTGTCAGTCAGTCTGCACAGACCTTTCTGGGAAATGTTGTTAAGAGTACCGATGAAATACTTATCCATTATGTCCTCCGTTTGATTCAAAAAGGGTATAGTTTTTACGGGTATGTTAACGCTTTTATCAGAAGCTGCCCATACACATCAAGTATAACACCGCGGCATGTATTCATCAACTCGGAGAGCGCAAGTAATATGACAAATACAAGTTGAAACATTGACAGAAAACGAATAATATTATAGTGGCAAAAAAGTGGTTTTTAGCTAAATGATAAGTCAAAAAAAGATAACCATAAAAACAAACAGGAGGTATCTAAATGGCAAAAGTCGATCTGACAAAGTATGGGATCACCGGTACTACTGAGCTGGTCTACAATCCGTCGTTTGAAATGCTTTTCGAAGAGGAAATGAAGCCCGGTCTTGAAGGCTATGACAAAGGCGTTCTTACTGAACTGGATGCGGTAAACGTAATGACCGGAATCTATACCGGACGTTCGCCTAAGGACAAATACATCGTCATGGATGAGAATTCCAAGGACACAGTATGGTGGACAACAGAAGGTTACAAGAATGACAACCACCCGATGTCTGAGGAAGTATGGGCAGAGGTAAAGAAGATCGCCATCAACGAGCTCTGCAACAAGAGACTCTTCGTAGTTGACGGATTCTGCGGAACCAACCCGGATACACGCATGGCCATCCGCTTCATCATGGAGGTAGCATGGCAGGCGCACTTCGTAAAGAACATGTTCATCATCCCTACAGATGAGGAGCTCGAGAACTTTGAGCCTGACTTCGTTATCTTCAATGCTTCCAAGGCTAAAGTAGAAAATTACAAGGAACTTGGAATGAACAGCGAGACTTGCGCGGCATTCAATATCACAAGCCGTGAGCAGGTCATCATCAACACATGGTACGGCGGCGAGATGAAGAAGGGCATGTTCTCGATGATGAACTACTATCTCCCTCTGAAGGGCATCGCTTCCATGCACTGCTCAGCCAACACCGACATGGAGGGAAAAAACACGGCCATCTTCTTCGGACTTTCCGGAACGGGCAAGACTACTCTTTCCACAGATCCTAAGAGACTCCTCATCGGAGACGATGAGCACGGCTGGGATGATGAGGGCGTATTCAACTTCGAGGGAGGCTGCTACGCGAAGGTCATCAACCTCGACAAGGAATCTGAGCCTGACATCTACAACGCGATCAAGAGAGACGCTCTCCTCGAGAACGTAACAGTTGACGCTGACGGCAAGATCGACTTCGCCGACAAGAGCGTTACGGAGAATACACGCGTATCCTATCCTATCGAGCACATCAAGAACATCGCCAAGAATGTAAACGGCAAGTCCGCGGGCCCTCAGGCAGATAATGTTATCTTCCTCTCGGCAGACGCTTTCGGAGTACTGCCTCCTGTATCGATCCTGACACCGGAGCAGACACAGTACTACTTCCTCAGCGGATTCACAGCTAAGCTGGCCGGAACAGAGAGAGGCATCACAGAGCCTACACCTACGTTCTCCGCTTGCTTCGGACAGGCGTTCCTTGAGCTGCACCCTACAAAGTACGGTGAAGAGCTGGTCAAGAGAATGGAGAAGAGCGGCGCCAAGGCTTATCTGGTCAACACAGGCTGGAACGGCACAGGCAAGCGTATCTCCATCAAGGATACAAGAGGAATCATCGACGCCATCCTGAACGGCGACGTACTCAAGGCTCCTACAAAGAAGATCCCGTACTTCAACTTCGAGGTACCTACAGAGCTTCCTGGCGTAGACCCTGGAATCCTCGATCCTAGAGACACATATGCAGATCCTGCAGAGTGGGATGAGAAGGCAAAGGATCTCGCAGGCAGATTCATCAAGAACTTCGAGAAGTACACATCCAACGACGCCGGCAAGGCGCTCGTCGCTGCAGGCCCGGTTCTTTAATGATCCGGAACAGATATCACTAATCCGCCTGTAATTCTTCACAAAAGTGAAGTATAATCAAAGCAGGTGATTATAACCTTTTACTTTAAACAATTTACGGAGGTATAGACCAATGGCTGATGAATATCGCGTATTTAACTTTTCTGCAGGTCCATCTGTTCTTCCAGAACCAGTACTCAGAAAATGTGCAGCAGAGATGCTCAACTACGAGGGAACGGGTGAATCCGTAATGGAGATGAGCCACAGATCCGCTGAGTTCCAGAAGATCATTGATGATGCAGAGGCTAATCTGCGCAAGCTCATGAATATTCCTGATGATTATTATGTAATGTTCCTGCAGGGCGGAGCTACGCTTCAGTTCTCAATGGTTCCTATCAACCTGATGACAGGAACACACAAGGCTGACTACATCGTAGCAGGTCAGTGGGGCAAGAAAGCATGGGAAGAAGCCCGCAAGTTCGGTGATGCTCGCTGCGTAGCATCGTCAGAGGCTGACAAGTATACATACATTCCAAAAGTAAGCAAGGAAGACATCAGAGATGACGTTGATTACGTCTACATCTGCTACAACAACACTGTTTTCGGAACTCACTATAATGAGCTCCCTGACTTTGGTGATCACCTGCTCGTAGCTGACATGTCGTCCTGCATCCTCTCCGAGGAAGTTGATGTAACAAAGTTCGGTCTCATCTATGCCGGAGCTCAGAAGAACGTTGCTCCTGCCGGCATGACGATCGTTATTGTCAGGAAAGACCTCGTAGGCAAGGCTCCTGAGAACACTCCTATCTATCTTGATTACAAGACACATGCAGAGAAGGGATCGATGTATAACACACCTCCTTGCTACACGATCTATGTAGCCGGCGAAGTATTCAAGTATCTGCTCGCAAACGGCGGAATCCCTGCAATGCATGAGAAGGACGTACGCAAGGCTCAGAAGATCTACGATTATCTCGACTCTTCAGAGCTCTTCAGAGGAACAGTTGCCAAGGAAGACAGATCCCTCATGAACATCCCGTTTGTTACCGGCGATCCTGAACTCGATAAGGAGTTCATCGCGGGCGCAAAGGAGAGAAACATGATCAACCTCAAGGGACACAGAATCGCTGGAGGAATGAGAGCTTCCGTTTACAACGCGTTCCCTGAGGAAGGCGTAGACGCGCTCATCGCATACATGAAGGAATTCGAGGCTGCTCACAAGTAAACCGGAGAAAAGTTAAGTGCTGAAGACAGAAAGCACAATGAGAATCAGACAATTGATGGTGGCCATCATATCGGTGATCCTGATACTGGTGACCACCATCAGTTATATTGCCGTCATTGAGGTGTTCGCGGAAGAAGAGCAGAAGGTCACGAAGGCAAAAGCTCCGGCCGTGAGCGCGAGTTCGTATATGGTGATGTCGGGATCCACGAGCGAGAAGGTCGCAGAGAAACATGCCGACCGCAAGATGCAGCCGGGCAGGATCACCATGCTCATGACGGCGATGGTCGCCATCGACAATATGTACAATGACGGCGAACTGAAGAACACCGTTGAGACCGGCGAAACGATCGCCACATACGGAGATACTTTCAAGGAAGGCGAGTCCGCGACTGTGGAAGACCTGCTTAACGCCATGCTGGTGGGCGGGGACATACAATCCGCGGAACTTCTGGCCAAGTACAGCGCGTCATCGCGTGAGATCTTCGTGAACGAGATGAATTCCAAGTGCATGGAACTGGGGCTGATGGATACGCTGTTCACGAACGCGAGCGGACGTTACGACATAACCATGTATTCGACCGCGTCGGACCTGGCCGTTATAACCCAGGCCGCGCTCAGATACCAGTTCATAAAGGACGCTCTCAGCAAAAAGAGCGTGAAGATCAACGCGACAATAAAAAAGAAATCCAGGGAGATCGAGTTCAGGAGCACCGACCCGCTGCTGACGGGCGATGAGAAGACCTCCTATAAGAATATAAAGGGCGGCATAATGGGGGACGTGCCGGATCTGAAGGGCAAGTCAAGCTTCGCGGCCGCGTCCGTAAAGGACGACATGGAACTCATAGTGGTGCTCATGGATTCCGACACGGACAAGGCTGCCTCAGAGGCGAAGGCGCTGCTCGAATACGGCGACACGAAGGTGACCAAAAACACCATAGTGAAGAAGGACAAGCTCTGTGGATACGCGAGAGTGAAGGGCGGCGCGTCTACGAGGGTCGCCGCGTATACAGAGACCAAGGGCTTCGCTTATGTCCCTCCTGAAGGAAGCGACGACCTGATACAGACCCAGACGGTCATGTTCAGGGACATGGAAGCGCCTCTTAAAGCAGGCGATAAGGTGGGAGAGTTCAGGATATACGTGGCTGACGAACTGAAGGGTACCGTCGACCTGATCATAAAGAATGACGTGCCTGCCGGCTGGTGGCCGTCGCAGTACTATATCTCAAATACCGCTGCCATAGTGATAGGCGTCCTGCTGGCGCTGATACTGATCTTCCTGCTGAGAGTAGGGCACGTGAAGCGCAGCCGCGAAAGAAGGCGCGAGGCGATGCGCAGGGCAAGGATACGCGAACTGGCAAGGCAGCAGCTTGAGATGGACGAGGACAGAAGGCGGCGCGAGTGGAACTCGACCGGCTATGATCCGATCGCTCCGCGCACCACGGACCTCCGAAGGGAAGCGATGAACGAAGCGCTCGACAGCGAAGGCGGAAAGCGCAGGCGCAAGAAGAGATAGAAATGTTCGATATCCCCGAAGAACTGAAAAAACTGCCGAAAACACCCGGCGTATATATGCATAAGGACAGCCTGGGCGAAGTGATCTACGTAGGCAAGGCGGTGAATCTGAGAAACCGCGTAAGCAGCTACTTCAGGAACACTTCGCAGGCGGATCCCAAAGTGAGAGCGATGGTCTCCAACATAGCTGAATTCGAATACATCAGCTGTGCCACGGAGATGGAAGCTCTCCTTTTGGAATGCAATCTTATAAAGAAATATATGCCGCGGTACAACATACTGCTGAAGGACGACAAGTCGTATCCGTACATCGAGGTCACGACGACTGAGGAGTTCCCGAGAGTCATCAGCACCAGGAGGCTCAGAAGGGATGGTAACCGCTACTTCGGGCCGTACTCGGACGCAGGTGCCGTGAGGCGCATCATCGGCATGATAGACGAGATGTATCAGTTCAAGAAGTGCCGCCAGCAGGAATTCAGAAAGGGTGTAAGACCGTGCCTCAACTACTTTATAGGTAAGTGCCCGGGGATATGTACCGGAGAGGCCGATAAAGACGATTACAGCGCGAAAATCGGCGAAGTGATAGATATTCTCAGCGGCAGGGATTCGGCCGTCATGGCGAGGCTGAAGGCCGACATGGATGAGGCGTCCGAAGAGATGCGCTACGAGGACGCCGCGAGGTACAGGGATTACATGCGTTCGCTCAGGAGCCTGGGCGAGACCCAGCGCGCGACCATGATAAAAGACAGGGACGCGGATGTGCTGGTACCTGTGATAGCGCAGAAGACCGGAGTGGTCGCGCGCTACAAGGTAGAAGGCGGAAAGATGAGCGGCCGCGAGATCACATACATAAGGAGCGACAGCGCCGGCACGGCCATGCCGGATTCGGAAAAGGAGAAGAAGACTCTCTGCGCCGACATGCTGTCATCATTCATCAAACAGTATTATCCGGATCTTTCGATACTCCCGAGGGAGATCATCCTTCCGATGCACATAGAGGACGAGGAACTGCTTGAGAGCTTCCTCGATGATATCAATACTGCCAACGCCGAGGGCAGGTCTGACGTGATGCACAGGACGCGCATCATAGTGCCTGAGAGGGGAGAAAAGAAGGCTGTCCTGAAGATGGCTATGGACGATTCCGTGAAGCTGGCAGGCTCGCTCGACGAGAAGGCCGAGCGCGAGGCGGAGCGTAGGGACGCTCTGAAAAAGGCGATAGGCGGGCTCATAGAGTACGCCTCGTCCATAAGCGGAAACGCGCCTCTGCTGATCCCGGAGGATGACGACAGGGAATACAGAGTGGAGGCTTACGATATCTCGAATTTCAACGGACTGGACACTGTAGGCGGCATGGTCGTCTACGAGGGCAGAAAGCCGGTCAGGAACGATTACAGGAAGTTCAAGGTGAGGACGGCCGAGGGCGATGACTACGGCAGCCTCAGGGAAGTGATATACAGAAGGCTCAAGCGCGCCAGGAAGGGCGACGAGGGCTTCAGCACCTATCCGGACATAATGTTCATAGACGGCGGACTGGGGCAGGTGCACGCCGTGAAGGCCGTCGTCGACGCGTTCCGCATCGCGATCCCGGTGATCGGGCTCGCGAAAGACGATGCCCACAGGACCAGAGCCATCGTCTTTGACGACGGCCGCGAGATAGACCTACGCGACGACCGTCTGCTGTTCAGCTACTGCAGCAACATACAGGAGGAGGTCCACCGCTTCGCCATTACTTACATGTCCGGCGTAAAGGGCAAAAAGATGATAAAGTCAGCGCTTGAGGACATCCCGGGAATAGGTCCTAAGCGAAGGGGAGAGCTCCTCGCCAGATTCGGCAGCATCAGGGCGATAAAGAACGCGACATACGAAGAACTTATGGAAGTCGACGGCATGACAAGCAGGGCGGCAGAGAGCGTTCTCGAATTCTTTGCCGGTCCTGACAGCGAATAAACGCTCAGGCACTTGAAAAACAGACTGCCTCGTGTTATATTGATAAAGCATTTCAGGAAAGGAGAATCGTGTTATGGCAGAAGATATCAAGAACGTAAACGTCGAAGAAGAAGAGGAAGATATCATCACTCTGGAATTTGATGACGACTCGGCAGTTGACTGCTATGTAATGGGCACATTCGAGTTGGGCGACAAGGAGTATATCGCTCTCGCACCTGAAGACGGCACGGACGACGTGTATATCTACGGATATAAGCAGCTCGCGGACGATGAATTCGAGATCATCGAGATCGAATCGGAAGAGGAATTCGACGCTGCCGCGGCAGAGTTCGATGCTATTATGGCGGACGTGGACTGATAAATAATTAGTTCTCGACAAGCAGCTTTCAATAGTGTATAATCCATGGCGTGCCCAAGGGTACGCCATGCTATGCGGATGTGGCGGAATTGGCAGACGCGCACGGTTCAGGTCCGTGTGAGTAACATCGTGAAGGTTCGAATCCTTTCATCCGCACCAAAAAGGCAGCCGCAAGGCTGCCGAAATAATATGGGGCGTTAGCGCAGCTGGGAGCGCGTCTGACTGGCAGTCAGGAGGTCACGAGTTCGAGCCTCGTACGCTCCACCATGAAAACCTTGGAATTCCAAGGTTTTTTCTTTTTCATAGGTGGTTAGATGTGGTTAGATCGTGGTTAGAGTTGCACATTTTGTGCATTTTCAGGGCATTTCTTACAACATGGCATTTGAAATAAACTCATAGCGCTCGTCATCCCTGTAAAGATCGTAGCAGTAACTGTTCTGAGTGGTGCGAAGATCCTTGTGACCAAGCTGTGCCTGTATCGTCAGATCGCTAATGCAGTAAAAGAAAGGGGAAAATATATGAAAGATTATATAGCATATTGCGGGCTAGACTGCGAGACATGTGAAGCCCATATCGCAACATTAAACAATGATAATGATCTGCGACTCACTTTGCCCGATAAGGCAGTGTGCGCTTAGCAAGGATATAGAAACATGCGGAGACTGCAGCGAAATGATCACTTGTGAAAAGCTTGGAATGATAACAGGAAACAACGAGATTGTTACAGGTGAGTGAGAAAGAGACGTGCAATCAAAAAACCGGCTTCAGCCGGTTTTTGATCGTATAATTGCGATACTGCTTAGGATGCGCACCATCCGCCGTCTACAGCAAGCTCTGCGCCATTCACATAAGCTGAGTCATCACTTGCAAGGAAGAGACATGCTTTGGCGATCTCGGTTGGTTCTCCCGGTTCCGGAGCAGTACCGAGTACTGCTTTCAGCTTGCCGTATGCCTCCATGTTAGGCATACCCATGGAAGTACTGATTTCTGTCTTGAAGCCTCCTGCAATTATGCAGTTGGAACGGATGCCGTCATGCATATACATATAAGCGGTGTTTCTCGAAAGCGCGACTACAGCTGCTTTGGACGCGCAGTATACCGCACCGGCACATGTTTTGTATGCGCCTTCAGACGCAATATGTATAATTGCACCCGGATTACCTTGCTCCTTAAATGTATTTACAGCTTTACGGGTTGCATAGAATGGACCATATACATTGACAGAGAATACTTTAAGCAGTTTTTCGTCAGAGAATGCATCAACACCCGCCATGTCGTCCATGATACCGGCGTTGTTTACGAGAATATCGAATTTTCCGAATTGCTCAACAGCAAAGTCTATCATTGCTTCATTTACGGCCTTATCCGAGATGTCTCCCGGGAAGATCTCCACTTTACCCTCTGCATCCGCCAAAGACGCTGCAAGTTCTTCAAGTCTGTTCTGTCTGCGCGCGACCGCGACCACGCTTGCGCCTTCTTTCGCATAAAGTTTGACGATCTCGCTTCCCATGCCGCTGGAAGCCCCCGTCACAACTGCCACTTTTCCTGATAATCTGCCCATTATTTAGCTCCTTTCTCTACGCAAGTACATAAACTATTCTGAATTATATCATAAAAAAAAGGCACGAAGCGGTTGGATAAATCCTCGTACGCACGACGGCACAAAGCGTTGAAATTGCAGCACTATATTTTAAGGGACTTCTCAAATTACCGATTTAAGGGCCTAAAAAATCATGTAATGGTATTTATCCTCTTAAATGATTATACTTATAAAAGCATATAAATCGGGATATGTGGAGGATCTATAGTGGCATCCGGCAAAGAATACCTGAACTACATATTAGAGTAGCTTTCAGAACTTAATATGATGGATAATGATAATTGCTTTGAGAAAGGGGCACATTAATGAAGAAATTAATTATCGGTGTGATGCTTACCGTTGCAGTGTTATGTCTTGCAGCTTGCGGGGGCTCGTCTGTAAAGGTGGGCTCGTTCTCATCTCGCTACTTTAACGGGGATGATTATGATAACGCTGTACAGGAAGTCTTTACTTATTTCAGCGACTGGGAAGGCTGCACTATGACAGAAATCGGATATGCCGGAGATGACGCTGTCAAGGCAGAAGCGGAAATCCGCGGATTGGCGCCGGAGCAGGTTATGGTACTGACATCCACCTTTACTACGGACGGGGAAGACCACCAGAACGGCCTCGAACCAAATTACACATATGAGGATTACAAGTGGATCCTGACAAGAAACACTACGGCGGAGCCATGGAACCATGAAGATCATGGTTACGGCTAAACCGGTTAAGCCTGCTGAAAGGAGGACGAAATGGGGCTTTTTGACGATCTGAAAAAAATAGGGGAAACAGTTGGAAGCCTAAATCATATGGCTGCAGAAGTAAGCAAGACTACTCTTGAGGATTACGGTGAACCTGAATACTTTCTGTATACAGCTCTTCAGCTGGGAGAAATGCACAGAAGAATTGATGTTACAGATGAAAAGGATAGTCTTAAGTACTATACACAGTCTAGTATAATTGCATTAAAGGGCAAGACTGAGATCATGGATGCTGACGGAAATGTAATTGCTCAACTGGAGAAAAAGCCGATCAGTCTCCACGAAAAGCATTTTGTTACAATGGCAGACGGAACCAGCTTCACTCTGTCCAATGAGCTGGTTCATATCATAAAAGATGTTACCAATATCGAGGGCCTGGGATGGCAGCTCCAGGGCAATATTATCGGTCTGACTTTCAATCTTCTTGATGAAAAAGGTCAGCCTGTAGCAAGAGTCGAAAAGAGCGCAATCTCAGTTCATGACAAATACTCTATGGGTATTTATCAGCCTGACAAAGAGCAGATCGTGGTAGCTATCGTTATTCAGCTGGAAAAGATGATCGAAGCGCGTAACGAAAACAGAGATTAGAGAAAGACTGCCGGGGATGTGCGTAGAAATTATAACCTCCGTACGCTCCACCACTCAAACCGTTGGGATTCACAACGGTTCTTGCTTTTAGTCGGAGATATGCGTATAATGCAGTCGAATCAGAAATATAGCTGGTCACCGGAGGATAGTGTGCCGTAGCACAGGGGATAGTAGACATAAGTCTGCAGGCCGCCTATCAGATAAGGTGTCGGGTGAGCCCGGTTAGATGTTGTTTTTAGCATCGCCGGGATTTTTTGTTCCGGCGTCTGACAGGAGGTGTCATAATGAAGAACGCACAAGTGAAACTGATCCCATTACAGGAGGATGGCAGAGAGCAATTCATCAAAGATAATCAATGGGCATTCAAATATGGATCCACGGAGGAATCCGGCATGCGCAATGATCAGTTCGAGGAGGAAGGGGAGATCATTTCCCGGAGAACTATAGAGGATTGCATAGATAAGGGTGAGGCATACCGGATCATCTGCAATGGAGAAACGGTTGGCGGCACAGTCATACATACTGACGGCACAAGAGGCGAGCTGGATCTTCTTTTCACTTTACCTGAAGCGCACAGTAAAGGCGCCGGATATGCTGCCTGGTGTGAGATAGAAAAGCTGCATCCGGAAGTTGAGGTCTGGGAAACATTAACGCCGTATTTTGAAACCAGAAACATCCATTTCTATGTTAATAAATGCGGATTCCATATCGTTGAATTCTTTAATCCATTCCATCCGGAGCCGGGCCGCCATGATTCGACAGAGCATGAGGAAGCCGGGCCCGGTGAGACGGGTTTGGATTTTCGCTTTGAAAAACGAATGAAGTAGTATAATAAATAAAAGAGAGGTCCAGCGGCATGATTATATAGAAGTAATAGAATGAGGAACTGAAGGAGTATAATTAATGCCGTAAAGTATAACTCATAAAGAAAGGGAAACATATGCACAAATTCGAAACCAAAGATGGCAAGACACTGTCCATCAAAATCAAAGACGAAGAAGCCATCAAAACTCTCATTAACATTATTCCAAGACTGACTTATGAAGAGATACTGGACGGCAGACTTGAGGAAAAACTGGCTGAATATCACCTGGATCCGGTAGAAATATCCTCGGTAGAGGATCACAACTCTTTAGCAGAAAACCTTGCCCGCTTCAACAGCATCCCTAAACCATCAGGCGTATAGCAAGAAACGGAGGATCGTAGCACAGCCCCGCCCTGCAAAGGACGGGGTTTTCTTGCCTAAGAACAATGAACATGTGATGATAATTGAATATTTTTTCAGAGTATGCGAAAATTAAATCCCGAACGATAATCATATGGACACAATGGAGGAATTGCGCATATGAGAGAAAGACATTATTTGAAAACCGCGTTTGTCGGAGGCCAGCTTATCACGGGAAGACATAATCCTGCCATACAGGATTCGCTGGTGATGATCGACGAAGGCAGGATCATATACGCCGGTGAGAGAAACTATGATATGGCTCCAAGCCTTGAAGGCTTTGACGTTGTAGATATTACCGGAAAGACCCTGATGCCGGGCATTATAGACTCGCATCTTCACTTCAGCGGCAATCTCAACGATAATGACTCGGACTGGGTACGCGAACCGCTTCTTCAGAAGCAGGTCGTTGCCGTACAGCAGGCACGTGAGTGCCTTGAGAACGGTCTGACCACCGTGGGAGAGATCTCCAGGTTCGGGATCCCTATCAGAGATATGGTCAATACAAATCAGATGCAGGGCCCGAGGATCATTGCGACAGGAAGAGGCTTCTGCGCGACCGCATCGCATGGCGATTCGCATAACTGCTCTATCGAGGAAGTCAGAGCGGGACACCCGTGGGCAGAAGCGGTAGACGGTCCTTGGGAACTCCGCAAGGCCGTCAGACGCAGACTGAGAGAGTGTCCGGACGCTATCAAGATCTGGGCAACCGGCGGCGGCATCTACCGCTGGGACACATCACGCGATCACCATTACACTCTCGAAGAGATCAAGGCGGTAGTAGAGGAATCCGCCATGAGAGGGATACCTGTATGGTCACACACATACGGAACCACTACCCCATCTGTCGAGGCCGGAGTAGACTTCATAATCCACGGATTTGAGATCGATGAGGACTCAATGGAGAAGATGTATAACAAGGGCATTTATTTCTGCCCGACCATCAACTTCCTGCCTGCCTGGCTTGCGACTTATCCTCCTCAGTACATCCCGGGTGTTCACGATAAGTACGAAGGCGCGACTCTTGTTGACAAAGAACTCGCGAGATTATATGACAACGTAAACAAGGCATATAAGATGGGAGTGATCATCACTACCGGTTCCGACAGCTTCAATCTGGATTCAACGCCTTACGGCGTCACCACTATCGGGGAGATCCACAGATTCGTTGACTGCTGCGGCATGAGCGAGATGGACGCGATCATCGCCGGAACAGCTAACGGCGCAAGAGCTCTCGGCTGCTATCACATCACCGGCTCGATCACCAGAGGAAAGAACGCTGACATGCTGCTCATTGACGGTGATCCGCTCAAGAGCATCTACGATATCTGTGTAGAAAAAATGGAAATGGTCATCAAGGATGGCGAAGAGGTCCTTCGCTACAGAAATAAGAAGTAAAAAGGGGGCAGTGAAAAATGGAAAGCAAAAGAGAAAAGATTTTAAAGGAACTCGGACAGCTGCTGACTCTTCAATATGACTATCCTCCTAACGGTGAGGGCTCGATCGGATATAAAGGCTTTAACATGTACCGGTTCAAAGTAGCGGACAAGGACGCGATCGCGGCTTGTCTGAAGGATAGGGCAAAACATTACGAGCATTCCTATAATGCCCAGTGCATGGCGCAGGAGATCATTACAGACCTTCTGGACGAAGGATTGATCACCTACGGAGGATATGACTTCAAGAAACAGCAGAAGGATCATAAGAGCATCTGATCAGACAAAAACCGTTGGGGATCCCAACGGTTTTTTATTTGCTCTGTATAGTACATCAGCATCAGGGTGGTCAGCATGCCGTAGGAACGGATCCCGTCTTTCTGACCGTTTGCCTTGAGGTACGCGTCATTCACGCGATCCTGGATCTCAGAAGCTTTCCCTTCATGCGAAGCCCAGAACTGTCTGCAGGCATCGACCTCTGAGGAAGCATCAGCGGGCAGCTTTTTGCAGAGTTCATCATAGCGCTCCGGGTCGATACTTTTCAGCGCGCCGCCGGCATGCATCCATGCGATCAGCCATCCGCTCCGGTTGAACGACGGATCTTCCGAACCGATGCAGGCCAGCCAGCCGATATAGTTTGCCTCTCCCTCGTTCATGTATCCCCGAAGGTGCGAAAGCTCATGGCAGGCTGTGAACGGTTTTTCCATGTCAGGCATACTGCCGTTGATATTTGCTTCAACGGTAAAAGGCGAATATATGCCGCTGACACCCATACTTGAAAATGCTCCTGAGAGCACAGCAAGCTGTTTCGGAACAGGGTAGTATCCCTGCAGCGACGGATAATGCTTTGAAAGATCATACATCGCCTGCCGGGCCCCGGCAGCCAGATCGCCGCCATGCGGATAGTCCGTTTCCGGTCCTGCCGCTTCTATTTGCGTGATGATGTGCTCGCACAGATCCGCAAGCTGATCCTCTGTAAATTCAGCTTCAGCCAACGCCTGCCGGTCCACGAACGTGTCTCTGCTGTAGTTGACTCCGCAGTTGGCCGCATACATGAAAACCAGAACAGACACGATCAGCAGAATGTGCAGAAGCGCTCTCCTGAGCTTTTTACGGCAGATCAAAATGTCCGCTATGATGACAAAAGGCAGGACGCACACGGCCGCCTCTGCAACGGAAAAGGGGACACAGCCGGTAAGCCTTCCCAGTGTTGCCGTGATCAGTGAATATATATTCACGCTGTACCATCCGGCAAAGCCGTCAATGATCTTTGCCGCAGTTAAAAGAAGAGCCGCTGCAAAAAGCAGCGCCAGCGAAATGATCGTCATGCGGGATAAATGTCTGCGCGATTTCTCCATATTCGGATGATACAGCACTCAAAGCGCTGTTACAATCAGCAGTTTTCAAATGAGGCCTTATCGCTGTCGCGCAGTCATTCACATGCTGAACGCGTACTGATGAAAACAGGAGGCTTTATCTTGATGAAGCCCCTTTGAGAATGGTAAAATCTATCCGTAGATTTTTGTCCAGGATAGATAGCCGGCAACGGGGAGAAAAATGAAGAAACATACATCGGTTCTTGTCGTTGATCTGTTCTTTAAAAGCCGGTAGATACTGACTTTGTTTTGGCGCTCTTTACAGAGCGCTGTTTTTGCAAAAATGTCACAAAGCATACGGGAAAAACTCAGGCCGTACACTCAGGCGCTGCCTGACATATTGAATTACCAGATAGTAACAAAGATCCTGATCGCAGTCTGGCTTTTCCTGCTGGGCAGGGTATTCCAGGCACTGCTGAAAAGCAGCGGCAGAGTTGCTGTCACTACGGGTGACTGGAAATTCCTTTTCACGACATGGCAGGGGATACTTATCCTGCTGCTCGGACTCGTGTCACTATTCGTATATGTGGCATTCGACCTCAACTCAAAGATCGTACTGAGCAGAAACCTCATTTCCGAACAGAAGGAGACCCTTGAAGACACTATAAAGGAGGGCTTCTTATCTGTCGGGAAGCTGATCAACTTACGGGGGCTGCTGACAGTGATCTATATAGCGCTGATCGCGCCTATCGTGGGCATCGGAGTATCGATCTCCGCGACCGAGAAACTGTATATCCCTACGTTCATATCATCGGTCATAGAAGGCTCGGTGCTTTACTCAGCGCTGGCGGGGATCGCTGTTCTGGTCTTCCTGTCTATAGGCATCGCCAACCTGTTCATACTGCACGGTGTGATAATAGACGGTCTGTCCATACGGGAAGCAGGCAAGCAGTCGAGGGCGCTTGTCCACGCGAACTGGAAGGACTATATTAAGCAGAACGTGCTGTTTGTCCTTATGATACTCGGATCGCTTGCGGGCATGGCCATCATCTGCCTGTTCATCCCGCTCAAGCTGATAACATTGCTCCCGGCGGGAGCTGTCAGCCGTTTTCTGACCGTGCTTTTTGTCACAGCGGGAACTATAATCTCCATGCTTACCGCGCTTCTTGGTATTCCGCTGTATATACTGAAGATGACTCAGCTGTTCTATTCGTATAAGCAGGGGAAGGAATTCGAATTCACTGAGATAAAACGGGACAAGCCGATCAGATATAAGAAGGGGATAATAGCGCTGCTGATCATATTGATCACGGCGGTCACTGTGATGTACAGTCAGTTCGATCAGTTCTTCCCGCTTGAGACCAATGTGAGGATAATAGCTCACCGCGCGGGCGGCAATGAGGGCAGGGAGAACACCCTGTCCGGCCTTGAGACCGCGTGGAACGCCGGGGCTTACGGCAGCGAGATAGATATCCAGAGGACTAAGGACGGATATTATGTGCTGAACCATGACGGTACGTTCAAGAGGGTAGCCGGTGACAACAGAAGACCGGAGGAGATGACCCTGCGCGAGGTCAAAAGGCTGTCCGTTGACGGAGAGCCCGTGCCGACATTCGAAGAGATGCTCATATCAAGCAGGGGCAGGATGGTTCTGTTCACGGAACTCAAGGGCAATACAGCTGATAAGCAGATGGCTGATGATGCCGTGAAACTCATTAAACAATACAGGATGGAAGATGAGTGTGTGCTTATCTCTCTGAAATATGATGTGATAGACTATATAGAAACCGCTTATCCTGAGATTCAGACAGGCTTCCTGACATTTGCGTCGTTCGGCAAAACCGCGGAGCTCAACTGCGACTACATAGGGCTCGAGGAAGAATCGGCGACCTCTGACGCTATAAAAGCTATCCATGACGAAGGCAAAAAAGTGCTGGTATGGACGGCCAATGAGGCAGGTTCGCAGAAACATTTCCTCTGCACTGAAGCAGACGGTATCATAACAGACAATGTGAGTCAGGCGGTCAGGCTTGCCACTGAGATGGAGCAGAGATCTGATCTTGACAGGATGATAGATAAGATAAAGACGGTTTTTTAACTTAACCACACGGAAAGCGCCATATGAGAATCCCATACTACGAAAGCACGATGCACAGGCAAATAAGGGAGAAGAGAGAAGACCGCAAGGACCGTATAAAGAATGACCTTCAGAAGTACGGCGGCGAAGTTCTCGACTCCGCGGAAATGCAGGAGGCCTTTGAGCAGACCCATCACCGCCGCTCTACGGTAGGTGAGCATACGATCAGGGTCGCTGTTTCGAGTGTCATGATCTGCTACGCGCTCAGAAAACTCAATATCAAGGTAAGCATTCCGGCAGTGGTGATCGGAGCTCTCTGCCACGACCTCGGGATGCTTGGCAGAAGCGAAAAATATTCTTCTGCCAGGGAGTGCAGCAGGGAACACCCTAAGGATTCCGTGGAAGTCGCCAAGGAACTGCTGGATGAGATCCCGGAAAAAGCCGAGGACATCATCGAAAGGCACATGTGGCCTATCGGGGAAAGCGAGGCGCCTAACTCTATAGAAGGCGTGATAGTTTCCGTTGCCGACAAGTACAATGCCGTTAAAGACATCGTAAAGGGCAGCGAGATAAACAACGAAAGCGATGAATGATGATATAAAGGCCCTGGGGACAATGTATCTCAGATAAACAGTTATTGCGCAAAGGACATATCATGAGCTCATTCAAAAATCTGAGGATCGTAGATAACTTCTACCAGACATCGGCGTTCTTTCCGATGCCGACGGTATGCATCAGCACAGTCAATGACGACGGGAGCCTCAACATCGGCTCTTATTCGCTGTGTTTTCCGTATTACATAGCAGGCAAGAAACGCTACGCGATGCTGCTTGAGTGCCGGAACACTTCGAACACCTGTCACAACATATTAAAAAGAGGCAAATGCGCCATCAATTTTATCCCTGACGACCGCAGGTATTTCAAGGAGGCGGTAAGGCTGGGCTTCCCGGGTCCTTCTGAAGAGAAGATGAAAGAGAAACTTCTCTTCACAATGGAAGACGGACAGGCTGATTCGGACGATCCGGACCGGCCTCAGGTGATAGCTGAGGCGTTTCAGGTATTCGAATGCACCTGGGACAGCGATCTGGAGAATGCCGGACGTTTCCGCGCGGAGGACATAGACGACGGTCACGACGGTCCTTACAACGATTTCAACGGGATCACCTCAAAATACGGGGCTCATTTCATTCTCAACATAGACGACATCCTCATGAAAGAGGAGTACTATAACGCCATAATCGACGGAGTGAACAAGAAAAACTTCCCTCCGGTGCCGGTGGACTACGGCTACAGGGATTCGACAAACTTCTGGTATACGCGCTTCCCTAAGCTGGGTAGACCGGTGTCAGAGCCGATCCCTGCTCCGAAAGAGGTCGATCTGATGTCGATAAGATACGCGGCCAACCGATGTGATGACACCATAAAGTTCACCGATGAAGCCCTGATGAATTTTGTGAAGGTGCCGCGCCCGTTCCTTAAGACTGTACTCAACGGCTGCGTCGCCTGGGCAAAGGAGAACAACGTCGAGCTGATCACGGACGAGCATGTAAAGATAATCAACGACAAGCGCAATAAAGAGAAGGCAGAAAGAGGCAGATGATGCATAGTTTTCATCCGGTGGCACATTTTAAGACGATCACAGAGCACAGAAGGCTCGTGAGAGAGTACTGTTTCAGGCTGGGCCTGTACAGGCAGGGGCTTTTGCATGACCTCACAAAGTACACGCCGGTCGAGTTCTGGCGCGGCGCGAAGTACTATCAGGGACACCGCAGCCCAAACAACAAGGAAAGGGAAGAAACAGGAGTCTCACTGGCCTGGCTGCACCACAAGGGGCGCAACAAGCACCACTTTGAGTACTGGATCGACTACACTCTCGAAGAAGGCAATAAAGTCGGATTCGGCGGCAACCCAATGCCTAAGCGTTACATTGCCGAGATGTTCTGCGACCGCATAGCAGCATGCAGGATATACATGGGTGACAAGTACACCGACGCGGCGCCTTATGACTACTATAAAAAGGGCACAGGCACGCGCATAGGCACGATGATTCATCCGGATACAGCGGCCGAACTCGAGAAAATGCTTGAAATTTTAAAGGAAGAAGGCGAGGACGCGGCGTTTGCTTATGTTCGCGGCTGGCTTAAGAAATAGTGTTTTCCTTTGTACTAGAATCGCAATAATGTTGAGAAACAGGAGGGTTTTTTAGTAGAATATAGACGTAGAAATTTGTTTTCTTAATTAATTATCGGTATTGTCATTAGCTCATAGGGGGTACTTATGAAGGTAATTGCAAGTGATGAAAGAACTGCCGTGATCTCAAAAGTGATCGATCTTTTGGATCCGGGCAGCTTCATGGAGATGGGCGAGCATGTTTCGGCCAGGTATACCGAGTTCTACCATCCGGACTCCGTAATGGAGTCAGACGGCGTGGTGACCGGTTACGGCACGATCAACGGCTGCCTTGTTTTTGTTTACGCTCAGGACAATGAAGTTATGGGCGGCACATTCGGCGAACAGCACGGGCGCAAGATAGTCGATCTTTACGAGCATGCCATGAAGGCAAACGCTCCTGTGATCGGACTCCTTGACTGCGCGGGATTCCGTATCGAAGAGGGCCTGGACGGTCTGTATCAGTTCGCCAAGCTTTACAGACGCCAGACGGAAGCGTCGCGTCTGATACCGCAGATCGTGGCGGTCATAGGGCAGTGCGGCGGAGGAATGTCCATCGCTGCTCAGCTCGCTGACTTTGTCTACATCGAGAAGGACAAGGGCAGCATCTTTGTCAATCCGCAGGCGGTCGTAAGCAACGCGATAGGCGACAACCCTTACGTTGAAGCGACCGATGACGGAACATTCGAGTGGCCGCAGATCGTAGAAAATATCCGCAGCGTAGTGGATATGCTTCCATCGAGCAGCAAGTTCAATCCTGACATTCTTGAAGTCAGCGACGAAGACCTGAACCGCAGCTGCGAAGGCATCGAGGATTGTCTCGGAGACGCGAGAGCAATGCTTCAGATGCTGGCAGATGACGGCCGCGTGATCGAGAGCAGGAGCGATGTGGACCAGAGCATGGTCACCGGGTTCATAAGACTCGGCGGAATGCCTGTCGGAGTTGTGGCATGCAATGAGTACGAAGGCAAGAAGCGTCTGTCTGCCGCGGGCTGCAACAAGGCCGCGAAGATGATAGAGCTCTGCACCAGATTCCACATTCCTCTGCTGACCATTACGGACACGGACGGCTACAATACTGACTCTGCTACAGAGACCTTCCTGCCGGGAGCCGCTGAGAGAATGGTAAGGGCGCTGACGGCGTCAGAAGTCCCTAAGATCAACCTTGTTACGGGTTCCATCGTAGGAAGCGCGTACAGCATGATGAACTCCAAGGGCATCGGAGCCGACTATGTGTTCATGTGGGACAGCGCGAATGTAAGTATAGTTGATCCGCGTCAGGCTACGGAAGTCATATTCGGAAAGTGGTCAGCTGAGCTTGAGCAGCAGTTCCGCGACACTCAGTCGAGCGCTGTCGCTCTCGCGAGACACGGCTTCGCTGACAAGGTGATCGCGCCTGAAGATTCCAGAAAGTATCTGATCGGAGCGCTTCAGACGTTCATTAACAGCAGGTAGGTGATGTTATGAGCTTAGGACAGATATTCATAACAGCGCTTTTATACACGCTGATCGGAATGGGTACGGTATTCTGCGTACTGATATTCATATCGATCTGCATATGGCTGCTTGGTAAAGCGTTTGGACCAAAAAAGCCGGCAGTCCAGGCTGAGGCGGCAGCTGCCGCGGAGCCTGCGGAGCCTGAAGGAATCAGGCCTGAGGTCGTTGCCGCCATCATGGCAGCGATCCATCAGCAACTAAAGGATGAAGAAGGTGTAGAAGATGGAGACTACATCGTAAGGAATGTACGGAGGGCAACATGGAGACATACATCGTAAGAGTAAACGGCGAAGAATTCGAAGTCGAAATAGAAAGAGCAGACGGCAGCGCGGCTCCTGCGCCGGCAGCCAAGGCAGCGGCGCCTGCGCCTAAGAAAGCTGCAGCCAAGTCAGGCGGCGGAAAGGGCAAGGGCGAACCGGTCGTATGCGGTACAGCAGGCAAGGTATTCAAGATCGTTGCCAATGAGGGCCAGCAGGTCAAGAGCGGTGACACCGTTATCGTGCTCGAGGCCATGAAGATGGAGATCCCTGTCGTTTCGCCTAAGGACGGCACGGTCAGCAAGATCGTCGTTTCAGAAGGAGAAGCCACCACATCAGGCCAGACTGTAGCTTACGTAGAATAGTACCGGGAGGTAAGAAAATGGGAGATACCTTATTCAACCTGGCTCATCAGACCGGCTTCATGAACCTGACCATCGGCAACGTGATAATGTGTGTAGTTGCCCTCGGACTGCTGTATCTGGCCATCGTCAAAGAATATGAGCCGCTCCTGCTCCTTCCGATATCTTTCGGCATGCTGCTGGTAAACCTGTATCCGCCTATCATGGAAGAAGGCGGACTGCTTCATTACTTCTTCATGCTCGATGAGTGGACGATACTTCCGTCTCTCATATTCCTGGGAGTCGGAGCGCTGACGGACTTCGGACCGCTGATCGCCAACCCTAAGAGCTTCCTGCTCGGGGCCGCGGCGCAGTTCGGAGTATTCGGAGCCTTCCTGCTGGCTATGCTCATGGGCTTCACGGAAGCTCAGGCAGCCGCAGTCAGCATCATCGGAGGAGCGGACGGACCTACATCCATCTTCCTGGCAATGAAGCTGGGACAGAGGGAACTCATGGGTCCTATAGCCGTAGCGGCATATTCATACATGTCGCTCGTCCCTATCATACAGCCGCCTATCATGAAAGCGCTCACGACTGAAGAGGAGCGCAAGATCAAGATGGAGCAGCTCAGGGATGTTTCAAAGAGAGAGCGCATACTGTTCCCGATAGTAGTAACGATCGTCGTATGTCTGATCCTGCCTTCAACGGCGCCTCTTATCGGGATGCTGATGCTCGGCAACCTCTTCCGCGAGAGCGGAGTCGTACGCCAGCTTCAGGAGACAGCTTCCAACGCGCTCATGTACATAGTAGTCATCTTCCTGGGAACCTCCGTTGGAGCAACAACCAGCGCGGAAGCATTCCTTAAGTGGACTACCATCAAGATCGTTGTTCTGGGCCTGATAGCGTTCAGCTTCGGAACAGCAGCCGGAGTTCTCTTCGGCAAGCTGATGTGCAAGCTGACGGGCGGAAAGATCAACCCGCTCATCGGTTCCGCCGGAGTATCCGCGGTACCTATGGCAGCGAGAGTTTCGCAGAAGGTCGGCGCGGAAGCCGATCCTACGAACTTCCTGCTCATGCACGCAATGGGACCTAACGTAGCCGGAGTTATCGGTACAGCCGTCGCGGCCGGCGCGTTCATGGCGATCTTCGGTGTCTGATATCAATTGGAGGAATAAAATGGGAAAGAAAATTAGAATAATGGAGACTGCTATCAGAGACGGTCAGCAGTCACTGATAGCTACGAGGATGCCTTTCGAGGACATGGAACCTGCGCTGGCTCTGATGGACGAGATCGGCTACGAGGCCATTGAATGCTGGGGCGGAGCTACTTTTGACTCATGCATAAGATTCCTCGATGAGGATCCATGGGAAAGACTGAGAAAACTGCGCGCAGCTATGCCTAATACACAGCTTCAGATGCTGCTCAGAGGTCAGAACCTTCTCGGCTACAGGCACTATTCTGACGATGTAGTTGACTATTTTGTCAAGAAGTCGATAGACAACGGTATCGACAGGATCAGGATATTCGACGCGCTGAATGACCTGCGCAACGTTGAGACAGCGGTCAAGGCGACAAAGGAATACGGCGCTCACGCTCAGGTGGCGATGTCCTACACGATAGGCGAGCCGTACACACCTGAATACTGGAAAGGCCGCGCCCTCCGCATCCAGGAACTCGGAGCTGACTCTATCTGCATCAAGGACATGGCGGGCCTCATGGTACCGACCGCGGCAGGCGAGATGATCAAGATGCTCAAGGAGACAGTGGATATTCCTATCCAGCTGCACACTCACTGCACCAGCGGTGTAGCTCCTATCACTTATTACGTAGCAGTCCAGAACGGCGTGGACATCATCGATACCGCGATATCGCCGTTCTCCGGCGGAACGAGCCAGCCGTCTACCGAAGTTATTGTAGAGACATTCAGAGGAACTGAGTTTGATACGGGTCTCGACATCAGCAAGCTCGAGAAGATCGCCGCTCATTTCCAGACCATCAGGGATAAAGACCTCAAGAGCGGTCTCATGAATACCAAGGTCCTGGGTACGGACATCAAGACACTCATTTATCAGGTTCCGGGCGGAATGCTTTCGAACCTGGTATCGCAGCTGAAAGACCAGAATGCTGAGGACAAGTATCTTGACGTACTTCAGGAAGTGCCTCGCGTGAGGAACGACCTCGGCATGCCGCCTCTTGTAACACCGTCATCGCAGATCGTAGGAACACAGGCTGTTCTCAACGTTCTGATGGGTGAGAGATATAAAGTCCTGTCCAAGGAGACTCAGGAAATACTCAAGGGCAAATACGGTGAAACACCTATGCCTATGAATCCTGATGTCCTCGCTAAGATCGATCAGAGCGAGAGGATCACGTGCCGTCCTGCGGACCTGCTTGAGCCGGAACTCGAAAAGCTCACGGCTGAGGTAGGCGATTACAAGGAGCAGGACGAAGACGTACTGACATATGCTCTGTTCGGACAGGTCGCGCTTGATTTCTTCAAGAGAAGAGCAGCGCTCCGCAACAGTGTGGATCCGGGCTCTATCGACATGAAGAACAAGGCTTATCCGGTTTAATAGCGAAGGAGAGGGGAAATGATTTTTGTAAAAGAAAACGGAAGAACTATCCCGGTCGCGGATAAGGTGTTCGCGCTTAGCGGACGCGCCAAAGCGGCCATTGCCGAAAAGGGTAAGGACGCTGTCATCAACGCCACTGTAGGGGCTTTGCTGGATGACAACGGTGATCTTGTAGTAATGTCATCGGTCACAGAGGCGATCCGTTCGCTCACGCCTGTTGATTACGCTGAATACGCTCCTATAACCGGCACCCCCGCGTTTAAGGAGGCTGTAGTAAAGGCTCTGTTCGGCAACTACGGACCATCCGGACACGTTCGCTTATGCGTTACACCGGGAGGAACGGGCAGCATTACAAGCGTTATCCAGAATTACTCCAACTACGGTGACAGCGTGCTCACACACGACTGGTGCTGGGCCAATTACAAGAACATAGCCGTATCACAGGGCCGCCAGCTCAAGACCTTCAGATTCTTTAATGAAGACGGCGGATTTGACGCCGAAGATCTTGAAAAGCAGCTTACAGCGCTCGCTGCTGTTCAGGACCAGGTGGTGCTGCTGATCAACACGCCGGCGCACAATCCTACAGGCTATTCGCTCAGCCTCGATGACTGGGACAAGCTGATAGCCATCCTGAACAGGGCAACGTGCAAGGTCGTGCTCTTCCTCGATATAGCGTATATAGACTACGCGGGAGAAGAGGATGAGGTCCGCGCGTTCGTACCTAAGCTTGATGAACTCAAAGATCATGTACTCACCATCTTCGGCTACAGCGCGTCCAAGACTCTCACCGCTTATGGTATGAGACTCGGAGCCATTGTCTGCATGTCAAAGAACGAGGAGGTCGTTGAGGAATTCAGACGCGCCGCGGAGTACGCGGCCCGTTCCACATGGTCGAACTGCAACCGCGCAGCTATGGTGACCATGGGCAAGATCTACAATGATCCGGAACTCAGAGCAAAGGTAGACGAAGAGAGAAGGGGCTACCGCGACATGCTGCTCGAGCGCGGACGCGTATTCGAAAAGACTCTTAATGACAATGGAGTAAAATGCGTGCCGTTCACAGCCGGATTCTTTGTGACCATTGCGTGCGATAACCCTGAGGAAGTAGGCAAAAAGCTTGAAGAGCAGGATATCTTCTGTCTTGCTCTCGCAAAGGGCATACGCGTATCCATCGCGTCGATCTCGAAAGAGAAGTGCGTGAAGTGCGCTGAGGCCATCGCGGCGCTCCTTAAATAACGATGAGGAGTTTCGCCTCCTGAAAGGAAAGGGGTGGACACTATGCTAAAAACAATCGGTATTATGGGCGGCATGGGACCTGCTGCTACAGTGGACCTGATGAGCAGGATCATCAGCATGACAGATGCTGCCTCTGATCAGGAACACATCCCTATGATAGTGGATTCCAACACCAGGATCCCTGACCGCACCGGCGCTATACAGGGACTGTGCGAGAGCCCTGTCCCCGAGATGCTTGCAAGCGCAAGAAGGCTTGAGACAGCCGGCGCGGACTTCATCATAATCGCGTGCAACACCGCGCATTACTTTGTGCCTGAGATCAGGGACAAGATAGGCATACCTATCCTTGAGATGCCTGATGAAACAGCAAAACTGCTCAAGCTCAACGGCATCGACAAAGCGGGCGTGCTTGCCACGGACGGAACACTGGAGAGCGGCGTATATGAGCATACACTTGAACGCTATGGCATACAGACCATATGCCCGAACGAGGAACAGCAGAAACTGGTCATGTCTCTTATCTATGACTACATCAAAAAAGGCGTGACCGACGTATCCGAGCTGCCTTGCACGGAGATAAGGAACCTTGTGGGCGACCTTGGCAAAGAGGGTGCTGAAGTCCTTCTGCTTGCCTGCACAGAGCTTCCTATAGCGTTCAGCATCATGGGACTGAGATCAGAAGTTTTTGTGGATCCTACCATGGTTCTCGCGAAATCTGCGATTAGGATGGCCGGAGCGCATATCAGGGGATCCGAAGATTACTGATAATAGTTATTGCTTTACTTATATAGAAAGAGGTGTTTTATGGAGAAAATCAAGAACTCATTGCCGCTTCAGATATTCATCGCCCTCGGCCTTGGTATCGTAGCGGGACTCATCTTCCTCGCGATGGGCGCAGCTGATTTTACCGAAGCTTACATCAAGCCGTTTGGTACTATCTTCCTGAACCTGCTGAAGTTCATCGTCGTTCCGATCGTAATCACTTCTATCGTCCAGGGTGTCGTATCTCTCTCGGATATCAAGAAGGTAGGTACCATCGGACTGCGTACGATCATCTATTACTTCTGCACGACGGCTTTCGCCATCACCATCGGACTGATCTTCGCGAATCTGTTCAAGGGCACATACAAGGTACTGCAGACTTCGGACCTCTCTTATGAGGCGGCTGAGCCGACGAAGTTCATGGACACTATCGTGAACATCTTCCCGTCGAACCTGTTCCAGCCTATGGTAGATTCGACGATGCTGCAGGTCATCGTGATCGCGCTCTTCATCGGATTCGGCATCATCATTGCCGGAGATAAGGGACTTCCGTTCAAAGAGTGGATCGACAGCGCTTATGAAGTATTCATGGTCATCATGAGAGGAATCATCAAGGTCACTCCGATCGCGGTATTCTGCCTGATCACACCGGTAGTTGCCGTAAACGGACCTGAGGTCCTCGGATCGCTCGCTATGGTACTGCTGACCGCTTACATCGCTTACTTTGTGCACGCTCTGTTCACATACTCGATCGCGGTCAAGACACTCGGTCACATGAATCCGATCACGTTCCTCAAGGGAGCTCTTCCGGCATTCCTCTTCGCTTTCTCCAGCACATCATCGATTGGCACACTGCCTGTTACTCTGGAATGTGCTGAGGAGATGGGAGCCCGCAAGGATGTTGCAAGCTTCACACTCCCGCTCGGCGCTACCATCAACATGGACGGTACAGCCATTTATCAGGGAGTATGCGCTATCTTCATCGCCAGCTGCTTCGGCATCCAGCTGACATTCGGACAGATGATCACGATCGTTCTCACAGCTACGCTCGCTTCGATCGGTACTGCCGGAACACCTGGCGCAGGCATGATCATGCTCGCCATGGTACTCCAGTCCGTAGGTCTGCCTGTTGAAGGTATCGCTCTCGTCGCGGGAGTTGACCGTATCTTCGATATGGGCCGTACCGGAATCAACGTAGTAGGCGACCTGTCTGCCGCAATGATCATCAGCGATTACGAAGCAAGAAGAGAAGGTAAGGAACTCGCAAAAGCATAGATTGCAAAGTCTTAATAACAAATCAACCATTTACGCCTCGCTGGTCGTTGTGTAATTGATCGGCGGGGCGTTGGTTTTAAAAATCAGTTTTTGAAAGAAGGTCAACACAGAAATGTCGGTAAGATATACAGGTATGAATGAGCACGGAGCAGGAAGAAAAATAGATACAAAGGACATCACCATGATCGCGGTGTGTACGGCGATCATGGCAATATGTTCATGGATATTTATCCCTGCGACCGTGCCGTTCACCATGCAGACTTTCGGAGTGTTCCTATGTGTAGGTCTCCTGGGAGGCAGAAGGGGCACTCTGGCGGTATCGGTATACCTTTTGCTCGGAGCTGTCGGGCTTCCTGTCTTTTCAGGATTCACAGGCGGTATCGGACATCTATTCGGAGCGACCGGAGGCTATATAATAGGCTTTCTGTTTTCCGCTCTGGTTATGTGGCTGATCGAGCATCTGCATGGCAGGAGCATGAAGACTCTTGTGTTATCCATGATCGCGGGCCTCATCACATGCTATGCCTTCGGAACAGTATGGTTCATGCTGGTATACGCAAAAGATTCGGGGAGCGTAGGTCTGATGACAGCCCTCGGATGGTGCGTATTTCCGTATGTGATCCCGGACGCTGTCAAAATAGCGCTTGCTACAGCGCTCACGCGCAGACTCAGGCCTCTTATAAGTCAGTAACAATGTGTTAAAGGATATTCTATGGGTGTGGAACTAAGCATAATAACTTTTCTGATCGTCTGTCCTCTGACTTTCCTAGGAGGCTTTGTTGACGCGGTCGCCGGAGGAGGCGGCCTTATTTCGCTGCCTGCCTATATGATAGCGGGCCTGCCGGTCCACAACGCGATAGCGACAAACAAGCTGAGTTCGGGCATGGGGACGACGATCGCCACATACAGGCTGGCGCGTCTCGGATATATCCCTTGGCGCAAGGCGGCGCTCTGCATAGTGATGGCGATAATAGGATCGTCCACGGGAGCGAAGCTGGCGTTGATGGTGGACGCGGAACTGTTCAAGAAACTGATGCTGGTCATCATTCCCGCGACAGCCATCTATGTGATGCGAAACAAAAACATGGATGAACCTAAGGAACCGCTTGGCGACCGGCAGACTGTCATAAGGGCTTCACTGGTCGCGCTTCTTATAGGCGTATACGACGGTTTCTACGGGCCGGGGACGGGGACGTTCCTGATACTGCTCCTGTCAGGATTTGCTCACATAAGTCTGAAAGAATCCAACGGGATAGCCAAATCGATCAACCTGACCACTAACCTGTCATCCCTGGCGGTATACCTGATGAACGGAAAAGTGATAATACTGCTGGGACTTGCGGGAGGTCTGTTTGGGATAGCGGGCAACTACATCGGCGTGACATTCTTCAAGAACAAGGGCGCAAAGGCGGTAAGACCGCTGATGATACTGGTGCTGATCATATTCTTTATCAGGATACTGACTGAGATCATCTAGTAATAACATGAAAAAGATACTCATAATAAATACCGGCGGGACATTCTCGTCTCAGGCGACTGATGACGGTCTCGCGCCTGCAATAAAAGGCTCGGCGATACTTGACTGCGTGGATGGCATCTCCGCTGACATAGAGCTTGCCGCGGAGGATTACTGCTCTCTCGACAGCGCGAACATCCTGCCTGAGGACTGGATAAGCATTGCCGAAAGGATAGGCGGGAGTATCGGCGATCATGACGGATTCGTCATAATCCACGGCACTGACACCATGGCATACACCGCGTCCATGCTGTCGTTCATGCTTAAGGGGATACCGGTCCCCGTAGTACTGACGGGAAGCCAGATGCCTTTGGGCGTGCCGATGTCAGACGCGCTGATGAACCTTCACTGTGCCATATGGATGGCCGAGAGTGGGGTGCCCGGAGTATACGTGGCATTCGACCGGAAGATAATGCTCGGCTGCCGCACCAGCAAGGTGAGGACGGTCAGTTTCAACGCGTTCGAAAGCATAAATTATCCTTATGCCGGAGAAGTGAACGCCTACGGGCTTCAGATCTACACGGAGGGGAAAACGCCGGCAGCGGATTTCAGACCGCACACGGATTACTCCGACAGGATATCGGTGCTGAAACTGTTCCCGGGAATGGATCCGGGGATATTCAGGTATCTGCACGATAACGGCATAAAAGGGGTGTATATCGAGGGCTTCGGCCTCGGCGGCGTACCGTTCCTGCGCAAGGACTTCACAGCCGAAATAAAGAAGGCTTCGGATTTCGGGATGCCTATTCTGGTAGGCAGCCAGTGTAGATATGAAGGCAGCGATCTCAGCGTTTACGAGACAGGGAAGAGGATACTGGACTGCGGAGGCATACCGGTCTACGACATGACCGAAGAGGCCATCGTCACAAAGCTCATGTGGTGCCTGGGACAGACGAAAGACTACCGTAACATACGCGAACTGTTCGACACTGACCTGGCAGGAGAGGTGACGCTGAAAAAGACCCTGCAATAAGCAATGAGAAATGTAAAGGGCCCGGATCAGATCCGGGCCCTTTTTCTGATATAACGTTTTGAAGATATATAAGAGAGTATGGAGAGATATATGAAGCTTGGTTAGCCTTCTATCATGATGGTCTTTTTCTCAGGGAGTTCAGGCTCCTTTTCCTTAGGGAAGACGAGGCTCAGAACGCCGTCTTCAAATTTTGCCCTGACATCGTTCTCATCGATGCCTTCGCCTACGTAGAAGCTTCTCTGCATTGCGCCTGAGTAACGTTCCTTGCGAAGCAGTTTGCCGCTGTCGTCTTTCTCTTCCTCGTTCATGGACTTGCAGGCTCCGACTACCAGGTAACCGTTGTCAAGAGTGAGAGTGATCTCATCTTTCTTGAAGCCCGGAAGGTCGATGTCGAGCTCATAATTGCCGTCCTTGTCGCGGATGTCTGTCTTCATGAGTCCTGTAACATGCTTGCCGTAGAGCTTTCTTTCTACGTCCTCTGCAGGTCTCATGCGAGGGAAGTCGAATCCCATGAAATCATCAAAGAAATCATCGTGAAAAAGTTTTGGATAAAACATAGTGTGCCTCCTTTATATGTAAGTTCATTTTTAACTGTTTTGGTGCGGCCTAAAGGGTGCCGCTTTCGTTTGACAACAGTAATATAGCATTTTTGTTAGCACTCGTCAATAGCGAGTGCTAACATTTTTTAAAATATTTTGATTTGTGATTTTGCTGTGAACACAGCGTATTTCATGCAGGTTTGTAGTATAATTTACACGGATAATTATGTTATTTGCGCGAATGTCTCAATTAATGCTCATGATCTGAGCAAAACTGCGGAGGTTTTTATGCAAATCACTTTTATAGGAGCCACACACGAGGTCACAGGCTCATGTACGCTGCTGGAAATAGGCGGAAAAAACATACTTGTCGACTGCGGAATGGAGCAGGGAGCGGATATCTTTGAGAACATCGAGATACCGGTAGCTCCGGCGTACATCGACGCTGTAGTCGTGACCCACGCACATATCGACCATACGGGCAAACTGCCGTTCCTTGTAGCAAACGGCTTCAGGGGGCCTATATACTCCACCGAAGCTACACGCCAGCTCTGCGACATCATGCTGAGGGACTCGGCGCACATACAGGAATTTGAAGCTACATGGCGCAACCGCAAGGGCAAGAGGGCTGATGATGAAACCTATGTCCCTCTGTATACGACAGAGGACGTCCTCAAGACGATGCCTCTCTTCAGGACCGCCGGTTACGACACGGACGTGACGCTGTTTGACGGTGTTACGATCAGATACACTGACGCCGGGCACCTTCTTGGCTCAGCCAACGTGCTGTTCACCCTGAGGGAGGACGGCGTAAAGAGAACGCTGCTGTTCTCGGGAGACATCGGCAATGTAGACAAGCCGCTCATCCGCTCTCCTCAGGATCCGCCTCAGGCAGATTACGTGGTGTGCGAATCCACCTACGGTGACAGGGTCCATCCGGAGGCGCCTGACTACGTAGCACAGCTTACCAGGATCATACAGACGACGCTTGACAGGGGCGGGAATCTCGTCGTGCCGGCGTTTGCGGTCGGCAGGACACAGGAGTTCCTGTACTATATCAGGATAATCAAGGAAGAGGGACTCATAAAAGGGCATGACGGTTTCCCTGTGTATGTGGACAGCCCGCTTGCAGTTGAAGCAACAAACATTTATAGTACCGAGATGTACGAGTACTATGACGATGACGCGCTCCAGCTTCTGAGGGAGGGCATCAATCCAGTGACGTTCCCAGACCTTGAAGTCAGCATATCCAGCGATGAATCGATAGCGATCAACGCCGATCCTGAACCTAAAGTGATCATATCCGCGTCGGGCATGTGCGAGGCGGGCAGGATACGCCATCACCTGAAGCACAATCTCTGGAGACCTGAATGCACGATACTCTTCATAGGGTACCAGAGCCCGGGAACGGTCGGCGGCAAGCTGCTTGACGGAGCCGAAATGGTAAAGCTCTTCGGTGAGGAGATAGCAGTGAAGGCCGAGATACTCAGGATAGACTCGTTCAGCAGCCACGCTGACGAACCTCACCTGTGCGAATGGGTAAGGAAGGCAGATCCGGGAGTCAGGATATTCGTCAACCACGGCGAGGATGCCGTGACAGAGAAATTCGCCGCCGAGGTCTCCGGACTTACAGGCAAGCCTGCAGTCGCTCCGTACAGCGGAGAGGTGTGGGATCTGGCGAAAGACGAGCTCATACACAGGGCTGAGATCGTACCGGTCGTCAAGAAGACAGTGCATGACGGCAGGACCGATGTCACGGATCACAGATTCGAAGCGTACGCTACGCCGGCGCTCAGGGAACTCAGGCAGTCCGGCGCCGAACTCGTACAGCTCATCGAAGCGAGCCGCGGCAGTTCCAACAAGGAACTCAACAAGATGCGCAGGGATATAGAAGAAATACTGAAGAAATACGCGCCTCAGGAGGGCGGGGATGGACAATAGACCGATAGGAGTATTGGATTCGGGGCTTGGCGGCCTTACCTCCGTGCAGGAACTGCACAGGCAGCTCCCCGAAGAAAAAGTGATATATTACGGCGATACAGCGAGGACGCCATACGGCTCCAAGTCGCCGGAGACGATAGTGAAGTTTGCCACGCAGATAGTGGACTATCTTGTCGCGCGCAATACAAAGATGATAATCATCGCGTGCAACACGATCACCGCTCTCGCGCTGGATTCTCTGAGGGAACGCTATCCCGCGATCCCGATCATAGGAGTCATCGAGCCTACCGTACAGAAAGTAGTGAGCGACGGCTGCAAGAAAGTGGGCGTCATAGCTACGAAGGCTACGATAGGAAGTGACGTATACGGCAAGGAACTAAGGAGCATGGACCCGGATATCGAAGTCCATAACGCCGCATGCCCGGCCATCGTCCCCCTTGTCGAAGACGGCCTTACGGATACCGACATAATGGAACTGACAGTCAGGCACTATATGGACGATTTCGTGAAGGAAGGCGGCTTCAGCGACCTCATACTCGGATGCACGCATTATCCGCTGGTGTCGAAGCACATCAAAAAGCTTTATCCGGATCTGCGCTTGTACAGCTCATCTGCCGAAGTCGTCAGGGAGGCCGCGGAGATACTGAAAGAGAAGGACATGCTCGCGTCCGGATCCGAATTTACCGACAGATATTACGCCAGCGACATGTCGGACAACTTCATTGCCATGACCGACATGCTCTTTGCTGACACGGATTTCAAGATACATCTGCTAAAACTTGAAGAATAATGACTTTTCTAGTACAATCTATAGGCTTGTGCTTTTTGTGCCGCTAAGACACTGAAGCACCGCTATGGAGGAGTTATTATGGAGACAGAATTCAAATACAATCTTGAGGACACCTCTATATTCGACAGCATAGTCGAAACGGCCGGAGCCAAGAACATCAGGCTCGAGGACGTTGAGGTCATAGACATGCACGCGGCTTACTTTGATACCGAGGATTTTGATTTTCGCAAAAAGGGGATCGCGTACAGGATACGCCAGGAAGACGACAGATGCACGGCGACCATCAAGTGGGATGTCAACGTCAAGGAAGGTCTTCACAGGCGTGAGGAGTTCAACCTTGTCGTAAATGACGAGAGGTTTGCTCTCAATCCTAATATCGACATCTTCGTGTCCAGCGACGCGTACGATGTGCTGCTGGCCGCCGCGGGCGACAAGCCTCTTAAGCCGACCATTTCAATGGACTATCAGCGCAAGCAGTTCAAGGTCGACACCGGAAGGTCCATCAGCTGCATATCCCTCGATGAGGGAGTCATCCATCACATCGACGGGCATACGGTCCCTATCTCCGAACTCGAGATAGAGTGGTACTACGGTGCCGAAGAAGATTTCATGGACCTCGCATACAGGATCCAGAACAAGTACAGTCTTGAATCAGAAGACAGGTCAAAGCTCCAGAGAGCATTCGAATAAGATAAGTCAATTAATAAAAATACAACGGAGGAACATTTCAGATGAAGGCTACACAGGTTTCAAAAGAGAACGGAGTCGTAAAATTCAACATTGAATTCTCGGTAGAGGAATTCAAGGACGCGGTCAACAAGGCGTATCTGGAAAACAGAGGCAAATTCCAGATCGACGGTTTCCGCAAGGGCAAGGCACCTCGCAAGATCATCGAGAGCCACTATGGATATGACGTTTTTTGGGATGAGGCGCTCAACGCACTGCTCGACAAGGGTTATTACGACGCGCTGAAGGAAATGGATCTTGAAGTCGTTTCCCAGCCGGCCTTTGAATCGCCTGAGATCAAAAAGGATGAGCCTGTAGTGCTGACCGGCACTGTTCAGGTATTCCCTGAGATAGACGTAGAAAACTATAAGGGACTCGAGATAGAGAAGGTCGAAACCAAGATCGGCGAGAAGGAAGTAAAGGAAGAACTCGAAAAGGTCCAGAAGAGCCAGGCCAGAATGGAAACAGTTGAAGGCCGCAAGACCGAAATGGGCGACACTCTCATCTTCGACTTCGCGGGAAGCGTAGACGGTGAAGCGTTCAGCGGCGGAAGCGCAGAGAACTATGAGCTCAAGCTCGGTTCGGGACAGTTCATCCCGGGATTCGAAGAACAGCTGGTCGGCAAGGACGCCGGCGAGGAAGTTGACGTAGAAGTCGTATTCCCTGGTGACTATCACGCTGAGGAACTCGCGGGCAAGCCTGCGCTCTTCAAGTGCAAGATCCATGAGATCAAGAAGGAGATCCTGCCTGAGATCGACGACGAGCTCGCAAGCGATGTAAGCGAATTCGAGACACTGGCAGAGTATAAGAAGGACCTCAAGAAGAAACTTCAGGAGGCCGCTAAGGAAACAGATCTTTCGGTCATGAAGGACAGAGTCCTTGAGAAGCTCTACAACGAGAACAATATCGAAGTGCCTGAGGTAATGATCAGGAACGAAGTGGAGAACATGCTCTACGACATGAACCAGAGTCTCTCCGCTCAGGGCCTCGGACTCCAGCAGTACGTGGAGTGGACCGGAAAGACCATCGACGACCTCAGAGAAGAGACAAAGCCTGAGGCCGAGAAGAGGATCAGAACGAGAGTCCTTCTGAAGAACATCATCAGGATGGAGAAACTCGATGTAGAAGACGAGGAGATCCGCGAGCTGATGGAGGACTTCGGCAAGCAGTACGGCATGGACGTCGAACAGGTGAAGGCGATGGCGGGCTCAGAGACCGAAAATTACTTCAGAGAGGACGCCCAGACAAAGAAGGCCATCGACTGGCTCTTTGACAACGCCAAGCTGATCGAGAAGAAGGCCGAGAAGAAAGCCAAGGCCAAGAAAGAAGAGAAAAAGGAAGACTAGTATCGGAAAAGGCGGTAAGGCATGAACTACGTACCTTATGTAGTCGAGCAGACCGGCCAGGGAGAAAGGACTTATGATATCTACTCCAGGCTGCTGATCGACAGGATCATTTTCATAGACGAAGAGATAAGCGAGCACACCGCGAGCATAGTGACGGCAGAATTGCTGTTCCTTGAGGCTCAGGATCCGGACAGGGATATCAATATCTATATCAATTCTCCGGGCGGTGAGGTCGCGGCGGGACTGGCGATCTACGACACGATGCGCTTTGTAAAACCGGAAATCAGCACCATTTGTATAGGCAGGGCGGCAAGCATGGCCGCCGTGCTGCTTTCGGCGGGAACAAAGGGCAAGAGATACGCTCTGCCTAACGCTGAGATAATGATCCACCAGCCGCTGGGCGGATTCCAGGGACAGGCGTCGGATATCAAGATCACGGCGGACCATATCCTGGAACTCAAGGACAGGCTGAACCGCATCCTGGCGGAGAACACCGGCCAGGAGCTCTCCGTGATCGAAAGGGACACGGACAGAGACAACTACATGACTTCAGCCGACGCGGCCGCTTACGGCCTGGTCGACAAGGTCATCGAGAGGAGCACTAATGCCTAATAACGAAGCAAGATGTTCATTTTGCGGCAAATCAACATCCGAGGTCCGAAGCATGATGGTCGGACCCGGTGTTTATATCTGCAACGAATGCGTCGATCTCATCAAGTCCATGATGGACGAAGAGAAGAGCCCTGCTCCTAAGAGGAAGAAGGGCAAGCTGCCTACTCCTCAGGAGATAAAGGATCAGCTCGACCAGTACGTGATCGAGCAGGATCCGGCAAAGAGGAGCCTGGCCGTCGCGGTGTACAACCACTACAAGAGGATAAGGCATCTCGACAGATATAAGAACAGCGACGCAGAAAAGGTGGAGCTCCAGAAGAGCAACATCCTTATGCTGGGCCCTACGGGCTGCGGCAAGACTTTGCTTGCTCAGACTCTGGCCCGCATACTCGATGTGCCTTTTGCCATAGTTGACGCCACATCACTGACCGAGGCGGGCTATGTCGGAGAAGACGTTGAAAACATACTGCTGAGGCTCTATCAGGCCGCTGACGGCGACCTCAACAGAGCGCAGAGGGGCATCATATATGTAGACGAGATCGACAAGATCGCGCGCAAGTCCGAGAACACGTCCATAACAAGGGACGTCAGCGGCGAAGGCGTACAGCAGGCTCTCCTTAAGATAATAGAGGGCACAGTGGCAAATGTGCCTCCGCAGGGCGGCAGAAAGCATCCTAATCAGGAATTCATACATTTCGACACCAAGGACGTGCTTTTCATCTGCGGCGGAGCCTTCACGGGCCTCGACAAGATAATAAAGGTGAGGATGGGCAACAAGGTCATCGGCTTCAACAAGGAAGAAAAGAAAGTAGACCTCAGTGACGCTGACATCCTTCTGAACACGCAGCCTGAAGACCTTCTGAAGTTCGGACTCATACCGGAACTCATCGGAAGACTGCCTGTTACAGTGGCCCTGAGCGAACTCAGCAAGGAGGCGCTCGTCAGGATCATCACCGAGCCTAAGAACTCGCTGGTGAAGCAGTATCAGACGCTCTTCGCGATGGATGATGTGGATCTCATAGTGGAAGATGAGGCCGTTGAGGCGATAGCCGAGAAGGCTCTCTCGCTCAACACGGGCGCGAGAGGTCTGAGGGGGATCTTTGAAAACCTCATGACGGACGTCATGTTTGAGCTGCCTTCGAGACCTGAAGTCGACAAGTGCATCATCACAGCCGCTGTAGTAAGGGGTGAAGCCGAGCCGGTGCTGGTGCTCAAAAAAGAAGCAAAGGAAAACGAACAACTCACATTGGAGAAGGAAGCATAAATGAACGGATACGAAACTAAGCGTGTCCCGTATATCCCGCTGAGAGGACAGGCCTTCTTCCCGGGGACTATAGTGGGATTCGATATCGGAAGAGACAAGTCACTTGCCGCCGTTGATCTAGCGATGAACGGCGACAAATATATTGCAGTGTCTGCGCAGAGGGATCCGTCTGTCAGCGAGCCTCGTCAGGATGACTGCTATATGACGGGCGTGATCGTGAGAGTCCGCCAGGTCGTCAAGAAGAACGAGGACTTCGTGCGCATACTCGTCGTAGTGGAGCAGAGGATAAGGATAGAGGAGATCTATGTCGCGGGCGACATGCTCGCATGCGATTTCTCCGTCGCCGAAGACTACGACAACGACACTGATGACATCAGCATGCAGGCCAATATTCGCGTGCTGAGACAGCTGTACATGAAATACCTTGAACTGACCGGACAGGGAGAGTCCGCCGGAAGGACCCTTATAGACGGTATCGACGATCCGTCGCTGCTCTGCAGCCTCATCGCGAACGAGATAGATGTTGCGTTCGACATCAAGCAGACGCTGCTCGAGATAGATTCAGTCAAGCTGAGGGTGAGCCACCTTGTGGACATAATCGGCAAGGAGAACAACATTCTCTCTATAGCCAAGAGGATCAACAACCGCGTAGTCAAGAACATGAACCGCGGCCAGAGGGAGTACTACCTGAGGGAGCAGCTCCAGGTCATCAAGGAGGAACTCGGCGAGGACGAGGACACCGATGACGAGGTCCGCCAGTGGAAGGAAAAGCTCGACGAGCTCAAGCTCGAAGAAAAGACCGACACAAAGGTGCGCAAGGAGATCGACAAGTTCAGCAAGATGAGCCCTATGAGCCCTGACGCCAACGTGTCAAGGACATACATAGAGACCATACTGGATCTGCCGTGGCACAAGGCCAGCAAGGTGAACCGCAACATCAACAAGGCCGAGAAGATCCTCAACGAGGACCACTACGGACTTGAGAAGGTGAAGGAGAGGATACTCGAGTGCCTCGCCGTACAGCATCTTACAAAGAATAACAAAGGCCCTATCATCTGCCTCGTAGGCCCTCCGGGCGTAGGAAAGACTTCAATAGCGAAGTCCATCGCCAGAGCCACAAACAGGGAGTTCGTAAGGATGTCCCTTGGCGGAGTAAGGGATGAAGCTGAGATAAGAGGCCACAGGCGCACATACATCGGCGCCATCCCGGGCAGGGTCATCAACGGCATAGCGGAAAGCGGCACTAACAACCCGCTCTTCCTCTTTGACGAGGTCGACAAGATCGGAAGCGATTTCAGGGGAGACCCGGCTTCGGCGCTTCTTGAAGTGCTCGACCCGGAGCAGAACAATACGTTCACCGATCATTATCTGGAGATACCGTTCGACCTCTCGGACGTCATGTTCATCACGACGGCAAACACGACGGCTACGATCCCGGCGCCGCTCCTCGACAGGATGGAAGTCATAGAGCTCACCAGCTACACCGAAGAGGAGAAGGTCCATATCGCGACAGGCTATCTGGTGCCTAAGAAGATGAAGGAGAACGGCCTCAAGAAGACGCAGTTTTCGATCACTCCGGCGGCTATCAGAGATATCATAGAGTACTACACGCGCGAGGCGGGAGTCAGAAATCTCGAAAGAGAGATAGGCAACGCCTGCCGCAAGGCCGCCCGCAACATAGTCAGCGGCAAGCAGAAGAAAAACAGCGTGACGCCGCGCAACCTCAAGTCGTACATCGGCAAGAGGGTGTTCATCGACGACATAGGATCGCTCGAGCCTGAAGTGGGAGTCACAACGGGCATGGCGTGGACGACAGTGGGCGGAGTCACTCTGACCATAGAGACGGTCAAGATGCCGGGCACAGGAAAACTGATACTTACAGGCCAGATGGGCGATGTGATGAGAGAGTCGGCGACTACGGCTCTCGGATACATCAAGTCCATATCCGGCAAGTATAAGATAGGCAAGGATGTCTTTAAGGATTACGACATTCAGATCCACATCCCTGAAGGCGCGACGCCAAAGGACGGCCCGTCTGCCGGAATCACCATGTGCAGCGCTCTGTTCTCTCTGCTGACCGACCGCAAGGCCGACAAGACGGTCGCCATGACGGGCGAGATCACACTGAGAGGAAAAGTGCTCAGGATAGGCGGTCTGAAGGAGAAGTCGCTTGCCGCGTACAGACAGGGCATAAGAAAGATCATCATCCCGAAGGAAAACGAGCCTGACCTCGAAGAGATACCTGCGTCGGTGCGCAGGGAGATCGAGTTCATACCGGTCTCTGACTTCGAAGAGGTGATCCCGGTGGTCATACAATGAAGATAAACAAGGCAGAGCTTGAAGCCGTCGCCGTAAAGGCGTCGCAATATCCGCCGGAAGACCTGCCGGAGATAGCTTTCGCGGGCAGATCCAACGTCGGCAAGTCATCGCTTCTGAACCTCATCACCGGCAGAAAGAGTCTGGCAAGAGTCTCGGGAAGCCCGGGAAAGACCAGGACCATCAACTTCTACAGGTGCAACGATGAGTTCAGGATAGTTGACCTGCCCGGATACGGATTCGCCAAGGTAAGCAAGGCCGAGAGCGAGAAGTGGGGCGCCATGATAGAAGGCTACCTTGAGAACCGCGGAACTCTTCGCAAGGTGGTTCAGCTCGTGGACATAAGGCACAAGCCGAGCGCGCAGGACGTCCAGATGTACGAATACCTGAAGTACTATGATCTGGACGGCATAGTCGTCGCAACAAAGGCCGACAAGGTCGGCAGCAATCAGAGGGCTGCCTGCGTTAAGACAATAAGACAGACATTGGGAATGGGAAAAGAGGACCTGGTCATACCGGTATCAGCTCTTAAGCGGACCGGAGATGACAAACTGCTTGAGGTTATAGAAACACTGCTTTAAGTCAAGGAGGAGACATGGCTGACAAGATCGGAAAGATCCTGTACACGCAGGACGAAATTTTAAAAAGGGCCAAAGAGATCGCGGCAGAGATAGACAAGGACTATGCCGGCGAAGAGGTCATAGTGCTTTGCACACTCAAGGGTTCGCTTCTTTGGGTCGCTGACATCATGAAGAACCTGACAGTCGATACGAAACTCGACTTCATATCCGCGAGCAGCTACGGCGCGTCCAAGACGAGCGCCGGAGTTGTAAAGATCAAATTCGATCCGGAGATCAACATGTACAACTCCAACATCCTCGTCGTTGAGGATATCGTTGATACGGGCAATACACTCAAGTACGTGCTCGCCAAGCTGCAGGAGAGAGGACCTAAGTCCGTGAAGATCTGCACCATGCTCAACAAGGAGTCACGCAGGACCGCGGATCTGCACGCTGATTACGTCGGATTCGAGATCGATGACCTTTTCGTAATAGGCTACGGTCTGGACTTTGACCAGAAATACAGAAACCTGCCGTATATCTCATACCTTGAAGAGGACGACGTTGAATCATTATAAGATCACAAAAGATTTTACAAAGGATGACATGAGGGCGCTCATAGAGTCGGACCTCAAAAAGGACATCCACATGCATACGGTATACTCCGACGGCGCTCTGACGCCGAAGGAGGTCATTGACATGCGCGTTGCCGAGGGGTTTGAACTTCTGGCCATAACCGATCATGACGGTATCGGCGGCTCGGTAGCTGTCCGTGAATACGCGGAAAGCCTGGGCATAAACTTCATATCCGGTATAGAATTCGACTCCGAGGACGGGCTGGGCAAGGACATACACATGCTCGGCTACGGCTTCGATCCCGACAACGAGACGCTTAAGAAAGCGCTGGAGGGAGTCCTTCAGGAGAGAAGGAACCGTAACATAAAGTTCATGGAGACCCTTAACAAGCGTGGCTACGGCATCACCGAAGAAGAGGTCTGGGCGATAAACGAAGGCAGATTCGTCGGAAAGCCGACATTCGCGACAGTACTCAGAAACAAGGGTATAGTTAAGGGCAAGGATGAAGCGTTCAACACGATCTTCAGGGAACCGGATATCAGGAGCATCAAAAAGAAGACCCTGCCGACCAAGGAAGTGGTGGATGTGATCCATGAGGCGGGAGGTCTGGCCGTGCTGGCACACCCGATGGAACAGAGGCGCCTGAACGAGACTTTCGAGGAGTTTGAGCCAAGACTGTACTGGATACTCGACAGGATACTGGCGTACGGGATCGATGGTCTCGAATGCCATCATCCGTCGGCCGATCCGTACCAGCAGGAACTGCTCGTTGCGTACGCGAAGGAGCACGGACTCATGATAACCACTGGTTCTGACTTTCATACTCTTTATGATAAAAGAGATTTCAAGAGATATCACAGACCATGAAGGGCGCGGACGCGTCCTTTTTTTATCATAAAGTAAGCGAGAAAACCCCCACCTCTAAGGTGGCGGGATGAATCGCCTCGACTGTTTGAATTAGCCGGCGTCAGGTTGAAATACGAACATTTGTTTGGTATAATATCTGTATGAAGATAACCAAAGGCTACAAGTACAGAATATACCCAAACGATGTCC
>CACYPK010000002.1 GCA_902776285.1 uncultured Eubacteriales bacterium
GCCGGCTTATGCGTTGCAATACAAAAGCCCAGTCCAGTACAAGACTGAATTGGGCTTTGTATGACTTTTTTAACTGTCTACTTTCGGTTGACTAGTTCATTGGCCGGCGGTTTTGATTTGCTTATTTTTGCGGGTTTGTCTCTATCTCGTCGTGTGAGGTCTTTGACTCTCCGTCCACGGCGTTAGCGTCGTACAGGTCCTTTTTGATCTGGCTGGTGCTTATCTCAGGAGTCCTTGGCAGATAAACGACTTCGACGCCTTCTTCGCGCAGAAAGTCGAACTTGCCTTTCCAGTCATCGCCTATCACGAAGGTGTCTATATGGTATTCGCGCATGTCACTTTTCTTCTGCTCCCAGCTTTCCTCGGGAATGACCAGATCGACATATCTGACGGATTCGACCAGAGCCTTGCGCTGCTCGTATGTGAAGTAGCATTTTTTCTTTTTCTGATCCCAGTTGAACTCATCGGTAGATATGGCGACTATCAGATAATCACCAAGAGCCTTGGCTCTTTTGAGCATGTTGATGTGACCGTAGTGCAGAAGGTCATATGTTCCGTATGTGATGACTCTCTTCATTTCAGTACTCCGTTTGATGTGGATTATTTACGAGAGTATTCTACCATTGAAGATCGCATATGGCAATTGAAAGGCGTGCGTCTCAATGGACACGGTGGGCTTTGCGTGTTAAGATTGAGAGGAACAATAATGGGATGACGCGGCAGCGGCCGTGTAAAAGGAGATAAAGAAAGGAAAACAAAAAAATGGATGTTAGTCTCAGTAACTGGGAAAAACTGCTTGGGATGATAACCGATGGCGCCATGGCCATAGGGCTCAAGCTGCTTATGGCTATTATCGTCTATATAGTCGGAAGCTTCATCATCAAAAGCCTCATCAAGGCTCTCGGAAAGATGCGCTCCTTCAAGTCGATAGACCCGACTGCCGCGGAGTATATCACGACCTTCATCAAGGCCGCTCTGTACGTAGTACTTCTTGTATCGATAGTCGCTCTTCTGGGCGTGCCTATGTCATCGGTCATAGCCGCGATCGCGTCTGCGGGCCTGGCCATCGGTATGGCTCTGCAGGGAGCGCTCGGCAATATCGCGGGCGGCATCATGCTTCTCATATTCCGTCCTTTCAGCGTTGGTGACTATATCGTTGCCGGCGGAGAAGAAGGCACGGTCAGGAGCATCTCGCTCGTGTACACAGTGCTGACCACCCTCGACAACCGCAGGATATCCATACCGAACGGCAGCCTGATGAACTCGACGATCTGCAACGCTACGGTGGAAGAGCTCAGAAGAGTCGACCTGAATTTCGATATAGCCGGTTCCGAACCGTCTGACAAAGTCGAAAAAATTCTGTCCGACGTTATCGAAAAGTCCGAATGGGCTCTCGAAAAGCCTGCTCCTCAGGTACTGATCACCGCGGGAGTTCCGGGCGGACTGACATACACCGTCAGAGTATGGGTAAAGACTTCCGATTACTGGGATGAGTTCGGCGAGCTGATGAAAGAGATCCCTGCGGCTCTCAACGCGGCCAATATAGCCAGACCGTCGACTCCGATCAGCGTGAGCAAATAAAGAATAGTTATTTATAAGAGAGGCAATCCGATGAAAAAATTATTAGGAGCGATTATCTTCGGAGGACTGTTCGCGGGTCTGATCTACATGCTCGGCGTTTACGATGTGGCGGCGATCGGACCGGCAGGCACTGAAGTGGGTTTTTCGCATTTCAATCAATTCGTTCACGAACTGACAGGTGTGAACATGCTGTGGTATGACATCACCGACTATATAGGTTACGCTGCCATAGGCGTATGCGTGATATTCGCTGTCGTGGGATTTGTGCAGATGATCAAGCGCAGGAGCCTTGTGAAGGTCGACAGGGAGATACTGTCGCTTGGCCTGCTCTTCGCGGTAGTGATAGGATGCTACGTATTCTTTGAGAAATATATCATCAACTACAGACCGGTGCTCATGCCGGGCGAGGAAATGCCTGAAGCGTCGTTCCCTTCGTCTCACACCATGCTTGCCATGACGGTGTTCATCGCGGTGATGATAATCTCAGACAGATATTTGAGCAGCGGGCTCGGATCACTCGTGAGACTCATCTGCTTCCTGACCGTGCTTGTTACGATCGGCGGCAGACTGTACAGCGGGGTGCATTGGACAACTGACATAATCGGGGCTATCCTTCTGAGCACGGCGTTGCTGTTCCTGTTCTCTGCGATCGTATCTGCCGGTGACAAGAAGAAGCCGGGCGCAAAGCTTGCGAGCGAACTGGAAAGCGAAGCAAGCCGCAGCAAAAGAGAAGCATCTCAGGGAAGAACGAACGGCTACAAGCCAAAACACTGAAGCAAAAGGATTTGTAAAGCGGAATAAAACGGGCCGGTATTATAGAAATTATCTATAGATACTCGCAGATAAAATCGGTTTAGTCAATTAGTTAAAGAAGCATGTAAATTATATAATTATACGAGGCATTATTATGCCTCGTACGTTATTTTTTGGGACTTTCCAATATGGATTATATGGAGGATCGATATGGAAAAGAAAAATGATAAGCTGTTTATCATCATCGCTGGTCTCATCATCGGTATCATCGCAGCAGGCCTTGCGTTCCTCGGAAACCCTAAGAACATGGGATTCTGCATCGCATGCTTCCTGCGTGACACAGCCGGCGGCCTCGGACTTCACAAGGCGCCTCCTGTACAGTACATCAGACCTGAGATCATCGGAATCGTTATCGGAGCTTTCGTAGCGGCGTTTGCCAAGAAGGAGTTCAGCTCCAAGGGCGGAAGCGCTCCTATGACAAGATTCGTACTCGGATTCTTCGCGATGGTAGGCTGCCTTATGTTCCTCGGCTGCCCGTTCAGAATGATCCTGAGACTGGCCGGCGGAGACTTGAACGCAGTTCTCGGACTCGTCGGATTCGTTATCGGTATCTTCTGCGGAATCTTCTTCCTTAAGAACGGATACTCGCTCAAGAGAACATACAGCCTGACAGCCGGTGAAGGTTACTGGATGCCTATCCTCGAGGTAGTTATCTTTGTTCTCCTCATCGCAAGACCTGCATTCATCGCTTTCTCAGAAGAAGGCCCTGGATCGATGCACGCTGCAGTCATCCTGTCGCTCGCTGCCGGACTCATCGTTGGTGTTCTGGCTCAGAGAACAAGACTGTGCATGGTCGGCGGAATGAGAGACCTGGTTCTCTTCAAAGAGACAAGACTCCTCTGGGGATTCATCGCTATCCTCGTTGCCGCGCTGGTTACTAACCTCGTGCTCGGCGGCTTCAAGTTCGGATTCGCGGAACAGCCGATCGCTCACACTGACGGACTCTGGAACTGCCTCGGCATGCTCCTCGTCGGATTCGCTTGCGTACTGCTCGGCGGATGCCCGCTCAGACAGCTCGTTATGTCCGGCGAAGGCAATGCTGACAGCGCAGTAACAGTACTCGGCCTCATGGTAGGAGCGGCATTCTGCCACAACTTCGGACTCGCTTCGAGCGCTGAAGGTCCTACACCTGCAGGCAAGGCAGCTGTTATCATCGGCATCGTTGTTGTCGCTCTTATCGGTGTGGTCAACACTTACGTCAAGGCGGCCGCGGCTGAAGAAGCAGCGTAGTTTATCCGGAGGTGCATTATGGTAGATGCAAGAGGGCTGTCGTGCCCAATGCCTGTGATCATGACTCAGAAGGCAATGAAGAGCAAGGAAGACTACTATGAAGTCATGGTAGATGCTCAGGCTCCTCTCGAAAACGTTACCCGTTACGCCAAGAGTCAGGGTTACAACGTAGAGGTTGAAGACAAAGGCGGAGAGTATCTGCTGAAGATCTCCAGATAGAAAAAGCAAAAAGAAAAGCGGGGAATTACCCGAAGAAGAGACTTTGCGGCAGCCGGCACTTTGCGATTGGCAAGCAGCCGGGGCTGCGCAGACAGAGCTTAGTGCCGCTGCGTATAGCCGCAACGAGGCGAGAGCCGTGCTCTTCAGCGGGTAGTTCCCCGCTTTGATTATGTGCTATAATGTCGGCATGAACACTTACATCGCTACATTCTTCATGCATTTCGGATCGATCAGGTTTGAGCGTCTCTGCAAGTCCAAAGGACTTGAGGCGCGTACCATGCCCGTTCCGAGAAGTCTCAGCAGCAGCTGCGGCACCTGTGTAAAGTACATGGCGCCGGAGCCGCTTTTTGACCCCGCGCATGACGAGATGGAGCAGATGGTCATCTGCAACGATGACGGCACATATACTCAGATCTATAAAGCAAAAAACCTGTAAACAAAAGGCCCGCGAATAAAAGATCTGCAAATAACAAATGTGTATATTTCGACAGAATGAAGCGAAATATACACATTTTTCTTTTTCCTGAATCCAGCCGGGAAGTCACGGCCCGGATGATTTACAGAGACACGATCTCGAGGTCTTCGCAGGCTTCGAGAGCTGACTTCGGTCCTGCGACGCAGACTGTGCCCTTGTTCGCCAGATCTTCAAGTACGGATCTGAGATCTGCAAGATCGGAAGCCTTGGTCTCAAGCATCTCGCGGCGTATCCTGACGCGGTCCTCATCGGTAAAGCCTGAGAGGAAGAAGTCGTCGGCCGCTCTTCCCTTAGCGGAAGGGGAGAGCAGAGGTTCGGTCGAAGCGATGGTGGATATAATGAAACCGTCCAGATCGCCTTCGCCGCCCGAAGCGAAACCATCGATGGCTTTGGCTATGTCCTTATAGATCCCAAGTGAGCGGGAAGGACTCGGATCCCTGTAAGTGTAGCAGGCGATGTTGCCCGTGCGGCCGGCCACCATCGACGCTCCGTACGCTCCGCCCTGGACTCTGATCACGTTCCAAAGGTGGGACAGGGACAATACGTTAGCCGCTACCGAAACGCTTCCGCTCATCTTTTTCCCGCCGGCTTTCATATCGTATGCTGTTACAGCGAACGATACCGCGGCCGGAAGCTCTATGCCCATCTTCTTCGGGAGAGCCGACTCATAGGCGGCTTTGTCCGGCATCTTACCGCCCTCAGGAAGCATCCCTGCAAGGCGTGAAATATCTGTGTATTCCGTGGCGGTCACGCTGATTATCGCGTTCTGCCTGTTTATGCTTTTTCTTATCACATCCTCCGCGAACGAGGCGAAGTTGTCGAGCTCTTCGTCAGATGCCGCGGCCATGCGGTGCATGTATTGCATGAAGGAGTATCCGTTTACTGCTTCTGCGGCGGCATCCCTTGCCGACCAGTGAGACCTGGCCTCATACATCGCGAGCCTGTGCCCGTTTGAAACCGCGGAGCGTTTTGAATCCTCGTCGATCTGTGTAATAAGCTCGCGCATCATCGCTCTGTCGCGGAAATCGGTGCGGGTAAGGATCTCGACCATGAGGTCTTCGGCGTGCGCGAGCTTGTCTTCAAGCACAGCAGCCCTTACCCTGATGCAAGGAGTGCACGCGTCGCGGTCGTTGTCATTGGCAAGGATGTCGAGACCGAACGACAGGCCTCCGACATACATGCGGATCTCGTTGAGGAGAGAGACCACGTCGAAGTTTTCGGTCGGAAGGTCTTTATAGAACTCTGTAATCAGCGCGGCAGCCGGCAGATCCCCGAGCTCAAGCTGGGTGACCGGGAAGTAAGCGTTGATGTACACTATGCCGTTTGCGGCAATAGGGTGGAAGAGCGCTTTGACACCCGAAGCATCCTTCAATTCTGTTTTGTAGAGTTCCGGCATCGGATCGATGTCGGCTATATCCAGCTGAGGTATGGTCGCGAGAGCCTCTTCGCTGTCCGCGGTCTGCTGCCATTCAAGTAAGCCGCGGTTGAGTTCTTCAAGATCCTCTTTTTCAGCATCGCTCATAGCGTCAAGCTGAGCCTTGACGCGGGCAGCCTCAGCGGCAGCTTCTTTCTCTGCATAGTCCGCGCTCGGGACCAGCAGGAGTCTTGAAAGCTCCGATGTGCGGCCGAATGTATCGTACATGAGAGCGTCCATTTTGCCGTCCTCGATCATGGCGCGGACGTTTGCGATGGACTCATCTGTTTTGAGGTACATCGCCGGGTCGCCGTCATAGAGCCATGAGCTGAACATGGCGATCGCCCTGTACAGAGCCTGTGGTTCCGGATACTGCCTGAACCTGAATTCAGTCTGATTGACGGACGCCTCAAGTCCTCTTTTCGGCAGGCCTTCATCCGCGATCTTCTTTATGGTTTCTTCAACGATCGTGAGCAGTCTGCCGGCGATGTCTTCGAGCATCGCTGCATCAGGCTTTGAGCCGTCTCCGGCGCTTACTCCGCGGAAGATCATCATGAGATAAGGCTGCGCTATGCCGTCGGAGATGTATATTTCCATGTCCTCCGCCAGACCGGAAGAAAGCACCGCGCGCTTCAGCGGGGACTCGTTCGAATCCGCGATCTGCTCGAGTATCACGCTGAGGGCAAGCATCTTGTCCCTGTCCTTCCAGCTTCCGATTATCTTTCCGAAGCAGATCACCGGCTTGTCATCTTCACTGCTGACGGCAAAGTCGAGCACGCGCTCGGATCTGACCGGAGTCTGAGTCTCAAACTCCGGAATGTCCGTGCGTCTTTCATAGCCCGACAGGTAGCCTTCTATCATCCCGAGCGTCTTTTCGACAGGGACGTCGCCGTCCAGATAGAAATACGAATTCGACGGATGATAGAACCTCTTGTATCTTTCGATGAATGAGTCGTAGGTCAGGTCCGTGATCTCGTCAGGGTCGCCGCCCGAATTGTAGCCATAGCAATGGCCCGGGAATAGCAGCTTGCCCATGTGACGCTCAGCGATCTGATCCACATCGGACATCGCGCCTTTCATCTCGTTGAAAACGACTCCCTTGAACGCCGGCTCGCCCTCGGTGGTGTCGATATGCCAGCCTTCCTGATAGAAGATGTTTGGATCTGTGAGCATCTTAGGCTTGAAGACCGCGTCCAGATATACTTCCATCAGGTTGAGGTAGTCCTGCTCGACGCGGCTCGATACCGGATAAAGAGTCTTGTCCGAGAAGGTCATCGCGTTGAGGAAGGTGTTCATCGAAGTCTTCAGAAGCTCGACGAACGGCTCCTTTACCGGATATTTTTCGGATCCGCAAAGGACAGAGTGCTCGAGTATGTGGAACACGCCGGTGCTGTCCTCGGGCAGGGTCCTGAAGCCGACCGAGAAGAGCTTGTTCTCGTCGCCGTTGTCCGCCCACACAAGCTTGGCGCCCGTCACGTCGTGGACCATCTCGACAAGTCTGCCGCCGATCTCTCTGATCTCGCGTATGTTGGTCACGGTAAACCCGTGGATCTTATCATTTATCTGCATTTTATGTCCCTTTCTGTCTTTGGGTCTGACCACACAATAATATAACAACGGGACAAACAATAAAAGACTGAGAGCTCGCGATATGATATACTTTATTGGTAATAAACATCTGAAAGGATGACGGGGACAAGATACAAGGAGAAGCGAAAATGGTAGACAACGGTTTGATCTATTTCGCCAGAAAGGGCGATGGCGAAACGCTTGGCGACAAGATATGCATGAGGCCAGACAAGGCCAACAGACACGGATTCATATGCGGAGCTACCGGTACGGGTAAATCCGTAACACTCAAGGTGCTGGCTGAAAGCTTTTCTCAGATAGGAGTACCGGTCTTCATGTCCGATGTTAAGGGCGACATGGCCGGCATTGCAGTGCCGGGAGAAGACAGCGAAGGCATGCAGAAGAGGCTGGACCGCTTTGATATCCGCAGCGAATTCGCATTCCGCGGATATCCGGTATCGATCTTCGACATCTATTCAGATAAGGGCACACCGCTGCGTACGACGGTATCTGAGATGGGTCCGCTGCTCTTCAGCCAGGTGCTCGACCTGAACGATACGCAGACAGAACTCATGCAGGTCATATTCAAGATCGCTGACGATCTGGGACTGCTTCTGATCGACACCAAGGACATGAAGGCGACTCTTCAGTACTGCGCCGATCATTCAGACGAGTTCAAGATGGACTACGGCCTGATCCCTCAGCAGTCGACATCGGCCATCATAAGAGCGATAGTCGCGCTCGAATCCGAAGGCGCTGATTCGTTCTTCGGAGAGCCGGCAATAGACATAAGGGACTTCTTCCTGACTGCGCCGGATGGACGCGGCATCATCAACATACTCGACGCGGAGACGCTGATCAATAAGCCGAGACTTTATTCGGCGTTTATGCTGTACCTGCTGTCCGAACTCTTTGAGGTGCTGCCTGAAGTCGGCGACCCTGAAAAGCCTAAGATGGTGTTCTTCTTTGACGAGGCTCATCTGCTGTTCAAGAACGCTTCAAAGAGCCTGCTCGAGAAGATAGAGCAGGTCGTAAAACTGATCAGATCCAAGGGAGTCTCGATATTCTTCGTGACACAGAGCCCGGGAGACATTCCGGGTGCCGTGATGTCGCAGCTGGGCAACAAGATCGAGCACGGACTGCACGCGTATACTCCTGCGGAGCAGAAAGCGCTTCAGGCGGCTTCTGACGCGTTCAGGGAGAATCCGGCGTTCAACACCAAGGAACTGATGCAGAATCTGGGAACAGGCGAAGCCGTGGTATCGACGCTTGACGAGAAGGGTGCGCCTACCATGGCGGAGTACGCGTTCATCCTGCCGCCTGAGAGCCGCATGGGCGCGCTGACAGACGATGAGAGAAGGAACGCGGTTGATTATTCACCGCTCAACAATAAATATCTCAACATGGTAGACAACGTATCGGCTTACGAGGTCATCACAGGCAGGGTACCGGGGGCGGCCGCGGCATCCGGCGCTCAGACCGTTACCGCGCCGGATGGGCAGGTATACGGCAATACTTCGGGCATACCTGCCGCTGAACCTTCGGCTCAGCCAGAAATAAGCTACGATGTGGAGACCCAGCCTGCGGTGCAGCCGAAGGTGCAGCCCGCGGCCAAAGCCGAGGATGACGGCAGATCGACCATAGGCGAGATCGCCGACAATTATCTGGGCAAGACCGGAACAAAGCAGGTCATCAGGTCTACCGGAAGCACGATCGGCAGGGAGATAGGAAAGACGATAGGCGAGGCGGTCCTGGGCAAGAAGGGACGCACCATAGGCGGCAACATAGGATCCGCCATCGGCCGCAACCTGCTGGGAACGCTGACAGGCAAGAAGTAAAGCCTCCGCGGAAACGTGCCGCTCCCGCAAGCGGAAAAAGAAAGGGTATAAAATGACACTCACAAAAGAAGAAGTAGTAAAGATCCTTGACGACAGCAAGATCAAATACGAGATAGTCGAGCACAAGCCGGTCTATACAATAGATGAGATGCTCGAATGCGGACTGCCTCATCCTGAGCAGATCGCGAAGAACCTCTTCGTCCGTGATGACAAAAAACGCAAGTACTATCTCATCACATGTCTTGAAGACAAAAAGGTCAATCTGAAGGAGTTCCGCAAGGAGCACGACACGCGTCCTCTTACTTTCGCCTCTGAAGAAGATCTCATGGCCAAAATGGGACTCATCCGCGGCGCGGTCACGCCTCTCGGCATACTCGCCAACGAGGAGAAAGACGTCGTCATCTTTATCGATAAGGACTTCGAGAACAAGCTGATGGGCATACACCCGTGCGACAACACCGCGACGGTCTTCATCAATACCCGCGATGTGGTGAAACTGATCAAAAAGCACGGCAATGAGCTGCACTTCGTAAAGATGTGAAATGATACGCCTTAACGATAACGCTATCGAATACATGGGGAAACTCGGATACAGGGACATAGTCCTGCTGACCGATGATGCCCGCACGTGATGCGATCCCTCCAAGGCGGAGGTGTCGGTAAGTTTTACTGACGGAAACGGGCCCGAAAACATTGAGGAATACATGCGTGAAGAATCGCAGATAGGAGCTGTCTATGTGCCTATCCACGGAGTTGCCATCGAAGAGAACGCGGGCATCAGGTACGAAAAGCATCCGTGGATCCACTGCTTCGAGTTTGACGGAATAAAGCCGGCTCCTGTTTGCTGTGTGATACCAACGCCTTAACGATCGTATGCGATTATACAAAATTTGCTCATATTATAGACATAAAAAGACTTATTTTGGTAAACTATACAAAATTGCGGAATAAGTCTTTTGCTTTAGTAAAGGACGTCTAAGAAAGGGGTAATTTTATGTTTGGAACCATAATCGGCAACATAAGCGGATTCATGTACGGCAAGCTGCTCGTCATTCTGCTTATTGCAGTTGGTCTTTACTTTACGTTCAGGACCAAATTCGTTCAGTTCAGGTTCTTCGGCGAATCGATCAGAGTCGTGACCGAAAAGCCTATGGACGGAGGAGTTTCATCCTTCCAGGCGCTGATGGTATCAACAGCGTCCCGTGTAGGAACAGGAAACATCATCGGCGTTTCGACCGCTATCTGCCTGGGCGGATACGGCGCGGTCTTCTGGATGTGGATCATCGCCATCCTCGGCGGCGCGTCCGCGTTCATCGAGTCTACGCTTGCACAGATCTATAAGAGACGCGATTCAGAGGGTAACAGCTACGGCGGACCTGCTTACTATATTGAAGCGGCCATCAAGAGCCCTGTTCTGGGAGCTATCTTCGCTGTAAGCATGCTGTTCACGTACGCCGGCGGATTCAACATGCTGGCATCCTACAACCTGCAGTCGACATTCAGCAGCTACGGATTCTACAATGAGAAGACGACTCCGATCTTCATCGGCGCCATCCTTGCCGTGATCGTCGGATACTGCCTACTGGGCGGCGGCAAGCGTATCCTCAATGTCACGAGCAAACTGGTACCGCTCATGGGACTTATGTATGTAGCGGTATCGCTGATCATCGTGTTCACACACATCAAGCTGTTCCCGGGAGTCATCGGACAGATCTTCTCGGACGCGTTTGACTTCAAGTCGATCTTCGGCGGATTCACAGGATCATGCATGATGTACGGCATCAAGAGAGGTCTGTTCTCGAACGAAGCCGGTGTCGGCTCCGCGCCTAACGCGGCTGCCTCAGCTGACGTAAAGCATCCGGTAAAGCAGGGTCTTGTACAGATGCTTTCCGTATTCATCGACACACTGCTGCTGTGCACATGCACCGCGTTCATGTGCCTCTGCTCGGGCGTAGCGCCTACTGAGGATCTCGCGGGTGCTCCTTATGTACAGGCGGCAATGCAGAATGCTCTGGGAGCGATCGGACCTGTATTCATCACAGTCGCGATGGTACTGTTCGCTTTCACAACGCTTCTCGGAAACTTCTACTATGTAGACAATCTGCTGATCTACCTCAACCACAAGAAAGAGCCAAGCAAGAAATTCATGTTCTGGTTCCGTATCGCTGCTTCTGTAGTCATCTTTATCGGAGCACTGATGAGCATGGGAACAGTCTGGGATCTCGCGGACGTTCTGATGGGCATCATGGCTCTCATCAACCTGCCGGTCATCTGCATCGCGGGCGGCACTGCTCTCAAGGCGCTTGATGATTACACAAAGCAAAAGAAGGAAGGCAAGTCGCCTGAATTCAAGGCAGCTACAGTCGGACTCGAAGGAAAGGTCGATTACTGGCAGTAAGATCATCTGCATCATCATTGGCAATAATCATGAAAAACAGCGGCCGGCAGGTGTTTCCTGTCGGCCGATTGGCATAGCACGATACGTATTACGCAAAAGGAGAGATAATGTATCCTTTATTGACTGTTGACATCCCGCATCTGAGAGAGAATGTACGGACGCTCAGAGCGCTTTGCGAAGCGAGGGGAATAAGGATCACCGCTGTTACAAAGGTGTTCAGGGGAGATCCCGTGATCGCACGCGTCCTTGTTGAGGAAGGGATCACAATGCTGGGAGACGCCCGTGTCGATAACCTCGAACGCATGCAGGACATCAAAGCAGAGAAATGGCTCATAAGACCTCCGATGCTGAGCGAGGTCTCCCGTCTGGTACGTTTTGGCGACGCGTCGCTGAATACCGAGATGGCTGTCATTAAGGCGATCGATGAAGAGGCCGGACGTCAGGGAAAGAAGCACAAGATCATACTGATGGCGGACCTCGGAGACATACGCGAAGGCTATGTAGACAGCGAAGAACTGATCACGGAAGCCAAAAGGACGGCCGGGATGAAGAACGTCGAGCTCTATGGCATAGGAGTGAATCTGACCTGCTTTTCGTTTATCCAGTATGACAATGAAAAGCTCACTGAACTGAGAGACCTGGGAAGGCGCGTTGAAGAAGAGACCGGCGTAAAGCTTCAGGTCATAAGCGGCGGCAATTCCGCCACGGTAGACCTCATGCTGAATGGAGGCATCCCGGAAGGAGTAAACAACCTCCGCCTGGGCGAGTCCGTGCTTTTCGGAAAGGAAAGGGCAAAGTACCAGTACCTGCCCGGCACGCATTCAGATGTATTCACCCTTGAGACAGAGATAGTGGAACTGAAAGAGAAACCGTCTCTTCCGTGGGGCGAAGTCGGTGTCGACTCGTACGGCAACAGACCGACGTTTACGGACAGAGGGCCGAGACGCCTTAAGGCGATCTGCGCTCTGGGAAAGCAGGACTTTGACGCGGCGACGACCGTTCCTTGCGATCCGGGCATCATCATACTCGGAGCCAGTTCCGACCACCTTATGCTCGATGTCACTGATTCCGTGGAAGAATATCAGGTGGGAGGGCTGGTCAAGCTAAAACTCGGCTACTTCTCCACCATGCGCGCGTTTACTTCCGAATATGTAAAAAAGGAGTATATCTACTAGATTCGCGAAATAGAGTCATGCCGGAAGGCATGACTTTTTTATTGCTTTTTGTTACACAGCCTTTTAGCCTGTCGGGATATATAATCTGTCGCGTTTTGTGATATCATTACTATGTATGACTATGACCGTTTCCGGTCAGCAAATGGTAAATGGACGGGAGAAAGATGAAATGACATATTCCATCATCGGGATACTTGCGGCCATCATCTTGCTTATCATTAACAGGGATGTGCTGTGGGGCTCTGACGGCAAGGCCCTTACAAAAATAGAAAAGAATTACCGCTGTTTCCTCTGGGGGATAATGGCGTATCTTATAACGGATATGCTGTGGGGCATATTGGATGCGCATCATCTTATCACGGCCAATTTTATTAATACATCGATCCATTTCATAGCGATGGCCGCAGCCGTAATGCTGTGGACGCGCTATGTGATCGCGTACCTTGAGAAGAAAAACCTGTTCAGCAGCATCCTGTATTATTCAGGGAGCATCTTTCTGATACTGGTGATACTGACGGTCATCGTGAATATTTTCAGACCGGTGATCTTCAGTTTTGATGAGAACGGCACGTATTCAGCTGGTATCGCCAGATACCTTATACTGGCAGTCCAGATCGCGCTGTTTCTGCTGACCTCGGTCTACACTCTCAGTGTTACAGCCAAGACTGAAGGGAAGGAAAGACGCAGGCATATGACCATAGGCCTGTTTGGCGTCGCGATGACTGCCTTCATACTGGTGCAGGTGTTCTATCCGCTGTTACCTTTCTATGCAATGGGCTACATGCTGGGCACCTGCGTGCTGCACAGCTTTGTAGTAGAGGATGAAAAGGACGAATATCAAAAAGCGCTTGCGGAAGCTCTGGAAGAAGCGGAAAGCGCGAGCAGGGCAAAGACGGCTTTCCTTTCAAACATGAGCCATGAGATACGCACTCCGATGAATGCCATAATCGGGCTTAACAAGATCGCGATGGAAGATCCGACGGTAAGTGAGACTGTCAGGGAGCATCTGGGAAAGGTAGACGGCTCCGCCCAGCACCTGCTGAGCATCATCAACGACATACTGGACATGAGCCGCATCGAATCAGGGCGCATAACGGTCAATAATGAGGAATTCCCGTTCGCAAAGGAGATCGAACAGGTGAATTCCATGATCGGAAGCCAGTGCAGTGAAAAGGGCCTAAACTACGAGTTCCGTACCATCGGGAAAACAGATGACTACTATGTAGGCGACGGCATGAAACTCAGGCAGGTGGTGATCAACCTGCTCGGAAATGCCGTAAAGTTTACCCCAAAGGGCGGCACAGTAAGTTTTACGATCGAAGAGGGTCCGCGTTCTGACGGCAAAGCGGAGCTCAGATTCATAGTCAGGGATACGGGCATAGGTATGAGCAAAGAATTCCTGCCGCATCTGTTTGACGCGTTCAGCCAGGAAGATTCTTCATCGACGAACATCTACGGCAGCAGCGGTCTGGGAATGGCGATCACCAAAAGACTGGTCGAACTCATGGACGGCAGCATCCTGGCAGAAAGCGTCAAGGGCGAGGGAACGACATTCACGGTAACGCTCACCCTGGGCGAATCTGACAGAAAAGACGTCAGGGACGACTCCGACTCGGATAACGGTCCGGCAAAAGCTGATGAGGAAAGGAACGCAGGTCTCAGTGGCTGTCGCGTACTGCTTGCGGAAGATGTCGCGATAAACGCCGAAATAATAATAATGGTGCTGTCGCAGGCAGGGATAAATGTCGATCATGCCGAAAACGGCAGGGTCGCTGTGGAGAAATTCAGAGACAGCGGCGAGTGGTACTACGATGCGATACTCATGGATATGAGGATGCCTGAGATGGACGGCCTTGAGGCAACGAAAACGATCAGGGCAATGGACCGTCCGGACGCCGCGAAGATCCCCGTGATCGCGCTGACCGCAAACGCTTTTGAAGAAGACGTGAAGCGCAGCCTGCAGGCAGGACTCGATGCACACCTGTCAAAGCCTGTAGAGCCGGAAACGCTGTTCGGGACGCTTGAGGATCTCATAGGGAAACGGCAGGAGCCCGGAACATAAAAAACTATGACCAAACTGATCTATATAGACGGGCTCGAGGTGGAACTGACCAGAAAGCGCGTCAAAAAAATGAATATGCGCGTCAAGGCGCCGGACGGCAGGATAGTCATCAGCGCTCCGTATATCGTGCCCGACAAGGCAGTGATAGCCTTTGTCAGGAGCAAGCGGGAATGGATCGACAGGGCTGTCAGCCGCGTGCGCGCCAAAGCCGCCGCTCACCCCGAGCCGGCAGACAAAAAAGAGAAGGAATCCAGGAGGCGCGATCTGAAGAGGCGCATAGAGGAGAGACTGCCTGTCATTGAAAAAGCGACCGGACTTTACTGCAACGGCTGGACGGTCCGCGACATGCATACCCGCTGGGGAAGCTGCAACACGCGCACGCATCACATCAACCTCAGCCTTATGCTGGCGACCAGGTCGGACGCGGAACTCGACTACGTCATTCTTCACGAACTGGTGCATACAGTGGTGCCGGATCACGGCCCGGACTTTTACGCGCTGATGGACAGATTCATGCCGGGATGGAAGAAGATCAGAAAAGCTCTGAACTACGGCTAAAACCGGGGGACCGGAATTCGAGGAAATCATGAACTGGGAAATCTTATCACATTACATACTGCCGCCTGTCATAGGCGCGGTCATCGGGTACTTCACCAACCTGATAGCGGTAAAGATGCTCTTCTATCCGCACAGGGCGGTTTACGTGTTCGGACACCGTCTGCCTTTCACACCGGGCGCCATACCTAAGGGCAAGGCCAGGCTAGCCAAGTCCGCGGGAAAGATAGTACAGAATGAACTCTTCACGCGAGAAGACATATCCGGCAGGCTGCTGACGGAGGAGGTCGAAAAACCGCTTATCGACAAAGTGATGAGCATACTCGATGAAGACATAAAGAATACCGGCGCTGTCATGACCGGCAGCGAGGAGAAGTTTGACAAAATAGAGGAAAACTTCATTGAACTGCTGTCATTCAAGATAACGGACGCCATCAAAAGGATGGACATACCGGGGACAGTGAAGCAGGAAGGCAAGGCCATGCTGCTTGACCACGTGCTGGATTCCAGGGTCCTTTCATTCCTGGTCACAGACAAGATGATCGACAAGGTCATGAACACTGTCGGAGAAAAGATGGAAGAATACATCGACGCGAGAGGTCCGGAGATGGTGCGGGAGATCACTAACTCCAGGATACATGACCTGGGCGAGCGTACACCGCTTTATGTACTGGAACTCGCGGGATACGATCCGAATTATGTCAGAAAAAAGATCACGGAAGCCTACAGGGAGTCCGTGGTGAACGCGGTCAATTCCGCGCTCAGAAGGATAGATGTCGCGAAAGTAGTCGAGGACAAGATCAATTCGATGTCGATAGACGAGCTTGAGAAGGGCGTTCTGACGGTCATGAAGACAGAGCTCAACATGATAGTCAATCTGGGCGCGCTCATCGGACTCGTCATAGGCAGTATAAATATATTCATTTAACGGGGAAAACAGCATGCAGAAGGATTATGACCGCGAGCTGGCGGAAAAATACAGGACGCTGAACGAAGCGGGCAGACTTGACGAGCTCATGGAGCAGGCAGAGGACGATTATGTGGTCTTTGATCATGTGCGCAAGGTGTATCACGTTGGCGAAGTAGACATCGAGGCTCTGGCTGACGCGACATTCCGCGTCGCGAAAGGCGAGCTTGCCATCGTGGTAGGAGAGTCCGGCGCGGGCAAGACGACACTGCTTAACATACTCGGGGGCATGGATACGCTGACAAGCGGCAAGGTGCTGCTGGACGGCAGAGAGATAAGCAGCCTCAGCATGCGCGAGCTTACCAAGTACCGCAGGTACGACATAGGCTTTGTTTTTCAGTTCTATAATCTGGTGCAGAACCTCACCGCTCTCGAGAACGTGTCGCTCGCCACGCAGATCTGCAGCGAGCCACTTGACCCTGCGGAGACACTCAGAGCAGTCGGGCTTGGCGACAGGATGTACAACTTCCCGGGGCAGTTGTCCGGCGGTGAGCAGCAGAGAGTGGCGATAGCCAGGGCTCTGGCGAAGAACCCGAAGCTTCTGCTCTGCGACGAACCTACGGGAGCTCTCGACTACAACACGGGCAAGCAGATACTCCAGCTGCTGCAGGATCAGGCACACAAGTCGGGCGCGACTGTAATAATAATCACACACAACAAAGCGATCACTCCGATGGGCGACCGTGTCATCAGCGTAAGAAGCGGCAGAGTACAGGATGTCAAAGTAAATAAGAATCCTGTACCGGTGTCCGAGATAGAGTGGTAGCAGTTTAGATCATGCTCAGAAAGTCGACTTTCAGGGAAATAAGGACCTCACTTGCAAGATATCTTGCGATCTTTGCGATCGTGGCTCTTGGAGTGGGGTTTTTCAGCGGTCTGAAAGACTGCAAGGAGTCGATGGTGAGCACCGCCAGAAGGTATCTCGACGATACGAACTTCTTTGATTACCAGATACTCTCCTCGTACGGCGCGGATGACGACAGCGTCGCTCTCGCGGAATCGTGGGACGGCGTAAGCGGCGCTGAGGGATCGATACAGATAGACGTGATGGCGCGCTCGGGAGACGGCGACTCCAGGGCGCTAAAAGCGATCTCGCTGCCCGAAGGCATAAACAAGCTCCGAATAACAGAGGGCAGGCTCCCCGAGAATCCTGAGGAATGCGTGGTGGACGCGTACAGCATCACAGATGCGGGCTTCCGCGTGGGCGACAGTATCGAGATCACCGATGAGAATGACAAGGACAAGCGAAAGCAGTTCAAGGTAAAGGAATTCAAGATAGTCGGTCTGGTCAACACGCCGATATACCTCGACTACCAGAGAGGGTCTACCGACATCGGAAACGGCAGTCTCGACACGTTCTTCTTTATTGAGAAGGAAGCCTTTGACGTTGACTATTACACGAACCTGTATGTGACGCTTAAAGGAGATGAAGTCTCGCTTACCGAAGAGCATGAAGACATGCTCAAGGATCAGGAAGATAACATGGAGGCTCTTGCCGAAGCGGTCACCGACGGACGCCGCGATACAGCGCAAAAGGACGCTCAGGACGAACTCGACGAGAAGAAACAGGAATACGAGGACGCTCTTGAAGAATACAACAGAGAAAAGGCGGACGCTGAGAAAGAGATAAGCGACGCGGAGGATCAGATTGAATCCGGAAAGAGAACCATTGCGTCTAAGCGTGAGGAAGTCAATACGACCATAAGCGATCTCGGCAGCAATAAAAAAGAGCTGACAGACACTGTCACCGACCTTGAAGAAACCATAAGCGAGCTTGAGTCAAACAAGAAAAAACTCGAGAAGGGTATGGCGGAAGCAAAGGCCGGTAAAAAACAGCTCGAGGACGGTATATCTCAGGCAAAGGCCGGTAAAAAACAGCTCGAGGACGGTATATCCCAGGCAAAGGCCGGCAAAAAGCAGGTCGAGGACGCGATAGCAGCGCCGAGGGCCGCCCTTCAGGCACAACTCGATCAGGTACAGGCAGCGCTGGAGGCGGATCCGGGAAATACCGCATTGATTGAACAGGCTGAAACATTGAAAGCCCAGATTGCGGGCCTCGACGCCCAGGTCACCGCGGTAGATGAACAGATAGCGGATCTTGAAACTCAGCTTGCCGGTGTGAACGGGCAAATAAAAGGTCTCGAGACCGAACTTACCGGTGTGAACGGGACGATAAAAGAACTGGATAAAAATCTCGGAAAGGTCAATGACGGTCTTGCTCAGGCCAAAGACGGAAAGGCCCAGGCAGAGGACGGAATAGGAAAAATAGACGACGGACTCAAGCAGGCGGAGGACGGACTGGCTGAACTTGACGACAGGGAAGCGGATCTTATAAGCAGCGAGAGAACGCTTGACGAGAAGAAGAGAGAAGCCGAAAGCGAATTCGAGAGGGCAGAGAAAGAACTCGATGACGCCAAAGACAAGCTCGACGAGGCGCAGGAGAAGATCGACGACATGGAGGAAGGAAACTCCTACGCGCTTTCACGCACGGAGAACGTCGGCTACGCGTCATTCGACAGTAACTCAAGCATAGTCAGCAACATAGCCAAGATATTCCCGCTGTTCTTCTTCCTTATAGCGGCCCTCGTGTGCATGACAACGATGACCAGGATGGTGGATGAGCAGCGCACCCAGATAGGAGTGCTGAAAGCCCTGGGATACAGCAACAGCCAGATAGTCGGCAAGTACATGTTCTATTCAGGCAGCGCCGCGTTCCTGGGCGCCCTGGTCGGATTCTTTGCCGGCTGCAAGGTGTTCCCGATGGTGATCTGGAACGCGTACACGATGATGTACGACTTCAGCCATACCGTCGACTACATAATCAACTACAAACTCGGTCTGGCAGTGCTTGCAGTCGCCATGCTCTGCTCGATGGGAGCGACCTGGGTATCCATAGCGGCGGACTTCAAGGTGCCGCCTGCTGAGCTGATCAGGCCAAAGACCCCGACCGCGGGCAAGCGCATACTACTTGAGAGGATAACCCCTCTGTGGAACCGCATAAGCTTCCTGTACAAGGTGTCGATCCGCAACATATTCAGGGACAAAAAGAGATTCCTGATGATGGTCATCGGAGTCAGCGGCTGCACGGCGCTTCTGATTGCGGGCATAGGCATAAGAGCGACCATATCCAAGGTAGCGGATTACCAGTTCGATGAGATATCCCTGTACGATGTCACGGTAATGTTCAGCAAGAACATGACCGAAAAGAGGCAAAAGTCCTTCATGAAGGAGATGAAGGAGGATAACGATATATCCGAAGAAAACGTGAGATTCCTGCACCGCGGCGAGGTGACGATGACAATGGGCGGCAAGACGACCGACATCACATGCGTCGCGACCGAGGCAGAGGGCTTCAGCGATTTCGTGGACCTGCACCATGGAAACGAACACATCGATTACCCTGGCCCGGGCGAGATCGTCATAGTCCGCAAGACCAATCACGATTACGGCATAGACGTCGGCGATGAGGTCAAGCTGCGCGACGGCTACCGCGAGATGAACGCGAAGGTCGTCGGTGTGGCGGACAACTACGTCTATGACAGCATATACATGACGACCGATACATACCGGCAAGGCTTCGGAAAGGATCCTGACATAAAGGCCGCGTACATAAACTTTGAGGACGGGACTGAAGAAACGGCGATAAGGAACGCTTCCGCGGACGCGGCAGGCTACGAATACACTGCCGCCGCCCAGACAAACATCGACGTGCGTGAAAACGTCAGCAGGATGATGAAGAGCCTTAACGCCATCGTCTACGTGGTCATCCTTTCGGCGGCTCTGCTCGCGTTCATCGTGCTCTACAACCTGACGAACATCAATATCACGGAGCGCATACGCGAGATCGCGACTATCAAGGTCCTGGGATTCTATCAGATAGAGGTATCCCAGTACGTGTTCCGCGAGAACATCTTCCTTACGGCAGTCGCGGCGATCGTGGGCATACCGATGGGGGACTGGCTGCTAAAGTTCGTCATAGACAACATAGTGCTCAGCATGATCTATTTTGAGCCGCGGCACGGCCCGTACGACATTCCTATAGCGGTCGCTCTGACATTCGTATTCGCCTTCCTTGTGAATATCGCGATGCAGAAGAGACTGCGTAACGTATCGATGACTGAGTCGCTTAAATCAGTAGAATAGACGGAACGCGTTTAAAATTGTATAATCTGTAAAAGCACATACGGAGGAAAACATCTTATGAAGACATTTGTGATCGAAATGGAAGACGGCGGCGTCATGAAGGGCGAACTCTATGAAGACATCGCTCCTGAGACAGTCGCAAACTTTGAGAAACTCGCGAACGGGGAATTCTATGACGGACTCATATTCCACAGAGTCATTCCGGGATTCATGATCCAGGGCGGATGCCCTAACGGAACCGGTACAGGCGGCCCGGGATACACCATCAAGGGCGAGTTCACCGACAACGGTTTCAAAAACGACCTGAAGCATGAGAGAGGAGTTCTTTCAATGGCAAGAGCCATGGATCCGGACTCAGCGGGTTCGCAGTTCTTTATCATGACGACGACATCGCCGCATCTGGACGGGCAGTACGCCGCGTTCGGCAGGGTGACCGACGGCATGGCCGTGGCAGACAGGATCGTCAATTCCAGACGTGATTTCAGAGACAAGCCGCTTTTGCCTCAGAAGATCAAAAGCATAAGAGTAGAGGGATAGATGCAGGACAGCAGGCAAGAGAGCAATTGGGATAAAACGCAGAAGAAGCTGTTTGCGATGGTCTCGACCGGCGTGACCGACAGTGGGCTGAACCAGTTTTATGACATATTCAGCACAGTGGCGCTGATCGCGAATCTGGTGTGCGCGTTCGCGGCGACATTCGATTCGGTAAGGGCCGAGCACGGGCAGCTTCTCTATTGGGTAGAAGAGATCACGGTCCTCTTCTTCGCGATCGACTACGTGCTGCGGATACTCACCGCAAGGCAGCAGTATAAAGGCTGTTCCTCAGGAAAGGCCATAGGAAAGTACGTCACTTCGGGTTACGGCATAATCGACCTGCTGTCGTTCCTGCCGCACTATCTGCCAACGTTCTTCCCTGCGGGAGCAGCGGTATTCCGCATGTTCAGGGTGGTCAGGATATTCAGACTGTTCAGGATCAACGCGTACTCGGACTCACTCACGCTGATAGGCAACGTACTTTCAAAGAAGAAGACGCAGATCCTGGCGTCGGTCTTTGTCATAGCGCTGCTCATACTGGCTTCGAGTCTCTGCATGTACAGCGTCGAGCACGAAGCGCAGCCTGATGTCTTTAAGAACGCGTTCTCTGCGATATGGTGGGCGACATCGACGCTGCTGACAGTCGGATACGGCGACATATACCCGATCACGGCCATGGGGCAGATCCTGGGCATAGTGATCACATTCCTGGGCGTACTGCTGGTAGCCATCCCAACGGGTATCATTTCCGCCGGATTCGTCGAAGAGTATCAGCTGGCGACAAGGCTGGCGGACATAGAGCAGCAGCAGAACGTCAGGTTCATCAAGGCGTCCATCGATCCTGGCGACGCGTGGATAGGAAAGACCATCAGCGAGGTCGCGATGCCGAGCGGTTCCATAATAGCCTTGGTGATCAGGGACGGCGAAACGCTGGTGCCGAGAGGCGACATCGAGATCCTTGAGGGCGACAAGCTGATAATCTGCGCCGAGTCGGCTACCGATGGCATGCTCGAGGACGTAAAAGAGATAATCCTGGGAAAGAATCACCCATGGAACGGTCAGAAGATAAGAGACCTGGATATCTCGCGCCAGACTTTCATAGTGCTGGTCGAGCGTGACGGCAAAACGGTAAAACCGGACGGAGACCTGTTGCTCCTTGAAGGCGACAGAGTGCTCGTCTACACAAAGGAAAGTATAAGGAAATACACACAGGAGCCGCTTTTCTAGGCGGCTCAGCGCTTTTATATGATAAGATCTACGATTTGCTATATTGAGAATGACGGAAGCTGGCTGATGCTGTATCGCGACAAAAAGCCCGGAGACATGAACGAGGGCAAGTGGATAAGCGTCGGCGGCAAGGTCGAAGAGGGCGAGACTCCCGATGAGTGCGCCGCGCGCGAGGTGCTTGAGGAGACCGGCCTAAGGCTGAGGTCGTGGGTGTTTCACGGGGTGATAGAGTTCAGGTCGGATCAATACGAAGACGAAGACATGTATTTGTACTCATCTTCGGATTTCGAGCCGGCCGATGAAGAGGCCGCCCGCGTGTTTGAGGAGACGGGCAGGTATGAGCCGCCAGAATGTAATGAGGGCGAGCTCGCCTGGGTGCCGCACGATAAGATGCTGGATCTTCCGACCTGGGAGGGCGACAGGGCGTTCTTAACGGAACTGCTCGCCGGCAAAAAAGACATCAACATGACGCTGTGCTATGAAGGAGAACACTGCACGGTGATCAGAAAGTAAAAAAAGACCGCGTCCGTTGGACGCGGTCAATTATTTTGTTGCTGTGTTTAGCCTTCTGCGTTTTCTTCGGAATCGTCATCCTTGAGCAGACCTTCGTCTTCGATGCCCTGCTCAAAGTCGGCCTGGGTCTTATAGTAATGAACGACACCGTCCTCATCCGCGAAGAAATAGATGTCATCAGACGACTCATAATTGAGTACGGCGTCAACAGCGTCAGCTACTACCTGGCATATCGGCCCCGGAGGCAGTCCGGCGACCTTGCGGGTGTTGTAAGGGCTGTCGCTCTCAAGCTGGCTCACCTTGAGCTCGACTCTGTCTTCCTGGAATATGTAGCAGACCGTAACGTCAGAACCGAGCGACATGCCCGAATTCAGTCTGTTCATGAATACTCCTGCGACCTTGGCCTGATCATCCGCCCTGGCTTCCTTGGTAACGATCGAAGTCAGTGTCAGAAGTTCGTGTACCGAGAATCCGGAAGCGTCGATCGCGTCCTTGCGCTCAGTCAGCACTTCATCCATCCTGTCAAGGCACATCTCCGTAAAGCCTTCGATCGTTGAACTGTCGGAAGTAACGAAGTATGTGTCGGCGTAAAGATAGCCTTCAAGAGGGAACATGATGTCGCTGTCGAGAATGTCACTTGTCAGGAACCAGTATTTGTCGATCAGCTCGTTCAGATACGCCTTGTCAGACCACTTATCGAGAATTTCTTCAGAAGTGTAAGGCAGCTGCTCTGCGATCGCGTCAGCCACCTGCTGCAGCCTGGCTCCGTCCTTGACTTCTATAGTCTCCTTTGAAACGTAGTCAAAGTTACCCGTGTTGATGGCCTTCATGATCTCCTGGAACGGCATCGACGGACTGAATATATATGTGTTTGCCTGAAGGTTGTTATAGCCTCCGATCCTGCTGTTGACCTTGGCGCAGAACCTGTTTCTGACCAGTCCCGCGTCATTGAGCAGATCCACTATGGCTGACGCGCCCGTTCCGCTTGGGATCTCGACGACGACTTCCTCATCGCTGCCTGGATCGACAGCCCTGAGACCCATGGTGTAATACCCGCCGGCACCTACCAGTATCGCGAGTACAAGTACCAGTAACCAAAGGCATCCGGAATTACCTTTCTTTTTCTTCTTTTTTTCTTTCGGCTGCTTTTGCTGTTTCTGCAGAGCTTCTTGTTTTGCCTGCTTTTCCAGCTTTGCTTCCGCGCGTTCTACACGACTCATTAGCAGACCCCTTTCATTTATGTTGTCATATTATGATATAATGCACTTTGCGGGGCATGACCATGCCTGTGCAAGTTCCATCTAAGAAATTATATAGGATAGGAGACAAAATGACAAAGAATTCGTTTAAAGCTTTTCTCGAACGTAAAAATATAGAGATCAGCGCCAAACGTTACGGCATCGACGCGCTTTCGGCGATGGCGCAGGGCCTTTTCTGCTCGCTGCTTATCGGAACCATCATCAACACGATAGGCACGCAGTTCCACATCGGATTCCTTACGGATCCCGTCTGGATCATGAAATCCGGCGAGAACGCGATCCCATACACTGTCGGAGGCCTGGCTGTGGCAATGACGGGGCCGGCGATGGCCATAGCGATAGGCTACGCGCTCAAGAGCCCTAATCTGGTGTTGTTCTCACTCGCTGCCGTAGGATTTGCCGCGAACGGCCTGGGTGGAGCGGGAGGACCGCTGGCCGTGCTAATCATAGCTATCATAGCCGCTGAATTCGGAAAGGCTGTCGCGGGAGAGACGAGAGTCGACATTCTGGTGGTGCCGCTGGTGACCATAGGCGTGGGCGTCGCCCTGTCCGCGTGGTGGGCGCCGGGACTAGGAGCCGCGGCCATGAAAGTAGGAAACCTCATCATGTGGGCAACAGAACTAAGACCTTTCATGATGGGCATCCTGGTTTCTGTCATTGTAGGAATGGCTCTTACGCTGCCGATATCCTCTGCGGCGATCTGCGCGGCTTTCGGACTCGTAGGCCTCGCGGGCGGAGCTGCCGTTGCGGGCTGCTGCGCTCAGATGATCGGTTTTGCGGTAATGTCGTTCCCTGAAAACAAGTGGGGCGGCCTCATCTCGCAGGGCATCGGCACATCGATGCTGCAGATGGGCAATATAGTCAAAAATCCGCGCATATGGATCGCGCCGACGCTGACTTCAGCGATCACGGGTCCGATCGCAACATGCCTCTTCAAACTGCAGATGAACGGAGCTCCGGTCTCGAGCGGCATGGGAACATGCGGACTCGTAGGCCAGATCGGTGTCTACTCCGGCTGGGTGGCTGACGTCGCTTCGGGCGCCAAGGAAGCCATCACCGGAATGGACTGGCTCGGGCTTATACTGATCTGCTTCGTGCTGCCGGCAGTGCTGGCGCCGCTGATCAATATGGGATGCCGCAAGCTGGGATGGGTCAAGGACGGAGACCTGAAACTGTAAACGGCTGATAATCTCAACTGCTTTGACTTCAACAGAGCACGCTTTCAGTACAAGGGAGCGTGCTCTTTCGCGTAATGCATCGATACGGGCCGCTATATGGAAAGGTTCGGAATGATTGACGATTTCGTACGAAATCAATATAATAATCGTACGAAAGGAGAAGGCGAATGTCTATCACGGCTACGGAACTGAAAGAGAATCTGGGTAAATATCTGCAGCTGGCAGCGACCGAAGATGTATATATCACGCGCAATGGGCGCGTTGTGGCAAAACTCACCAGCCCGTATCAGGATCTGGTAATGGCGGCAAAATCACTTGCCGGCATCATTCCTGCGGATATCACTCTCGAAGAAGCGCGGGCAGAAAGGCTGTCATCCAAATGAGAGCAGTAGTAGATACCTGCGTAGTTTTGGATTATCTGCAAAACAGAGAGCCATTTTTTGATGACGCTCTTAATATTGCCATCGGCAGGGCGAACCGGGAGTATGAAGCGTATATTACCGCAAGCTCACTGACCGATTTATATTATATTGTCCACAGAAGTACGCACAGTGCCGAAGAAACTCACCGGATAATCAGTACACTGACTCTTTTGTTCGGGCTGGTAGACACGTATGCTGAAGATTGTATCAACGCACTGCATAACGGCATGCCTGACTTTGAAGACGCGGTTATGAGCGAGTCGGCTTACAGGATCAACGCGGATTGCATAATCACACAAAATATCAGGGATTATGCAAAATCAAAAGTGCCTGCGGTAACACCTGCGGAGTTCCTGATGAAACTCAGGAAAGACCAATGATCGTTTATGAACAATAATGAATATGAAATAGTAATAATAGGCGGAGGAGCATCGGGACTGATGCTTGCGTCTCAACTCGATCTGGGCGGAGCTCCCGGGCTGATACTTGCGGGAAGCAGCGCCTTAGGAACTAAGCTGCTGATGAGCGGGGGCGGAAGGTGCAATATAACGCACGGCGGCCCGGTCAAAGACTTTGTTTACGCATACGGAGATGAGGGGCAGACGCTGAGACGCTGCCTGTATAAGCACAGCAATCTTGAACTCGCGAAGTGGTTCTCCGGGCTGGGCGTGGATCTCGCGGATGAAAACGGCGAACCTGTGGACGCGTCATACGGATCGGGTGGCATGGACAGCGCGGGACGGATATTCCCGGCTTCCGGGAAGTCAAGAGACATCCTCAATACGCTTATAGGGGAAGCTGCGGCAAACCTGTGGCAGATAGAGACAGACGCGAAGGTGAGCGGCCTCAGAAAAGACGGTTCCTGGGTGATCACGCTGATCAACGGGTACGAACTCAAAGCGGAGAACGTAGTGATAGCGACAGGAGGCATCACCTACCCCGAAACAGGTTCGGATGGATCGATGTTTGAGATGCTTGATGATTTGGGCCTGGACATCAATGAGCCGAGACCCGCGCTGGCGCCTGTATATGTTGAGGACTATCCTTATGCTGAACTCTCGGGGATCTCGATCCCTGACGTTACTGTTATAGCATTCAGCAGCGACGCGGCGTGTACCTGCAAGGGCAAGGCTGCAAAGATGAAAGGGGATCTGCTGTTCACTCATGAGGGGCTTTCTGGTCCTGTGATCCTCAATATTTCAAAGCATGCCGAACCGGGTGAGCTGATAAGGCTGTGCTATAACAAGGAACTGCATGAGCTTCCCAGACGCATGCAGCGCATCCTGCGCGAGCGATCCAGAGGCCTGCTTGGTGATGTGAGGACCAATGTGCTGGCGTCACTGCTTGACCACGATGATTTCACGGTCACCGGAGTAGACGAACGCGGGATGGTGACCGCGGGCGGAGTCTCGCTGGATGAAATGGATATGCGGACGATGGCGGCCAAGCGTTTCGACGGGCTTTACGTGATAGGTGAGGCGCTTGACGCGGACGGGATCACGGGCGGATACAATCTGCAGCTGTGCTGGTCGACGGCCTGTACATGCGCGGATGATCTGAGAAGCAAACTCTGTTTATAAAAAAGGGACAGGGATATAAAAGAAGCATAAAAAGGAGAAACAGGATGGTTTCATTTGAATGTGACTATATCGCGGGAGCTCATCCGGAGATACTGAAAAGACTGGCTGAGACCAACATGGAAGCTCTGCCGGGATACGGCATGGATCACTATACTGCAAGCGCTAAAGAGAAGATAAAGGCGGCTTGCGGGATGACTGACGCGGAGGTGGAATTTCTGGTCGGAGGGACACAGACGAACGCCGTTGTAATATCCACCATGCTTCGCGACTGGGAAGGCGTGATAGCCGCGACGAGCGGCCACGTGAGCGTGCACGAATCCGGCGCGATAGAATTTACGGGACATAAGGTCATCGAACTTCCGGCAAGGGACGGCAAGCTCGAGGCGGAAACGATCAGAAAGTATCTGGAGACCTTCCGCGCAGACGTTACGAACGATCACATGGTATTTCCGGGCATGGTATACATCTCGTATCCGACTGAGCCTGGCACCCTCTACAGCAAGGCAGAGCTTACGGCGCTTTCGGAACTCTGCCGCGAGTATGAGATACCGCTTTATCTGGACGGGGCAAGGCTTGGCTACGGACTGATGAGCGAGGCCGCCGATCTGACGCTTCAGGATATAGCAAGGCTCGTAGACGTGTTCTACATAGGCGGCACAAAGGTCGGAGCGCTCTGCGGAGAGGCTGTGGTGTTTACAAAGGGCAACAGACCCGATCATTTCATGACATCGGTCAAGAAGAGGGGAGCGCTGCTCGCGAAAGGCAGGCTGCTGGGCATACAGTTCGACACGCTCTTTACCGATGACCTGTATTTCAGGATCAGCCGCCACGCGATAGAGATGGCCTCGAAGATCAAAGAGATCATAAGGCAGAAGGGCTGGCGCGTCTACATGGATTCGCCTACGAACCAGCAGCTCATCATAATGGATGACGAGCAGATGGAAGAACTGGCTAAGTCTGTAGTTTTCGACCGCTGGGGCGTATACGATGAGTCGCACACGATCGTCAGGCTCGCGTCCAGCTGGTCTACTACCGAAGAGGACATAGCTGTGCTCGCGGAAGCCTGAACGGATCCACAAAAGGGAATATAAAAGGAGCTGCCGGACAGTTTACCGGCAGCTCCTTTTTATTGTTCTTTCGAAATATCGCTATTCTATTCCGACGACCTTATACTCCTTGGCTTCTACTGCCTCTTTGAGAGCGGCGTCAGCTACCTCAGCCGACATCGATACTACTGCGGTACCTGCCTCGTGGCTGACTTCCGCGGCCTCTACGCCTTCAAGCTCTTCGAGAGCCTTCTTTACGGCAGCCTCGCAGTGCGGGCACATCATTCCCTCGATCTTCATTGTCTTCTGCATCAGTTTTTCCTCACTTTCGTTGATACTATTGTTGTCAGGTCCGGCAGCTGCGTCAGCGCCCGCCTGTAATGAACTTTTATTCCCCGTACCGGTCTTTTTCCCGTCACCGGCATCGAACAGATTGAGCCTCAGGGCGTTGGTGACCACGCAGAAGCTCGAAAGGCTCATAGCGGCTGCCCCGAGCATAGGGTTGAGCGCCCAGCCGAAGAGTTTGATGAAAGCACCGGCCGCCACAGGTATACATATCGCGTTGTAGAAGAACGCCCAGAACAGGTTCTCGTGTATGTTCTTAAGGGTCTTGCGCCCGAGCCTTACGGCCTTTACCGCGTCGGCGAGTCTGCTGTTGACCAGTACGACGTCGGCAGCGTCGAGCGCGACATCTGTTCCCGCTCCAATGGCTATGCCTACGTTCGCTCTGGTAAGAGCCGGCGCGTCATTGATGCCGTCGCCTATCATCGCCGTGCGGCCCTGTTCCATGAGTCCGCGAACGACTTCTTCCTTGCCGTCCGGCAGGACTTCGGCAATGACCTCATCTACTCCGACCTCAGACGCGATGGCGTCCGCGGTCTTCTTTCTGTCGCCTGTAAGCATGACGGTCCTGATGCCCAGCTCCCTGAACTGCCTGATAGCGTCAACACTGTCTTCTCTCACGGAATCGGCCAGGGCGATCAGGCCGAGCAGCTTGCCGCCTTTCTCGAAAAGAACGGATGTCTTGCCGGCATTCGCGAATTCGGCTGTTTCCTTCAGAAGCCTGTCAACGTCCTCAGAGGATACACCGTTCGCGGTCATGAATCCCGCGTTGCCTCCGGCGATGCTCACGGCTTTGGAACCGTCCCAGGTGAATGCCTTGACTCCGCCACCCGGCACTTCGGTGTAGTCGCTGATCCTAAGGGTGGTACCCCCAATGTATTCAGAGACCGCCTTCGCGAGAGGGTGGGTGGATCTTGATTCCACGGCGGCGGCTACAGTAAGCAGCTCGTCTTTCTGAACTCCGCGGCAGGTGAACACGTCTGTTACTTTAGGATCTCCTCCCGTGATAGTGCCCGTCTTATCGAGCGCCACTATCTCTATGCGGCCTGTTTCCTCGAGCGCCGCGGCTGTCTTGAAGAGGATGCCGTTCCTTGCTCCGACGCCGCTTCCTACCATTATCGCGACAGGAGTGGCGAGACCGAGCGCGCACGGGCAGCTGATGACGAGCACTGAAATAGCTCTGGCAAGGGCGAATCCCGTATCCTTTCCGACGGCCAGCCAGATGACAAGGGTAACGAGAGCGATGCCTATGACCACGGGGACGAATATTCCTGAAACGCGGTCGGCGATCTTTGCGATAGGGGCCTTTGTCGCGGCCGCGTCGCTCACCATGCGTATGATCTGGGCGAGAGTCGTATCTTCGCCGACTCTTGTTGCCTTGCAGCGTATGAATCCGGACTGGTTGGTCGTAGCGGCAGAAACGCTGTCGCCCGGCTGTTTATCGACCGGGATCGATTCGCCGGTGAGGGCGGCCTCGTTGACCGCCGAATTGCCTTCTGTGATGACTCCGTCGACAGGGATGTTCTCGCCCGGATTTACCAGAAACACATCGCCTACGCGCACCTGCGATACGGGTATCTCCATTTCGATCCCGTTTCTTTCAACGACCGCTGTCTGCGGGGCGAGTTTCATGAGGCTTTTCAGCGCGTCCGTAGTCTTTCCCTTGGACCTCGCTTCAAGCATTTTGCCTACGGTGATAAGCGTCAGTATCATGGCCGCGGACTCAAAATAGAAGTCATGCATATAGGTCATGACCGCTTCGCTGTCACCCGCAAGCTGCGCTCCCGTCATCGCGAAGAGCACATATGTGCTCCAGCAGAATGAGGCGGCGCTTCCCATCGCGACCAGCGTGTCCATGTTGGGGGCGCCGTGTATGAGGCCCCTGAATCCGTTGATAAAGAACTTCTGATTTATGACCATTACGATAGCCGCGAGTATCATTTGCGCAATACCCATCGCAACGTGATTGTTTTCGAAGAAACCAGGGAGAGGCCAGTCCCACATCATGTGCCCCATGGAGAAGTACATGAGGACCAGCAGAAAACCGATGGATGTGAAAAGACGCTTCTTAAGGACAGGTGTTTCCTTGTCCTCAAGAGCAGCTTCGTCGGCGGCATAGCTGCCGCGCGCCGCTTCCTTAGAGGTGTCATCCGCTTTCAATCGGGCTCCGTAGCCCGCGGCTGTAACGGCGTGGATGACGTCCTCAGGAGAAGCGTTTCCTTCCACTCCCATTGAATTTGTAAGAAGGCTGACCGAGCAGGAGTCGACACCCTCGACTTTGGATACAGCCTTTTCGACCCGCGCCTGACATGCGGCGCAGCTCATTCCCGTAACTATATATTGCTCCATTTTTATTACGCGATCCCTCCGGCTATTTCATCATTTTCTGAAGGGTAGCAACGAGTTCTTCAACGACCTCGTCGTTGCCGTCTCTTATGTCATTCCTGACGCAGGTGCGTATGTGGTTCGACAGGAGCACCTTGCTGAAGCTGTTCAGCGCTGAGTTGACCGCCGACGTCTGGACCAGGATATCCGGGCAGTACGCTCCGCGCTCAACCATGGCTTTGATGCCGCGCACCTGTCCTTCGATGCGGCTCAGTCTGTTGATCAGATCCTTATATTCTTCAGGGCTGCGCTCTTTGTGCTTTTCGCTGCACGCGCAGCAATCTTTTGCCGGGCTGTCCTTACGGACATCGTTTTTATCTGCCATGAATAACCTCGTCTGCAAAATAATAGATATCTTTGATTGGATATACCCCATAGGGGTATCTTACTTGTCTAATATATACCCTGCGGGGGTATGCGTCAAGAGTATGTTTTGTCGGACAAAAATTATCTTGATAAACCGCAGGGACATAGGCCGCGCGCCATCCCCCTCGCGGGGATGTTTTTTTGCGCTCTATATTGCGTATTATTGATGAAACTAATTGTCTGAAAACAGTTTCGCGTGATAAAATGTTAGCGATAGTGCGGGCATCGTTATTTTCCGGTGTCCTTCACCTGGATAAAGGCCGCATATGTTAACCAAAGAGAGGGAGAAATGAAAGACTTAAAGCATCTGATCTATTTCGAGGACCTGCTTCAGGAAGCCAATAACGAGCTGATCGGACAGGCCCAGAAAGAGGGCATGAAGTGCATAGGCTATATGTGCGAGAACGTGCCTGAGCCTCTTCTCAATCTTCCGGGCTGCTTCTCCAGCAGGCTCCGCGCTCCGCGTACGGGATCGATTGACGTAGGCACTTATTATCTGACAAGCTTCCTTTGCGAATATTCAAGAGCGATACTCGAGAGAGCTCTTGAGGGAGGCTATAACTTCCTGGACGGTGTCATCACACCGGACGGCTGCACGATGTTGAATCGCTGCGTAGAGAACATGGATGTTCTTCAGGCGATGGGCAAGGACAAGAAGGGGTTCTTCTTCGACTACATGGAGATCCCTATGAAGGCCGACTATAACGGTCTTAACCTCTATGTTCTGCAGTGCAAGAACCACATTCTGAAGCCGCTTGCCGAGAACTACGGTATCGACACCTCCGATGCTGCCATCCGCAAGGCAGTTGATCAGCATAACAAGGTATGCGAGCTGATCAGAGCTATCGGAGACTTCCGCAAACTCGACGTGCCTACTATCACAGGCTACGAGTACAGCGTGTTCTGCCTGGCATCCTATGTTGCTCCGAAGCACCTCATCATCGACAAGCTAGAAGAGACTCTTGAAGAGCTCAAGACGAGAAAACCTGACGCCAAGCCTTGGTTCAAGGCAAGGGTAGAGGTCGTCGGTTCCGAGGTCGATGACACCGACTTCATCAAGCTGGTTGAGGAAAGCGGCGCGTTCGTATGCTGCGACAGATTCTGCTACGGCTCGCTTCCTGGCAGGGATCCTATCTACCTCAACGATGAAGAGGACGCTCTCACACAGCTCTGCGGCGCCTACATGTACAGAGGCGAGTGCCCTCGTTACATGGATACCGTGACAATGGACGGACGCCGTTCATATGTCGATGAGCTGGCGAAAGAGTACAAGGCTGACGGCATCATATATCAGCAGATGAAGTTCTGCGACCCATGGGCTTATGAAAGAATGATGGGCTCACACATCCTCAGAAACAGGTATGATTGGCCGGTGCTCGCGGTAGACAGACCGTACACTATCGGTTCATCGGGACAGATGCGCACACGTGTGCAGGCGTTCCTTGAGAGCATCGATATCAAGAAGATACAGAAGGAGGGTTAGTGATGGCAGTCAGAAAATTCAAGACCATGGTGAACCCTGAGAAAATAAAGGGCGATACAAGATACGGTGACCTTTACATACCGCATGGCAAGGTCAGAAAACGCCGTGAGTGGCGCGGAGTGGGAGACACCTTCTACGATTATACGAGATGGCTGGGCATCATGCTCACACTCGGAAAATTCATGGCAAAACCGCGCAACATAAAATTCTTCTTCAGATACCGCTGGATGGCCAACTATCTGGCAGTTCCGATGATGGTAGACAGATTCACACAGGGCCTCAGGGGCGAATACCTCAGGATGGCACACGAAGAGCAGGATCTGATCATCATCGACGTAGCGAAGCTGCTCAACACGCTGGCCCGCGGCGACCGCCGCACCGGCAACGACGAAGAATTCTCCAAGATAAACGTGCTCGTTGACGAGAACGAAATGACAGCGGTCATGATGGGCTTCCCTAACCTGAAGTGCACATCCCGCGAGACCCCTTCGACATACGTATCCGTGCTGCTCAACCAGCATGCGATGGAGCACTACATCGACGTAGCTCAGGAGTACGGACTCCCGGGCGATGTCTGCCCGATGCCTGAGGCTGAGGCCGGTGTATCCATCGACGATGACGCTCCTATCCTCGGCGCATGCGCGGTACAGTGCAACACCACATGCGACGGCTCACTGCTCGGCAACGGCGTAATTTCCGAGAGACTCGAGAAGGAAGACGGCATTCCTGTATTCCAGCTGCCGGCTCCGCTCCGTCACAAGGAAGATGACGTTCAGGAATATGCCGCTGAAGAAGTCAGAAGAGCAATCAAGTTCATCGAAGAGCATACCGGCCACAAGTGGGACTGGGATTACTACTTCGAATGCGCTAAGAGAGTCAACTTCGCGACCAAGTGCCGTAACGAGTGGCTCGACATGAACAAGACGGATTATCCGCAGATCTTCGGCGGAAACCTTGCTCTTTACACAGAGACCACATACATGGCCATCTGCGGCAAGGTACCTGAATTCGAGACAGCTGACAAGCGTCTCATGAAGCTGGCCGAGAAGGCATACAAGAAGAGAAAGATGGCTGCTCCTGAGTACCGCCACAGAGCGATCGTATGGGGCGTTCAGTCGCACTACTACATGGACTTCCTCGTGTGGCTGCTCAATTGCTGGGGCATCGTGCCTCTGACGGATATGCTTTCCTGCATCAACACTGAGATGATCGCGGATACGGACACACCTGAGAACAGAGAGCAGGCTTACTACGACATGGCCATGCTGACAGAAGAGATGATCATGCGTAACCGCACGCACGGCGGATACAAAGTACTGCTCGATGACCTCTTCGAGTTTGTTGAGGAGTTCAACGCCGACATGATCATCCTTTGGGAGCACATCACATGCAAGGCCCTGGACGGCATGCACGGACTCTTCGAAGATAAGGCAAGAGAGCGCGGCATTCCTCTGATCTGGGTAGACCATCAGCTCTTCGACCCTCGTGTCATTTCGAGACAGGGAGTAAGAGACCAGGTCAACCAGTACATGAGAACAGTCATGCAGGAGGAGCCTCTCGATCCTTCACTCGAGTTCCTGGATGATGAGAATGCTTGGTAGAAAATAGGAGGCGTTTACAATGAAAAAGAAACTCGCAAAAGCTTTACTCTATGTGATGACCGGAGGACTCGCTTTCTTCGTGGTGACATTCACTGTATATTTCTTCAACCTTGACATGAAGCTTACCTCGATGATCGAGCCGCTCCTGCTCAAGTGGTACGACAGGATCCCGAGGAATCAGCACCTGTAGAGAAGGGCACCCGACCGGGTACAAACAGAAAAAGAAACGCGACCCGCAGAGACTGCATCTGCGGGTCGTTTCTTATTCAAAAAATTTTTTCAAAAAAATATAATTCCTACCTTGACAATAGGAAATGAGGATGTTAATATGTGCATGAAAGGAAGAGTTAAGTACATCTAACCAAACCATAATACTTTCATCCCTCTTACAATATCTACAAACAAAAGGGCTGCCATACGGCAGCTTTTTTGTTTTATATAACCTTTGACCGACTCCAAAAGCTAAAGGTCCGAATCAGATCAATGCGCGTGGAATATGTGTATAAATTGTGATATCCTTTGCAAAAGCAATGATGTAACAAATTTTGGTGAGGCGCGGAAACGCGCCGGAAATACATGATATAAATGGGAGATCCTGAACGATGCAAGAATCTTTTGAGAGAGCATATCCATTTGAGCTTGCTGATAAACTCGAAACGGAAGGGAACCTGACGGATGATGAACTCAAAGCTGTCCTGCTTTTCGATGCTCCGGGCTTTGATGAATATCTGGCCGGAAAGGCAAGGGCTGTCAGGGAAAAGCACTACGGTAAGGAGGTTTACCTCCGCGGCCTGATAGAATTCACTAATTATTGCAAAAACAATTGCTATTACTGCGGCATCAGACGTGGCAACGCGAATGCCGAGCGCTATCGCCTCAGCGAAGATCTGATCCTTTCGTGCTGCGACATGGGCTACGAGCTCGGTTTCCGCACCTTTGTACTGCAGGGCGGTGAGGACCCGTATTACACGGACGAACTCGTCGTATCGATAGTCAGCGCCATAAAGGAAAGGCATCCTGACTGCGCCGTCACGCTTTCTATAGGCGAGCGCGAGAAGGAGAGCTATCAGAAGTTCTTTGATGCCGGAGCCGAACGCTATCTGCTGAGACACGAAACGGCGGATAAGGCGCATTACAGGATGCTGCATCCGGATGAGCTCTCTTTCGATCACAGGATGCAGTGCCTTAAGAATCTGAAGGAGATCGGGTATCAGGTAGGTACCGGAATGATGGTGGGTTCGCCGTATCAGACGACGGAACACCTTGTGAAGGATCTCCGGTTTCTGAAGGATTTTGGCCCCGAGATGGTCGGCATGGGACCGTTCATACCGCACCATGACACATGTTTTGCGGACAGCCCGGCAGGCACCGTAGAGATGACGGTCAGATTGCTGGCTGTCATCCGTCTGCTCCTTCCGGACGTGCTTCTGCCTGCTACTACAGCGCTCGGCACCATTGACCCGATAGGCCGTGAGAAGGGCCTGCTGGCAGGCGCCAATGTCATAATGCCTAATCTTTCGCCGGCAGATGTCAGAAGCAAATACCTGCTCTATGACAACAAGAAAGTCACCGGAGACGAGGCGGCAGAGGCTGTGCGTGACATGACGCGGCGTATTTCCTCCGTAGGCTATGAAGCCGTAGTTGCCCGGGGAGACCATGCGAACTTCAGGAAATAAAAAATGATATTTGTACTAAAATAAAAACCTATTGACTTAGTAGGAATTAAAGACTAGAATAACAACAACCAAAGATAACACTTGGAAAGGATCGGACGATGAAAGCTTTTTATCTCCCTCTTACATATAAAAACAACATGATGTGTTGTTGTCTGACGCAAAGCTTCCGGGCACGATGTACGGCCGGGGTCTTGTCATAGGATGACACGCACCTCGTTACACATCGGACTCCGATCCCTGAAATGAGTGATACGCCCGGGAGCATCCAAAGCGCCGGGCGTTTTGTTTGCCCCGGGCAGGGTAAGGGACTTCTACTGAAATCAGAGACAAGAAAGGAAGCAAAGAAAATGGCTAATATATATAAAGGAACACTGGGACTTATCGGAAATACACCTCTCGTAGAGGTCACAAACATAGAAAAAGAACTCGGTCTTGAAGCAACGGTTCTCGTAAAACTTGAGTATTTCAATCCGGCAGGAAGCGTTAAGGACAGGATCGCCAAGGCGATGATCGAAGACGCAGAAGAAAAGGGCATACTCAAGGAGGGATCGGTAATAATCGAGCCTACATCGGGCAACACCGGCATAGGCCTCGCGTCGATCGCGGCAGCCAAGGGATACCGGGCTATACTGACCATGCCTGAGACCATGAGCGTTGAGAGAAGAAACATTCTTAAGGCTTACGGCGCGGAGATCGTTCTTACCGAAGGAGCGAAGGGAATGAAGGGCGCTATCGCCAAGGCCGAGGAGCTCGCTGCAGAGATCGAAGGCGGCTTCATACCGGGACAGTTCGTGAATCCGGCGAACCCTGCGGTCCACAAGGCTACGACCGGTCCTGAGATCTGGAACGATACTGACGGCGCTGTAGACATCTTCATCGCCGGAGTAGGCACGGGCGGAACTCTCACAGGCACAGGGGAATACCTTAAGGAGCAGAAACCTGAGGTAAAGATAGTAGCTCTTGAGCCGGCTGACTCACCGGTGCTTTCAGAGGGCAAGGCCGGAGCTCACAAGATACAGGGCATCGGCGCGGGATTCGTTCCGGATGTTCTCAACACTGCGGTGTATGACGAGGTATTCAAGGCTGACGGACAGGACGCATTCAATGCCGCTAAGCTTCTTGCGAAAAAGGAAGGTATCTCCGTAGGCATTTCCTCGGGCGCGGCTCTGCACGCGGCCATCGAATACGCTAAGAAACCTGAGAACAAGGGCAAGACCATTGTCGCTCTGCTGCCTGACAGCGGTGACAGATACTACTCGACACCGCTCTTCACGGAATAACAGGACTAATCAAATACCAAGGTGCCGGAAGAGACCTTATGACTCAAGATGAAGTGCGTATGCCGGATAACAGATACGCACTTCTTTTTTATTAGCGATTGTATCGGAAAATGATAGTTGACACCGTGTCAAGACAGTGCTAATATACAGTTGTTGACACCGTGTCAACCAAAAGAAAGGAGATAGCTATGTTTAAAGGAACTCCTGAGATCATCGTACAGAGAAGAGAAGAGATCGTAGGTGCATGCGAGCAGCTGTATCAGACGATGAGCTTCAAGGACATTACGCTCAAAGAGATCAGCAGTGTCACATCTTTCTCCAGACCGACGATCTACAACTACTTCCACACCAAAGAAGAGATATTTCTTGCTCTGTTCGAACGCGAATATGACAGATGGAATGCAGATCTTGAAAAGATACTGAACAGTGAAAGGGACTATGCCGGCAAGGAAATTGCTGAACAGATCGCAAAGTCTCTTGAAAAAAGAGCGCAGCTTCTCAAACTCCTCTCGATGAACAACTTTGACATGGAGGAAAACAGCCGTGAGGAGCTTCTCGCGTCATTCAAAAGAGCATACGGAAAGTCACTGAGTCTGTTCAGGGAAATACTCCGAAAATACTGTCCGGCAATGAGCGACACCGAAGTCGAGCAGATCATGTATATATTCTTTCCGTTCATGTTCGGCATCTATCCGTACGCCGAAGTAACAGCTAAGCAGAAAGAGGCAATGAAAGAAGCGGAAGTCGACTACAAATACCAGACAATCTATGAAACCACATACAACTGCCTTGCAAGGCTTTTGAAGAACTAAAAAGGAGATGAAGATATGAGCATTACGGTGAATCTGTATTACAGGGGCAGCTGCGGAAGCGCAAGAGCTTTCGCGGAGGAAATGGAAAGCAGCGGTATCGCGGATGCCATCAGAGCAGAGGCGGGCAATGAAAAATATGAGTATTTCATACCGCTGAAAGATCCTGAAACAGTTCTGCTGATCGATAGATGGAAAGATCAGGAGTCTCTTGACAGACATCACTCTTCGAGCATGATGAGTGAACTGGCAAAACTGCGGGAAAAGTATGACCTGCATATGACCGTGGAGAGATATATTTCGGATACAGAGGGAGTGCCTGATAAGGACAAGGCATTCATCAGAAAGTAGGCAATAAGGAGAAAAGAAAATGAGTGAGAAGATTGTACAGACAGCAGGAAGGGATCAGTTGGGAGAATTCGCTCCGATGTTCGCGCATCTCAATGATGACGTGCTTTTCGGCGAAGTATGGAATGAAGAAGCGATCGATGTGAAGACCAAGTGTATCATCACTGTTGTTTCGCTGATGGCATCCGGAATCACGGATTCGTCCCTGACATATCATCTGCAGAACGCAAAGGCACACGGCGTAACAAAGGACGAAATTGCCGCAATCATAACACACGCGACGATGTATGTTGGCTGGCCTAAGGGCTGGGCTGTGTTCCGCCTTGCGAAAGAAGTATGGAATGACTAAAAGACAGGGAGCATACTATGAGAAAGAAACTTACAATACTGTTGACACTTTGCCTGATCATCGGTCTGGCTGCATGCTCGGGCGGAAACTCTGAAGAAGCTGCTGATACAGACAACGGAGCAGAAGCGGCTGCGGAAGAGCAGACTGAAGCACCTGAAACAGATGAAAGCGGCTCAGGAAATACGACTCTTGTCGTATACTTCTCCGCAACAGGCAACACCAGAGGTGTAGCTGAAAAAATCGCGTCCATAACCGGCGCGGATATCTACGAGATCAAAGCGGCTCAGGAATATACTGACGCGGATCTCGACTGGAACGATTCAGACAGCCGCACGACTCATGAGCAGAATGATCCGGATGCACGTCCTGAGATCGGAAGCGATCCGGTATCGCTTGACGGATACACAACCATTTATATCGGTTATCCTATCTGGTGGGGCGAAGAGCCTCGTATCATGGACACATTTGTTGAGAACTATGACTTTGACGGCATCACCATGATCCCGTTCTGCACATCGAGCAGCAGCGGCATCGGCAGAAGCGGACAAAACCTCGCGGATAATGCGGGGAGCGGCAACTGGCTTGAAGGCGCCAGATTCGGCGGAGGCGCTTCTGAAGATGAGCTGAAGTCGTGGATCGAAGGACTGGAGTAATACCGCAGGAGATCATTGTGCAAAAGAAGCATAATAGCAATAAGATCAGAAGAACTGTAGATGTATGCATGACCGCTCTCCTTATTTTCCTGATGGCGTATCAGGTAACAGGGGAAGCGCTGCATGAATGGATAGGCGTGGGCATGACAGTACTTGTCATCGTCCACCAGATCCTCAACCGCAAGTGGTACAGCGCGGTTTTCAAGGGTAAATACAATCCATACAGAATAATAACAACAGCAGTCAATATACTGCTGCTGTTGTCGTTCATTATGACTGCATTCGCCGGAATGTCGATGAGCGGACACGCCGTTCCGTTTCTGTATGGCATGGCTCCGGTGTCTTTCGCAAGGAAGATGCATCTTGCGATGTCTCACTGGTCGTTTGTACTGATGGGGATGCACTTGGGGCTGCACATACCGGTGATGACGGCACGGATGAAGATCGACAGCAAAACCAAAACGGCGGTTACCGCGATCTTCTGCATCCTTGCGGGCATAGGACTATTTCTCTTCCTTCGAAGCGGCTGGGCAGATTACATGTTCTTTCGCTCGGCATTCGCTTTTCTGGATTATGAAAAAGCGGGAGCGCTTGTGCTCCTTGAGAACATTCTGATGCTGATACCTTGGGTGTTTATCGGCGGTCAGGTAGCTAAAGCATGCAGGGATATTGGCCGCAAAAACTAAAAACAGCTATCAGGTTCTTTTGCCTTTTATGATGACAGCCACGCACAGGACCGCGATAAGCGCGGAGACGGTGAGCCAGATGCCGGCGATCCACATCGCCGCGTCGGAAAAGACATCTTCCTGCATGATGTTGATCAGCTGATCTTTGTCCGGATAGAGTATCCACAGATCGTTGTCAAAGAATATATGATGGAAAACCGTGAAGGCCCGTGTGAAGTCTATGACGCACAGGACGGCAATTATCACGGTCAGTACGGCAATGAAAGCGAGAGATCTCAGATAACCCTTCGCTAGGAGGGCTGAGGTCTTTTCTTTTCCGTTGTGCACATAAATGTAGATCGCAAAGGCGGTCAGAAGCAGTATCGCAATAACACGCGCGCGAAGACCTTTTTGAAAGAGCACTCTGCAATCAGCGAGATGTGACTTCTCGCGGTCAGTAAAGAACGGTCTTGTCACTCCGTCGATAGTCGCTTCGGTGTCATCGAGGGTATCGAGCCTGCCGATGCAGTACTCAAGCATATCCTCAGTGACATGGACGGCATCGTCAAGCGACATCTCACCCCTGACATTGGAAGGAGTGTCGTATTTGGCGTATTCATTGCGCCACCAGTCGGGGATCCAATAGCAAACAGCCTGGAAGGAAGTGATGAGCAGCACAAGAAGCAGGCAGAGCCCGCAAATGAACGCTGCGATATTATGAGTGACTGTCGATTCGTGTATCTTTTTCATGACCAAATCATAGACTGACGGGGCGGGCAATTCAATACAAAAAAATGCAAAAGAATACACAACGCTTTAACACTTTAAAGTGTGAAAGGTGTATACTTAAACAAATGGAAAGATTTTCGCAGTGAAGGGCAGACTGCGGGAAAGGCGGTGCACCATGATCACGGATAAAGACAGAAAAAACATGAGCCAGTTCTACAAAGCCATACTGGCGCTCAGGGACGAAGAGGAATGCCGTAAGTTCTTTGATGATGTTGCGACCATCAAAGAAGTACTGGAACTGTCCGCGAGACTTGAAGTCGCGCGCATGCTGGATGGCGGCGCCGTATTCAGTGAGATAAGCAAGCAGACCGGAGCGAGCTCTGCTACTATAAGCCGCGTCAACAAATGCCTGATTTACGGAGACGGCGGTTACAAAACCGTCCTTGACCGCATAGCGGACAAAGAAGAATAATGAAAAGCCCGGGGAGATATCCCCGGGCATATTAGTGTTAAGCCTGTATTGGCACCGTCTTATTCGTCGGCTTTCACCTCTACTCCGTCATATTTGAAGCAGTCCATGAACCTCAGTTTAAAGAGGTTCTTTTTATGCAGACTGTCGATGCGCTCCTTTGTAGCAGGATCGTCTATCTCGCCCGTGCGGATGTATCTGTCGAGAACTTCATAAGTGAAGCCGAGCTTGTCCTCGTCGGTCATTCCAGAAAGCCCGTCTGTCGGGACTTTCTCGATAAGCTCGGATGGGAGCCCCAGGACCCTGCCCATCGCTCTTATCTCAGCGGTCGTGAAGCAGGACATGGCGCTGAAGTCACCTACGGAATCGCCGTACCTTGTAGAATAGCCGACCCAGTCCTCGGACAGGTTGCAGGTGTTCACAACTCTGCCGTTATGGCTCTGGCCGACAGCGTAGAGCGTCGACATGCGAAGACGCGGAGGAAGATTGATGATCGAGTCCTTTCCGACTTCGATGCCGGCCAGCTCCATCTGCTCGATGATAGCATCGAACGCAGCTTGGATGTTGATGATGTAGTGCTTTATACCAAGGTGGTTGACCAGCAGCTTGGCCATGTCTATGTCGGACTGTTCTCCGTTTGGCATGAGCACTCCGATCACTCTGTCATTGCCCAGCGCCTTGCAGCAAAGAGCAGCGGCTATAGAACTGTCCTTGCCTCCGCTGATGCCTACTATCGCATTGCATCCCGGCCCGTTCCTTTCGAACCAGTCCCTTATCCATTCAACTGTTGCCTGTGTCGCTTTTTCGGCATCAAATCCCATAGCAGCCTCCGTTCGTTTACCGGTAATAACATTGTGAGAGATCCTTCATTTCTCATCGCGGGATCGCCCGCGATTCTTCACTCGCTGATTATATCATACAGCGGGGCTGTGGTATAATGATTTAAGTATAATCACCGGCGGCAGTATGACTCTGCGCCGGTCAAAAGGAGAAATAGATGAAACCGTATTACATCAAAGATCTTAAACCTGACGAAGGACATCGCATAGAAGACAGATATCTGGTCAAGAGCGTCGACATAAGGGACGGCAACAACGGCAAGAGACACCTGTACATGTCGCTCGCGGACGCGACAGGCGATATCCAGTCCGTAAAGTGGAATCTCACCGCAGATGAAGCTGAGAGATTCTCAAAGATAGAAGCCGGGATGGTAATAAGCGTCACCGGAAGATGCCGCGATTACAAGGGACAGAATCAGCTCATACTTGACTCCATCAAGGGCAGGGCGCAGGCAGGCTCTTACGAGAGGGCAGACCTGTTCAAGGCAGCTCCTGAGGATCCTCAGGCCATGTACGACTACATAGTCGGCCGCATCAATGCGTTCGAAGACAAAGATTTAAAGAACCTCTGCCTCAGTTTCTATGAGGAAGAAAAGGGACGCATCATGTACTGGCCGGCAGCCATGAGCAATCACCACGCGGAATACGCAGGCCTGCTCTGGCACGTCAAGAGAATGATGATGATGGGCGAACACGCCTGCGAAGTCTACCCGTTTCTTAACAAGGATCTGCTTCTGGCGGGAGTCGCTCTTCACGACATACAGAAGCTTGATGAACTCGATTCCGATGAGAACGGTGTGGTTTCCGAGTACACGCTTGAGGGCAAGATGCTTGGACACCTTGTCATGGGAGTAGAGATCATAGGCGAGCGCTGCATGGAACTGGGCATCGATGAAGAAAAGTGCCTGCTTATGCAGCACATGGCGCTCACTCACCACTACGAGCCTGAGTTCGGCAGCCCTAAAAAGCCGCTGTTCCCTGAAGCCGAGATGCTCCATTACCTTGACATGACGGACGCCAAGATGTTCGACATGGAGGACGCTCTCAGCAATGTGGAGCCGGGCGGATTCAGCGATAGGGTGTTCACGCTCGACAACAGGAAACTTTACAAAAGAACATTCTGATAAATGCAGCAGGAAGGCAAGCTCGGAAAGATAATATTCAACAATCCCGAGAACGGCTATACCGTAGCGGTCTTCGACACAGAAGAAGGCTCATTCCGTATAGCCGGTTCTTTTGCTGACCCTAAAACAGGGGCCGCGTACAGGCTTGAGGGCAGGTTCACGGTGCATCCTAAGTACGGTGAACAGTTCAGCGTCGCAAGTTACGAAGAAGTCATGCCTGAAGGCGCAGACGCGATACTTGAATTCCTTTCGGCGGGCAACATAAGAGGCATCGGCCCCGCTACGGCGAGAGCGATAGTCGATGTGTTCGGTGACGAGACTCTCACGGTCATAGAGGAAGCTCCTGAAAAACTGCTTAGCGTCAGCGGCATAGGTGCCAAGACGCTCGCCAGGATAACGGAGTCCTTTGGCGAGTCAAGGGAGTTCGCCAACACGGCCATAGAGCTCCGCGAACTGGGCATAGAGATGAGCGAGGCCGTACGCGTCTACAAGATATACGGCAAGGACTCGGTGCGCATCATAAAGGAGAACCCGTATACTCTTTCGGAGGACATACGCGGCATCAATTTCAACAAGGCGGACAGCATAGCGGCCAGGCTTGGGGTAGAACCGGACAGCAGTGTCAGAATAGAGAGCGGCATAAGGTACATGCTCAAGGCCTGGGCGGCGAGCGGGAGCACGCTGGTCCCCGAGAAGCTTCTTATAGAAAGGACGGCCGGATTCCTCGATGTCATGATGGATAATGTCCGCGACTCGCTCAAGGACATGGTCTTTGCCGGAGAACTTGAAGAGGACACCGTTGAAGATACCGCTGTCATCTATCTGTACGGCTATTATCATGCCGAGCAGAGAGTGGCCCACGCGCTGATGAAGATCAGGGACGCCTCGGCTAAACCCGTTCCGCTTGTGGCCGGGACCGTATCGGGTCACAGTTTTGATGAGGCGCTTCAGACTTTTGGCGGAGAGGTAGAGCTTTCACGCGAACAAAAGACTGCCATCGCGGCCTGCCTGGGCAACAACGTTACTATAATCACCGGCGGACCGGGTACCGGAAAGACAACGATAATCAATACGCTCGTGAAGATGTTCGACTTCGCGGGCTTCGAGACCGCGCTCGCGGCTCCGACAGGGAGAGCGGCAAAGCGCATGGAAGAAGCGTCCGGCAAGCCGGCCATGACGATACACCGCCTGCTCGAATTCGTGTGGTCTGATGAAGAGGACACCCTCAACTTCGGCCGTAACGAGGAGAATCCGCTTGAACAGGATGTGATAATAATAGACGAGGCGTCGATGATAGACCTGATGCTGATGGACGGGCTGCTGAGTGCCGTTAAGGAAGGCACCCGCCTCATCTTTACGGGCGACGCCGATCAGCTTCCGTCGGTCGGCGCGGGCAATGTCCTGCGCGACATGATAGCCAGCGAATGCATCCCTACCATCCGGCTGAAGGAGATCTTCCGCCAGGCCGAGGGAAGCGGCATCGTCGCAAACTCGCATCTTATAAACGGCGGCGAGTACCCTGAGCAGCAGGGCGGCGATGACTTCTACATAATAAGCAAGAACAACGAGAACAGCATAAGTGAGACCATCAAGGAACTCATAGGCGGCCGTATAGAGGCGGGTTTTGACTTTGTGCGTTCAGCCGATGACATCCAGGTGCTGACGCCGACAAAGCGCGGGATACTCGGGGCGCCGAGCCTCAATTCCGTGCTGCAGGATGTGATCAATCCGGCGGACGAGTCGAAGGCCGAACTAAGGTACGGCAGCGTGACATTCCGCGAGGGCGACAAGGTGATGCAGCTCAAAAACAATTACGGAGCTGAATGGCGCTCCGAGCACTTCACGACTGAAGGCGAAGGCGTGTTCAACGGCGACATGGGCATCATCGAATCTATAGATGTTGAGGACAAGACCATGACAGTCAGGATGGACGACCGCCTGATAGATTATTGCGGCGACATGCTCGAGGAGATCGACCTGGCCTACGCTGTTACAGTGCATAAGAGCCAGGGATCGGAGTTCCCCGCGGTCATCATCCCGGTGCTCAACTTCCCGCCTATGCTCATGACGAGGAACCTGCTGTACACTGCGGTCACAAGGGGGAAAAAGCTGGTCATCATAGTCGGAGATCCGGGCAGGGTGCGTTCTATGATCGACAACAACCGCGCGGACGGGAGGTACACCGGGCTGAAGGCACGGCTGCTGTCGCTCGATTCAGACCCGTTCGGAAGGTTTTGATAATGAACAGTTCATGGATACTGAAATTCGGAAATGAAGTTTTAGACCTGGTGTATCCGCCGGGTCTTTATTGTATAAGCTGCGGAAAGATCACCGATGACAGCCGCACTTACAGGCTTTGTAATGACTGCATGCAGGGGATGAACTGGATCACGGACAGACGCTGCGCGAAGTGCGGAAGACCGCTGTCTCAGAACGATCCGGGAGAGATGTGTTTCAGATGTTCGGTAAGGGAGGCTTCCGAAAGTCCTCAGTCGTTCGACAAAGGCCATGCCTGCGCGGGCTACGGAGCCGTAGAGCAGGCGGTCATTTTCGCTCTCAAATACGGCAGCCGCCCTGACATCGGCGATACGCTGGGGGAGGTGCTGTACGACCGCATGGCGTCCGAATACGGAGCCGGCGGCCTTGCGCGCATGTATGATATCGTGATGCCCGTTCCTACACACAGAGAGAAGAAAGCCAAAAGGGGCTACAACCACGCCGATCTGATGGCAAAAGGTTTCTCGAAGCGCGCGGGGCTCCGTTATGATCCCGACGCGATAATAAGACTGCGCGCGACCGTTCCGATGAAAGGACTAGGCCCGGAGGAGCGCATGGCAAACATACACGGAGCCTTTGATATACGGGCACGGAAGCTCCCGCTGATAGAAGGCTCCCGCATCCTTCTGATAGATGACATCTTCACCACAGGAGCCACCATCGATGAGATCTCGCGTATATTAAAAGACGCGGGAGCGTCCCGCGTCGATTTCCTCGCCTTCGCCGCAGCCGGCGATATGGTCAATTAAATCCCAAGAGTTTCCAGTTCTTCCGGTGTCAGACGGCGGCTTTCTCCCGGCTCCAGATCCGGATCGAGTGTCAAAGGGCCCATCGACAGCCTCTTCAGATAGGTGACCTCGGCACCGACCGCGTCGAACATGCGCTTCACCTGATGGAACTTGCCTTCACGGATGGTGATCTCGGCTTCGGACGAATATTCCTCTTCGAAAACTGATAGAATCTTAAGATCCGCGGGCATGCATTCGAGACCGTCGGACAGGACGAGACCCTGTCTGAACAACTCGACATCCGACTCATTGAGCATGCCCGTCACTTCAGCATAATAGACCTTATCTACATGATGTTTCGGCGACAGAAGACGGTGCGAAAGAGCGCCGTCATTTGTTATGAGAAGAAGCCCTTCGGTGTCCCGGTCGAGACGCCCGACGGGGAACAGATTCCTGCGCTTTGGCTCGGGTATGAGGTCGATCACGGTCTCTTCTCTGTCATCCTCGCTCGCGCTGATGATGCCCGCCGGCTTGTTGAGCATGTAGTAGACGAATTCCTCGTAAACGATCTCATGACCCTTGAACACCACGCGCGAAGAGACACCGACACTGTGACCGGGGTCCTTGATGACCTCGCCGTCGACGCTCACACCGCCTTTACGGATGTCTTTTTTCAGTTCGCTTCTTGTTCCGACGCCCATGTCGGACAGGTATTTATCCAGTCTCATGCTCAGATTGTATCACATCGCCCGCGGCGCGTTGAGGGAGACGTCATAATTTGGTATATTAGGCATTGATATATACATGTTTACAAGAAGTGTGTGCCGGCAGAGAAAACCGTTGTCTGTGGTATTGATGTGATGAAAAAGGGATTGTTGAAACAAGCGATCATAAAATATGTATCGGGAGTAATACTGATAGGGATATTGGTGTTTCTGCCGGCTTGGGACCTGCATTGGAAGAACGGGTGGGCCCTGATGGCTGTTCTCTTTGTGCCTATGTTTTTTGCGGGCATAGTCATGTATGCCAAAGCCCCGGATCTTTTAAGAAGCAGGTTGAACGCGAAGGAGACCCAAAGCGAGCAGAAGGACGTCATTAGATACAGCGGCCTGATGTTCCTTGCGGCGTTTATCATTGCCGGGCTTGATCACCGCTTCGGATGGACAAAGGCGCCGGAAGCCGTTATGTGGGCCGCCGTTGCTGTGTTCCTTCTGGCGTACTGCATGTTCGGGGAGGTGCTGCGTGAAAATCAGTATCTCTCCAGGACCATAGAAGTGCAGGAAGATCAAACTGTCATCGACACGGGACTGTACGGGATAGTGAGACATCCGATGTATACCGCGACTGTCTTTCTCTTTCTAAGCATGCCGCTGATACTTGGCTCGCTGCCGTCGTTCATCATCATGCTGGCATACATCCCGATCATCGCGAAGAGGATCAGGAATGAAGAGACCGTGCTCGGGACAGAGCTTAAAGGCTATGCGGAGTACAGGAAAAAAGTGAGATACAGGCTGATCCCGTTTATCTGGTGAGACCATGAGACTGTTTATCGCGATACAACTGAATGATGAAATGAAAAACGCGCTGCAGGGCATGCAGGACTATATGCGCAGCAGAGGCGTGAAGGGCAATTACACTAAGCGGGACAACCTTCATCTGACGCTTGCTTTTATTGGCGAATTCGATGATCCGGACGCCGTTCTTGAAGTGATCAAGCGCGCGGGTCTCAGACCATTTGATATCGCTCTTTCAGGAACGGGATCTTTTAAATCGCTGTGGTGGGCAGGCATGGACGGCGGCATGGCGCTGCAGTCATTCGCGAGAAGGCTCAGGCGCGAGCTCAACAATGCCGGCATCCCTTATGACCGGAAGAAGTTCTCGCCGCACATAACTCTCATCCGCAGGCCGGAGTGCCGCGGCACGGATACAGAGAAGGAGATCCTCGCCGCGCTCAGCGATACAAAAGATGTCAGAATGACAGTGGGCCACGCGTCGCTCATGCGTTCAGACAGAAGCGACCGTGGAATGATTTACACGGAGATAAAGCGTTGAAGTACAGAGAGCTTAAGCCAAACGAATATGAGCTGCTGAAAGATTTCCTCTATGAGGCGATATTTATCCCTGAGGGGACCGAGACTCCTGACCGCTCGATCATAGAGCTGCCGGAGCTCGCGCTTTATTATGAGGATTTCGGAAGCGGTCCTGCAGACTACTGCATGGCAGCAGACGATGAAGGGCATGTCGTCGGCGCGATCTGGTCGCGGATAATGAACGACTACGGCCATGTCGATGATGAAACGCCGTCTCTTGCAATGTCCGTGCTGAAGGAATACAGGAATAAAGGCATTGGCACACAGCTGCTGGGGGAGATGCTCCTTCTCCTGAAAGAAAAGGGGTATAAGAGGGTGTCTCTTTCTGTTCAGAAAGCCAACTATGCTGTCAGAATGTATAAAAAAGCCGGGTTCGTCATTGCCGGTGAAAACGACGAGGAGTTAATTATGACGAACGAATTGTGAAAGAAGGCTGGAACATCGGTCTTTAAAGATATATAATAAATCCATCACCGGGGGAGCTGTTTTGCTGAGAGGTCCCGAAAGGGATGACCCCTATCACCTGATCCGGATAATGCCGGCGTAGGAAAGGAGTTTTTTTGATGAACAATAATATTAACACTAACACAAGAAGCGGCAACACCAGAATGCTGACAGAAGGCGGCCTTTGCATAGCGCTTTCGATCGCGCTGAGTTTTCTGAAGATACCTATCGGTCTCAGTTTCGGCGGATTCGGAGGGTCAATAGATCTGGTCATGGTGCCGCTCGTATTTTTTGCGCTTAAGTGGGGACCCGGCTGGGGCTGCACCGCGGGATTCGTATTCGGTACGCTAAAGTATTTTCTCGCGAGCGGCTTTGCTATCAGCTGGATCTCGATCATATTCGACTACTCAGTCGCGTACGGAGCGGTCGGCTTAGCGGGTCTGTTCAGAAACAAGGGCGGAGTGCCGACTGCCGGAAGGAGCGCGCTCGGAGCCCTTACAGGCTGTGTGGCCAGATTCATCATCCACTACATAAGCGGCGTCACGGTATACGCTCAGTGGATGCCTGAAGAGTTCATGAACATGAAGATGGGCAGCCCGGTGGTATACTCGCTGCTTTACAACGGCACATATATGCTGCCTAACACGATACTCTGCGTGGCGGTCATTGTGCTTCTGAACAAACCGCTCAGAAATCTGTATCTTACAAACGCAAGGGTCAAGTAACAGGATCCGCGGACACGGAAAGAGGAGACCATGAAGAAGAAGGACAACGGCATAGTCGTCATCGGAGCGGCATTCGTGGATATAAAGGGGTACCCCTACACACAGTATATACCGGGAGGCCGTAATGCCGGACATGTCGTAGAGGTACACGGCGGCGTTGCCCGCAATATCGTTGAGGACATTGCCAACGTAGAACTCAGACCGACGTTCGTGACCGTGGTCGACCCTAAAGGCATAAGCAATGACGTGGTCGAGAAACTGGCCAAGCATAAAGTCAACGTTGATTACATCAAGCGTTCGGAGGGCGGTCTCGGCACATGGCTCGCCGTCTTCGACAACGGCGGCGATGTAGTGGCATCCATCTCCAAGCGCCCGGATATTTCAAGGATAGAGGACATCCTTGACGAAAAGGGTGACGAAATATTCAAATACGCGGACAGCATAGCGGTGGAATTCGATGTGGACGTGCCTGTCCTGAAGCGCGCCATTTCTCTCGCGGAGAAGCACGGCAAGGAAGTCTATGCGGTAGTATCCAATATGTCTATCGCCATGGAGCGCAGGGATCTGCTCCATCATATTGCTTGCCTCGTCTGCAACATTGAAGAAGCCGGACTGCTTTTCTCTGAGGAATATGAAGGTGTCGCTCCGGATGAGATGAGCGATATCCTCTTTACCAAGATATCCCAGGCGAAGATACCCGCGATGGTAGTCACGATGGGCAGCGAAGGCGCGGTGTATGCGTCTCTTGACGGCACAAAGGGACATTGCCCGGCGCCGAAGACAGAAGTAAGGGACACGACAGGCGCGGGCGACGCGTTCTTCTCGGGAGTTACCATTGGTCTGACATACGGAAAGACACTTGGCGAGGCTTGCTCGATAGGCACAAGACTTGCGAATTCGGTCATAGTCACCGATGAAAACATCTGCCCGAGATTCCTTCCGGCTGAGTTCGGACTTGAGGTGAACAAGGAATAATACAGCAGTTAACAATGCGGCGCGGAAGCGCCGCATTTTTTCATTGATAAAAAACATAGAAAAGCAGAGAAATAGACCCTTTTCCCTTGCGGTAAACAGGCCTCAATGATACAATCGAGAATGGGAAACGATGACTACCTGCAAAGTTTCCTACCGCGTCCGGGAAGGGTAATTAAAAAAGGACAAAAGGTGAAATAAATGGCTTCAAATAATGAACTCAGAGTCCGCATCCTTGATGAGGCTGCGAGACAGTTTGACAAAAAAGGCATCAAATTCACGATGGATGATCTTGCCCGCGCTCTCGGTATGAGCAAGAAGACCATATACATGGTTTTCGAGGACAAAAGGCAGATCATGACAGACACGATCGACCGTTTCTTTGAAGACGCTTTCGCTCAGGAGCAGGAGATCCTGAATGATGAATCCATCGGCGTTGTCGAGAAACTGAGACGCATTATCGGCTCGGTCCCTGAACGGTACACTCAGAACGATCTCACACAGCTCTATGTGCTTAAGGAAAAATATCCTTCAGTATACAGACACTGGCAGCGCTGCCGCGAGAACTACTGGAACAGCGTTCAGATGCTTCTCAACAAGGGCATAGAAGAGGGCTTTTTCAGACCTGTGTCACTGCCTATACTCAAGACGATGTTCCAGTCGACTATTGAGCAGTTCTTCCAGAATGACGTACTCATCAAGAACCACATCTCATACAGGGAAGCCCTTGATGAGGTCGCGTCCATCCTTGTGACGGGGATCATAAATATTTAGTTTGGTAAGCAGCCCGCTGAGGGCACCACAGATAAAAGAGTTTATAAAGTAGTTATTGTAAGAGAAAGAGAGGGAAAAGTATGGCAAAAAAGGCTAAACAGCTGAGCCACGACGAGAAGATCTTCAAACTCACGAAGATCATCACTGACCGTAAAGAGATCCTCCTCGGACTTGAGAAGCCGTCAAAGGATTCTCCTGAGTATTGGGGATTCGACTGCGGCTATCAGTACGTTGTCAGGAGATACGGCAAGGACATCGCAGAGGACTGCCTCGACACAGCTCTCGTGATGGGAAAGCGTAAGCCTAAGACTTTCGCGAAGATGAAAGAACTGACAGGCTATGATGACGATCATCTGAAGACAGTTCTTGAAGCTCTGGGACAGTTTGGTCTCGTAGAGTGGAACAACGAGAACGAGGACGGCAAGAACCCTCAGCACGAGAGACGTTACGTGCTTGACATGTTCGTACCGGGCGCCGCTGAGATCATGGTCATGAGAGACCAGATCATGTGCGAGACACCTGAGATCGCTGACTTCTTCGAGAGAATGACATATCTGCCGCTTGCGGGCATCACTCAGATGGTAGGCAAGGGCGGAAACGGTATCGGAATGCACGTCATCCCGGTAGAGAAGGCTATCCCTGCTGAGTGCGAGTCGCTCGACATCGAGCACATCTCATATTGGCTCAAGAAATATGAAGGCCAGATCGGTCTCGGAATCTGCTCCTGCCGTAAGCAGCAGACAGAGAGAGGCGAGGGCTCCGGAGATATCATGCAGTACTGGTGCATGGGTCTCGGCGACTTCGCTGACTACTGCAAAGAGTCCGGCATGGGCTATGACATCACTTATGAAGAAGCTCTCGAAGTACTCGAGAAGGCTGAAGAAAAGGGCTATGTACACCAGGTCACAAACATCGACGGCGAGAACAAGATCTTCGCGATTTGCAACTGCGCGGTCGGCGTCTGCAACGCTCTGAGAACATCACAGCTCTTCAACACACCAAACCTTTCAGCTTCCGCATACGCATCCGAGGTCGACGCAGAGAAGTGCGTTGCCTGCGGCAAGTGCGTAGAGGTCTGCCCGGCAGGCGCTGTCAGACTCGGACAGAAGCTCTGCACAAAGCACGGCGAGATCGAATATCCGAAGCAGGAGCTGCCTGACAGCAACTTCTGGCCTGAAGATAAGTGGAACTGGAACTACAAGAACGAGAACGGCGTCATCCAGACATGGCCTACAGGTACAGCGCCATGCAAGGCTGCCTGCCCGCTCCACATCGCTATTCAGGGTTACATCGACATGGCCAGCAGAGGAGAGTACAACGAAGCTCTCAAGCTGATCAAGAGAGACAACCCGTTCCCTGCAGTATGCGGCGCCATCTGCCATAAGTACTGCGAGCTCGAGTGCACAAGAGGCACAGTTGATGACGCTCTGGCTATCGACGATATCAAGGCGTTCATCGCTGCCAAGGATCTCGAAGATGATCACAAGTACATCCCGCCGATGGTTTCGACCACAAGAGAACCGTTCGACCAGAAGATCGGTATCGTAGGTTCGGGCCCTGCAGGACTTTCCTGCGCTTACTTCCTGGCTATCGAGGGCTACAAGCCTGTAGTATTCGAGAAGCAGGAGATGCCTGGCGGAATGATGACACTCGGCATTCCTAACTTCAGACTCGACAAGAAAGTCGTTAACGCTGAGATCGAGATCCTCAAGGCCATGGGCGTTGAGATCAGATGCGGCGTAGAAGTCGGCAAGGACGTTACATTCCAGTCCCTGAGAGAAGAAGGCTTCAAGGGCTTCTTCGTGGGAACAGGACTCCAGGCATGCGGCAAGCTGGGAATCCCTGGCGACGACGCTAAGGGAGTCATCGGCGGCGTTGACTATGTCAAGAGCGTAACACTCGGCAAGGCCAAGAAACTCTCCGGCGACGTAGTAGTCATCGGCGGCGGAAACATCGGAGCCGACGTAGCTCGTACAGCTATCCGTCAGGGCGCTAAGAGCGTACACCTGTACTGCCTCGAGTCCTATGACGAGATGCCTATGGGCGAAGAGGATCAGGAATTCCTCAAGAACGAAGGCATCGTTATCCACGATGGCTGGGGACAGACTGAAGTCGTTACAAAGGACGGCAAGGTTGCCGGCATCAAGTTCAGAAAGTGCGTCAGCGTCAAGAACGCGGAGGGCAGATTCGACCCTAAGTTCGACGACAGCGAGACAACAGAGCAGAAGTGCAGCACAGTGCTGTTCTCCATCGGCCAGAAGCCTGATTACGGCAAACTGTTCGAAGGAACAAAGGTCGAACTCACACCGAGAGGATTCATCGTTGCTGACCCTGTCACACTGCAGACAGCAGAGCCTGACATCTTCGCGGGCGGCGACTCCGTAAGCGGACAGAAGTTCGTTGTTGACGCTCTCGCGATGGGACGTGAAGGCGCTGTATCGCTCCATAGATTCGTGAACAAGGGACAGCATCTCATGATCCACAGAAATACGCGCAACTTCACACCGCTCAACAAGGACGAGATCGTACTCCCTGCAAATGAGTACAAGAAGCCTGCCCGTCAGATCAGAGAGATCGACGAGAGCAAGAAGCTCACAATGGATTACGAGATCAAGCAGTTCAGCGAAGAGCAGATCAAGAAGGAAGCTGAGAGATGCCTCAAGTGCGGACGCAGTGTAGTTGATCAGAACAAGTGCATCGGCTGCGGAATGTGCACGGTACAGTGCAAGTTCGACGCCATCCACCTGATCCGCCGTCCGGACGGAGACCTGTACTCCAGAATGATGCGCGCAGAAGATAAGTTCATCGGAATCGGCAAGAACATGCCTACAAGAGTGGCCGGCATCATCAAGAAGAAAGTTGCAGGCAGATAAAGGACGAATAAAAGTTTATGCATGAACTTGGACTTGTAAATTATGTAGTAAAAGAGGTCAGCAAGATCGCCGAGGAGAACAACGTCAGCAAGATCAGCTCTGTCACTCTCGAATTCGGTGAAGTCTCGGGAATAGTTTCATCATATCTCTATGATTACTGGAACTGGTACACCAAGAAATACCCGCTGTTCGAGGGCTCAAAGCTCAAATGCGAAGAGATACCTGCTGTCACATGGTGTGACAATTGCAAGATCACTTATTCGACGGTTCAGTACGGTAAGACCTGCCCGCACTGCGGCAGCGGCAAGACATGGCTGCTTCGCGGCAATGAGATGCGCATCAAGGAAGTCGAGGTCATAGACCCGGCTGCTGAGAATGACGAAGAAGTAGTGGCAGAGTTTTCCGGCGAATACAGGCCTTAGCGGCAGCTGCCTTTAATGGAGGAGTTTAAAATGACCAAACAGGAAATGCGTAACATCAAGGAATCTCTCAATGTTGAGATGTTCAAGATGAACTACAAGGCCGGCGTCCGTCTTCCTCAGCTCGAGGCATTCTTTGCGGGAGATGACAATGCTCTCGACGAAAAGGCTCTCGAAAGACTTGAGAAGATGCTCGCCAGCGAGGTAAAAAAGAGCAGAAAGAAATAAGTGCTCGCGGATATCAGCATCCGCAAAAAAATCGTGAATAGCTCGCAGCCATGTTCGTGGTTGAAAGTCCAGGCCAGATACGGGCAAAGGGACCCACGTAAGCAGCGCGCAGGAAGCGGCTGTGATCATGGCGTATCTTAGAAGTAAGTCCTCCGCAAAGCGGGTCAAGGCAGGTGTGGGGTCAAAGACCAGGTCGAGTGGCTGCGAGGCTAATCATTTAAAAAGCTAAGGGAGGAAACATAATGAGTATAATGCAAGATCCTACCATGAATATCCCGATGGAAGAGCTTGAGCTTATTCTTGCAGGTATTTCTGATGACGGAAAGATCAGCAAAGAGGCAGAGAAGGCTCTCCTCGCCAGAATCGAAGAGGGGAAAGCCAGGGGCTTCATCAACGAAATGGGAGAAGTCAAGAGACAGCTCAGATGCAAGCTCGGTCCTGCAGAGGGAAAGAAGATCGCGGACGCAGTCGATAAGCTGTGGTAAGCGGAGAACCGGACCTAAAGGTTGCGATTCTTAAAATATCTATATATTGTGTGCTCCTTCACAGAAGGAGCACACAATTTTTGTCTATCTTGTGTTACAATAAGTTAGGAAAATATGACATCAGGAGGATAAGCGATATGAAGATCAATATTTCATCAAAGAATTATCCAATGAGCGAAAAGCTCAGCAACTACATCGAGAAAAAACTCGAAAAGATCGGCAAATATTTTGACGAAGACACAACAGCCAACATAGTCGTATCGAAGCTCAGAGAGACTCCGAAGTTTGAGGCGACGATCAACGCGAAACAGGCTGTACTCAGAGCCGAGATGGCCAATGACAGCATCTATGACGCTGTGGACCTGGTTACTGATAAACTCGAGTACCAGATGAGCAAGCTCAAGGGCAAACTCGAATCCAGATACAAAGAAAACAAGGCGCTCAAGCTCGAATTCGTACCGGAACCTGAAGAAGAAGATTTCGAAGAAGAGATGGCCATCGTCAGAAGAAAGCAGGTTGAGCTCAGCCCTATGGTCGCAGAAGAAGCGATACTTCAGATGGAGATGCTCGGCCACGACTTTTTCGTGTTCCTCGACATGGATACAGATGATGTCAGCGTAGTATATAAGCGTAAGGGCAACGCTTACGGACTTATTGAGACCAAGAGATAGGAAACGCGCTTATGGCAAATAACGACTGGGATCTCGACGATCTTCTGGATTTCCACTACGATAACGGGAGCCCGGATAAAAATAAAGATTTTGAGATATTAGATGAACTTCAAAAAAAGCCGGAACCTCAGAAGCCGGATCCCGTAAAGGGACTCGGCAGGGATTTTGATGCTTATGATGAGTACAGACGCTACGAGCAGCTGAGGCATAAAAAAGTTGAAGACGTTCCGCCAAAGGCTGCCCCTGAGCGTTCGTACGAGCGTTCGCGCAAGCCGCGCGCGCCGATAGAAGAACCGGATGAGCCTTCGATATTCCATACTCCTAAAGAGGTAGAGGCTCTCAGGCAGGCGTCGCACGACGCGTACGAAAGATACCGCAGCAACTACGTAAAAGGCAAAAAGAAGCGCGAAGGCAACGTAAGGGTAAGCAAATTCGACAAGGCGCTGACGATGATATACGTGATCGCCTTTGCGGTGTTTACCCTGTCAATGCTGATCATGAACGTTCTGCCGTTCGGCATGGGGGTGCTGCTGTTTGGCGTACTCATACTGCTGAGTCTGGTCATACTGGTACAGACCCGCAAGAAGAGCATCAAAAAATGGGGCAAGCGACTGGCCACGCTGCTGGCTGTGGTGATGATCGTGTTCTACGGGATGGGAACGGCGTACGCGCTGGGCACCCTCTCGTTCCTGAGCGGAAGCTCCGTAGATAATGAGAGCGCCGTTTCGGATGTAACAAGAAAACCGTTCAGTTTCACCATAACGGGTATCGACGTGGACGGTACGATCGATGAAGAGGGCAGGAGCGACGTCAACATGGTGGTCACGGTCAATCCGGTCACCAATCAGATACTGATGACCTCGATCCCGAGAGACTACGAGATATACATGGCGGAGTTTGACAATGCTCTCGACAAACTGACACACACGGGATTCTACGGTGTGCAGACCACCATCGGGGCAGAAGAGCAGCTCTTCGATATGGAAATAAACTATTACGTGAAGGTCAACTTCACTACCGTTGAGCGGTTCATAGATGCCGTAGGCGGAGTTGACGTGGAATCGGAATATGAATTTAATCCGACCAAGCTCGATACATGGACCGTGCATGAAGGCGTGAACCACATGAACGGCGAGCAGGCGCTCGCTTTCGCAAGGGAACGCAAGGCCTTCCCGGACGGTGACCGCCAGAGGATAAAGAACCAGCAAGCGGTGTTTGAGGCGCTTATCAAGAAGGCGACGAGCAGCCGCACCATGATGCTCAATTACAACAACGTCCTTTCGAGCCTGCGTAATTATTTCGAGATGAGCTTCAGCTCGCGCGAGATAAGAAAACTGCTCAAGATGCAGCTCTCAAAAAATCCTGACTGGCATATCTACAAAAATACCGTGACAGGCGGAGACGACATGCTGCCGACGTATTCGGCGGGCGGAGAATATGCTTATGTGATGTCACAGGATTACGAAAGCATAGAGAACGCGAAGACTCTCATAAACGCGGTCCTGGAGGGCAGGACGCTTCAAAAGGACGAAGACGGCTACGTGACTGTGATGGAAGAATAAAGACAGAAGAGTAAAACTGAAAGGAAATCAATGATCGACAACCTTATGGGAATCCTGATGAGTATCAAGACAACGGATATCATTGATATCGTCGTTGTCGCGTACCTCATTTACAGACTGCTGGGGTTCATAAAAGAGACCCGCGCGCAGCAGCTGTTCAGAGGCATCCTTTTGATTGTCGCTTTCTTCCTGGTATCCGAGATATTCAATCTGAGCCTGCTGAACTGGCTGTTCACAAGACTGATCACAGTAGGACTCATCGCGGTCGTCATACTCTTTCAGCCTGAGATCAGAAGAGGTCTCGAACAGATCGGACGGAGAGGCGTCCTGAGCCGGCAGTTCAGAGATATGGGTAAAGAAGAGATATATGCCACGGTACACAGGATAGTCGATGCCGTCGACGATTTTTCATCGACGCATACCGGAGCTCTCATGGCTATAGAGCGCGAGACCATGCTCAATGATATCGCGGAGACCGGTGTAATAATCAACGCTGAAATATCCGTAAGACTTCTCGGAAACCTCTTCTATGAGGGATCGCCGCTCCACGACGGAGCGGTCATAATAAGAGGCGACAAGGTATATGCCGCAAGCTGCGTCCTTCCGCTCACGGAAAGACAGAACATAGGCAAGAACCTCGGCACGCGCCACAGAGCCGCGCTCGGACTCAGCGAGGTGTCGGACGCTTTTATCATCGTGGTATCCGAGGAGACGGGAGCCATATCTGTCGCTCAGAACGGCGAATTCAGAAGGTTTCTCGATCTCAAGACACTCGAGAAGATGCTGCTCGACATCTACATCCCATCCGGCGAAGACAGGGATCTTCTTTCAAGACTGAGACTCCTGAAAGGAGGCAAAGAGGATGAGTGATCAGGGCCGCAAAATAGTGAATATCATACTGGCGCTGCTGGTGTCGATAGCGGCGTGGGTCTTTGTCGTGTACAATTACGATCCGATGACAAAGGAAGAATACTCGGGCATCCCGATCACATATACGGGACTTGAGAATCTCGCTAACAGGGGATACGCGGTAGCCGAGACCAATCATGAAAGAGTGGACGTTACCCTGGAACAAAGAAGGGTAGATACCGGCAGTATCTCTTCCGACGACATATCCGTCACGGCCGACGTCAGCCAGCTGGCGAATGGACAGAACACAGTCGTGCTGCACGCGGAGGGACCTGAAGGAACGCAGGTGAGCGACGTGTCTCTCAAGGCTGTTACCATCGATATCGAAAGCGCTGACAGCGAAGACATGAAGATTTCCGTTGAGTATCCGGAGGCGGCAGATGACGATGCTGAGCCGGTCATAGAGGAGATGTCAGCGGAAACAGCCTCCGTTATCGCGACTGAAGACAGGCTTTCCAGGGTAGACAGAGTAGCGGCCGTGATAGATCCGTCTGATCTTAACGACAAACTCAAACCACTGACGGTCGAACTCGCCGCGCTCGACAAGGACGGCAACCAAGTGCTGAACGTCGTAGTCTATCCTGAGACTGTTTCGTTCAAGGCCGCTGCTGGGTATACGAAAGAAGTAAAGCTGAACGTACCGGTAAAGAATGAGAATACAGAAGACTCATATGAGAGGGCGTATACCGCTCCTGAGACCATAGTCATAAAGGGCAGCAAGGATATCATCAATAAGACGGGCAGCATCACCGCTGATGAGGTAGACATCTCCTGGCTCTACGAGGATACGGAAGTGCCGCTCACTTACGATCTGCCTGAGGGGATATATATTGCCAATGGATATGAAGATCTGGCATTGAAGGTGACTGTCACCGAAAAGGAAAAAGAAAAGGAAGAAGAGGCTGAGGAAGATGATGCGGGATAAGCAGCTGAAGCCCTCGCCAATAAGAAAAATCAAGCAGGGGCTCACCCCTGCTTTTTTTCGAGGAGAGAGGCCGGACTGCATCCCAGCGCGGCAGAGAGCGTTATGAGGTATTCTGCGCGCGCCTTGTTTATATCCTTTTGCCTCTGCTCGTACTGCTGTATGGTCCTGAGCGGGACGCCGCTGGCTTTAGCCAATTGTGACTGGCTGAGCCCGTTTCTTTTGCGCATGATCTTAAGCGGAGCATCTTCCGATCCGGCAATAACACCGGCGATCATCGCGTGTGCGGTCTCCGATGCCGCCTCGAGAGCATAAGCCCTGCCGAATGCACGGATCTTTCCTGTCCTTTCCTGCGCGGCCATGTCAAGCGGCAGGCTGTCAAGGTATTCGATACGTTTCTTTGCGTAGCCGGACGTGAATCCGGAGATCGAGAAGGATCTCATTATGCGTCCGAACGGAAGGCCTGATTCCCACTGAGCGCGCGCCAAGGCAAAGCCGCACCAGTACTCCGGGCTCAGGCTTGCCGTGTGCCTCGGTGTAGTGCGCTCGAAAGTCAGACCGCTCCGTTCAAGCGTTTCATAAGCAAGTTCGATACCGGACATGCCGGCCGTTACGCGGATCTCTCCCTGCTCAAACAGCGACGCGAGTCCGCACGAAATAAACAGTTCCATCATTGCGGGCGCGTCTTGGCGGAGACTGTGGACGGCGAAGTCCAGCATGCGTCCGAGTGAGTCGGAGGCCCTTTCAAGAAGGATCTCATCATAGGCGTGAGTCATACGGACGCACCTCCTGTTCTATAAGATCTGTGATGAAAAGACCGCCGGATGACTGCTTCAGGCTTTTTATGGCCCTGAGTTCGCGGCTGCGCCTGACTGGGTATGAGTCTTCTGAAAGGGCAGGCCGGTAGCCGCTGAAACTCACGCGGTCAAAGGCGCGGTTGCTCTTCAGAACGAACTGCCTGTTGGAATTGCCGCTCACCAGCCTTTTGAGATCCTGATACGCCAGTCTCCCGTCCAGAAACTCCTGCGCGAACATAAAGAGCCTGTTGTCGGCGCGGTATCCGGTGATACAGTCACAGCTCTGGTAATCCACGGAATAGTACTTGTTGATGTATTCCCTGGCCCGGTGGGCGATGTCCGAAGACATGTCGAATTCGCGGAAAGCCAGAAGAAGGCTGAGCCAGTGAAGGACGTTATACTGAGGACCGCAAAGATTGATGGCTCTCAGGCCGTCGGGGTCTATCGAATACGCGGAGACGAAGCCGTTTCTGTCGCTTTTGACAGCCCATTCCGCGGCGTATTCGGGATATTCGGCGCAATAGAAACCCAGGCCGAAATCGTTGAAAGGACGGCCTGCCCCGAACACCGGCGTACGCACTATATGATCTGATCCGTGGTATATCTTTCTTTCCATAAAAGACCGTTTTCTTATCCTTTGTTTAGAGTATACTCCCACGGGAGTATGATTTCAAACAAATTGACAAAAGCGCATTTACCGGCCATCTCCCTGATGCTATAATTCCCACGGTTAGTATAAAAAAGCTTCAGCAGACACCATATATGCTGATGTCCGAAAGGAGATAACATGAGAGTAGTAATTCAGGACGATTATGACAAAATGTGCAAGTGGGCAGCGGACTATATCGCTGACAAGATCAATTCACACAAGGAAGACAGACCGTTCGTACTCGGTTTGCCTACAGGCTCTTCGCCTATAGGCGTATATAAAAACCTTATAGCAAAGAACAAGGCCGGAGAGATCTCATTCAAGAACGTGGTCACGTTCAACATGGACGAGTATCTTGGCCTTCCTCACGAGCATGACCAGAGCTACTGGTATTTCATGCACGACAATTTCTTCGATCACCTCGTAGACATGGATCCAGCGAACATCAACATCCTCGACGGCATGACTGATGATCCGGAAGGCGAGTGCGCGAGATATGAAGAGAAGATCGCAAGCTACGGCGGCATCGACCTTTTCATGGGCGGCATCGGAGTAGACGGACACCTCGCGTTCAACGAGCCTTACACATCGCTCACATCCCGCACCGGTCTCAGAGACCTCACGACTGACACACGTATCGTAAACTCGAGATTCTTTGGCGGAGACCCGGAAGCGGTCCCAGCTCAGGCTCTGTCGGTCGGCATCGGCACAGTCACAGACGCAAAGGAAGTCCTGGTCCTTATCAGCGGCCACAACAAGGCAAGAGCCATGGCGGCTGTAGTAGAGGGCGGAGTCAGCCAGAAGTGGACCTGCAGCGCTCTGCAGATGCACAACGGCGCCATCATCGCGTGCGATGAAGAAGCCTGCGGCGAGCTTACGGTAGATACATACAAGTATTTCCTGGATATCGAGAAGAAGGAGAGACTGTAATGGGCAAATATTTCGGAACAGACGGCTTCCGCGGCGAAGCCAACAAGACGCTGACATTCGATCACGCCATCAAGATCGGCCGTTATCTCGGCTGGTACTACGGCAAGAGACTTGACCGCAAGGCAAAGGTGGTCATCGGAAAGGATACAAGAAGATCCAGCTACATGTTTGAGTACGCGCTGTGCACGGGCCTCATGGCATCTGGTGCTGACGCCTACATCATGCACGTTACGACGACTCCGTCGGTATCTTACATCGCCAGAGTCGACGATTTCGACTGCGGCATCATGATCTCGGCTTCTCATAATCCGTACTACGACAACGGCATCAAGATCGTCAACAACAACGGCGAGAAGATGGACGAAGAAACTCTTCTGAAGATCGAGCAGTACATCGACGGCGAGATGGAAGTTCCTATGGCAGAACGCGAAGAGATCGGGCGCACTGTAGACTACGTCAGCGGACGTAACCGCTACATCGGATACCTCATCTCGATGTCCAAGTTCAGTTTCAAGGATGTCAAGGTCGGCCTCGACGTCGCGAACGGCGCGGCATGGTCGATCGCGAAGGGCGTATTCGACGCTCTCGGAGCAAAGACATATGTTATGAACGATGAGCCGGATGGCTATAACATCAACACAAACTGCGGCTCCACACATATAGAGCATCTGCAGAAGTTCGTCGTGGACAAGGGCCTCGATGTCGGATTCGCTTATGACGGCGACGCCGATAGGTGCCTTTGCGTCGATGAGAAGGGCAACGTGGTCACGGGCGATCATATCATGTACATCTACGGCCTCTACATGAAGGAGAGAGGAAAACTGCTCAACAACAAGGTCGTTACGACTGTTATGTCCAACTTCGGCCTCTACAAGGCACTGGACAAGGTCGGCATCGAATACGAGCAGACCAAGGTCGGCGACAAATACGTTTATGAGAACATGGTGCAGAACGGCCACCGCATCGGCGGCGAGCAGAGCGGCCATATCATCTTCACCAAGTACGCTACGACAGGCGACGGCATCCTTACTTCCCTCAAACTGATGGAAGTCATGCTTGCCAGAAAGAAGAAGATGAGCGAGCTGGCTGCTCCGGTAGTGTTCTATCCTCAGGTGCTCAAGAACGTAAGAGTCAAGAGCAAAGAGGCCTGCATGAACGATCCTGACGTGCTGGCAGCTGACGCCGCGGCAAAGAAGGCTCTCGGAGATAAGGGCCGCACTCTGCTGAGAGAATCCGGCACTGAGCCTGTAGTCAGAGTCATGGCCGAGGCTCCATCAGAAGAAGAGTGCGAGAAGTACGTTGATCAGATCATCGACGCGATCCGCGCAAAGGGACATCTGGTAGACTAGGAGGCGCGTATGTACACAATAAAAGACCTGTATGACCTCGATCATACTCTCGCGAAGGATTACCTTGCGCAGTTCACATATCCGTGGGAAGCTCTGAAGGGCATAAAGGAGTTAATCCTGCAGCTTGGTCCGACGCTCGATCCTGAGGAATATGAAGAGGTGAGTGAGAATGTATGGGTGCACAAGACCGCAAAGGTATTTCCGAGCGCTTATCTCGGATCGCCATGCATAATCGGACCTAATACTGAAGTAAGACACTGCGCCTTCGTCAGAGGCTCGGCTCTTGTCGGAGCTGACTGTGTGGTCGGAAACTCGGTAGAACTCAAGAACGTGATACTCTTCGATCACGTGCAGACGCCGCACTACAACTATGTAGGCGACTCGATCCTCGGCTACTACAGCCACATGGGAGCGGGCTCCATCACATCGAACGTGAAGGCGGACAAACAGCTTGTCATAGTGAAAAACGGCACTGAGAGAATAGAGACCGGCATAAAGAAGTTCGGAGCGATGCTGGGCGACCATGTAGAAGTTGGCTGCAACGCGGTGCTCAATCCGGGTACTGTGATAGGCCGCAACTCCAACGTTTATCCTACATCCTGCGTAAGAGGAGTCATTCCTGAAAACAGCATCTGGAAAAACAGCGGAGATGTCGTAGAAAAACAATAATTATTATAAGACCGGCGCAAAATGCTGTTCACTTATGAGCATGCCGGTCTTTTGATATGGTATAATAACTGTGTATGGACATCTTGCGAAACAAAGGGGATTCAGTTATGAGAAAGACCAAGATCGTATGTACCATGGGACCGAGAGAGACTGACGACGCGATCCTATCTGAACTTGTAAAGGAGATGGATGTCGCGAGGTTCAATTTTTCTCATGGGACCCATAAGAGCCACCTCGAGATGCTGACACGGGTCAGAAAAGCCGCGGCTGAAGCAGGCAGACCGATAGCCATGCTCCTTGATACCAAAGGACCGGAGATCCGCACCGGGCTTCTTGCGGATCATCAGAAAGTAAAGCTGATGAAAGGCGAGGAGATCACAATATCTTATGCCGAAGACCCGGAAGCGGAGGGTACGGCAGAACATATCTATGTGACCTACGCGGATATGGCAAAAGATCTTTCTGCCGGGGATACCGTGCTTATAGATGATGGGGCCATAGAACTGAAGGTTGAGGCCATAGACGGCAGTGACCTTAAATGCAGGATCATTAACGGCGGGATCCTTTCCGAGAGAAAGGGAGTCAATCTGCCGGGAATAAAGGTGGGACTCCCGGATCTTACAGAAAAGGACTATGAGGACATCAGGTTCGGACTTGAAAACGAATATGATTTTATCGCGGCTTCATTCGTGAGGAATGCGGGAACCATAAACAAGATCCGCGAGATGGCCAGGGAGAGCAATTCACGCATAAAAATAATCGCCAAGATAGAATCAAAGGAGGGCATCGACAATCTGGAAGAGATCATAGACGCAGCTGACGGTGTCATGGTAGCGAGAGGAGACCTCGGAGTCGAGGTCGAAGCAAAGATGATCCCTCAGCTCCAGCGCGAAATGATAGCCCGCTGTAACGAAAAGGGCAAGATCGTTATAACAGCTACTCAGATGCTTGACTCGATGATGCGCAATCCCCGTCCTACCAGGGCAGAGGTCACCGACGTTGCCAATGCCGTATATAACGGTTCTGACGCAGTGATGCTTTCTGGCGAAACGGCAAGCGGAGAGTACCCGGTCGAGGCTCTTCAAATGATGGTTTCCATCGCTGAATACACTGAACAATTTACGAATCACGATTTTTCACTCAAGGCGTTGGATGACGCTTCAGTGTCGAGCACCACATGCATGGCTGCCGTAGCCGCCGCAAAGAAGCTGAACGCGAAAGCGATCCTGGCGCCTACGACTTCAGGCGCTACCGTATTACAGGTCTCCAAGTGCAGACCTGAATCCGAGATCTTCGCGTTCTCGCCGGAGCCTATGGTAGTAAGGCAGATGATGCTTCTTTGGGGAGTAAGACCGAAGCTGTCTGAAAGAGCGCATTCCACCGACGAACTCATGGAGGACTGCCTCGATATCCTGAGAGAGAAAGACCTGTGCGAAAGAGGCGATATACTGGTGTTCATTGCAGGCGTGGTAAGCGGCAGGCACAGTTATCAGCGTTCCGCAACCAATACCATTAGGATAATAGAGATATGATTTAGGAAAGGGAAAAACGATGAGTACAGAAAGAAGAGTAGGAACAGTATCGCGCGGCATCAGATGCCCGATTTTCCGTGAGGGAGATGACCTTGCTTCAGCTGTTGTAGACAGCGTCCTTGAGGCAGCCGCCTCCGATGACGGATTTGAAGTCAGGGACAGAGACGTAGTGTGCATAACGGAATCTGTCGTAGCAAGATGCCAGGGCAACTACGCGAGCGTAGATGATATAGCGGAAGATGTAAGAACCAAGACCGGAGGCAAGACGGTCGGCGTTATCTGGCCTATTCTCTCAAGAAACAGATTCGCGATATGCCTCAGGGGCTTTGCCAAGGGCTGCGAAAAGATAGTCCTCATGCTCAGCTATCCTTCAGACGAGGTAGGCAACGCGCTTCTGACTCTTGACCAGCTGGACGAAGCCGGAGTCAATCCTTACAGCGATGTGCTGACAGAAGAAAAGTACAGAGAACTGTTCGGCGAGAACAGACATCAGTTCACGGGCGTTGACTATGTCGCTTACTACGGTGACCTGGTAAGGGAAGCAGGAGCAGAAGTCGAGATCATCTTCGCGAACCACGCCGAAGAGATCCTCAACTATACCAACAACGTGATCAACTGCGACATCCACACCCGCGCGCGCACAAAGAGGATACTCAGGTCAAAAGGCGCGAATGTCTACGGAATGGATGAGATCCTGAACGCTCCGGTGAACGGCAGCGGATTCAACGCAAGCTACGGACTGCTCGGATCAAACAAGGCCACTGAAAACACAGTCAAGCTCTTCCCGAGAGACTGCAGAGAACTGGTCAATGAGATCCAGGCTGAGATGCTTAAAAGGACAGGCAAGCACGTCGAGGTAATGGTCTACGGCGACGGAGCATTCAAGGATCCTGTCGGAAAGATCTGGGAGCTTGCTGACCCTGTAGTCAGCCCGGCTTACACCTCGGGACTCGAGGGCACTCCGAACGAGCTCAAGCTCAAGTTCCTCGCTGACAACGACTATTCGAATCTCTCCGGAGAAGAGCTTCGTGAGGCTATCAGCAATGCCATAAAGGATAAGCCGCAGGAAAGCCTTGTAGGCAATATGGTATCCGAGGGCACGACGCCTAGACGTCTGACAGACCTGATCGGATCGCTCTGCGACCTTACATCGGGATCCGGTGACAAGGGAACGCCGGTGGTCTATATCCAGGGCTACTTTGACAACTACACGACAGGAAAGTAGGCGCTTATGAAAGCAGTGGTTTTTCTTGCTGACGGTTTCGAAGAATGCGAAGCTCTGATCGTCGTTGATATCCTCAGGAGAGCCGGCGTCGAGACTGTTATGGCGTCGGCGATGGATACGCTTACGATCGATTCGTCGCGGCACATCAAGGTGCTGGCGGACGTATTTGCGGATTCCGTCGACTATGACTCGACCGATCTGATCTTTCTGCCCGGCGGACGTCTCGGTACGGAGAATCTGGGCGCGAACCGGATAGTGAAAGATATGTGTAAGGAATTCGCGGCGAGCAAGCGCGTGGCGGCTATATGCGCGGCGCCTTCGCTGCTGGCTTCTTTAGGCCTGCTCGAAGGCAAAAGAGCGACATGTCATCCTGACTTTGAGGGACAGATGGCAGGGGCGAAGCTGACGGGTGACAGCGTAACGATCGACGGAAACATCATCACCGGCCAGGGGCTTGGCGCGTCGTTCGACTTCGCCTTTGAACTTGCCGCTATGCTGGCCGGAGAAGAAAAAGCAGAAGAGATCAGAAAAGCGATCTGCTACAGGTACTGAAAGAATCGTAATAAAGATAAAAAGAGATGAACTATAAAGAAATAAGTGAACTGATTTATCCTTCTTTGCCGCATACTCCGGAAGAGTATGAGACGATTTATCCGCCAAGGGACCTTCCGGAAGGCGCCATGGTCACAAGACTGGGTCCGAGCCCTACGGGATTCATCCACCTGGGCAACCTCTACGGAGCCTTTGTAGATGAGAGACTCGCGCATCAGAGCGGGGGAGTGTTTTACCTCAGGATCGAAGATACCGATGATAAGCGATACGTGGAGAACGCGGTCGAGACCATCATCGGTTCTCTCGACTTTTTTGACATACGCTTCGATGAAGGCGTGACGGAAACCGGAGACATAGGCGATTACGGTGATTACACGCAGAGCCATCGCGGGGAGATCTACAGGACATATGCCAGGAAACTGCTTGAGCAGGGCCTCGCGTACCCGTGCTTTCTGACGGAAGAAGAGATCACAGCCATAAGGGAAGAGCAGGAAGCTCAGAAAATCGCCCCGGGCATCTATGCCGGCTGGTCAAAGTACAGAGACTGGGACAAGGATGAAGAGATCGAAGCTGAAGTAGTATCTAAGATAAAGGCAGGCGTGCCGTTCGTCATAAGGCTCAGGTCAAAAGGCGTTCCGAACGCTTCGGCGGAGGAGACCGCGAGGCATACAGTCGTTGACGGCATCCGCGGCGAGCTTTCCGTTCCGGACAATTTCCTGGACGTGGTAATCATAAAGCAGACGGGGATCCCTACCTACCACTTCGCGCACGTTGTGGATGACCACCTGATGCGCACGACCCATGTGGTCAGGGGAGAGGAGTGGCTGCCGTCGCTTCCGATACACGTGGAACTCTTTGAAGACCTCGGCTGGGAACTGCCGGTGTACTGCCACACTGCTCAGCTGATGAAGATCGGCGAGGACGGCAACAAGAGGAAACTCTCAAAGCGCCATGACCCTGAGCTCTCGCTCGACTTCTACCGCAAGGAGGGCTATCACCCCGCGGCGGTCAGGGAGTATCTGCTCACAATACTCAACTCCAATTACGAGGAGTGGCGCATGGATAATCCGGACGCACCGGCAGAGGATTTCAAATTCACTACTGAGAAGATGTCATCGAGCGGCGCGCTCTTCGACCTCGATAAGCTGAATGACGTGAGCAAGAACACTCTGCTTCACATCGACGCGCGCGAACTGGCCGAATGGCTCAAGTTATGGTCAGATGAATTCGCGCCGGAGTATGGCTATGTCTTCAGGGACATGGACCATCTCGCGAAGATACTCGACCTGGGCAGGCACGACGCCCGCCCGAGAGCGGATCTGGTTTACGCGAAGCAGATAATGGATTTCATCGGATACTTCTTTGATGAAGCATTCAAAATAAAAGACGATTATCCGGCAGAGGCCGCTGCCGATGCGAAGGAGATACTGAACGCATACCTCGAAAGCTATGATCACTCCGACGACAATGAGCAGTGGTTCGGCAAGATCAGAGAGATCGCGGTGAAACTGGGATACGCGGCGAAGCCAAAAGATTACAAAAAGAACCCGGATGATTATAAAGGGCACGTGGGGCATGTCAGCACAGTCATCAGGATAGCGCTCATGGGGCGCGCGCAGTCACCGGATGTCTGGGCCATTCAGCAGATAATGGGCGAAGAAAAAGTGCGCGCGCGCATTGAAGCGGCACTCAGGTAAAAAGGAGAACCACATGGAACCGATTTTAGTCATTATGGCTGCCGGGATGGGCAGCAGATACGGCGGAAACAAGCAGCTCGATCAGATAACCGAACAGGGCGATATCATAATGGACTTCAGCCTTTACGACGCGTATGAGGCGGGATTCCGCAGGGTATGCTTCATAATCAAGCATGACTTTGAGGACATATTCAGGGCTCACATCGAAAACGGCGCGGGCAGGAAGTACGAAGTTCACTATGCCTTCCAGGAAGGCACGGATCTCCCTGAAGGCTTCACCTTCCCTGAAGGCCGCACAAAGCCTTGGGGCACAGGTCAGGCCGTGCTTGCCGCGCGCAATATCATCGACGCTCCGTTTGCCGTCATCAACGCCGATGACTATTACGGCAAGGAAGGCTTTGTCAAGATCTACGAGTTCCTGACTACAAAGGCCGACGCTTCGCATAACTGCATGGTCGGATTCGAAGTAGAGAAGACACTGTCAGAGAACGGCACGGTTTCGCGCGGCATCTGCAAGGCAAAGGACGGCATGCTGGCCGATATAGTGGAACACCTGCAGATCGGCAGGGAGCCGGACGGCACTGTCACGGACACGCTACCGGACGGCAGCAAGATGATCATTCCGGCAGACTCTCCTGTATCCATGAATCTCTGGGGATTCGGCGCGGAGTACATAAAGGTCCTTGAGGAGGGATTCAAAAAAGCTCTCGTACGCATCATGGCCGAGAACCCGATGAAAGGCGAGTATTACATCCAGACTCCGATCAACGATCAGATCGCTGATGGATCGGCCACATATGAGATACTGTCTTCTTCGGACAAGTGGTTCGGAGTGACCTACAAGGAGGACAAGCCGGACGTTGTAGCGAAGTTCGCGGCTCTCAAGGCCGACGGTACATATCCTCTCAACCTTTGGGACTGATATTAAGCGATAAAGGGCAGCCGCCGCCGGGCGGCTGTTTTTTATTCCGATAATACGGAAGAAAAGCCTCAAAACAGTGAAAAATCATAAAAAACAAGGCATCCGGCATTGACTGAGTTAGCAAGTTCTAATAAAATAATAAAGATTTTTGAAATGAGAAAAAAAGAATGAAAAGAAAGAATATCGAGGGAAGAAGGGAAAAAGAAATGAAAGGAAATGTAATTATCGGACAGTCCGGAGGACCTACCGCCGTGATCAATTCCAGTCTTGCCGGCGTCGTCAAAGCAAGCTGGAAGGAAGGCATCAGAAGGATATACGGAATGCACTACGGCATCGAGGGACTGCTGAATGAAGATATAATCGATGTGGAGGACTATATCACGAGCGGGCAGGATCTTTCGCTGCTTAAGAGGACGCCGTCATCGTTCCTCGGCACATGCCGCTACAAGCTGCCTCCTGCAGAGGGAAATGAAGATCTTTACGAAAAGATTTTTGACATACTCGACAAAAAGAACATCGAGTTCTTCCTGTACAACGGCGGCAACGACTCCATGGATACCATAAAGCAGCTTTCCGATTACGCGGTCGCGAATCAGAAGAAGCAGAAATTCATGGGAATTCCTAAGACAATCGATAACGACCTGCCTATGACTGACCACTGTCCGGGCTATGGATCGGCAGCGAAATATATCGCGACTTCGATGAAAGAAATCATCAGAGACAATGAGAGCTACGGTGTATCAAAACCGACCATCTGCATCGTTGAGATCATGGGACGCCATGCCGGCTGGCTGGCCGCTTCTGCCGCGCTTTCGAAGGACATCGACTGCTCGGGTCCGGATCTGATCTATCTGCCTGAGGTGCAATTCGACATCGATGATTTCATAAAGAGGATCAAAGCGCTGGCTAAGACAAAGAAGTCAGTAGTCGTAGCGGTATCTGAAGGTCTCAGGACTGCTGACGGCAAATTTGTCTGCGAGCTCGGTGCCGTAAACGATCATGTTGACGCGTTCGGACACAAGCAACTGGCAGGCACGGCAGCTTATCTTGCCAGCCGGGTATATAACGAGACAGGTCTCAAGTCACGTTATATCGAGTTCTCGTCTCTGCAGAGATGCGCGGCGCACCTTGCTTCGCGCTGCGACTCTGATGAAGCATATAATGTCGGATACCTCGCTGCAAAGGCTGCTTTTGAGGGCAATACCGGCAAGATGATAACGATCGAAGTACAGTGCAGAGAGCCGTACGTCGAGACATATGACATGTTCGATGTACACGAAGTGGCAAACGTTGAGCGCAAAGTGCCGCTCAACTGGATCATCAATGATGGCACTTATGTCAGCGATGAGTATCTGAAGTACGCAAGGCCGTTCATTATCGGGCGCGTTGCGCCTTATACTGCGGGTGGTCTTCCGATACATATGACAATGTCAAAGAAGAGAAATCACAAGTAGGGAACGGAGTGCCATTTGCCAAATATTGAGATCAAAGAAGTGAAGACAAAGGCGGAGCGGAAGATCTTTGTTGATTATCCGAACCGTCTTTACCATGATTATAAAAACTTTGTTCCGGCGTTCTTCGGCGATGACGTGGATGATTGGGACGAGAAGAAGAATCCGGCTTTCGAATATTGCGAGGCGAAATCCTGGCTCGCGTACATGGACGGTGAGATCGTAGGACGCATAGGCGCCATCCTAAGCCATGCTTCGAATGAGAAGTGGGGAACAAAGCGCATGCGCTTCACTCAGGTCGACTTTATCGATGACAGAGCGGTATCAAAGGCGCTCTTTGATACGGTCGAAAACTGGGCGAAAGAGAAAGGCATGGAAGAGGTGCACGGACCGCTCGGCTTCTGCGATCTGGACAGAGAGGGCATGCTGGTGGAAGGCTTCGACAAGAGGAGCATGTTCTACACTTACTACAATGATCCGTACTATATCGACCACTTGACGGAACTCGGTTATGTTAAGGATACCGACTGGATCGAGCATCTGATCCCCCTGAACGGCTGGGAGGACCCTAATTATCTGAGGCTCAAGAGGATATCCGATGCCATGCTCAGGAGGACAGGGTTCCACAAGGTGCAGGTGAAACACAAGTCCGAATACAAACCGTACATAAAGCAGGTATTTGAGCTTGTCAACATCGCGTACGCGCACCTTTACGGGGTGGTTGAACTGAACGAGAGGCAGATCACCAAATACACGAACAAATTCCTGCCTCTGGTCGATCCGGATTTTGTCTGCCTGATAGTCGATGACAACGACAAGCTTCAGGGCTTCGGAGTCGGCGCTCCGTCAACAGCCGAGGCTATGAAAAAGTGCGGAGGGCACCTGATGCCGTTCGGATGGATAGGCTTGCTGAAGGCCCTCATGCAGAAGAAGGACACGCTCGATCTTCTCCTTATAGCGGTAAGGCCGGAACATCAGAAGACCGGACTCAACGGAGTCATAATGGAGCATCTGTTTGCGGGATGCAACAAAAACGGTATCCGTCACGCGGAGACGGGACCGCAGCTTGAATATAATACCAACGTGCATCATCAGTGGAAGATGTTCGGTATCGAGCCTCACAAGCGCAGACGCTGCTTCGTAAAACAACTGTAAATAAAAAAGAGGGCCTGCAGAGGCCCTCTTTTATTGCTATATTGTAAGATTGTACAGGTCAGCGTATATGCCGCCTTTTTCCATGAGTTCTTCATGCGAGCCTTCCTCTGCTATGCCGCCTTCGGTCAGCACGATTATGCGTCCGGCGTTCTTTACCGTTGAAAGCCTGTGCGCGATCGTGATGGTGGTGCGGCCCTTCGCGAGCTCCGCCAGCGATTCCTGTATGTAGCGCTCGCTCTCGTTGTCGAGAGAGGATGTGGCCTCGTCCAGTATCAGTATAGGAGGGTTCTTGAGGAAGACCCTTGCTATGCTGATGCGCTGCTTCTGACCGCCGGACAGTCTCGCTCCGCGCTCACCCACATATGTGTCATAGCCGTCGGGCAGTTCCATTATGAACTCGTGAGCGCCGGCTAATTTTGCGGCCTCGATGATCTCATCATGGCTCGCTCCCGGCTTTCCGTATTCTATGTTGCCCGCGACGGTATCCGAGAACAGATACACGTCCTGCTGCATCATGCCTATCTTTGTGCGCAGCGAACGCACCTTATAGTCGCGTATGTCTCTGCCGTCAACAAGGATCGCTCCGCTGCTCACGTCATAAAAGCGCGGTATGAGGTTGCAGAAGGTCGTCTTACCGGCGCCGCTCGGGCCTACTATGGCGACATTTTCGCCCTCGCCTATCTTCAGCGACAGGTCTTTCAGCACGTAGGTCTCTCCCGCGTCATCTGCATCATCAGGATCGCTGACTTCGGTGTAAGAGAACGACACATTGTCGAATTCAATGTCTCCGCGCACTTTGTCAGGCATGTCGACCGCGTCCGGCGAATCTTCGATCTCTATCTCGGTATCCATTACCTCTACGAATCTCTCGATGCCCGTGATGCCTCTCTGGAACGCTTCGGTGAATTCGACCACGCGGCGCACGGACTCGAGCAGCACCGCCACATACATCAGATACGCTATGAAATCACCGGCGGTGATCTTTCCCTTTATGAGAGCGATAGATCCGAAGAACACTATCGATATGTACATCAGGCCGTCAAACAGACGGGTGACGCCCCTGAATCCGGCCATATTTTTGTAGGCATACTTTTTGGTGCTGAGAAACCTCTCGTTGCCTTCCTCGAATCGGGCTTCCTCTACATCTTCGTTGGCGAACGACTTTGAGACGCGGATCCCGAGCAGGCTGTCCTCAACGTGAGAGTTTATCTCTCCGAGCTCTGACCGCTGCCACTTGAAGGCATCGCGCATGCGCACCCTGAACTTCATGGCGCACAGCAGCATGAGCGGTATAAGAGCAAAGAGCAGCAGTGTGAGAGGAACATTGACCTGTATCAGAACCGTGAATGACACGATTATCTTGACCGCCGCTATGAAGTACTCTTCAGGACAGTGGTGAGCGAACTCGGTTATGTCGAAGAGGTCCGTAGTGATGCGGGATATGAGCTGACCGGTCTTGTTACCGGTATAGTAGCCGTAGGAGAGTTCCTGGAACTTTCCGAAGAGATCCCTGCGCATGTCCTTTTCGATGTTGGCGCCCATTATGTGGCCGCGGTTCTGCATGTAGTAGTTGGCCGCCACGTCGATTATCCTGAGCGCTATGTAAAGCAGGGTCAGCCGGACGATCAGCTCTACAGTCAGATCGGCTGGCGATGTGGTGACGGTGTTGGTGATGAACCTCACTATCAAAGGCAGCACAAGATCGCACACGCTGGTGAGCGACGCGCAGAAAAGGTCGAACAGCAGGATGTGCAGATATGGCTTAAAGTACGGGTAGAAACGCTTCAGCAGGTATTTAGTTGACATAGGTTTCTGTTCCATAATGTGATTATTATACACTTAAACTTGAAGAATAACGCTGTTTCTAATAAAATTAATCAGTTAGAAAGCCGCGTGGTCGCACCGGCGGCAAATGGAGTGACAAACAGACATGACTATAGTTTTCAAGATATTGCTTATAATACTGATCGCGGCCCCGGTCATCGCGTTCGCGGCTTACAGCTATCTCAAAATGATCGCTTTCATACGCGAGAGAAACAACGTTGAAAAGGCCAGGCTTGCCAGAGACAGGATCGAGACCGGCAAGGAAGCGAAGGCCAGGACCGAAGAACGCAAAGCCAAAAAGCGCAGCGACGAGAACCGCAGAAAGAACAAGAAAGAGAGGCGCAAATGAGAGGCCTTTTCATAACGCTCGAAGGCGGGGACGGAGCCGGCAAGTCGACTCAGATCAGAAACATTGAGAGATTCTTTGAAGAAAAGGGTCTCGTTGTCACGCACACAAGAGAGCCGGGCGGACCGCCCATAGCCGAGAAACTCAGAGCGATCCTGCTGGATCCTGCAAATTCCGAGATGGATGCCGTGACCGAGATGCTCATATACGCCGCCGGACGCGCGCAGAACGTCAGGGAGATAGTTGAGCCCGCTCTTGAGCGCGGCGAGATAGTCATATGTGACAGGTTCGTTGATTCGTCCATAGCTTATCAGGCGTACGGCAGACAGCTTGGGGACATGGTCGCGGAGGTGAACCGCCGCGCGACCGGAGGACTGACGCCTGACCTCACTATCTGGCTCGATATCGATCCTGAGACCGGCAAGGCGAGAGCGACCCACGACAAGGATCCGGACAGACTCGAGCTTGAGTCGACCGCGTTCCACACGAGGGTGCGCGAAGGCTACTGGTCAATAGCGGAATCTGAACCGGACAGGTTCAAGAGAATAGATGCGTCGGGAACGATCGACGAGATAAAGGACGAGATATATCACTTCCTGGAGGAACTGTGCAAGGCAAGAGGGCTGTAAAAGGCATAATTGAGAATATAACGGGCGGCGCGAGCTCCGCGCACGCGTATATAGTCGAAGGCAGATCCGCGCAGTCCAGAGAGAGTGTCATCAGTGAGATCGCGATGGGCCTTGAGTGCCTTGATCCCGATGTATCCGCCAGACCGTGCGGGCGCTGCGAGGCATGCAGACAGGTCGCCGCGGGGACATCGATGGATCTGATCCGCATGCAGATGAGCGGCAAGAAAGGCTATAATGTGAAAGACGCCGAACCGTTTGTCGAAAGGCTCGACATGGGAGCTTACGGCAGGTTCCTCATCGGTATAATCGATGAAGCCGACAGCCTGAGCGAGACCATCCAGAACAAACTTCTTAAGACTCTCGAGGAGCCGCGCGGTAACGTCATACTTCTGCTTGGCGCGTCCAACCGGGACCGCCTGCTGAGCACGGTGAGGTCCAGATGCAGTACCATAGGCGCTGATGCGGGCGATGCGGATGAAGAGGCGGAGGCGGCAGAGAATCTCAGGGCGGCTGCCGAGATGCTTTGCGGAGGACGCGCGTTCCACGAGTTCAGGGAAGTTCTGGAGAAAAGCGTCAAGGACAGAACTGACGCTCCCGCGTTGATCAGCATGGCTGAGGACATATTAAGAGAGCGCATGATGTCGGGCGACGATCCGGCGCGGATGGCCGCGAAGCTCGAACTCTGCGAGAGGGCGAGAGCCGACATCGAGAGGGATATGGACAGATCGAAAGCGCTCAGGAGGCTCTTTCTTGAGCTGAATGATTCGAAACAAAGGAGATAAAACAATAATGGTTGAAATAGTCGGAGTCGGATTCGCCAAGACCGGCAAAACATATTATTTCGATCCGCAGGGCAAGACCTATGAGGCGGGCGACATGGTGATTGTGGAGACTGCCAGAGGCATGGAACTTGGCCATGTGCTGATCGCGAACAAGGAAATAGATGAGTCGGAACTGGTCGCCGAGCTTAAGCCGGTAGAAAGAATGGCTACGGAAGGGGATCTCAAAAAGTATCACGAGAATCTCGGAAAGAGAGAGGATGCCCTTAAAGTCTGCGCTGAGAAGATAGAAAAGCACGGACTGGATATGAAGCTCATCGACGTGGAATTCATGATCGACGGCTCAAAGATAGTCTTCTACTTCTCCGCTGACGGCAGAGTGGATTTCAGAGAGCTGGCAAAAGATCTGGCCGGTCATTTCAAGAACAGGATAGAGCTGAGGCAGATCGGAGTCAGGGATGAAGCCAGGATGCTCGGAGGCATCGGCATTTGCGGCAGACCGCTTTGCTGCAGCAAGTGGCTCACGGACTTCCATCCGGTATCGATCAAGATGGCAAAGCAGCAGAACCTCTCGCTCAACCCTACCAAGATATCAGGCACATGCGGAAGGCTGATGTGCTGCCTCAATTTTGAGGACAAGACATACAAGGAACTCCGCAAGGGCATGCCTAAGGACAACGAGAGAGTCGAAACGCCTGAAGGCCTCGCCAAGGTAGTCAACGTCGATTACTTCAACGGCAAGATCAACACGCGCGCCATCGACAAGGATCCTGAAACAGGCGAGGAAGTGTTCGCGCAGGAGATCCACTCGTACACGAAGGAAGAGATCAGGCGTATCGGCAAGAACGCGAAGAAGGTCCGCGACGACGATCTGTCGATGAATGATGACATCAGCGAGATCATGGAATCGGCCGACATCGAAGAGATCCGCGAGCTGGAAGAACTGCTCAGAGAGTTCTGATGGAGAGGATAGACGATACCGGCTTTGGCGGCATTAAAGTGATACAGACCAGGGGTTCCGGATACGGAGTGGACGCCGTGCTTCTTGCGGCGTTTGCCGCCGGAGAGACCGGAGCCGGAGGTCTGCAGAAGAACAGCGCGGTCTCTCTGCGCGTAGCCGACCTCGGGACGGGCTGCGGAGTGATCGCGTTTATAATGCACCACAAGCTCGGCGGCGCGAAACTGACCGGCTACGACATAAATCCGGCCGCGATAGAAAGGGCCGTGAGGGCATGCGATATCAATGGTCTCGCGGGAGATATAGGCTTCGTCTGCGCGGATATTAAGGATATCGACGCTCCGGGGGAATTCGATGCTGTCCTGACAAACCCTCCGTACTTCAGGAGAACGCCGGATGAGCCGGGCGCGGCAGATCCAGATGAGAGATACATCGCAAGGCACGAGACAACGGCGGACATCGCGGACTTCGCAAGGACCGCTTCCGCGATGCTGAAGAACGGCGGCAGCCTGTACATGATCCACCGGCCCGACAGACTCGCTGACATAATCACTGAGATGAGAGCCGCGGGCATTGAACCGAAAGAAATGCAGTTCGTCGTACCGTCCGCCGGGAGAGCGGCAAACATGGTGCTCATACACGGCGTCAGGGGCGCCGGCCCGGAGCTCAGGATGCTTCCGGAGATAGCGGTGCATGCTGCTGACGGGGGCTACACAGAAGAGATCGTAAAATACTACGAAAGAGATTAAAAAGTCCGGGCAGGATACTCTTTTGAGTATAGCCGCAGCGAGCCGTGAGCTGCGCTCGGAAATGGGAGCTTTTAATCTCTTTTTTTGTTGATGAAGACGCTGCTTTGCTTGAATAGAAGGGCGTCAGAATATATAATATTATTAATAATTGCGGGCTTTTACCGGACCGCCCGCGAAGGTGAATAACAAAGGAGAAAGCATATGGTAACAGTAAGCATCAAGGGCGTACTGATCGGAGTGCTTCTGATTGCGCTGATCGTGCTGGTAGTTTTCCTGATCGTACTGGTCGCGAACGTCACCGACACCATCAAGAAGACCAACGCCATTATCGATGGCGGCACGAACGCAGCTGCCGGCGCAAAGGAAAAAGTGCAGAATGCTTCCGAGAAGGTCAAAGAAGGCGCTTCGAAGGTCACGGGCATTGCTGCCATGGGAGTGAATACTGCCGGCAAGATACTCGATAAGGTCATCAAGTAGGGAATAAGGAGAAACAAAAATGACTATCAATCAGATAATCGCATTCTGCCTTGTAGCCGTACTTATAGCGTTCGTCGTGGTGCTGGCGATCATGGCGGTCCATGCAATAGAACTGCTCAAGAAGACCAAGACCCTCGTCGGCAAGAGCAATGATGCGGTCGATGACGTCAAGAGCAGATTCGACAAGCTCAGCGATGACGCTCTCGGAGCTGTCAGCGCGGTGGCAGCCGATACATCCGGCGCTGTCAAGGCGGTTTCCACAGCGGGAGTCGGACTTGCCGCGTTCGGACTTCTGAAGTTTGTTATCAGACTGCTGACCGGCAGCAGCGTTTTCACGGCATTGTCGGCAGGCAGAGAGCGCAGAAAAGCCAAGAAGGAGATCAAGCTCTCCAAGAAGACTATCAAGCAGCTCAACAAGCAGTCAAAGAAAGAAAAGAAAGTCCGCAAAAAAGCGGATAAGACGGCCAGAAAATACGCTAAAAAGGACGCAGCCGCAGCGGCAAAAGCAGCCGCGGCCGCCAGGGCTCTGAAAAAGGCAGAAGGCAAAAAAGCCAAAAAGGCCGCCAAAGTCGAGAAAAAAGAAGCCGAAACCGCAAAGAAGGCGGCAGCAGTAGCCGCGGCAGCTCTCCTGAAGAAGAAGAAAAAGGAAGCGAAGGAAGCAGCCAGGGCTGAAAAGAGAAGAGCAGCGGCCGCGAAGCAGGCAACAGCAGCAGCGGCGGCGCTTATCCTGAAAAAAGAGAAGGATGCCAAGAAGCTTGCCGAGAAGAAAGCAGCTGAAGCCGCGGCTCTTGCCAAAAAGGCACAGAAAGCGTTAAAGAAGGAAAGCCTTAAGAAGGCTGCCATCACAAAGAGGGCTGAACTTGCCGACGTAAAAGCGGCAAAGAGAGCCAGAGTGCTCGCGGAGAAGGCTACTGCCAAGGCAGCGAGAAAAGCCAACAAGGCTGCGAAAAAGGCGGCTGCCAAGGCAAGAAGAAAAGCAGCTAAAGCAGCCAGAAAGGCAGCTGCAAAGGCAGCAAAACTGGCTGCGAAAAAAGCCAGAGCAGCCGCAAAGAAAGAAAAGAAAGAACAGAAAAAGGCTGCGTAAATACTACATCTGAGGAGGCCGTTAATGGCAAAGATCCTTGTTAATAACAGCGGACCTCTCCACGGAGAGGTGTGGATAAGCGGCGCCAAGAATTCGGTGCTGCCTCTGCTTGCCGCGACACTTATGACAAAAGACACCTGCGTTATCGAGGATGTTCCCGATCTCGCAGATGTCAACGTTATGAAGAAGATGCTCCTTAAATACGGCGCAAAGATAGATGACACCGAAGAAGGCGTCATCAGGATTTCTACGCCTAAGATCGTTTCCTGCGAAGGTGACAGAGACATGGTGCAGGAAATGAGAGCGTCTCTTTTTACTATGGGCCCGATGCTGGCAAGACACGGCAAGATCATCATGCCGATGCCGGGCGGATGCACCATAGGCAAAAGACCGATAGACCTTCATCTGAAGGGATTCAGGGCGCTCGGCGCTGATGTTATCGAAGACGATGTGAACGAGATAGTGACCGTGACCGCAGGTCCGGAAGGACTGAAGGGCGACGTCATCTATCTGGACTTCCCGAGCGTGGGCGCTACGGAGAACATTCTCATGGCCGCGACGCTCGCAAAGGGCACGACGATCATAGAGAACGCTGCCAAGGAGCCTGAAATAATCGACCTGGCCAACCAGCTCAATAAGATGGGCGCGCGCATCAAGAGCGCCGGCACCGACATGATCAGGATAGAGGGCGTGGAAAAGCTCTCCGGCTGTATCCATGAGGCGATTCCGGACAGAATAGAGACGGGCACATTCATGCTGGCGGCCGCGATAACCCACGGTGATGTTCTTATTAAGAATGCCCTTCCGGGACATGTAAGGCCGATAATGGCCAAACTCAAGGAGTGCAACGTCGACGTTGAAGTCAGACCTGAGGGCATTTATGTTGACGCCAGGGACAGGGAACTCAATTCGACAGACATCAAGACACTGCCGTATCCGGGCTTCCCGACAGACATACAGTCGCCGTTCATGGCGTTCCTGTCAACGGTGAACGGCAGCAGCGTGGTCAGGGAGACGGTCTTTGAAAACAGATTCATGCATGTCGTGGAACTCAACCGTATGGGCGCTGACATCATGATAGAAAACAGAGAAGCAATAGTGCCTGGCGGCAAGGCCCTTAAAGGCGCCAAGGTCAGAGCGACCGACCTCAGAGCCGGAGCCGCTATGGTGCTTGCGGGACTCGCGGCAACGGGCACTACTGAAATAAGCGAGATATACCACATCGAAAGGGGCTATGAGAATCTTGTAGGCAAGTTTAAGGCGCTTGGCGCCGACATCATGAAGATCGATGACTGATCATTGAATGGAGGACGATATGCCTGACATCAACTATCTGAAGCTTCTGGCGGAGAAGTATCCAAACAGAAGAAGAGCAAGGACAGAGATCATCAATCTGAGAGCCATACTGGCGCTCCCTAAGGCCACGGAGTTTTTCCTGAGCGACATCCACGGCGAATATGACGCTTTCCACTACTTCGTAAGGAGCGGGTCGGGAATGATCCGCATGAGGATAGACGAAGTCTTCGGCAACATCCTCACGGAAAGCGAATGCGATGACCTCGCGTCACTCATCTACAATCCGGAAGCCGAGATGGCCAGACGTGAAAAGAGCGAGCACGACTTCGACGCGTGGAGCAAGGTAGCCATAAGGCGGCTCATAGCGATCTGCCGTGTCGTATCAAGCAAATACACCAGATCGAAGGTAAAAAGACGTCTGCCTGAACTCTCGTCGTACATCATGGACGAGCTGCTTTTCATGGATGACGCTCCGGACAGACACAGATACTATGACGAGATCATAGACGCCATCGTCGAATACGACGCGGCCAGGGAGTTCATCATAGACCTCACCGAGACCATAGCCAATCTGACTGTCGACAGGCTCCACATTATCGGAGACATATTCGATAGAGGCCCTAAATCCCATGTAGTCATGGATTATCTCATGGCAAACAGAGGTGTAGACATCCAGTGGGGCAATCACGATATCCTGTGGATGGGCGCGGCATGCGGCAACAGAGCGTGCATAGCCACGATGATCCGCATAAACGTTAGATACAACAACTTCGATATGCTCGAGGTAGGCTACGGATTCAACCTGCGTCCTCTGGCATCCCTGGCAGCGCATATCTATAAGGACGATCCATGCGAATTCTTTAAGCCTAATGTCCTTGAAACGAATAAGTATGACCCTATCCCGCCTGAACTGGCCGCGAAAATGCACAAGATGATCTCCATCATCCAGTTCAAGATAGAAGGCCAGGAGATCAGGAAGCATCCTGAATACCATCTGGAGCACAGGAATCTCCTGGAGACCGTAGACTTCGAAAAGGGTACGGTAATGGTTGACGGCGTCGAGTATCCGATGAGGGATATGAATCTGCCGACAGTAGATCCGAAGGATCCGTACAGGCTGACGCCGGAGGAAGAAGAGGTCATGATAGCGCTCGAATCCTCGATCCTCAACTCGGATAAGCTGCAGAGACACATCAATTACATGTTCACTCACGGCGCGCTCTTCAAGGTCATGAACAACAATCTGCTTTATCACGGCTGCATGATCTTCAACGAGAGAGGCAATTTCAAGAACGTCGAGATCGAAGGAAAGAAGTACAAAGGCGCCGCGTACATGCGCAAGCTCGATCAGATGATAAGAGATGCCCGCGGCAAGCAGCCTGAGGGCAGGACATCCGCGGAAGCCGCGGCGATCATGTGGTACCTGTGGCTTTCAGAGGATTCACCTCTCTTCGGCAAGGACAAGATGACGACTTTCGAGAGGTACTTCATTGCTGATAAGGCAACGCATAAGGAGACAAAGGTGCCTTATTACAGGTTGATCGATAAGGAAGAGATAGCGGTCAAGATCCTCAAGGACTTCGGGCTCGATCCGGTGAACGGCCGTATCCTGAACGGACACGTGCCGGTCAAGCTCGTAAAGGGAGAAACGCCGATCAAGGCCAACGGAAAGATATTCATTATCGACGGCGGTATTTCGAAGGCATATCACAAGACTACGGGAATAGCCGGATACACCGCGATAATGACTTCGAAGCACATGTATCTCGCGGAGCATCAGGCTTACGAACCGTTGCGCGAGGACGGTACGCAGACCTTCCACAGGCCTGTGATGCATCTGGTCCATACCGCTCCTGTCAGACTCAGGATAAGGGATACGGATATCGGCGCTGAGATACGTGAGCAGATCGCCAACCTCGAGGCTCTGTACGATCAGTTCGTGGGCGGCGGCATCAGAGAGATCTACTGACACGGAAAGGTGAAGGACTATGACTTTAGTATCAAGAATATTGGGCGGAATACTGTTTGCTTTCTGCATATGGTACATTCTTCTGCTTTATAAAAATAACAGAGATAAGTTTTAAAGGGGGGCACTGATGTATCTTAGTTCAAATCTGATGGCTCTGGCGATCATACCGGGCTTGCTGCTGATAGCATACGTATACAAAAAGGACAGAGTCGAAAAAGAGCCTCCTATGCTGATCTTAAAGCTCGTGCTGTTCGGCATCATTTCCTGCATTGCCGCGGGATACCTCGAACAGCTTGAGAGCCAGTTCCTGCCGGTCTATCCGAAGGGCTCGCTCCAGTACGCGCTGCAGACATCGTTCTGCATGGCTGCGCTCGTGGAGGAGACGGTGAAATTCCTGGCTATGAGGCTGGCATCATGGAATAACAGAGCGTTCAATTACCGCTTTGACGGCGTAGTCTACGGACTGACCGCGGCTGTCGGCTTCGCGATCTATGAGAACGTCATGTATGTCGCCATGTACGGCATGGAGACGGCGGTCGTGAGAGCGTTCACGGCGATCCCGCTGCATGCGTTCTGCGGCGCCTTCATGGGAGCCATTTATTCATACTCCAAAAAGGCCAGCATTCTGGGCAACAGCGGAGCATCAGTGATGTACACGATTCTTGCACTTCTGGTGCCGATGGCGATCCACGGAACGTATGATACATTCGCGTTCCTCGGACAGAACGGAACTATTCCGCTGCTGATCTTTGTAGTACTTCTGTACATTGCGGCCATAACGATGATCAAGAAGCTTTCGATCTCGGACTACAGAGCGGGATTCTATCCTGAAGCACGTCCGATAGATTACGATGTAGAGATTTAGACAAAAGGGAGCGACAATGAGCAAGACAAGCGATAAGCTCACAAATGAGCTACTGTATCTTTACAACACCGGCAAACTCTATCACGCCTACCGTACTTTCGGCGCGCATATAGAGGACGGAGGTGTACAGTTCACGCTGTGGGCGCCGGATGTAAGATCGGTCAGCGTGACCGGGGACTTCAACGGCTGGGACGCGTCGTCCGTTATGGAGCACATAGGCGATACCGGGGTCTGGACATGCTTTGTGCCGGGCGCCAAGGCCGGTGACCATTATAAGTACGAGATCGAGACGGCAAACGGTAAGCACTTATCCAAGGCCGATCCGTTCGCGTTCATGAACGTCAAGAGACCGGGTACGGACTCGATTGTGACCGAGCTCTTCTACGAGTGGAAGGACTCGAAATGGATGGAAGACAGGGGAAAGAAGGATACGTTCACTTCTCCTATGAACATCTACGAGTGCCATCTGGGTTCGTGGAAGTGCCCTGAAGGCGAGGATGAATACTATACGTACAGAGAACTCGCGGATATGCTTGTGCCTTATGTCAAGGACATGGGATACACACACGTGGAGTTTCTGCCGGTGATGGAGCATCCGCTCGATGCTTCGTGGGGCTACCAGGTGACGGGTTTCTATGCTCCTACATCCAGGTACGGCTCACCTCACGATCTCAAGTACCTTATCGAATCGTTCCACAATGCAGGCATAGGAGTAATACTGGACTGGGTCCCGGGGCACTTCTGTCCGGATGATCAGGGCCTGAGAGACTTCAATGGAGACAAACTCTACGAGAGCATAATCCATCCTGACTGGGGCACGTACAAATTCGACTTCAGCAGGCCTCAGGTAAGGAGCTTCCTGCTGTCAAACGCTATGTACTGGCTTGAAGAATACCACGCCGACGGCCTGAGGGTAGACGGCGTATCAAGCATGCTGTACCTGAATTTCGGTATCAGCGACAAGTCAAAGATGAGGTTCAACAAATACGGCGGAGAAGGCGACCTGGACGCGATCGAATTCCTGAAGGAGTTCAACTACATGGTAGGGACCAACCTTAAGGGAGCGGTCACTATCGCGGAGGAAAGCTCGGCATGGCCGCTTGTGACCAAGCCTCCTAAAGACGGCGGTCTGGGTTTCCACTACAAGTGGAACATGGGCTGGATGAATGATACCCTCGAGTACATGTCGACAGACTTCCCATGGAGAGAGGGAAACCATAATAAGCTGACATTCTCCATGGCGTACGCGTACAGCGAAAACTACATACTGCCGCTCTCGCACGATGAAGTGGTGCATGGCAAGAAGAGCCTTATAGGCCGCATGCCGGGAGACATATGGAGACAGTTCGCCGGCGACAGGCTTCTGGCGATCTACCAGATGACTCACCCGGGCAAGAAGCTCAACTTCATGGGACATGAGATAGCGCAGTTCATTGAATGGCGTGAGTATGAACCTCTTGAATGGTTCCTGCTTGGCTATGAGAATCACGAAAAGTTCCAGATCTTCATAAGAGATCTGAACCATATATACACGGAGCATCCCGCGCTGTGGTCGATAGATAACAGCTGGGACGGCTTCACCTGGATAGACCCGGACGACAGGCAGCAGAACGTGCTCACATATCTGAGACGCGGCAGGGCTCCTTCAAAGAATGAAGAGGGAGAACTCCTGATCTGCGCGGTCAACATGGGCGTGAAGGCCTTCGATGAATTTGATATCGGAGTACCTGAACCGGGATACTATAAAGAGATAATCAATTCCGACGATGTGAAATACGCCGGGAGCGGCAGGGTGAACACCCGCCAGATACGCGCCAGAAAGAAACCTGCGCACGGCATGCCTTACTCCATAAAAGTAAAGATGCCGGTAGTGGGCGGCGCGATATTCAGGAAGAGACCTGAGAAAGAAATAAAAAGAAAGGCAAAATAAGACTAGATGATTAGAAACAAGGACGATTTCAAGACAGAATACAAACGTTTGGCTAACGCGATGTTCAGAAGAGACCCTGAACATCTGACAGATGACAGAGACAAGTTCGCCGTTCTGGCGAGGCTCGTGGAACAAGAGGCAAATGAGAGAGCCAATGCGGTAGAGATACTGTCGGCTCAGAAAAAGAAGAAAGAAGACAAGAGGGTATATTACTTTTCGATGGAGTTTCTTATCGGAAAGCTGATGGAGAACTATCTCCTCAACCTCGGCATCCTGGACGAGGCAAAGGAAGCCTTTGCAGACTATGGAAAGGATCTCAATAAGGTGCTCGATACAGAGCCTGATCCGGGCCTCGGAAACGGCGGCCTCGGAAGACTGGCAGCCTGCTTCCTCGACTCGATGGCGGCGCTGGGCATCAAGGGCGACGGCATGGGCCTAAGGTATAAGTTCGGACTCTTCAGACAGAAGATAGAGAGCGGCTACCAGATAGAACTTCCTGACGCGTGGCTCGATGAAGGCTACGTCTGGGAGCATGCCAAGCCTTACGACTCCGTAATGGTCAAGTTCGGCGGCAAGGTCGAAAGATCGCTCAAGGACGGAGTGATGGAATACAAGCATGTCGACTATACCACCATCAGGGCGGTGCCTTATGACGTGCCTATCATCGGATTCGGCGGACAGACCATCAACACCCTCCACCTTTGGGACGCGCAGCCTGTACACGATACCATCGACATGGAAGCCTTCAACGCGGGAAATTACAGCGAGGCGATGAAGGACCGCAGTGAGATAGAGGCCATCACAAGCATTCTCTATCCGGATGATACAAACGGAATAGGCAAGCAGCTCCGTCTGAGGCAGGAGTACTTCCTGGTCGCAGCCGGCATCGGCATGATAATCAACGAGTACAAGTCGCGCTACGGGACCGGCGAGTGGGACAAGCTGCCTGACAGGATACAGATCCATATCAACGATACGCATCCTACCATGTGCATCCCTGAACTCATGAGAGTGCTCATTGATGAAGAGGGTCTGGAATGGGCGGACGCATGGGATATCACCAGAAAGACCATATCGTTCACAAACCACACCGTACTGCCTGAAGCTCTTGAGAAATGGGGCATCCCTTACTTCCAGCAGCTTCTGCCGCGTATCTACATGATCATCGACGAGATCAACAGGCGCTGGCAGGCAAGCCTTCCTACGGAAATCGATGACTGGCACTCGGTGAGCCGCGGGACTTCACCTCTCTGGGACAACGAGGTAAAGATGGCTAATCTGTCCGTTGTCGGAAGCCACTCCGTGAACGGAGTATCGGCCCTTCACAGCGATATCCTTACCAAGACAGTATTCAAAAAGTTCTACGGGCTCCAGCCGCAGAAGTTCAACAACAAGACGAACGGTATCAGCCACAGAAGGTTCATGATGCAGTCGAACCCGGGGCTTGCCTCGCTGATAGACAAGACGATCGGTACCGACTGGCAGGTTGACTTCGATCAGATCAAGAAACTTGAGGAATACGCGAGCGACAGCGCTTTCCTTGACGAGCTCATGGCCGTCAAGAGAGAGAACAAGCTGAGACTTGCCGCTTACATCAAGGAAAAGATGGAGATCGAGGTAGACCCTGACTCCGTATTCGACGTACAGGTGAAGCGTATCCACGCCTACAAGAGGCAGCTGCTGAACGGCTTCAAGATCCTCGATCTTTATAACAGACTTAAAGAGAACCCGGATCTGCCGATACAGAACTACACGTTCATATTCGCGGGCAAGGCCGCTCAGGGCTACGCTTTCGCGAAGGAAGTCATCAAGTTCATCAACAGCCTGGCTGACATGATCAATTCGGATCCGGTCGTGAGCAAGCGCATCAAGGTAGTGTTCATAGAGAACTTCCGTGTATCCAACGCGCAGCTCATATATCCTGCCGCTGACATAAGCGAGCAGATCTCCACCGCGGGCAAGGAGGCCAGCGGAACGGGCAACATGAAGTTCATGATGAACGGAGCCGTTACCCTCGGAACGATGGACGGCGCGAATGTTGAGATCAGCCAGCTCGCCGGCATGGACAACATCTGCATCTTCGGCTACTCATCTGAAGAGACAGATAATTTCTACAGGCACGGCGGCTATTACGCTCAGAACTGCATCGACGCTGACCCAAGGCTCAGGCGCATGACCAGCCAGCTCGTCGACGGAACATTCCTGCGCAGTGACTACGACTTCTGGGGCATTTACGACGCTCTGCTGAGGAGCAATGACGAGTACTTCGTGCTCGGCGACTTCGACTCATATGTAAAGGCATGGGAGTGGATGGACAAGACGTACGAAGACAAGGAGCACTGGGCACGCATGTCGCTTGCCAATATCGCGAACTCCTCGTTCTTCTCAAGCGACCGCACGATCGCAGAATACGCAAAAGATATCTGGAACATATAAATTATTTCAAACATTTCAACGGGAGGCTGATAAAGGATGAAAAAGAAAAAAATGCTGGCGATGCTCCTGGCCGGAGGTCAGGGAAGCAGACTCTACAGCCTGACGAACAACATTGCCAAGCCGGCTGTGTCGTTCGGGGGCAAGTACCGCATAATAGACTTCGGTCTTTCCAACTGTGTCAACTCGGGCATCGATACAGTTGGTATCCTGGTACAGTACAAGCCGCTGGTGCTCAACCGCTATGTCGGCACGGGCGAATCATGGGACATGGACGTTCCTGACGGCGGAGTGCATATACTTCCTCCGTATGCCGGAAAGAGCGGCGGAGAGTGGTATGAGGGCACGGCTGACGCGATCTTTCACAATATCGACTTCATAGACATGTATAGCCCTGAGAACGTTCTCATCCTTTCAGGCGACCATATCTATAAGATGAATTACAACCTGATGCTCGAAGAGCACGAGGCGAATAACTCCGACCTTACGGTATCCGTCATTGAGGTACCTTGGGAAGAGGCCAGCCGCTTCGGCATCATGACGGCGGACGACGCGGGCAATATAGTGAAATTCTCCGAAAAGCCGAAGGAACCGGACAGCAATCTCGCCTCAATGGGCATCTATATTTTCAAGTGGGACGTGCTGCGCAGGGCGCTGCTCGAGGATCATGAAAACAAGGAATCCTCGCACGACTTCGGTAACGATATCATTCCGAAGCTCCTCGCGGAAGGCAGAAAACTCACTGTCTACAGATTCGCGGGCTACTGGAGAGACGTCGGGACCGTTCAGAGCTACTACGACAGCCAGATGGACCTGATGGACAACGTCGAGAACATCAACGTATTCAGCGGTGACATGAAGGTCTTCTCCAACTCCAACGTATTCCCACCGCAGTATCTGGGACGCGAGGCCAATATCCGCAACTCCCTCATATGCAACGGCTGCACGTGTTACGGCAGCATAAAGCACTCCATTCTCGGCTCGGGATCGGTCGTGCTCGACGGCACGGTCATCGAGGATTCCATAATCCTGCCTAACGCTTTGGTAGGGCGCAACTGCCGCATCACCAGGGCGATCATAAACGAAGGCGCTGTAGTCGAGGACAATACCGTTATTGGTGACGCCGAAGGAGATATCCAGGTATTCGGCGAGACCAAGCTGTCGATATAGGAAAGGAGGAAATGGATATGAAGACTATAGGACTTATTTCCGCAAACTACGGCAGCACTGAATTCGGCGCGCTGCTCAATAACAGGTCTCTGGCATCGCTCCCTTACGGAGGCAGATACAGACTCATCGACTTCGCGCTTTCCAACATGGCAAACGCGGGCATCACTACTGTAGGCGTCATTGCGCCGACCGATTCGGGATCCCTGATCGATCACATCGGCGTCGGAAATCCATGGTCGCTCGCGCGCAAGAAGGGCGGGCTCTTCGTCATGCCGGGTTCCATATACGGAATGCAGAAATCGGGCAGCAGATTTCTCCTGAGAGATCTGCTGATGTGCAGGCATTATTTCATCAAAGATGACGCGGATTTCGTCGTCATGTCGGGAAGCAGCGACGTCTGCAACATGGACTATGAGCCCCTCATCAAGGCTCACGCTGAATCCGGCAGGCCTATAACCATGGTTTACAAGAAGGTGCCGAGGGGAGAGGAATTCCAGGGCTACTTCCTTGACATACAGGAAGACGGCAAGGTAAGCGCCATCAGCACTGAGAGCAACGGATGGTCCAACTATTTCGCGGACGTGTTCATCATCAACAGACCGTACATGGTAGAGTTCATGAACTGGTATTCGGCTCTCGAATACAGGGACATGATAGACGTCATCCGCGACAACATGGATACCATGAATATCGGAACGTTCGAATTCAGGGGATACCTCGGAAAGATCAAGAATCCGTGGGAGTTCCTCAAGGTCAATCAGGCCATGACGGACTACGATATCCGCAACGAAGTGTTCTGCAATCCTGAAAGACTGATCTATACCAAGGCTCAGGATGAGGCTCCGGTGTTCCACTATGCTGACGCTGACGTGCGCAACTCCGTCATATCGGCGGGCTGCCGCGTCGAGGGCAGGGTAGAGAACAGCGTTATCTTCAGAAGCTGCCACATTGCAAAGGGCGCTGTGGTCAGGAATTCCGTGATAATGATGCACGGCACGATAGGCGAGGGCGCAGTCCTTGACAACGTGATCGCTGACAAGTACGTCACCATAAATCCGGGCGTCAAGATCTACGGAGGAGAAAGAGAACCGGTCATCATCGGCAAGAATCAGTCGATCTAAGAAAAACGGGGAAAGGTCATGGCTAAGAAAAACATTCTTTTCGCGGCGTTCGAGGCTACGCCTTTTATAAAGACCGGCGGCCTCGGAGATGTTGCGGGCGCGCTTCCGTCGCATCTTAAAAACGACGAATTCGACTGCAGAGTCATACTCCCGCTCCTCAGTTCGATACCTGAGGAATACAGGAGCAAAATGAAATATGTGACCAATTTTGAAGTGCAGCTCGGCTGGAGAAGCCAGTACTGCGGGCTCTACACACTGATGAAGGGCGGCGTCATGTACTACTTCCTCGACAATGAGTACTACTTCAAGCGCAGTCAGGTATACGGCGAATTCGACGACGCTGAGAGGGTCGCCTTCTTCTCGAAGGCCTTGCTCGAGGCAGTGAGATATTTCGCGAAAAACTTCAGGCCGGACATCATCCATGTCAACGACTGGCACACCGCTCTGGTACCCGTATACCTCAGAGAGTTATATAACGGAGATCCGCTGTATGACCCTATCAAGACGGTCTTCACGATCCACAATCTGAAGTTCCAGGGTCAGTACAGCATGTACGTGAGCGGAGATATCTGCGGATTGCACGGCACGCCTGCTGAAGGACAGATGAACCATAATGACGGGTTCAACTTCCTTCAGGGCGCGGTCATATACTCGGACGCTGTTACGACAGTCAGTCCGACTTACGCCGGAGAAATATGTACAGCAGCGTATGGCGAGGGTCTGGAGGGGCTGTTCCAGTCCAGGAGATATAAACTCAGCGGCATTCTGAACGGCATAGACCGCAAGAACTTCGACCCTGAGAAAGACAAGGCCTTAGCGGTCAATTACGGTCCGAAATGCATCGAGAAGAAGGTGCAGAACAAGCTGGCTCTTCAGAGAGAGCTGGGGCTTGAAGAAGATCCTGACATTCCGCTGTTCGCGATGGTCAGCCGTCTGACTACTCAGAAGGGCGCGAACCTCCTCGCTGAGCTCCTGCCTGAATTCAGGGAGCGCAGGATGCAGCTCGCCGTTCTGGGGACGGGCGACTACCTCTACGAGCACGCGATCGCGGACTTCGCATATCACAATCAGAGCAGATTCGCGGCAAGGATCACATTTGACGAGAAGCTATCGAGGAGATTCTACGCGGGCGCTGACGTGTTCCTGATGCCATCGGAATTCGAGCCTTGCGGACTTGCCCAGATGATAGCCATGCGCTACGGCACGCTGCCTCTCGTAAGAGAGACCGGCGGACTGAAAGATACTGTATCGGGCTACTGGGATGTCGGAAACCTTGCCAACGGATTCTCGTTCAAGGACTTTGACGCCAACGGGCTGCGCAGCGCCGTCGATCTGGCGCTGGGTCTCTGGAATGACCAGAAGGATACGTGGAAAGAACTGCAAAACAACGCTATGGGCATGCATTACGGATGGGAGGAATCAGCCGCGAAATACCGCGACCTGTACGCAGGCCTGCTGTAAAAACAAATGAAAATACTTCACGATTCAAGACAAAAACAATACAGAGAGCCCTTCGGGGCTGCGGAAGCAGGGACGAAAGTCTCTCTTTCGCTTTATATGGAAGATGAACATCCGGAGAGCGTCCAGCTGATGCTTTGGCGCGATGAGGAAACTAATCCGCAGTTCATCGAAATGAAAGACAACGGCGCCGGCAGGTTCACTGCGGAGATCGCCGTTCCGGATGGGGGCTGCCTGCTCTGGTACGCATTCGAGATAGAGATCGAACGCGAGGATGAGAGGCAGGTCTTTTATTACGGAAACAATTCAGATGATCTGGGCGGAGAGGGCAGAGTTTATTACAATGACCCGCACCGCTTCCAGATAACCGTATTCAAAAGGGCGGAAGTACCGGAGTGGTACAAGGACGGTATCATCTACCAGATATTCCCGGACAGATTCGCCCGTGACAAGGGTTGGCGCGAAAGATGTAAGGAGGCTGTCAAAAGGGTCAACGGCAGACGCAAGGATACGAAGCGCGTCATCGAGGATGACTGGACAAAGCCCGCTTACTATGTGCGCGGTGAGGGCTCGAGCATCGCTGAATGGCCTATGTACGGCGGCAGCCTCAAAGGCATCGAAGAGAAGCTCGATTACCTGAGGTCTCTCGGAGTCACCGGCATCTATCTGAACCCGGTGTTTGAGGCAACGTCCAACCACCGCTATGATACGGCCGACTACATGCATATAGAACCTGCCCTGGGAACTGATGAAGACTTCGTGAGTCTGGCTGAAGAAGCCCGCAAGAGGGGCATACGCATAATCCTCGACGGCGTTTTCAGTCATACGGGATCGGACAGCATCTATTTTGACAGATACGGCAATTACCCGGGCGCTGAAGGCAAAGGCGCTTACGGCAATGAGGATTCTCCTTACCGCAGCTGGTACAAGTTCGACGAGAACGAGCCTTACGGATACAGGACATGGTGGGGCGTAGAGGACCTGCCTGAGGTGATCGAGGAAAACGGGAGTTACAGGGATTTCATGCTGGGAGAAGACGGCGTCGTCGCTCACTGGCTTAAGATGGGCGCTTCCGGCTGGAGGCTGGATGTGGCAGATGAGCTCCCTGACTCTTTCATAGCCGAAACGCGGGCCAGGATAAAAGCGACAGACCCCGAAGCCATTCTGATAGGCGAGGTCTGGGAAGATGCCAGCAACAAGATAAGTTACGGGGAGAGGCGCAGGTACTTCATGGGCGACGAGCTCGACGCTACCATGCACTATCCGCTGAGGGACATACTCCTTGACTACGTCAACTACACCATAAGCGCGAGAAGAGCTTCCGACAAGCTGATGAGCCTTGCCGAGAACTATCCGCAGGAGAATTTTTATGGCGCGCTCAACCTTATAGGCAGCCACGACAGGGAACGCATCATGACCATGATGGCGGGAGAGCAGGATTATAAGTCCGCGACCCGAAAGGTAAGGATGCTCTCCACGCTGCAGTACTGCCTGCCGGGAGTGCCGTGCGTCTACTACGGCGATGAAGCCGGTCTGATGGGCGGCAGGGACCCGGAAAACAGGAGCGGATATCCTTGGGGGTTCGAGAATCTCGACCTCGGATATCACTACAGGATGCTCGGACTCATCTACGATGAACATCCGGCTCTGAAGAGCGGAGACTACAGGCATCTTTCCGGTAAGCACGGACTCAGCGAAGACATTTTCGCGTTCACCAGAAGCGGAAAGGACGCCGCGGGCACAGAGGAAACAATTCTCGTGCTGGCAAACAGGAGTTACAGTCCTGCTGAGGCAGACATCAGCGGTTTCGATGAGCTGAAGTGCGGCTACGCGTTCGAACTCCTGACATCGACCGTGATGCCTGTAGATGAAAAGGGCAGTCTCAAAAAGATCAGGATGGAAGAGCTATCCGTGATGGTGATAAGCCTCAGAGATGAAAGGCCGCAGCCGGAAGGCCTCGGCAGGAGAGCCGGAGTCATCTGTCACATAAGCTCGCTCCCGGGCCGCAGGCTCGGGAAGGGCGCGAGGGATTTCGTCGACTATATCTCGTCCGCGGGTTTCAGCATCTGGCAGGTCCTGCCGCTGAATCCGGCGGGGCTTGGGAGTTCGCCATACAGCAGCTACGCCGCTTTTGCCGGTGAGTCCGCTTTCATCGATCCGGATGAGATCCCGCCGGAAGACGGATTCGCGCCGTTCGTAGAAAAGAACAGTTACTGGCTGTATGACTATCTGGCATACAGCCTGCTAAAGGAAGCCAACGGCAAAAAGCCGTGGTATGGGTGGCCTGACAAAGACAAGAACGCTGACGCCGCGGCATTCCTGGCCTCGCTCAGCACGGAGCAGAAAAAGAAGGCCAGAAAACTCGCGGAAGAGCAATATTGGTTCTGTGCCCAGTGGGAAGATCTCAAAGCTTACGCGAATTCAAAGGGCGTGCTCATGATGGGCGATCTGCCTATGTATATGGCGTCCGACTCGGCTGACGTGTGGGCAAACAAGGGTATCTTCAGGATAGACGAGGACGGCAGAAAGAAAGTCCACGCGGGAGTACCGCCTGATCTGTTCACCAAGGAAGGTCAGGACTGGGGCAATCCGCTCTACGACTGGGACGCCCTTAAGGCTGACGGTTACGGCTGGTGGCTCAGGCGCGTAAGACAGTGCGCGGAAAGGTTCGATATACTCAGATTCGACCACTTCAGAGGTCTTTCCGAATACTTCGCGATTCCGGACGACGGCAAGCCAAAGGACGGATCCTGGCAGCACAGCGCCGGTCTCGGATTCATCGCGGCCATAAAGGAAATGCTCAGGTCCGAAGGCTTCGGCATGAAGCTCCTGATGGAAGATCTCGGGTTCCTGGATGACGGAGTAAAGAACCTTCTGAAGCTGACAGGACTGCCGGGCATGGACATCTGGCAGTTCAGCGCGAATGATATGATCAAACTGAATAAAGAGGAGCCTGAGAAAACAGAGAACCGCGCGTTCTACACCGGCACTCACGACAACGAGACGCTCATGGGATGGCTCATGCAGACAAAGGCCGAGAAGGACAAAGAGCCGGAAAAAAGCGCGAACAAAACCGCTGATGAAGAGAAGCTCAGAACGGTATGCGAGACCGAGGCGCTCGATATCATAAAGCAGATCTATGAAAGCAAGGCCTCGCTGGCCATGATGCAGCTGCAGGACGTGTTCCTGCTGGGCAATGAGGCCCGCATGAACGTACCCGGAATCGCAGAGGGCAACTGGAACTGGAAGGTCGACGGCGATTCGATAGAAGACGCATATCCGGACGCGGAAGCGCGGGCGGCATGGCTCAGAGAACTGGCTGAAAAAACCGGACGCATATAAGGCAACCGGGACACAAGAGGTTTACGGAGACAGGACATGATAAGAAACATAGTATTTGACATAGGCATGGTGCTGATAGGCTTTGAGCCTTTCGGCTGGCTGAGATCGATGTTCGATGAAGAGACGGCTGACCGGATAGCGTACGCGGTATACGGAACAGGTCACTGGGAGGAACTGGACAAGGCCATTCTGAGCGAAGAGGAGATCCTTGAGTTATTCATAAGTGAAGCTCCGGAACTCAGAGCCGAGATCAGCGAGGCATTTGACAGGGTAGGCGAATGCGTCAAGAAGAAGAACTGGCCTGTTCCGCTCATCGATCTCCTGAAGGAGAACGGATACAGCGTGTACTTCCTCTCCAATATGTCAGAGCATGTGATCAACTCCAACCATGAAGCCTTCGCGTTCACGGAGCACATGGACGGCGGCGTCTGGTCGTGCGATGTTCACATGATCAAGCCGGATCCGGGTATTTACAAGATGCTCTTTGACAAGTACGGACTTGTTCCTGAGGAGTGCCTGTTTATCGACGACGTGCCGCAAAACATCGCCATGGCAAAGAAATTCGGCATGAAGGGCATAGTGTTTGAGGACTACGGCCACCTCATGGCCGATCTCGACAAAGCGCTCACCAAGGACGCGTCGCACGATAAGATATCCGTGCTCTGCTACGGTGATTCCAACACCTACGGCTACGATCCGTATACGGGCGGACGGTACCCTTATGAAAAGCGCTGGACGACTATCCTGGGCAGCATGCTGGGAGACCGTTACGAGGTGATCCCCGAAGGCCTGAACGGCAGGACAACTGCCTACGACAGGCCGGACGCGGCATGGAAGAACGGTACCAGCAGTTTTATCGCGTGTCTCGGTACCCATAAGCCGGTAGACTACATCATCATCATGCTTGGCACCAACGATTGCAACGCCAGCCTGGATCTTTCAGCCGAAGACATCGCGGGCGGCATGGAAACACTTGTCAGGATAGTCGAAGAAGAAGCGCCGGGACTTCAGGGCTACGTGCCTGAGATAATAGTCGCGGCTCCGGCGGCGATACAGGATGATTACGCGAAGTCACCGTTTGCCTTCGAACTGACGCCTGAGTCTGTACAGAAGTCGGTCGATATCGGGCCGTTATACGGAAAAATAGCGGAGAAGCACAGGACGAGGTTCGCTGACGCCACGTCGGGGATAGAAGTCTCGCCTGACTGCACTCATCTGTCCGAAGAAGGGCACAGACAGATGGCGGCGCTGTTCCATGATATTATTGTGTCAAGACCATAAAATAGCTTAAGAAAACATTGATATAACAACAAATACTGTTATAAAACTATTCGAAATACTTTATCTAAAACGCACTGAGGGAGGTTTCATGGGTAAATATCTTGTGAAACGAGTCCTGCTGGCCATAGTAACGATATGGGCGGTAGCGACGATCACCTTCTGCCTGATGAACATGGTCCCTGGAGGACCGTTCCTTTCGGAGAAGGCCATCAGCCCCGCGGCTACGGCCGCGCTTGAAGCCAAGTACGGGCTGGACAAACCATTTTTTGAACGTTATGTCACGTATCTGAAAGACGCGTGCCACGGGGACTTCGGACTGAGCCTCAAACAGAGAGGCCGTACCGTGTCGGGCATTATCGCGACAAAGTTCCCGGTATCGGCAAGAGTCGGAGGAGTCGCGGTACTTGTATCGCTTCTGCTGGGCATACCGCTGGGAGTTGTAGCCGCGTATAAGCGCGGCACCGCAGTGGACAGCATTTTGAGCGTACTGGCGACGCTGGGAATCGCGGTGCCGAGTTTCGTTATCTGCACGGTGCTGATGTACTTCTTCGGAGTAAAGCTCGGCTGGCTTCCGACACTCGGACTGAATACGCCTAAGCACTATATAATGCCGGTATTCGCCCTGGCGGCGTATCCGACATCATATATCACGAGGCTGATGAGATCGTCCATGCTCGATGTGCTCGGACAGGACTACATGAGAACAGCCAGGGCAAAGGGCCTTTCCCAGAGAGTCTCTCTCTTTAAGCACGCCCTTCGTAACGCGATCCTTCCGGTGATCACATACCTGGGACCTATGATTGCTTACACGCTGGTGGGAAGCTTCATCGTAGAGAAAATCTTTACCATCCCGGGTCTGGGCGGAGAGTTCATCAAGGCCATCAACGGACGTGACTATACCATGATCATGGGCACCACGATATTCCTCGCGGTGTTCATGGTAATAATGCTGCTGGTCGTCGACATCATCTACACGATCGTCGACCCTAGGATCAAGCTTAAGTAAGGGGAGGTGGAGACAATGACTACTAAAAATCCGCTGAGCCTTCAGAGGCTTTTCGATCCGGAAGACTTCATGCCGGCAACAAATGAAGAAAAAGAAAGCCTTGTCGTGATGAGAGAGAGCGTGGGCTTCTGGCGCGATGGCGCAAGGAGACTCCGCAAAAACAAGGTGGCTATGACATGCCTCATGGTCATCATTATCATCATGATATTCGCGTTTATAGTGCCGTCGTTCTATCCGTACACCTACAGCGAGCAGATCCAGGGCGCGAACAACATGAAGCCGTTCGAGTTCTCTGCGGGAGAACAGGCCAGGATAGACGCGGGCGAGCATTTATTCCCGCACATCTTCGGCACAGACAAGATGGGCCGTGACTACGCGATCCGCGTGATGATGGGAAGCCGCATCTCACTGCTGGTAGGAATGGTGGCTGCGGTCATCATCCTGATCATCGGTTCCATATACGGATCCATCGCCGCGTTCGCCGGAGGATGGGTCGACCTTGTGATGATGCGTATCGTAGATATCATCTATACGATACCGGACATCCTGCTGATCGTACTTCTGTCATTCGCCTTTAAGGCGCCACTCAAAGCCCTGGCGCAAGTCAAGGGATTCCATTGGCTGGGCGTCATGGGCGAGAATCTGGTCAGTATCTTCGTTGTATTCGCGCTGCTGTACTGGGTAGGAATGGCGCGTATGGTAAGGTCGCAGATCCTGCAGCTGAAGGAGAGCGAGTACGTTACGGCTGCCAAGGCCCTCGGCGCGTCAAGCGGACGCATCATCAAGAAGCACCTGCTGACCAACTGCATAGGAACGCTGATCGTTATCACGACACTGCAGATCCCGTCATCGATCTTTACGGAGAGCTTCCTGTCCTTCCTCGGACTCGGAGTAGCGGTACCTATGCCTTCATTGGGAAGCCTCGCGAGTGAGGCCATCAACGGCATCAATACATACCCGCATCTGCTCTTTATACCGTCGATCGTCATCTCTCTGATCATTCTGAGCTTCAACCTGCTCGGCGACGGTCTCAGAGACGCCTTCGACCCTAAGCTGAAGAACTAGAAAGGAGGAAGCGTCATGTCACAGGAAACAGACAAGAAATATCTTGTAGATATCGAGCATGAGCGTCTTTCGTTCTTCACTCCGGCAGGCGAGGTAAAGGCGCTGAACGACGTATCGTTCAAAATGAAAGAGGGCGAAGTACTGGGAATCGTAGGAGAGTCAGGCTCGGGCAAGTCCGTAACGGCTTACAGCCTGATGGGACTCACGGCATATCCGGGCAAGCTCATCGGAGGAACCATCGACTTCAACGGTCATCACATCAATGACCTTACAGAGACCGAGTTCCGTGAGATCAGAGGAAACGAGGTTTCCATAATCTTTCAGGACCCGATGACATCGCTCAACCCTGTATACACAGTAGGAAATCAGATCGAAGAAGTTATCAAACTTCACACTGATAAGAGTAAAGAAGAAGCCAGAGAGCGCGCTATCGAGCTGCTGACTCTTGTAGGTATCAATGAGCCTGAAAAGAGACTCAAACAGTATCCGCACGAGCTTTCAGGCGGAATGCGTCAGCGTGTAATGATCGCCATAGCGCTCGCCTGCGAGCCTAAGCTGCTGATCGCCGACGAACCTACGACGGCGCTCGACGTTACGATACAGGCGCAGATCCTCGAACTCATGATGGAGCTGCGTGAGAAGCTTGGAATGGCCATCATAATGATCACGCACGACCTCGGCATCGTAGCCAGCATGTGCGAAAAGATCGCGGTAATGTACGCCGGCCGTATCGTAGAATACGGCACGACGGATGACATCTTCTACAATCCGAAGCATGAGTACACAAAGGGACTCATCAAGAGCATCCCGAGGCTCGATGCTAAGGATCACGAGAGACTGGTCCCTATCGAGGGAACACCGGTAGACATGCTCAATCCGCCGGCAGGATGCCCGTTCGCCCCAAGATGCGACAACTGCATGAAGATCTGCCTCAGGGAGATGCCGCCGGTCACATTCTTCAGCGACGTGCACTATACACAGTGCTGGTTAAATCAGAAGGCTGAAGCAGAAGCTGCGGCAGCGACAGGAAAGGAGGCCGCGGATGAGTAATTATCTGTTAGAAGTTGAACATCTGCAGAAGCATTTCCCTATCAAAGGCGGCGGTTTCGGCAAGAACAAGAAAGTCGTTCAGGCCCTCGATGACCTGACGTTCGGCATCAAAAGGGGAGAGACCCTCGGAATGGTAGGAGAGTCGGGCTGCGGCAAGACCACGGCAGGCAGGACCATACTGAGACTCCATGAACCTACGGACGGCAAGATCATTTATGACGGCAACGTTCTGTTCGATAAGGAGAATAAGATCGCGGTCAACATGCTTCCTTACCGCAAGAAGATGCAGATCGTATTCCAGGATCCTTACGCAAGCCTGGACCCTAGAATGACGGTAGGAGACATCGTAGGAGAGCCTATCGACATCCACAATCTCTGCTCAAACAAGCAGGAAAGATACGACAGGATCATCGGCCTTCTTGAGAGAGTAGGACTGAATTCCGAGCATGCGAACCGCTACCCGCACGAATTCTCGGGCGGACAGAGACAGCGTGTCGGTATCGCGAGAGCCCTCGCGGTAGATCCTGAGTTCATCGTCTGCGACGAGCCGATCTCGGCCCTTGACGTATCCATTCAGGCGCAGGTCATCAACATGTTTGAGGATCTGCAGGATCAGATGGGTCTCACATATCTGTTCATCGCTCATGACCTCTCGGTCGTTAAGCACATTTCGGACAGGATAGTCGTTATGTATCTGGGCAGGATGGTAGAGCTGGCTGACAGCTATGAGCTTACCATGCACAGCATGCATCCTTATACGCGCAGTCTGGTATCCGCGATCCCTATCGCTGACCCGGTCACCGCTCGCAAGAGCAAGAGGATCATACTTGAAGGCGATGTTCCGAGCCCGATCGACCCGCCGAGCGGCTGCCGCTTCCGCACAAGATGTCCGTACGCGGACGAGCGCTGCGCGGCCGAAGTACCTGAATTCAAGGAAGTGACAAGCGGACATTTTGTTGCATGCCACCACCTTGATAAGGTAAAATAACTCCGTTAAGCACTATGCAATGCATATTGCCGATAAAAGATAGTTCAATATCATATCTAAAAAGCAAATTAGTTAGTATGGAGGAATTATTATGAAGAAAAAGTTAATCGTCCTTCTCGTTGCTATGGCTATGATCATCGTTCCTCTCTCCGCTTGCGGAGGCGGCGGTGACAGCGGTGCAGCGGATGCAGGCAAGCAGCTGGTTGTCCAGGTCGGACCTAACCCTGAAACTCTTGACCCTGCACTCAACAGCGCTGTTGATGGTGCCAACACCATTCTTCACCTCTATGAGGGACTTCTCATCGTCGACGAAAACGGACAGCTCGCCCCTGGACAGGCTGAGTCTTATGATGTTTCAGAAGACGGCCTTACCTGGACGTTCCATCTGAGAGACGGCCTCAAGTGGTCTGACGGAAGCGACCTGACTGCAAACGACTTCGTTTACAGCTGGAAGCGTATCGCAGCCGCTGAGACTGCTGCTCCTTACGCTGCAACAGTACTTGGCCCGATCAAGGGATTCGAGGAAGCTGCCGGAACACCTGCAGAAATGGACGAAGAAGGAAACGTTACAGCAGAAGCCATCCCTGGCAACCTGGACGCACTTGCTGTAAGCGCTCCTGACGACAAGACATTTGTTGTAGAGCTTTCTGCTCCTTGCACATACTTCGGAAGCCTTGCCGCATTCGCTACAATGATGCCGGTACAGCAGGCTACGATCGATGCAAACGGTGACGCTTGGGCAACATCGCCTGACACTTACATCTCCAATGGTCCGTTCTACATGACCGAGTGGGAGCAGGGTTCGCACATCACAGTTGCTAAGAACCCTAACTACTGGAACGCTGACGCTATCAAGCTCGACTCCATCAAGTTCATGCTGATCGAGGATGCTAACGCTGCTTACAGCGCATACCAGAACGGTGAAGTTGACTTCATCAAGGACGTTCCTACAGAAGAGATCCCAAGCCTTGAAGGCAATGAAGAGTTCCACGTTGATCCTATCATCGGAACTTACTACCTCAACCTCAACTGTGAGCTTGACCAGTTCAAGGATGCTAAGGTTCGTAAGGCTCTGTCTCTCGCTATCGACCGCAACTATGTTGCCGGCACGATCATGCAGGGAACATACACAGCTGCCGGGAACTTCATGGGACCTGGCTGGGCAGATCCTGCAGGCGGAGAGTTCATGGATAACTCAAACGGCGGAAAGCCTTATATCGACAACGACAACTTCGAAGCTAACCTCGAAGAGGCTAAGGCTCTCATGGCAGAGGCCGGATATCCGAACGGAGAAGGCTTCCCTGAGATCACATACTCGACCAACGACTCCGGTTATCACAAGGCTGTTGCTGAGTACCTGCAGCAGGCTTGGGGCGAGCTCGGACTCTCTGTCAAGGTTGACATCGTAGAGTGGGCAAGCTTCACACCGATGAGACGTAATGGTGAATACGAGGCAGCTCGTAACGGCTGGGTAGGCGACTATGACGACCCTTCCAACATGCTTGAGCTCCTTGAGACAGGCAACGGAAACAACGACGGTAAGTATAGCAACCCTGATTTCGACGCCGCTATGAAGGCTTCAAGAGAGACTACAGACCTCGCTGAGAGATCTGCTGCTCTCCATAAGGCAGAAGACATCCTCATGGAGGATGCCGGATGCGTACCTGTCGCATACTACAACGACTTCTGGCTGCAGAGCGCTAAGATCGATGGTATGTGGCACTCGCCATACGGATACTGGTACTTCATGTATGCTGACATCGCTGAATAATTCAGAGGTCTGTATACAGCAGGTAATCGGATACCGTAGAATTGAACTATCCTAATATAGCAAAGACCGGGCCTTCCCGGTCTTTTGCTTTGCTTTGAAAAACCTTCAGCCGGTCACGGCGGGGGAGTCTGTGAAAACGCTGAGACACAGCTTTTTTGCAAAGGGCCATTTGTGGTAAAATGACTTCGTATTCGTAAAGTTTTGCATTAAACAGGAAAGAGAAATGATCAAGTTCAGTGAGATCCCGTATTCGAGACCGGATATGGAAGAATTAAAAAAAGAATTCAGCAATCTTACAAATGAATTCGAGGCGGCTGAGACCTACGAAAAAGCAAGGGACGCGTTTGTACGTGAGGACGCTCTGTCGCGCCACATCATGTCAGTTTCAACGTTGGCTCAGATACGCCATTCCATAGATACAAGAGACAAATTCTACGATGATGAGGTCCTGTTCTGGAACAGGGCATATCCGGTGCTCCAGGAGTCCCTGGACCTGTGGACGAGGGCTCTGTGCGATTCAAAGTTCCGCGGCGAACTGGCTGCCGAATTCGGCGAAGTTGTATTTCTGAACGCGGAGCTCGAACTCAAGTGCTTCGATGTATCTATAATCCCTCTCCTTCAGGAGGAGAACGATCTTGTCATGGAATACGAGAAGCTGCTCGCAAGCGCGCAGATTCCGTTCCGCGGCAAGGTCTATACATTATCGCAGTTGTCACCTTTCAAGAACGACGCTGATGATGAGACCAGGCTTGAAGCATGGAAGGCTGAGGGCGGCTGGTACAAGGACAATCAGCCAAAGCTCGACGACTACTATGACAGACTTGTCGCTATTCGTCATGAGATGAGTCAGAAGCTGGGGCTCAAGGACGGTGTGGAACTGGGTTATTACAGAATGCAGCGCAACTGCTATGACAGGAACGACATAGACAAGTTTCGTGAGGCAGTACGCAAATATATCGTGCCGGTGGCAGATGGTATCAGAAGAAGGCAGGCGGAGAGACTTGGAATGCAGTATCCTCTCAGCTTTGCCGACAACGCGCTTATGTTCCGCTCGGGCAATCCGAAGCCTGCGGGTGACGCGGACTATATCGTTGAGACAGCCGGCAGGTTCTATGACGCGCTCTCTCCGGAGACAGGCGAGTTCTTCAGGACCATGAGGGAAGGCGAACTCATGGATCTGCTTTCGACTGAAGGCAAGGAAGGCGGAGGCTACTGCACATCCATACATGATTATGAAGTACCATTCATCTTTGCCAATTTCAACGGCACACAGGGAGATGTCGAGACCGTCACCCATGAGGCAGGCCACGCTTTCGCGGACTGGACGAACAGATCCCGCGTACCGGTCGATACAGTCTGGCCGAGTCTGGACGGCTGCGAAGTCCACTCGATGAGCATGGAGTTCTTCGCGTGGAAGAGCACCGAAGACTTCTTCGGAAAGGACGCGGACAAGTTCCGCTACAGTCACCTTGCCGGGTCGTTCATGTTCATACCGTACGGCACTATGGTGGACCACTTTCAGCACAGCGTATTCGACCATCCGGAGATGACTCCGGCGGAGCGCCACGCTGAGTGGAAGAGGCTCCTCGGCATATACATGCCTTGGCTGAGACTCGACGGAGAGATACCGTTCTATTCAGAAGGCGAGGGGTGGCAGAGGCAGCATCACATCTACAGCAGGCCGTTCTACTATATCGATTACTGCCTGGCTCAGACCGTCGCGCTCGGATTCTGGGCAATGATACAGGATGATTACGATGATGCCTGGAAGCACTACATGGCATATACAAAGATGGGCGGTTCCGAAGTGTTCACGAAACTCATCGAGGACGCAGGACTTGACAGCCCGTTCGAAGAGGAGACCATCATGAAAATGTGCCGCAAGGCTGACGAATGGCTCAGCGCCTTTGACCTAAGCGGCATAGAGTGACGGCATAAAGAGAACGCATGGAAAAGTGAGAAGCGAAGTTCGTGCATCTGCACTCGATATAAAAGCATGACGGAAAAAAGGACAGGTAAGCACATAAGAATACTTTTTGCTGCGGCGCTGTTATCAGTGCTGATTTTGGTGCCTTCCGCGGCAACGTATGCGGAAGATCAGACAGAACCTGTTATCATCCATACAAGCGGAGACACGGAGTATTGCATAAAGGCGTCTGAGCTGTCAGAAGCAGAACGCTCCGGAGCTAAGAAGAGAAGCGGACGTTCGGACAGCGGTCCGATAAGCAGACTGTTGATAGTGTATAACGAGGAGTTCGATTGCTCAGGCCTTGGCGGTTTGACAAAGGCAGTCTTTGGTGACAACGGCCTATGTACCATGCAGTTCGATAACGCTGATAACGCGGCTGAAGCATATGATGAACTGCAGAGCTGGGATCAGATAGAGTCAGTCGAATTTGACGCGAAAGTCAGTACGGGTCTTGAAGGAACGGATACCGGTGAATCAGGACTTCAGGACAGCGGACACCTTTCGTGGGGCGTCGAATGCATAGGAGCGGATACCTATGCGGATCATGTGAATTCCATCGACCATGGGCAGCTGATAATCGCGGTAGTCGATTCAGGCGTAGATTCGAGTCATCAGTTTATCGATTCCAGACTCACATCAGGATATGACTTTGTGAGAAAAGATGATGATCCTGATGATGAAGACGGACACGGCACGCACGTTTCAGGCACTGTCGTCGACTGCACCCTCGGCATGAACGAAATAAGCGTGATGCCGGTAAAAGTTTTGGATGAAAACGGGGAAGGGTACAATTCCGATATCGGCGATGGGATACTGTACGCTGCCGACAACGGAGCGACGGTCATCAATCTTAGCTTTGGCGGCAGTCACAGTCCATATGTCCATACTATCGTAGAAAGTGTTATAGACAACGGAAAGATCGTCGTTGCGGCATCGGGCAATGAGGGCCGCGATATCGACGGTTCCGGGGCATGCCCCGCGCATATAGAGCAGGCGATAACCGTCGGATCCATCAATGAGAAGATGAAGGTGGAATACTATTCGAACTACGGGCAAAAACTGGATGTAGTCGCCCCGGGTGGAGATATCAAAAGCACTGTCCCGGGCGGCGGATACGGTACTTCTTCCGGGACATCCATGGCGGCCCCGCATGTTTCGGCGTGCGCAGCGCTTCTGAAATTGAAGTATCCGGACCTCAACTGCGATCAGATAAGCTCGGTGCTGAAAAGAAGCTGCGTAAACAAGGAAGATACGATCCATTTCGGAAGCGGGATAATCAATATGAATAACCTGCTTGCCGATATTTACGATCAGAAAGCAACGCTGAAGGCAACATCATATGAGTATTCAGGCAAGACAAAAAAGCCCGGTGTTACAGTATCCAGAAACGGCCAGCATCTTTTCATCAAAAGCGATTACACGGTAACATATAAGAACAATACCAACGTCGGAACAGCGACAATCGTGATCAGCGGAAAGGGTTCTTACTACGGGACCAAGTCGATCTCATTCAAGATCGTTCCGCAGGGGACGACTATCAGATCCGTCAAGGGCGAAAAGAAGGGGTTCACTGCCAGATGGGCCGGACAGCCCGTACAGACCGACGGCTACAAGATACAGTACGCGACAACAAAGACCTTTAAAAATGCCAGAACTTTGACTGTCAGAGGTTGCCGGAAGACCGGCTATAAAGTGACAAGGCTGAAAGCGGGACAAAAGTATTATGTCCGCATCAGGACGTATAAAAAGGTCAGCGGAAAGATGTACTATTCTGCCTGGAGCAAGGTGAGGGCGGTAAGAGCCACTTATTGATCCATACAAAACGGAAAGCAAAGGAGCGGTCTGCACGCAGACCGCTCCTTTATATTTGTGTTATTAAATGCTGCTTAGTGGTATGTTACCGAACCGCCGTTGTTGCTTGAGATCCAGCCGATCCATGACTTGCCCTTGTTGAGGTTCTGCAGTACGTATGAGTTCGCGAGGATCTCTTCATCTGTCAGCTCCTGACCTTCTTCAGGCTCCGGCGAGATGATGGTGTACTTGTTGTAAGCAGGCCATTCAGCGTTCTCGTCAGCCTTGACGGTCTCTTTGGCGGCTGCCAGGTTCTCATCGTTAGCGGCCTGAGCTGTCTCAGCATCCGTCGAAGGATCGATGAGTTCAAGCTTGCCGTCTTCAGTCTTCTGCCACTTGATATCCTTTACAGTGCCCTTGCTGAAGAGCTTTCCTTCACCGCCGGTAAACTTGTAATCGCAGTATGTGACGCTTCCGCCGCCACCGCCCTGGTAGTCTTCCTTCGTGATGTATTCTGTCTCATCAAAGAGCACGATCAGGTTGTCTCTTGCGAAGTCATTTTCGAAATCGCTCGTGTGATACATGCCGTCCTCTTCGTTATAGGTCCAGTATGAGTCCTCAAACGCCTTGCTCGAATACTTGACGCCGATCTGAGTAGCGGCTTCTTCACTTGCAGGCTCCGCTATAACGTTGAAGTTGAGCTTTGTGTACTCGTTAGGAACGGTCCTGATGCCTTCGTTCTTGATGGTCGCCGGGACCTTGTCAGTATAGATGATACCGCGGTGCTCTACGTTGACAGCGCGTGTCTCATCTCTTCCGTACATTCCTTCCTGGTCATCGAGAGTCATCTGGTTGATGTGGTCGACTCCGTGCCATTCGAAGATCTTGTTGGCTCCTATATAGTCGCCCTTGGAATGGCTCATTCCCCAGTGGATGAAGATTGAGTCGAAGAACTCAGAGAACTTGATGAACGGAGGACGGGCGCTTCTTGTAGGTCCGATGACCTCAGGCAGTTTCTCGTAGTCCGCGTAGAACCAGAGCATTCTTGTTATACCGCCTTCGACCTCGCCCTGAAGAACGATGTCAGGCGAGTACTCAGGGTCATCCATGCCCCACTGAGGCCTCGCGTCAGGCGCGTTCTCTACTACGAATGCCGCTACACGTCTTTCTCCGGCAGCCTCATCATAGCCTTCCTCGGCTGTAGCTCCGGTAAGTGAGTTGCTCGGCGCCGGAGCAGGCTCTTCAGGATCTTCTTCCTTGGCGCATCCTGCCAGCATAGTGGTCATTACCATGGCGAAGCAGAGCAGCATCACTAAAAATCTGTTTTGTCTTTCTTTTCTCATAACAATAATTACCTCCCTGATCATTCAGGACATATCCATACGAAGATATCTTACATTATGTATAATTATTTAGTCACAGACCTTAACACAATTTCATCAATGTGCTATAGTTAGAGACGTACGAAAAAGGGAATAGAGATATCAACAACAAACGATAAAAAGGGGAGGAGAAAATGAAAAGAATTCTTACGATACAGGACATCTCATGCTTAGGAAAGTGCTCCATCACCATCGCGCTTCCGGTCATTTCCGCGCTAGGCGTCGAATGCGTGATTCTTCCAACCGCAGTTCTTTCGAATCATACTCTTTTTAAGAGCTTTACGGTCAAGGATCTGGCAGACCAGATCGTTCCTATCTGCGAGAAGTGGCAGGATGAAGGCGTTGAATTCGACGCCATCTATACAGGCTATCTGGGCACCATAGAGCAGATCGATATGATGAAGGACCTGTTCAAAAAGTTCGGCAGCGGCGATGACAAGCTCGTATTCGTAGACCCTGTCATGGCCGATAACGGCAAACTTTACCCGGCGTTTGACATGGCATATGCCCGCAAGAACACGGAGCTCTGCTCGTGCGCAGACATGATAGTTCCGAATATCACTGAAGCCTGCATCATGACGGACACCGAGTACCGTGAAGTGTACGATGAGGAGTGGATCAAAGGTCTGCTTTCCAAGGTCGTGAACCTCGGCGCGCGTATCAGCGTGCTCACAGGCGTCTCGCTCAGCGAGGGCAAGACGGGCGTCATGGGATACGATAAAAAGAATGATGATTTCTACGTTTACCAGAATGACAAGGTAGGGGCGATGTTCCACGGCACGGGAGATCTCTTCTCGAGCACGGTCATCGGAGAGATCATGCACGGCAAGGACTGGAAGGACGCCATGAGGATCGCTGCGGATTACACCGCGCACACCATCGAGGTGACTATGAACGATCCTAAGAAGCCTTGGTACGGTGTCAACTTTGAAGAGACCATTCCGCAGCTTATCTGCATGGAATAGTGCTGAAAAATGACAAGGTCCGCGGCAACTTGAGAATGCCGCGGACTTTTTGATTTAACTGTTGAAGAATGGCGCGAGGCATAGTATAATAACTTTCGCTGTGGGGCGTTAGCTCAGCTGGGAGAGCGCAAGGTTCGCAATCTTGAGGTCAGGGGTTCGATCCCCCTACGCTCCACCATTCAAACCGTTGAAATTTCAACGGTTTTTTAAGTTTTTGAAGTGGTTGGATTTGGTTGGATGTGATTGGATTTTTGCCCCTACGCACGACACCCCCAAAGCGTTGAAAAATCAATGTTTTGAGGGCGTCTGTAGTTTAGCATTGGTTGGATGACCTAGGCCAGTGATGCTGAAATTGCTCGGTATCTCTCCGCGTCAGTAGTAACGTCGTAGCAATACGAGTTAAATGTCGTTCTGAGGTCTTTGTGCCCAAGTTGCGCCTGAATGATCAGATCATTGACCCCATCAGCATGCATCTTGGATGCGCAGGTCTTCCTTGTCTTGTGCAGACTCCTTCTAGGTATACCGATCTCATCACAGTATTTGTTGATAGACTTACCGAGGGCAGAATACAGACTGCCATACTTTTCATTGACTGTGAATATGCATCCGTCTGTCGGCATGCCCAGTCTGATTCTTTCCTGCCGGATCCTTTCGATTATCTCCAGGGCAGGAGGGACAACATCCATGGTCCTCCAACCCTCGATATCCTTGAGCCGGCCTTTAAGGCATTTCATATCGTGACTGTATGAGTCGGTAAGAATAAGGCGATTCCCGTCGAGATCATCAAATCTGAGTGCAACGAGTTCGCCTCTTCTGAGAGGAACGTATAGCAGGAATGCGATAGCCAGCGATGTGAATATCTGGACAGTATCTCGGTGTTTATTATACTGCTCCATCGCATACTTTATAAGCAGCTGTCTTTCGTCCTCCATAAAGACCTGAGTTATTGTGGGTCCTTTAATTTCGGGCTTGAGAATGCGCTTCTTTTGTATGCGAATCTTCTCAACCGGGTTACTGTCTATTATTCCAATTTCTTCCGCATAAGCCATAAGCTGCCTTATGACACTGATAAAGTTATTGAACTGGTGGCTGTTCATATTCTTTGAACGAATCACACTGAGCAACCATCGCTCCAGCTCGGTTTTCGTAACAGAGACAAGCGGTTTTTTCACAATAGGTGCGTCTTTATATAGGGCTTTCCATGTGTTTCTGTCTCTCTTGATCGTAGACTCTGAGACGAAAAGACTTTTGTATTCAGCCCAATCGTCATACAAAGACTCCATGGTAGCGCGTTTCTTCGCCAGCTCCTCATCCTCTGCAAGATACTTGTCATAGAGAAAGTCTTCCAGATCTTCTCTAGATTCTCTGGAGATCTGTTTACGTTTGCCGGATTCCTCATCCGTTATATATGTTTTCCAGCGCCCGTCTGCAGATTGCCAGATCTTGTGCTCATGATGACTGAGCACGAATTGCAGGTGCTTTTTTCTCATAATGAGTCGCACGCCATCTTCGTTCAATATACCTTCTTCGTATATCGTTGACAAGATATCATCTGCGCTATAAAGGTCCTGAAGCCGGATTTCTTCGTGAGGCGTCCTATTATTCATAAGATCGCCCCCTTATTGGCGCGTGGTATGGTAAATATTTATATAATCTGTAGCAGAACTGTACCAAGAAGATTCTAAAGGTTGCCGGACTGTTATTGTGAATTTGTAATAAGCAATCGGCTGGGAAACTTGCTTCTTGGTCAAGAATTGTAATAAGTACGGCAAGCATCTTGTGACAGAAGTGAAACAGCGAGTTATTACTTCTCATCATCTGAGCCGCCGTCTTTTTTATTCAATTCCCTGAGCATCGAGGTAGTCATCACACTTGTAGGCACTGTGAAGTCTTTAGTGCCCCACAGCTGCCATCTGGTTGAGAATCTATATAAACTCTTCGTCCTAGTGCTGAATCCGCTCTGTACACAGTCTATAAGGCCATGCTCTATGAGAGCTGCCATATCCCTGTAGAACTGCCCGGAATTGGAGTACAGACCATATAATCCATCCTTTTGCCACTTCGCCTTGTTGAACGTAAAATACGCCGGATCTTCCCGTACATATGCAGGGAATCCATCAAGGTCATGCCGGTTCTTTCCGTATAACTCGGATTTGCAATATACATACAACCTGAACTGGCTGGCCGTGAGGTCCTTGCATACCGGGTGCAGCAACATGCTGCGGTAGATATTGGCCGATGTGTCGCCTACTCCTTTCGCCGACTCAATATCTTTCGGAATAAATCTCTTCCTTCTGCTCATATGTGAACAAACGTCTCCTTTACTGCAAAGAAGAAATAACGGTCCACATCAGCTTTAAATCTGCATCTAACCTTTGTGTACAAGTAGCCAACAAAAGAGATTTGATTTGGGCCAATGTACGTGCATAGTTAAATGCGGGAGTTGGACTACATGCACATCATTGTGGTCGTATGCAGCAAATAGAAGGGGAGAATCCGATACCAGCTTCAGTATCCTCAAAACGACATTATTCAGTTGTCAAAGTACTGGTGTCATCCCACCGGAGCGCTCTGTTTGAGTGCAAGGCAATCATATAATAAAGAACAAATGTTCGTCAATATGTTTTGAGCACTCATTTTGTTTTTATAAAGTACAAAATGCGCATGCATAAGGATAGCAAGCAGAGCAAAGTAGCGCTCACCGGCAACTTCGCACCTCTGGGGCAAGCCCCTGAAACCCCGTATGATGTGAACGCTCACACATGAAAGAGGTATTAATGTATGAACGCTCATGATTATTAAGCGATATTTATAAGTATGTCTGAATGGTGCGTTTTCAGGCCTGTTTAAGGTCAAAAACCCTGGTCAAGACCAGCTTTTTTGCAACTGTTTTTTGTAAAAGGATATATGAGTCGACCGCTAAATTTTATTTGCAAATAACGATGTGTTGACATTGCTTTCGGATGGGGTTTGGGGTCTTGACACCAAGGCTGGAAAATTGTGAGTAGGAGCAATTTTCCTCTGCTTGCTAATCCTGTGAAGCAAGCAGAAGCGAATGAGTAGGTGCTCATTTGCAGTGCTTGCTAAAATTAGCGGGCATAGTCCCGCGTCACCTCCTTTGGCCAGGGTTCATACTTTTCCGCGTGGATGCCGTCCTTCGTTCTGAAAAACATCTCCGGTAATTCGAACTTTTCAAGATATTTTTCTTCAAGTTCTGGCGGCATCGAAAGGAATCTTTCGCTCTCGATCGGTGCGTAGCAAATAAAAAAGTCACCTGCGATTATGTCCTGCAGATGACCATCTTCATCTTTTATTCCCCGATTGAGAGGAAGTCCGTTCATTTTTCCTTCCTCATTACAGATGATCGCGACTTCATCTTCCCACGGCATATACTCTTCGATTAGACCACCGACCATCTTTTGCATCGACTCAAGGCTGTCTTCCATCTCGATGACAACAGCTTTTTCATCCGGCTTGCAGAGTATTACCCGCATCGTAGTTCTGTCTTCTTCCGTCATTTTCTTTCCTCCTTCATAATGATTTGAATAAAAAAGCTTAGCGTTTATAGCCAAGCGTGAGATACATCAGATATTCGTTGTAGTCTTTTCCCCGCGGAGGCGGTTCATACGAGACATTGTATTTATCTCTTAGGATGCCTTCGATAGCCCAGGCTGCACTCTTGCCGGCGGCATCATTGTCCAGATGAAGAGCGATGCTCGTCACTTCCGGATGATCCTGCAGCATGTTTTGAAGAGCGACAGGCAGCTTCCATTTTGATGGATCCTTATTCGGTTCATACACTCCGCCGAGAGAAAGCATCGGCTCAGTTAGCCACTTGCTGGTCTGCATCTTTGTAAGCGTTAGATGTGAAAGCAGGTCTATCGGGCACTCGAACACATGCAGTTTTCTTCCCTTTGCATTGGTCCTGAATGAAAACCTTTTATCTGATCCTGCAACATCACCCATTATCTTCTGATCATTCGTTGACCGATAGCACGCGTATCTGGCAGTACCGTTCTGATCAACGCCGACAAACACGCAGTTATGATAAGGCAGTGACTCGAATAGTACACCTTTTCGGATGCATGCTTCTATAAGGCCTTTGCTGATACCTCTGCCTGCAAGATACTTTGTTATCTTTTCATTCGTTTCGGACCGATCAGGCAGGAGCAGTCTTTTATCTGCATCATGCACTGGTTTTCTGCATACTTTTGTATCTGATTTATGCAGATTCGGCTCATCATCGACTAATTTCTTCATTGCGTCCATAAAGCTCAGTCCTTGAACCTTCGTAAGATAGTCAAGAGCAGATACTCCACCGAAGCCCTGACTCCACCAATACCATTTGCCATTGGATATCTTCAGACTGTCATGTTCTCTGGTACAGTAGATATCTCCCTTTAGCTTCACCAGTTCTGTAGGCTCATATGTCTGCAAGTAAGTCAGCAGGTCTATCGACCGTGCTTTCTTTATTTGCTCTTCTGAATAATAGGGCATTGTAATTTCCTCCTTCCAAATAAAAAAGCAGAAGCGTCATTTGCTTCTGCTCATGTAATCAACTATGCATTTTGGATCTGGACTTCCAAGCTGCTATTATTTTCGTTTCCACATTAGAACCGAATCTGCCTTCATCTGCTTGATGATCTCATTCTGCTCCTCAACTGGAGTACCGAAAGGAATCAGTTCGGAATGCCTCTTGTTCAACAGATCATTCTCAACCACATATTTCTCCGAACTCTAAAAGAACAAATTAGGAAAAACGTATGTCAGAAATGACATAATAGAAATGCAAAGAATAAGACCCATCACCTGTGCGCAAACAGCTCTTTTCAATAAATTCATACTTTTTCACCATTGCGCTCTTCATAGCAACCTTATCTTCAATTGCTTTTCCAAGGAAAGCGGTAGTTTGATTTCTTTTTAAAAATTGAAGAATGCGTCTTCCCAACACTAAAACGAATGGAATGGGAATTGTATTACCAGCTAAGCACAAGAGAACCGCTTGCAAATATGGTATTTTTAATAAACTGGCTGCAATCATTCCACCACGCAGTTCTATAAAAGGGAGCGTCGATAAAATAATTAAAAAAATCTCTTTTGGCAAAAAAGACCCAATTGAATCATTGTAAAATGTAATAATAGTATCCATCGTTATTTCTAGTTTTCTTGAATTTCTCGAATTCATAAGCGAACAGGATAGTTGCGTATCTTTTCTTTTTATAGAAGTTCTGCGTGGATATATTCAGCTCTTCTGCCATCTCTTCCACAGTGTAATTAAAGCTGTTCATGTAAGCGAGCGAAAGTATGCTTACGAACTGAGGTCCGTATTTCCGAAAGCTGTATATATTCCCCTTAAGGATCTCCAGGACCTTCAGCATCCACGCAGTACTCATGATCTCACTGATCTCCGCCTGATATTTCTGGCGGGTCATTTCTGATGCAAAGAACTCCAGCCTCACCAGCCCTTCACTCATCTTACGATACTCATCGCTTTCGAATGATTCGCTGCAGATATCTTCAACAGTATCATCTGCATATAGCGAAGTATCCCTGCATACATCACCTGCGAGCCCCAGGACCCATTCGCCGCTCCGCTGCAGCTCATCCGGGGTCCTCCCAACAAGCTTGCATAATCTGTCTATTCTTTTTTCCAGGCTCTCTGCCATTCTTATTCCTCCCTTATGAATGGTCCTATGCGTGCCCCTTCCGTCCTTGTGCCGGGGTGTATGGAACAAGGGAAAAGGTCCCGTAGCATCCCAGCATGTAACTATGGTGCGATCCGCACAAAACTTTCTTTAGCGTGTGTTTTATAGAGTTTTCAGGATATTTTTCTTTTGTTGGTCCTGCCCGGAACATCCATTTCCATTTCCCAACGGATATCCTGATGTATATACCTTAACTTGTAGTTGATCATCTTTCCGTTGCAGCTTCTGGATTCACAGCTATATACAATTTGCACTTTCCCATCCAGCCGCATCCATTCGATATTGAGTATCCTTTCAACATTTACGGACTTCCAGTGTCCGCTGTCGTAGATCGCGACCACGTCTACAGTCTGTACCATGATCATCCGCCTCCTTGAATCCGTATCCCATGCCAGCCTCTCTTTCTCTGATGAGGTAATTATAAAAATGTACGAACATATGTTCAAGTATTTTTTGCAAGCAAAAAGCGAATGGCCGTTTTTGGGACATCTCGCTTTTAGAATCCACTATCTACGACCGATTCACTAAATCCATTCGTGAACCACTAAACTTCAAGCACATCTTCCGGAATCCGTTTCATTATTTTGTATTTTGTTTTTAATAAGTCCAGATACGTTTTTAATAGAAATTGTCCAATCCATCAAGGCGTAGTGAAATATATGCCTTTGGAAAAATAGTTGTCATTTTCCCAATCCGAGTGGGTAGTAAATAATACGCCGACAACAGCGGCAAAGCGAAGCGACAACAAAACCGGTTATACCGGCGTGAATTACTGTAGCGGAAAATGGGAGGCAAAAATCGCTTATCACGGCGTACGGTATACGCTGGGACGCTTTGAAGAACTGCAACAAGCAATAACCGCAAGGCAGCTGGCTGAAGCAGACTTAAAGGAAGATCCCGAAAAGTTCGTATCGAAATACTCGAAGAAGTGCAAAGCTTAATGCTTAAAATGATTGCTGTGTCAGGCGGTCGCTGAGGATTGGACGTAAAGAAGAAAGGCTGGAGAGAAATCTCCAGCCTTTTTTGATTGTGTTGGGGCAGGGGAGAGGAGAAGGGAAGAGGGCGCCGATTGGCGCCCTCTTTGTGCGTTTTGCAAATATGTAAGAAAGGGAGAGAAGCTTAGAATGCGCGTTTGATAATCTGCTCCATATGCTCCTTGGCTTCGAACATAACCTGTTCTTCGTCCATGGTGAGCACTTCGCGGTTCTTCATTACCAGTTTACCGTTAATAATAGAATCGGTGACATCACGGCCACTGCCGCAGTCAACCAACGTATTGAGGAGAACCTGAGAGGGCAAGAAGTGCGGCTGGTTCAGATTGACAAGAATTACATCGGCCTTTTTGCCAACTTCCACGGTGCCCAAAATGTCGCCGTGACCAAGGGCATTTGCGCCACCCTGCGTTGCCATCTTCAAAAGAGTGGCACAGGGCATAGCAACAGGATCAAATGCAGACAGGCCCCAATAGCCGATCATTGCATAGCGCAGGACTTTCATCTCGTCAAACAAATCCACGCCGTTGAAAGCGCTGCCGTCGGAGGCGAGGCCAACGCTACAGCCGGCCTGCAGAATGCGTGGCGTTTTGGGGAAGCCGTGATTGCTCAGATTTCCTCTGGGACAATGGATAAGCTTGACCTGCTTCTCTGCGAGCAGTTGGATATCGTTATCTGTCAGCATGACGTTATGCGCCGTCAGCAGGTGGGGACCCAGAACACCCATATCATTCAGTACCTCCGCCGGACGCTTCTGATAGTTCTGCAGGCAGTAACTAACCTCGTCACGGTGCTCACAAAGGTGCATATGGATGCCAGTATTTCGCTCTGCTGCATTTTCAGCGACCATACGCATAAGGCGCTCAGAACAGGTCATAATCTGACGAAGGGCGAAGAAAATATCAATGCGGCCATCGCCAGCACTTTGATAGCCATCGTACAGCTCAATCGTGCGGGCAATAGCTTCGTCTGCGGTTTCTTTCATCGCCCCGGTGATCGCATTGCCCATATCCATGGTGGACTTGGCGATTGCGGCACGCATACCCGACTCCACAACGGCATCTGCTACGCGGTGCATATGTACGCCGCCAGAGTCAGCGAAAGAGGTCGTACCACTCTTTATCATTTCCAAGCAGGCCATTTTTGCGCTGACATAAGAGTCTTCTGGGTTGAGATTGCTCTCAAAGGGAACCAGAAAACGGGTCCAGACCATGGGATACTCGTCTGCCACGCGGCCGCGCAGAAGCTGCTGGCAGGTGTGCATATGACCATCGACAAAGCCCGGCATCAGCAGCTTGTCCTTGCCGTCGAGAACGGTTGCAGCGTTGTAAGCGGCTTCCAAATCGACAGTTGCGCCGATCTCCTTGATCCAAGACTGGTCAATCACCACGGAACACTCATCCGAGATGCTCATATCCGCATTCAGAACACGGCAGTTTTTTACCAGAATATCACAAGTTTTCATGGGAAGCCTCCTGTTCTTAAATCTGGCCGGTGACCTTCAGAACGATGTCTGCAACCAGAGCGGAGAAGAAGAAGGTACCGGCGATAACGAAGATGGTGATAATGATATACTTCCAACCAGCCTTGGCAAAATCCTTGAAGTCCTTACCGATTGCAATACCGGCAAAGGCACCAAGCGCAGCCGTAGGGGCCATGAAGCTGGAATAGTTGGCGAGAGTCATAACGGTGGAGCTGATGGGGGAGAGGGGGCAAGCCAGCAGAGCGCCGGTCAGAGCAACGAAAATCATGGAGGGAAGCTTAACCCAGCGACTGACAAACTTACCAATCAGCAGACCAATCAGACCGATAGCGCACAGAAGAGCCGAGCCGGCAGCGGCCTGGCCGATGGTAACACCGTAACCGACAACGTTAGCGACGATGACCATAACCCAAACGACGAGCATCAAACCGAGACGGTTGACGAAGAAATCTTTAAAACTCATTACTGTTCCTCCTTTGCCTGCTTCTTGCCGCGACCAAGAATGGGCTGCAGCTTCTTATAGAGCCAAGTAGTCAGGGGAATGCCGATGAAGGTTCCCAAATAAATGCCGTCAATACCGGTCAGCGTATCACTGGTACTGGCATAGAGCAGAATATCCTCAGCAAATTCGGGATACATCTCACCGAGAGTCGCAGCACCGGCAGCCATCATAGAGCCACTGCCAACACCGCAGGCCATACCGAGGGCATAGGGATGGAACAGATTAAAAGAAGCAATCAAACTGACAAACACACCCAAAAACACGGTGCCGATGATAGAGCCGACAATGTAAACGGAGAAAGTGCCCTTCGTTTCGGGAGCGTCGGGGCCCCAATAGTCGGTAGACAGGGCGAGGTTGCCGTCACGGTTGATGGAGTAGGTTGCACCGATGGACTCCAGACCGAGACCAAGCAGGAGCGCCAGAGGGAGAGAAAGGAAGATCGTACCGAGGTTGCCCAGTTCCTGCAGCAGCAGGGCAGGGCCTGCATCCAGCAGCTTGGGCAGATTGCCACCAGCGGAGACACCCATACGGGCCATGAAGGGGGCGATGACTACGAGAACAAGGTCACCTGCATCCTGACACTCGGAGGACTTGAAAAGCTTCAGAAGGTCGGGACCCATCACGCCACCAATAATGGTAGCAATAACCAAGGGGAAAATAACCAGAGTACCAATGCCGATGTCGATCTTGATGGCGCCAATCATATCGGCAATAACCGCGATGATAAGGGCAATCAAGACCAGTTTCCCATACCGCTTGATGGGAGAGATTTTGTTTTCCATGTTTTGTCCACATCCTTTCAGTTTTCTTACTATTGTAGGTACTTATATGATATATGAACCATATATATATCGGAAGTCGACAAAAAACGATAGGAGTCCATCGAAAAAACAGATGGACTCCATCGATAAAATAGTTAGGTGCAAGGTGAAATAGTATCTATAAAAAGCTTTGCCAAATCAGTAAGCGCATAGTCTTTGCGAACAACATATACCAGTTGTATTGTGTAGCTATCTTCTAACGGACGGGCAAGGATATTGCGCTGCTGTTCGGCAACGGGAACATAGCTCGTTCCGGTAACAACCGCATTCAAGGCCGAAAGCATACTGTACGTCGCAGCACGATCCGTTGTTCCAATCTTTCGTGGACACTCGGCAATAACCTCTCCGCTAAAGGGCTGAGCGCGCAGAATACGATCGTATGTTACGCAAGGGAAAGCCTTCAAGTCGTTTACGGAAACGGATTCTTTTTTTGCCAGAGGATGGTCTTTGTGCATATGAACATGTATTTTTTCTTTTCCTAAACTATGGTACTGCAAATTGTGGTTCTTAATCTCCTGCAGCACCTGCTTAGAGAGTTGCTCCGAAAAGAAGAGAACACCGATATCAGCAAATCCGCATTCTACATTTTCCAGAATTTCAGAGCTTGAGCATTCCAAAAAACAAAGCTTGTATTCTTCAGCTGTCACATGCTGTGCGATGGAAAGAAAACCATCCAGACCAAAAATATGATGTTGCGCCGCAACAGAAAAAGTTTCGCTTTTATTGCGGGTGCTGTATTTGTTTTTGATAAAGTCCATCTTTTTATCAATAACAAGCAACTCCGAAAGAAGTTCCTCTCCTGCGCCGGTTAAAACCACACCCTTAGCATTGCGCTCAAGAAGTTGTACACCGCAATACTTCTCCAATTCTCGAATTGCGCTTGAAACGCTGGATTGCGCCATATATAAGCGTTTGGCAGCCTCGCTGATCGAACCCGTTTCCGCGGCAGAAAGAAAACATTTTATCTGTTGTAATGTCATAATTTCCCCATCAACCCTTCTTCCCCTGTGTATAGCTGTAATTATCTCGCTGAGCCTTCTTCAAAGCATTTTGCAGTTTTTCATATGCCATTTTTATTCCGGACACTCTGATATCAAGTTGGAAGAGTGGCTCATACTTCAAGGAGTTCAGCCTTTGTCTTGATAAGCTGAGTTCACTAGTGCTTTTTCTTCTATCTTCTGAGAAGTCTTTTGCGTCCAGAACAGAATGCCTAGTCAAATCCGCATATTTGACATCTGCAACCATGAATCTTAATAGCTTCTTTTCTATTTTTAGGATTACGTTCATACCTTACGTGTTTGGATACTTTTTTTGCTCCTTCCACTATTATAGGCGGGGTGACTGTATCATCAAATGCAACATCAATATTTACTAAGTAATTGATTATTTCTTCTTCATCATCATACTCATTGTTTTGCTCTAACAGAAGAAACTCAAATTCGCTCGGTTTTTCAGTGTTAATTGATGCTGACAGAAGTGCGCATTTTCCATAATATATGAAGGAAGTATGGTGCTTTTCTCTAAAGAACAGGTAAAAGTTATCCTTTTTTTCGGCTAGATTGTCAGCAATTCTCTTATCCGTTCCGTGGCCTTCTTGCCCCATCATATAAAGAATATTTCCTTCCAGCCTATCCTCATATGGCGTTGCGCCAGACTGTTTTTCTTTCGTAACAAAAAGGACAATATTATCATTGTCGCGTTCTGTTACGATTCCCTTTATTATGGCATGATGGCTTTTGTATCTTTATATCTCAGCAAGTTCTATTGCTGTATAGTGCTTACCCAGCACCAATGATGACATCACGAGATGTTTCATAGTGTACCTCTCAGCTATAGATCGTCGTCCTCGTCATTTGTATTGTAAACTCGATCATAAGTTCCAAGTTGGCAGAAATCCACACTGTACCTGCCTTCTTCTAATTTCGTAAAAATGACACTATCAATTCCGAATAATTCAAGCATATCATATGTTATAAGTGTTCCTTCCGGGACTTCAAGAACGTCCCTTAGCAGCCAATGCCCTAAGTCTTTATTAGGATTACTCATAATTGCTTTCCCATCACTTTGGCAAACAGCAGCGCTCATTCTTTGTCCGTCAGGCAATATTATTTCAAACGGAACATATCTCGGAGGGAAAAAGCCTGGTTTTCTTTCTCTGTCTACTGCCTGATAAGGAATATATACTTCATCAGGATGTCTTGCTCTCCCTCCTGCATTCCATTGATTTAAGCCACTTTTTTCGGCAACATATTTACCTCTTGCACGGCTTTCCGTATAAAGTCTCAGGCATAGCTGGTTATCCTCCAGCATGTCTCCGCCGTTAGCTTCAATAGTTTGCGCTGCTTCAGCAGCCCCTTCATGATTGTCCTGAAAGATCTGTTCCAAAAATGCGAAGGGATCTTCTAGTATCTCTACTGCAACTGTATCAAGGAGCTCCATATCATCGAAAATCATATACAGAGTATTCTTTGATTTACTGAAATGATATGTGTGTCTGCCGTCGGTAAAATAAGTATTATTATGATTTCCTCTATTTCTAATCAAGCGAATATTGTCTGTATCAATATAGTCAAAAGAGCTTTCGAATATTTCCATTGCTCCCGGAACTCGCTTGACAACATGATATATCATGTAGTCCAAATCATTGAGGTTTATGTCTCATCATCTATCTTCACTTTCTTAGTTTTCTACAAATCCCAATATATATGCTTTTTTATCAGTATAATCGTTTAAGAGGATAAATACCATTACTTGCTTTTTTTAGACGCTTAAATCGGAAATTTGAGAAAATGCTCAAAATAAAGTGCTAAACTATGGGCAGAAAATGCCGTACAGTATAACATAGGCTGATTATGAAGCGTTTTTTTTAATTGATATAATACATTCATAACATGGTTAAAGGAGGCAATACTATGAAATGCCCTTATTGTGACAAGGAGATGACTTTAGGATATATACAATCTAGAGACGGTGTGGTATGGACACCTAAAGCACGATTTGTTTCAGCACTCAATTTGTATCGTAAAGGTATAACCGATCTTGCAAATGGAGCAGCAGAACGTTCGGGTACTGTTTATGCATATAAGTGTGATGACTGCAAGAAAGTAATTATTGATTACTCAAAATAATAGTATATTAAAGCCACACCATAGTTGCGGAAGTCTCAATCTTGGGAGCGCGCAGTATGATGTGGTTTTAATCAATGACTATGAGCGAAAAGCTATAGAAATCATCTTTCTTCTAGTTCAACAAGATCTATAGAAAGCATCACATCCCTGTTCATAGCATTTTCGTCTTTGAGGCTAAACTATGGGCAGAAAATGCCGTACAGTATAACTGGGCGTGATCTCAGGGGTCGCGCCCTTAAATAAGTGCAGGGGAAACGATTATGCTTAAGAAACATGATGACGAATGGAGCGCATGGAAAGATTCTTTGGATTCAAGAGAAACTAAAGATGAAAGCTCCTACGAGAAATGGCAGCCAAAAACATACAACGTAAAAGAGTGGATTAAATACCGCTTCTCGCGGGAAGGAACGGATGCGTTTTTCGTTGCGGAGCTCGCAGAAGATCTTGTCGATCTGATAAAGAATATATTTGCATTCATAAAGTGACGCCGATATGGCTAAACTATGGGCAGAAAATGCCGTACAGTATAACGCAACCAGTACGAGTGGGTGGTTGGATGAGTGGTTGGATGCAAGAAGATGGCGTGCTGTCCTCCTTTCATTTCAACGTGTTCAGCAATAGCTTGAGAATTCGATCCCCCTACGCTCCACCACAAGACCCGTTGGAATTCAACGGGTCTATTATTTTGACGGTGGTTAGATGTGATTAGGTATTATAGTTTTATACGTGAATTTGAAAAAGCTTGTAACGAATTGAGGGTTTGCGAGTCATATAAGTAGAAGACTTAAACAGGAGAATGCTGATGGATATTGAAAAGCTGTATCGGGAATATTTCACACCGGTGTACCGTTACACTCTTTCATTGGTGCATGATCCTGACATGGCTGAGGAAATTACGCAGGAGACATTCTTCAGAGCGCTGAAGAAGATCAATGACTACCGTGGTGAAGCATCACTGAAAGTCTGGCTGTGCCAGATAGCGAGGAATCTAAGTTTTGACACATTGAAGAGACAGTCGAAGACAACAGCGCTGACAAAACATGATGACGATGAATCAGATGATTATGAGCTTCCGGCGGGGAGTGAAAGCGATCCGGAGGAGCAGCTTCTGAGAAAGCAAACGGCGATGAAGATCCACCGCATTTTGCACGACCTGAAAGAGCCTTACAAAGAAGTCTTCCAGCTCAGGACATTCGGAGACCTGAGTTTCGCAGAGATAGGTGAGCTGTTCGGTAAGAGCGAAAGCTGGGCGAGAGTCACCTACTACCGTTCGCGCATGATGATAAAGGAGGAACTCGATGAAGATTCATTGTAATATAGCAAAAGACCTGATGCCGCTTTATATAGATGATGCGCTGTCAGAAGAGAGCAAAGCAGCAGTTGAAGAGCACCTGACAGGCTGCGAAGGATGCAGAGAATACTACCGCAGAATGCATGGTTCAGAGATTCCTGACGCTGAGGCAGAGGCTGAAGAAGTTCTCAGCAGACTTGATGAGGCCGAGCGGCTCAAACGACTCAAAAGAAAAATGCTGCTCAAAAGGATCGTAACGATAGCTGCTACTGCTGCCGTAGTCATCCTGATCATTATTGCGGGAGATATTCTTGTCTTTCATAATCCAAACTACATTCCTTACAATGATACAGGGATCCGTATGACAGAGAATGGGGATATGTATGTTGAGAAGCCTTATTACGGCTATAAAGGAGTGTATTGGGGGAAGGACAGCGAAGGAAACCGTATTGCAGTATTCTTCCTCACAAGCAGTTACTATTCCAGAAACTGGGAAAAGGTATCTGATATCAACGAGAAGCATGTGATGAGATTCCATGAAACTGAAGATGCAGATGCAGTAGACAAGGTGTATTACCTTCCGGAAAAATA
>CACYPK010000003.1 GCA_902776285.1 uncultured Eubacteriales bacterium
GAAGACAGTAGTCGTTCAGGCTGCTCCTTCAGTCAGAGTCGGACTCGGCGAATGCTTCGGCATGCCGATCGGCGCTGAGGTAGAAGGCAAGATGGCTGCCGGCATGAGAAGACTCGGATTCGACGCTGTATTCGACACAAACTTCTCGGCCGACCTCACTATCGTTGAGGAAGCCAACGAGCTGATCGAGAGAGTCACAAAGGGCGGAGTGCTCCCGATGATCACATCCTGCTCACCTGGATGGATCAAGTTCATCGAGCACTACTATCCTGAGCTTCTCCCTAACGTATCGTCCTGCAAGTCGCCGCAGCAGATGTTCGGCGCTGTAGTCAAGACGTTCTGGGCAGAGAAGAAGGGCATCGATCCTAAGGACATCGTATCCGTATCGATCATGCCATGCACGGCAAAGAAGTTCGAGTGCGGCAGAGAAGACCAGTCCGCGGCAGGAGTACCTGATGTGGATTACGCTCTGACAACAAGAGAACTCGGCAGACTCATCAACGAGGCCGGTATCGACTTTGTCAACCTGCCGGATGAGCCGTATGATGATCCTCTGGGCGAGAGCACAGGCGCTGCTGTCATCTTCGGAGCGACAGGCGGAGTTATGGAAGCTGCTCTCAGAACCGCTGTTGAGTGGATCACACAGAAAGAGCTCGGCAAGGATCTCCTCGAGTTCCAGGATGTCCGCGGAGTTGAAGGCGTAAAGGAAGCAAGCTACAAGGTAGGCGACCTCGAAGTAAGCGTTGCCGTAGCTTCCGGACTCGCGAACGCGCGTAAAGTGCTTGAGATGGTCAAGTCAGGCGAGAAGAACTACACATTCATCGAGATCATGGCTTGCCCGGGCGGCTGCGTAAACGGCGGCGGACAGCCACACGTACCGGCTAAGATCAAGAACTTCATCGACGTACGTGAGGTAAGGGCTAAGGGCCTCTACGATCTCGACGCGGCGAGACCTCTGAGAAGATCGCATGAGAATCCTAGCATCAAGGCAATCTACGATGATTACTTCGGATCATTTGGAAGCCACAAGGCTCACGAAGTACTGCACACAACGTATGTACCTCGCAAGGTCAACGCCGATCACGAGTAATCGATCGTATCTAACCCAGATAAAATGCTCCGCGAAAGCGGAGCATTTTTGTTTTGCTGCACCGGCGGATGATCTTTTGCCTGAGCCAAGAGGTCACGAAGCATAAGCGGTCTAAACCGTTTAAAACATTGACCCTTTGTGATACAATATTATGGCGTCTGCGAAAGGACGCAAAAAACCACCGGAGGAAAAAATGACTCATAAAAACGCATGGAATACTTACAGCGCTGAAGACTTGAAGAAACTCGAGAAACTGAGCGCTGATTATATTGCCTTCCTGAACAGCGGAAAGACAGAGCGCGAGTGCGCAGAAATTATTGTGGCTATGGCAAAAGAGCACGGTTATAAAGACCTTGCCGGCGTTATCGCGAAGGGTGAAAGTCTCGCAAAGGGAGACAAAGTCTACGCGGTCAACATGGACAAGATGGTCATGCTGCTCAATATAGGCGATGATATCATCGGTGACGGCATGAACATAATCGGATCCCATATCGATTCGCCGAGGCTCGATATCAAGCAGAATCCGCTCTACGAGTCTGAAGACCTCGCTTTTCTTGACACCCATTATTACGGCGGGCTCAAGAAATATCAGTATGTAACGATTCCGCTGGCTCTCCACGGTGTGGTCGTAAAACCGGACGGAACCAAGATAAAGATCAGCATAGGCGAAAAGGACGATGAGCCTGTATTCATCATCAGCGATCTGCTGGTACATCTGGCCGGCGAGCAGATGAAGAAGCCTCTTGCCGAGGCCGTAACCGGCGAAAACCTTGATATCCTTGTAGGCTGTAAACCGCTGAAGGGAAAAGAGAAAGAAGCCGTAAGAGCAGCTGTCCTGAAAACTCTAAAAGATGAGTACGGCATCGAAGAAGAAGACTTTGTTTCCGCGGAGCTCGAAGCCGTGCCGGCTGGCAAGGCCAGGGAAGCGGGATTCGACCGCTCCCTGATAGTAGGCTACGGTCATGATGACAGAAGCTGCGCATTCCCGGCGCTCATGGCTCTCATGGAAGTAAGCGATCCTAAGACTACTTCATGCGGCCTTTTTGTGGATAAGGAAGAGATCGGCAGCTTTGGCGCTACAAGCATGGGGTCGCGCTTCTTTGAATATATGCTGAGAGAAGTGCTTGACAGACTGGGCGTCTACAGCGAGCTCAACCTCGGCAGATGCCTGAGAAACAGCCGCATGCTCAGCTCGGACGTGAGTTCCGCATACGATCCTCTTTATTCCGACAGATTTGATAAGAAGAACGCGTCCGTTCTGGGACACGGTCTCGCCATTCATAAATTCACGGGAGCAAGAGGAAAGCACGGCGCTAATGACGCGAACGCGGAGTATCTCGGACAGATCAGACAGATACTGGACAAGCACGGCGTCGTATACCAGACTTCAGAACTCGGCAAGATCGACGCGGGAGGCGGCGGTACGATCGCGAAGGTACTTGCCCAGTACGGCATGCAGGTGGTCGACTGCGGAGTAGCGTTGCTTTCGATGCACGCTCCATGGGAAACACTGTGCAAGGCGGATCTTTATGAGGCGATGAAAGGCTACAGAGCCTTCCTGATCGAAGCGTAAAAGGGGATAAGTATTTGTTCAAGGCAGGACTGTTCACATTTCTGATGGCCATGGTGCCGGTGGTAGAGCTCAGAGGCGCGATCCCGTACGGGGTCATCGCCGGTTTAAGCGTGCCTGCGGCATTCGTGATCGCCGTGATCGGCAACCTGGTGCCCATACCGTTCCTGGTGGTATTCACGCGAAAGGTCTTTGAGTGGCTGCGCACCAAGAGCGAGTGGCTTGACAGCATAGTCAAAAAGCTTGAGGCAAAGGCCGAGAATAAAAAGGATATCGTGCTGAAGTACGAATTCTGGGGACTTGTGCTGCTGGTAGCAATACCGCTCCCGGGCACAGGAGCCTGGACGGGAGCTCTTGTCGCCGCCATGATGGACATGCGACTCAAGAGAGCGATGCCTGCCATTTGCCTCGGCGTGGTCATCGCCGGCATAATCGTGACCAGCGTGACATACGGGGCAGGGGCGCTGTTCTGATCTGAAATACAAGGACAAAAAAACATGCATACGAGGGTATGCATGTTTTTTATTGTCTGAAGTCCTATTTCTTGCCGAGCTCCTGCGCGCGTTCGGTCGACTTTATGACTGTATCGATGAACGCGCCTCTGACTCCGTGTTCTTCAAGTGTCTTGATGCCGATGATGGTGTTGCCTCCCGGCGAGCATACCTGGTCTTTCAGGAATCCCGGGTGTTCACCTGTCTCGAGGACCATCTTCGCGGCTCCCATTACCGTTTGCGCGGCGAGATTCTGAGCTGTCTTGCGAGGGAGACCCTTGGCTACTCCGCCGTCAGCGAGAGCTTCGATGACCAGATAGATGTACGCAGGGCCCGCTCCGGAAAGGCCGCATGCCGAGTCTATTAGGTTCTCAGGCATCCACTCAACTATGCCGAGGGACTCAAAGAGCTTCTGCGCGAACGCCTTCTCTTCATCTGTCAGGTCGGTTCCGGAATCAAGAGCGAAAGCTCCCATTCCGACAAGGGCAGGGGTGTTAGGCATCAGCCTCAGTAGCCTGAACTTGCCGCCTGTCATCTCGCGCACCGAATCGGTGGTGAGACCGGCCATAATGGAGATCATCGCCTTGCCGTCGAGAGTGTCGCCAAGCTGAGCGAGAGCTCCGGCAGCGTACTGCGGCTTCACGCATGACAGAAGGATGTCGACCTTCTCACCGAGCTCCCTGTTATCTGCCGCTATATTGCAGCCCATCTCTTTGTATTTATCTGTTATGGCTGTTGACACGTCGGACACGTAAACATCCTTCGCTTCAAAAACGCCCGCCTTGAGCGCGCCGGAGAGTATGGCTCCTCCCATGGCGCCTGCTCCGAGAAATCCTACTTTCATATCATTTGCCTCCATGTGAATAGTGCTTTCAAACAATGATTACACGACCATTGTAGCACTACAGGACCACTGCTTACCAAGTTATTTTTAAAACTATCTTTATTGTTATTTACAAACAGCTGTTCGAATGCTATTATTTGCACGTAAAACACGCAAAAGAGTGTTGAAATTCAACATTTGGGGATACAGCTATATGAAAAAAGACTTTCCGAAGATCGGTCCTACGGTCACGATGTTTGTGCCGTACGACTGCAATAACGCGTGTCCGTTCTGTGTTAACAAGAAAGAGTATCGCGACACATCGGCGTTTGATCTGGAAAGATGCTACAGGTCGCTCGACCTAATGAACAGGATCTTTCCGCACAACGACATCGTACTGACCGGAGGAGAGCCTCTCGCCGAACTCGAAGCTCTGCAGGACATACTCGACCACATCGCTGAGGGGCACCACATTTATATCAATACGACCATGCCGGTAGGCGAGGGTCAGACCATAGAAGACGTGGCAGCCGTTCTCAACAAGTACAAGGACCGCATCAGCTGCGTGAACGTATCCAGACACCTCAAGCACTATGTAAAGGAATGTCCTGACGAGATATTCGATCTTCTTCAGTTCAGGACCAGGATCAACTGCGTCGTGTTTGAGGACGCGAAGGATCCCGAGACCGGGAAGAAACTTATACAGTTCCTTGACAGGTTCAAGGGACGCGAGATACAGCTGAGAGCCAATTATTCGTTCCTGACGCTCGAGAACGTGTTTGACACGGAAAACGACAATCTCTTCAAACTCATCTCGGAGATCTGTGAATACAAGTATCCTCTTGAGAAGGAAAGGTTCAGGACGGGCTTTGTGTTTGAACGCGAAGGCAGCAAGATCACATACCACAAGACTCTGCCGTTCGCTAAGGTAGACGGCATTGTCGGAGACATCATCATCAGACAGACAGGCCGCATTTACGATGACTGGAATGAATACGGCCATGAACTCAACATCAACGATCTGGTGGACCATCAGTATAAATAACGGAGGACTATCATGAAAAAGAGTGAACAACGCCAGAATGACATACTCACATTCATGAAGAAGACTATAGCCGCCAAGGGATATTCACCGACGGTAAGAGAGATATGCGCGGCGCTAGAAATCAAGTCGACTTCGACCGTTCACAGCGACATAAAGGCTCTTGAGGACAAGGGCCTGGTAAAGAAGGATCCGGCCAAGCCGAGGACTGTTCTTCCTGTAGAAAATGAATACAAGCAGGCGGCGCCTGCTTCGTATGACACCGTATCACTGCCTGTGATCGGCAGGGTCGCAGCGGGCGAGCCGGTACTTGCAGAACAGAACATCGTTGACGAGATGCCTATCCCGTCAAGGTTCGTCGGGCCGGGCACAAACTTCATACTTACTGTACACGGCGACAGCATGGTCAACGTAGGCATCAACGACGGAGACTACCTGATAGTGCAGGAGTCGCACGACGCTTCCAACGGCGAGATCGTAGTGGCGCTGGTCAATGATGATTATGAGACGGGAGCCACGGTGAAGAGGTTCTATAAGGAAAGCGACCACATCAGGCTGCAGCCGGAAAACGATTACATGGATCCGATAATCGCCCATGACGTCACGATTGTCGGCAAGGTGAAGGGAGTATTCAGATACTTCAATTAGAACAGTCAAAAACAGCCCGCTTATACGGGCTGTTTGATCCCATCGCGTGTCCAATTTATGCGCGGTGTTACAAGGCGGGCATTTGAGGTCCTTCTCATCAGCCCGCTGTTTTATTGCTTATTCATATGCTTTCAGAGCCTCTTCTATGCGGTAGAAGGGCAGGCCCACAACATTCTCGTAATCGCCGTCTATGTGGTCGATATACCGGCCAAAGTAGCCCTGTATCGCGTACGAACCGGCTTTGTCATAAGGTTCCTCGCGTGAGATGTAATCTTCGATGTCATCATCGGAGTAATTGACGCAGTGGACAGCGGTGACGTCATTCATCACTGACTCTGAGCCACTGCTTTTGTCTATCAGGCAGATGCCGGTGACCACATAGTGATATGTGCCGCGTATCTTGTCAAGCATGCGTCTCGCGTCGTCCCGGTCAACCGGCTTGCCCATTATCTCGTCTTTCCAGACTATGGTATCAGCTCCTATGATGATGAAGCCGTCGTATGACGGATCGTCTTTTACGGCATCATAACAGGCGCGGGCCTTGGCGGAGGCCAGTTTCTCTACGGCTTCGGTCATGCCGATGCCGTCCGGAAGCGACTCATCAGTGTCCTGCGGCATCAACACCGGCTCTATGCCGTGCTTCTTCAATATTTCCAGGCGTCTTGGCGACGCGGAGGCAAGAATTATCTTCATGCCAAAATTGTAGCATATTTTTGTTGACAACGCGCGTCCATGTACATATAATAATCGAGGTCAAAGCAGAAGTTATCCGCTTCTCGCCTTACAGACTAGCGTTGGTAGGGCCACATAAGATACAGAAAGTCTTATTTTGCGGATGCTTGTGCGTCCGCAGTTTTTATTTCGGCGGACATAACAATTAACCAACGGGCTCTATTCAGAAAGAGAGGGACAGAACCATTAGCGCCAGAGACAACAGAAAGAATCAGACGCAGATCAATGATGAAATAATGGCCGATGAGGTCAGACTCATTGACGAAGAAGGAGTTATGCGCGGCATCGTAAGCATAGACGAAGCGCTCGCTCTCGCAGAGGAAGCAGACCTCGATCTGGTCAACATCTCGCCTAACGCTGATCCGCCGGTATGCAAGATCCTTGATTACGGAAAGTACCGCTACGAGCAGCAGAAGAAAGAGAAGAACGCGAAGAAGAATCAGCACGTCACCGAGATAAAGGAGATCAGGCTGAGCGCGTCCATTGAAGACCACGATATCGAAGTCAAGGCAAAGGCTGCGACAAAATTCCTGCAGGACGGCGATAAGGTAAAGGTCTCGCTGAGATTCCGCGGCAGGGAGCGTGACTACACGCAGCTCGGTTTCGACGCGATGAAGAGATTCGCCGACATGGTTGCTGACTACGGTGTCATCGAGAAAGAACCTAAGATGGAAGGTCGCAGGATGAACATGTTCCTCGCACCGAAGAAAGACAAAAAATAAGATAAAAATACAGGAGGTCAACCCAAATGGCTAAAAACAAGATGAAGTCACACAGGGGCGCAATGAAGCGCCTGCATGTTACAGGCTCCGGCAAGGTCAAGAGAAACAAGGCTTATAAGAGCCACATCCTGACCAAGAAAACGGCGAAGAGAAAAAGAGGCCTGCGCAAGGCTACTACACTTACGAGTGCAGATCTGAAGCGCATGCTGAGATCCATGGCTAAGTAATCGGGGAGGTGTAACAATGGCAAGAGTAAAGAAGGGCGTAAACGCTCACAAGAGACATAAGAAAGTTCTGAAGCAGGCTAAGGGATTCTACGGCAGAAGGAAGAACACCTTCAGAGCAGCCAACCCGGCAGTCATGAGAAGCCTGAGATCGGCATACGTAGGCCGCAAGAACAAGAAGAGAGAATACAGAAGACTGTGGATCGCAAGGATCAACGCTGCTTCGAGAGCAAACGGACTCAGCTACAGCAAGCTGATGAACGGACTCAAGAAGGCCGGTATCGAGATCAACAGAAAGATGCTCTCCGAGATGGCGATCTTTGACGCAGCGGGATTCGCGGATCTCTGCGAAACAGCAAAGAAGTTTAACTAATGGAATATTTCATCAGCCATTTAGGGATAATCTTTATAGCGGGAGCATTCGTGGCTGTCTGCGCAGTCCTCTGGTGGTATCTAACGGAAAAGAACGCGATACTCATCAGGCAAAGGGCGGAGGCCAGACGCAAGGCCACGGATAAGGCCGCGCATCATAAAGAAGCTGAGTCAAAAAAAGATGAGTAAACGAAAACTCCGGTATCGCTGCCGGAGTTTTCTGTTGCGAAAATATCTAACTAAGAAAGAACAATCAAAAGAAAAAGGTTTAACGCCGAATATCTTTCGACACTTGTAGTGTAGCATTTCAATGTGAAGATTCTATCTGCCAATTGTGAAGCAAATTTCACAAATCTATCGATGAAGAGAGGGACTCATGTATGTCTGCAGGCCCGCTCGCGCTAACGTTCGAACGCAGCGGTACTAAGCTCTGACTTCGCTGTCGCTCGTCAATCGCTAAGTGCCGGCGTCCTCAAGTTGCCTGTACGACACACATGAGCCCCTCCTTATATTGCTATATTTCTATTAAGAAGTATGCAATACCACAATATGTTGTGATAACATCGGTTTGTATATGGAAATAGGGCTCCGTTTTGGAGTCTGCAAAAATGGAGGGAATCGTTATGAAATGCCCGTATTGCAACTTTGAAGACACCAAGGTAGTCGACTCAAGGCCTGTCGAGGACGGTCTCGCTACCAGGAGAAGACGTGAGTGCACAAAGTGCAAGAAAAGATTCACGACTTTCGAAAAGATCGAGAATTCTCTGCTCGTAGTTGTCAAGAAAGACGGTACTCGCGAGAGCTTCGACAAGAACAAGATCATCAACGGCATAATGAAGGCATGCCAGAAGACCAAGGTCACCTACGAGGATGTCCAGCGTATCGCGGACAACATTGAGCGCGGCCTCTCCAATACGATGGAGAAGGAGATCCAGTCGACGAATATCGGTCTGCTCATCATGGAAGAACTCAAAGCTATCGACCAGGTGGCATATGTCAGGTTCGCTTCCGTATACAGGGAGTTCCAGACGATCGATACTTTCATTGACGAGATCAACAAACTCACAAGAAGCAAAAACAAATAAACAGTTTATCAGGAGGAGCGATATGCTCAGAGTAGCGATAGACGGACCGAGCGGCACCGGCAAAAGCACTATAGCGAAAGCTGTGGCTGCGCGCTTCGGGCTTGAATACATTGATACTGGGGCCATGTACAGGGCTCTTGGCCTTAAGGCTCTCAGAAATGGCGTCGACGCGGCTGACGAAGCAGCTGTGAAAAAAATGCTCGATGAGACCGCAATTGACTTCGCGGGCGGATGCACCATGCTCGATGACGAGGATGTCAGCGGCCTTATAAGGACCAACGAGATATCCATGGCTGCATCCAACATATCCAAACTCGCGATCGTCAGGGCAAAGGTCGACGAAGTAAGCAGATACCTCGCTTCCACAAAGGACGTCGTGATGGAAGGCAGGGACATCGGCACTACGGTCATACCGGATGCCGAGGTCAAGATCTTCATGACAGCCTCGCCTGAGATCAGGGCAAGAAGGCGTTATGAACAGCTTCTTGAAGCAGGCAAAGAGGCCGATTACGATAAGATATATGAGGAGGTCCAGGCGAGAGACTATCAGGACTCTCACCGTGAGGTAAGCCCGCTCAGACAGGCAGAAGATGCTGCTTTTCTGGACACTTCGGATCTGAACATAGAAGAGGTAGTAGACGCCGTATCCGGCATCATTACTGAAAAGACGGGCCGCACAGCGTGACCTTCGTCCTTAACAAAAACAAAGAGCCTCGTCCTTGTGGGCGAGGCTTTTGAAGTGGTAATATAGTCGTGTGTGCTCCGGGAAGGAGCGAATATGAAAATCAAAAAAATGCCTGAGAGCGAAAGGCCTCAGGAGAAGATGCTTTACGCGGGAGCGGGATGTCTCAGCAATTCGGAACTGCTGGCGCTTATTATCCGCACCGGTACGGACAGGAAATCGGCGGTAAGGCTTGCCGATGAGGTCATATCCTACGCGAATGACAACATTGGGGACCTCGGTCTGGCAGAGGTAAGGGAACTTACCGGGATAGACGGCATAGGAGAGGCAAAGGCCTGCTCCATAGTAGCCGCCATGGAGCTTTCAAAAAGGCTCATAGCCGACAGACAGGGCTCCGTGAAGGTAAGGATACGCGACAGCAGGCAGGTTGCCGAGATACTGACTGAAGAAATGATGGGCGAGAAGAGAGAGCTTTTCATGGCGCTCAACCTCAACTCAAAGCTTCAGATAGAGTCCAAGTCGGTGATCTCCATAGGAAATCTTGACAGCGCGCCTGTGCATCCGCGGGAGGTGTTCGGACCCGCCATAAGACGGGGCGCGGCCGCGGTAGTGGTGGCGCACAACCATCCGAGCGGAGATCCGACGCCGAGCGTCCAGGACATAGATGTTACAAAAAGGCTGATCAAGGCATCTGAGATACTCGGCATAAGGCTGCTGGACCATGTGATAGTCGGCAACGGCTGCTTCACCAGCATGAAATCAGAAGGATATTTCACAGATTGAGGATAATATGAACAGAACGGTCACAATACAGGAATTCATAGACGCGCTGGGAATGGCGGGGCAGCTCGTTTCGATAAACGGCGAGCCGTCATGCTCGGCTCTTATGGCCATGTATACCGATCCGCGGCTTGCCGGGATAGGTGAAAAAAAGGTCAGCGGCGTGACATATAATTCGATAGAAGCATGCAAGGGCTCGCTTTTTGTATGCAAAGGAGCTCTCTTTAAGGAACAGTATCTTGAAGACGCGCTCGGAAAGGGCGCGGTGTGCTTCGTAAGAGAAGATCCGGATGCCGGCGATGAGTCTTCATGCAGCATCGTGAGCGATGAAGAAGCTAAAGCCGCGGCTGAAAACATACTGAAAACAACAGCAGAGTCGGGCTTCGGCATCTATGTAAGGGACATCCGCAAGGCCATGCCTGTCATAGCGGAGACGTTCTACGGAAAGCTCTATGACTTTGTCAGGATGATAGGCATCACCGGCACCAAGGGCAAGTCCACTACGGCGTTCTTTGTCAGATACATACTTGACGACTATCTCGGAGAGACCGAGGGAAAACGCTGCGCCATACTGTCCGGCGTAGAGAATTACGATGGGATCACAGAAGAAGAATCGTCGCTGACAACACCGGAAACATTCGAGATATACAGGCACATGGACAACGCCCTTAAAAGCGGCATAAGATACCTCGTCATGGAGGTCTCCAGTCAGGCCTTGAAGTATGACAGAGTGGCCGGTATCGACTTTGACGCGGTCGCGTTTCTTAACATAGGCAGCGACCACATAAGCGAGATAGAACATCCGGATTTTGATGACTATCTGGAATCAAAACTGAAGATATTCAGTGAATGCCGCAGGGCCTGCGTCAACCTGGACTGCGAGGAGCAGGAGAGGATACAGGCAGCCGCGAAGGAATGCCCGCTGCTGATAAACTTCAGCAGACATGATGACAGCGCGAATGTTTACGGATATGACATCGTCTCAAACGGAGGCAGGGTGACGATGCGTGTCAGGGGAAGTGATATCCCGGGTTACGACGATTTCGATGAAGAGTTCACTCTCGGTACATTCGGGATCATAAACGCCGAGAACGCTCTTGCCGCGGTATCGCTGGCGGTTCTGCTCGGAGTGCCGCTCAAGCATATAAAGGCGGGTCTGGCCAAGGCGAGTACGCCGGGCCGCATGGAAGCCTTTTACAGCAAGGACGGCAAGAGGATAGCGATAGTCGACTACGCGCATAACAAGCTGAGTTTTGAGACATTCTATGAGACCATAAAAGCTGAGTTTCCGGGCAAAAAGATAATCTCCGTTTTCGGAGCGACCGGAAGCAAGGGCGTGAACCGCAGGATCGATATGGGAAAGGCAGCCGGCCGTTACAGTGACTATACGATAATCACTGAGGACGATCCGGGATACGAGAAACTTGAGGATATCTGCGATTCGATAGCCGAAGCCGTCAGATCGGAAGGGGGCAGCTGCGAGACCGTTCCCGACAGGCCTGAAGCGATAAAAAAGGCTATAAGCATGATGGATGATGACACGCTTCTCTTTGTGGCTGGAAAAGGCCGCGAACATAAGCAGAAAAGGGGAAGCACATCGGTGGAGATACCGTCTGATGTCGATGTGGTGACTGAATATCTGTAGGCGTTGAAAACGAACAGAAGCGGGGCCTTCGCGCCCCGTTTTTTTCATGCTATTTAGTAATTGACTGGAAATAATCACATATGTATAATAATTATGTATGTTTATGTCATCTAACCGTATATGTTGTGTAGGGCAGCCGGTAACAGCCCTATATGGCGTGTCGTTAAGATAATGTATATATTACAAATTCAATAATTGATAAGGAGGTGCTTATGTCACCGGTTTTGACTGTTGTGATCAGCATTGTAGTCCTTATCGTCGGTATAGCAATAGGATATGTGCTGCGCAAGAACTTCGGAGAGAAGGCTATCGGAAGCGCAGAACAGCAGGCCAGGAACATGATCCTGGACGCGCAGAATACTGTCGAGAACCTCAAGAAGGAGAAAGTGCTTGAGGCAAAAGAGGAAATACATAAGCTGAGAGATGAAAACGAAGCGGAACTGAAGGCCAGAAGGTCTGAAGTTTCCAAGGCAGAGAGAAGGATACTTCAGAAAGAAGAGAATATCGACCGCAAGCTCGAGAGCATTGAGAAACGTGAAAACGGCCTCAGCAAGAGAGAGCAGTCGATGAATGAAAAACACAAAGAAATCGATGCTTACCTCGCTAAGCAGGTAGCGGAGCTTGAAAGGATCTCGGGATATACCAGAGAAGAAGCCAAGCATCTGCTTCTGCAGGAACTCGAAACGGAGATCCGCAAGGACGCTTCCGAGATGATAGTGAACATCGAGAACGAAGCCAAGGAGGAGGGCGACAAGAGGGCGAGAGAGATCATCACGACCGCCATCCAGAGATACGCGTCTGATCAGGTCACTGAGACGACAGTGTCGGTAGTCAGCCTGCCTAATGACGACATGAAGGGCCGCATCATCGGAAGAGAAGGCCGCAACATAAGAGCCATCGAGACTCTGACCGGCGTAGACCTCATCATCGACGATACGCCTGAGGCAGTCATTCTTTCGGGCTTCGACCCTGTAAGAAGAGAGATCGCGAGGATCGCGCTCGAAAAACTGATCGTAGACGGAAGGATCCATCCGGCAAGGATCGAGGAGATGGTCCAGAAGGCCACCAAGGAGGTCAACACCATCATAAAGGAAGAGGGAGAAAGAGCGTGCTTCGAGACAGGCGTTCACAACCTGAATCCTGAAATGGTAAGACTTATCGGAAGGCTCAAGTACAGGACATCGTACGGTCAGAACGTGCTGCAACACTCCATCGAGGTAGCTACTCTCGCGGGAATGATGGCAGAAGAGCTCGGACTCGATCCTAAGCTTGCAAGACGCGGCGGACTGCTGCACGATATCGGCAAGGCGATCGATCACGAGGTAGAGGGTACGCACGTTGAGATCGGCGTAAACATCTGCAAGAAGTACAAAGAGTCCTGGAAGGTAATAAACGCGGTAGAGGCTCACCACGGTGATGTGGAGCCTACGACTCTTGAGGCGATGCTCGTAGCTGCCGCTGACGCTCTGTCGGCAGCAAGACCGGGCGCCAGAAGAGAGACGCTCGAGTCATATATCAAGAGACTTGAGAATCTCGAGAATATCGCGAATACAACAAAGGGCGTCGAGAAGTCTTACGCGATCCAGGCCGGACGCGAGATCAGAGTCGCTGTAAAGCCTAACCAGGTCAAGGATGAGGAAGTCCCTATGCTTGCCAGAGAGATCGCCAAGAAGATCGAGGCGGAACTCGAGTATCCGGGACAGATCAAGGTCAATGTCGTCAGAGAGACAAGGGCCACGGATTTCGCCAAATGATATATCTTGATAACAGCGCGACAACAAGACAATACGACGAAGTCACAGAATTGATGTACAGGGCTGCCAAAGAAAACTTTGGCAACCCTTCGTCTTTGCATGCGCTGGGCTTTGAGGCGGGGAACCTGCTGTACGACGCGCGCAGGCAGATCGCAGATCTGCTGCCGCCTGCGGGCAACGTCATATTCACCTCAGGCGGCACCGAGAGCGACAACATGGCTCTGCTCTCGTCAGCGCGCAAGCTCAGACGCCGCGGCAATAAGATCATCACGACAAAGGTGGAGCACCCGGCGGTGCTCGAAACCTGCAAAAGACTGAAAGAAGACGGCTTTGATGTCGTATATCTGGATGTCGACGTGGATGGATACGTCGAAGAACAGGTGCTGAAAGCGGCACTTGACGAGAAAACAATTATTGTTTCAATAATGGCAGTCAACAACGAGGTGGGGACGATTGAGCCCGTTGTACCTATTGGAAGGACCATAAGGGACTACAACAGGGATAAGGGCACTTCGATCATCTTCCATACCGATGCCGTGCAGGCTTTCGGAAAGCTTTCGATGGACGGTCTCGACGCAGATCTTATCTCTGCGAGCGGACATAAGTTCCACGGGCCTAAAGGTACCGGATTCCTGTACATGAAGAAGCGCCACAGCCTGCCTGCCTTCATAACAGGCGGCGGACAGGAAGGCGGATTCAGGTCGTCCACGGAGAACACGCCGGGCATCGCGGGCATGGGACTCGCGGCAGAGATGTCCTGCGCCGACCTCATGATGAAGACCAGCCGCATGGGCGTGGTAAACAACTATCTTCTGAACGGACTGAAGACCGAGATAAGCGATATAATAGTCAATGGTCCGGAAGAGCTGGGATACACACTGCATGACTACGGAAAACGCTGTCCGTCCGTGCTAAACGTGACATTTGAGGGCACGCGCGGAGAAGTGCTGCTCCACACACTTGAACAGGACGGCATATACGTATCGACAGGCTCTGCCTGCTCGTCCAACAAGACGGGCGACAGCCATGTTTTACAGGCCATGTCCATGACGCACAAGGAAATAGAAGGAGCTCTGCGCTTCAGCTTCTCGGAATTCAACACCGTAGAAGAGATGGATATCGTAATAGAGCGTACTAAGACGGCGGTAGAGCGCTTCCGCAGACTCGGAAGCTTCCGCTGAAAAGGATAAGAGATTTGGATAAGAAACTTTATATAGTAAGGTGCGGCGAAGTCGCACTGAAAGGCATGAATAAACCGTACTTTGAGCGCGTACTCATCGAAAGGCTGCGCAGCGCTTTGTCATGCTTTGATGATGCTGAGGCCAGGTGGATCGACGGACTCATGTTTGTAAGGGTCCCCGCTGATATCCCCGAGGATGAGGTCATATCAAAGTGCGTGAGAGTTTTCGGAGTCGCGTCTGTAAGTCCGGCGGTAGAAGCGCCTAAAGACATAAACGAGATAGGCCGCATTGCCGGAGAATTCATGCAGAATGTTATAAACGAAGAAGGCATAAAGACCTTCAAGGTAAAGGCTCACAGAGCAGATAAATCCTTCGCGGTACAGTCCCCTGAGATAGCCAGACAGGTAGGCGGCATGGTACTGAAGGCCTGCAAGGTCCTCAGCGTCGATGTCCACAGACCTGACTGCCTGCTTACGGTCGATGTAAGACGTGAAGCAGCGTACATCTTCAGGGACAAGATAAGAGGCTTCGGAGGACTTCCTCTCGGCACCAACGGCAAGGGCCTGATCCTGATGTCCGGCGGTATAGACAGCCCGGTCGCGGCGTTCATGATGGCAAAGCGCGGAATGAGCATCGAGGCCGTACACTTCCATTCGTACCCGTACACGAGCCAGAGGGCCCAGCGTAAGGTCGAGGAGCTCGTAAAGGTACTTGCGGGCTACATGGGAACTGTTAAGATGCATGTCATCAACCTGCTTCCGATCCAGGAAGAGATCGTAAAGAACTGCCCTGAGGACGAGACGACTCTGCTCGTAAGGCGCTTCATGATGAGGATAGCTGAGCAGATCGCGATAAAGAACGGCGACATGATGCTGATCACGGGCGAGGACCTCGGACAGGTAGCGAGCCAGACGGCTGAGGCGCTGGTCGTGACTGACAGCGTAGTGAAGATGCCTGTCATGAGACCGCTGATCGCGATGGATAAGGTCGATATCATGGACAAGGCGCGCGAGATAGGCACGTACGACATCTCGATACAGCCTTACGAGGACTGCTGCACGGTATTTCTGCCTAAGCACCCGGTCACCAAGCCTAAGCTTGACCGCATAGAGAAGTCCGAAGCGGCGCTCGATGTAGAAACGCTGGTCAAAAACGCGGTCGATTCGGAAGAAATAATCGAAATTCGCCCTTAGTTATTTTAGTTATTAATGATGTGATGATACGCATCCGCAGGGTACGGCTCTCGCCTCGTTGCGGCTTAACGCAGCGGTACTAAGCTCTGTCTGCGCCTCCGGCTTGCCAGTCGCATTTATCGAAGGCGCTTGCCGCCGGAGATCAATGCTTTCGACCTTACGGCAACGCCGTTCTGGCAAAGAAAGCATTTAGTGCCGGCTACCGCAAAGCCCCTGCGTCTGCGTATCATCACATCTAAAAATAAAAATCCCTTACTCCGCTCTCGTGTGGCGGAGATATGAGAAGAAGGAGGAAAACAAATTGGTTATCACACTGAAAGACGGAAGCAAGAAAGAATACGCTCAGCCGATGTCCGCGTATGACATCGCGAGAGATCTGAGCGACGGACTTGCCAGAGTTGCCTGCATGGCGGAGATCGACGGAAAGGCTGTCGACCTCAGAACGGTCATCGACAAGGACTGCGAGCTCAACATCCTTACATTCGATTCGGACGAAGGAAAGCGCGCTTACAGGCACACATGCTCGCACGTGCTGGCTGAGGCCGTAAAGAATCTCTACCCGGACGCGAAGCTCGCGATCGGACCTTCTATCGAGAACGGCTTTTACTATGACTTCGACATGCCGCCTCTGACAAGAGAGGACCTCGACAAGATAGAAGCCGAGATGAAGAAGATCATCAAGAAGGGTGAGAGGTTAACATACTTCACGCTTCCGAGAGAAGAGGCCATTCAGATGTACAAGGAGAAGGATGAGCCTTACAAAGTACAGCTGATCGAAGATCTGCCGGAGGACGAAGAGATATCGTTCTACCAGCAGGGAGATTTCGTAGAACTCTGCGCGGGACCGCACATCATGAGCACAAGGCCGATCAAGGCGTTTGCTCTTACATCAAGCTCCGGCGCTTACTGGAGAGGCGATGAGCACAACAAGATGCTCACCCGTATCTACGGAACAGCATATACAAAGAAGGAAGACCTCGAAGAGTATCTCGCGTACCTCGCGGACATCAAGAACCGCGACCATAACAGGCTCGGCCGCGAAATGGATCTCTTCACGACTGTAGATGTCATCGGACAGGGACTCCCGCTCTTCATGCCTAAGGGAACCAAGATTATCCAGAAGATGCAGAGATGGATCGAGGACCTCGAAGAGTATGAATGGGGCTATGTCCGCACAAGGACGCCTCTTATGGCTAAGTCGACGCTCTACAAGATCTCAGACCACTGGTATCACTACAAAGACGGCATGTTCCTGCTCGGATATGACAGCATGGATGAGATCATGGCAGGTGAAGACCGCTCCAGCGAGATCCGCGGAGTTGAGGACCTCAACCTTATCGAGAATGACGCTGACGCCGATGTAATGGCGCTCCGTCCTATGACATGCCCGTTCCAGTACTATGTCTACAAGGCAAGACAGAAGAGCTACAGAGATCTTCCGTACAGGATGGGTGAAACATCGACACTGTTCAGAAACGAGCAGGCCGGAGAAATGCACGGACTCACAAGAGTACGTCAGTTCACTATCTCGGAGGGACATCTGGTAGTTGCCCAGGAACAGCTCGCAGAAGAGTTCAAGGGCTGCGTAGAGCTTGCCAAGTACTGTCTGACAACGCTCGGCCTTGAAGGCGACGTCACATACAGACTGTCGAAGTGGGACCCTGAGCATGCCGAGGACTATCTCGGAACAGCGGAGGAATGGGACCGCGTTGAGGGCTTCATGAGAGACATCCTCAATGACATCGGCCTTGATTTCAAGGAAGCGACAGGCGAGGCCGCGTTCTACGGGCCTAAGCTCGACATACAGGCAAAGAACGTTTACGGCAAGGAAGACACCATGATCACTATCCAGATCGACACATTCCTCGCGGAGCGTTATGACATGTACTACATCGACAGAGACGGCCAGAGAAAGCGTCCGTATATCATCCACCGTACATCGATCGGATGCTACGAGCGTACACTGGCATGGCTCATCGAGCACTATGCCGGCAACCTGCCTACATGGCTTTGCCCGGAACAGGTACGCGTACTTCCTATCTCGGATAAGATCGCTGATTACGCCGAGGAGGTCAGAAAAGAGCTCCGAAGAAACGGCGTAGACGTGACTGTAGACAACAGCAGCGAGCGTATAGGATACAAGATCCGCAAGGCTCAGATGGAGAAGGTTCCGTACATGCTGGTACTGGGCGCCAAGGAAGCTGAGGACGGCAACGTATCGGTGCGTTCAAGATACCTGGGCGATGAGGGAGTAAAGCCTCTTGCCGAGTTCATCAGCGACATCTGCGAAGAGATCCGCACCAAGGAGATCCGCAAGATCGAAAAGAAAGACGCATAGAGATACAGCGTGGTTTGTGGTATCATTAAAAGGTAAAGCATTAATGATCGGAGGCGGCGATATATGGCTATAAAATATAAAAGAGTCCTGATCAAAATAAGCGGCGAAGCCCTTGCGGGCGAAGACAGATTCGGTGTCAATGACGCCCAGCTCGAAAAGACCGCTAAGCAGATCAAAGAGATACACGACGCGGGAGTAGAAGTCGGCATAGTCGTCGGAGGAGGCAACTTCTTCAGAGGACGTACGGGCGGCAACATAGACAAGCCTACGGCTGACTACATGGGCATGCTGGCCACCGTGATGAACGGACTGGCGCTCCAGGACGCGCTTCTCGCCTCGGGATGCCCTGCAAAGCTCATGACAGCTATAGAGATCAGGGACATGGCGGAAGGCTACGCCAGACGCAAGGCTCTGGACTACCTCGAAGAAGGCAAGGTAGTGGTTTTCGGAGGAGGCACGGGAAGCCCGTTCTTCACGACCGATACCGCGGCTGCCCTCAGAGCGGCGGAGATAGGAGCTGATGTGCTGCTTCTGGCTAAAAACATCGATGCCGTGTACTCAGCGGACCCTAAAGTAGATCCGAACGCGGAGAGATTCACTGAACTCACGTACATGGACATCATTGACAGAGACCTGAAGGTGATGGATCTCACGGCGGCGACCATATGCAAGGATACCGCGACCGCCATATATGTATTCGCGCTGGCAACAGAAGGCAATCTCATGAAAGTGATCAACGGCGAGAACGTCGGGACACTGATCAGATAGGAGGCACAAAATGGCTAAGAAATCACTCGACGAAAGAATAGAAGGCGCTAAGAATTACCTTAAAGAGAATCTCAACACCGTCAGGGCGGGAAGAGCCAATCCGGCGCTCCTCGACAAGGTGATGGTAAATTACTACGGCTCGCCAACGCCGCTCAAGGCGCTCGCGAACATCTCGGTGCCTGATCCCAGGACCCTCATGATATCGCCGTTCGACCCTAAATCGGTATCCGACATCGAAAGAGCGATTCTCGAGGCAAACATCGGTATCAACCCTGCAAACGACGGCAAGGTGATAAGACTCGCCATTCCGCAGCTCACAGAGGAAAGACGTAAGGAACTCACCAAGGTAGTAAAAAACTACGGAGAGGACGCCAAGGTAGCTGTCAGGAACCTCAGAAGAGACGTCAACGACGAGCTCAAGAAGGCTGAGAAGGCCGGAGAACTCACAGAGGACGATCTAAAGGACGAGCTCGAAGAGACGCAGAAGACCGTCGAGAAGGCCATCAAGGACATCGACGCGATCATAGCCGAGAAAGAGAAAGAGCTCATGGAGGTCTAATCGACCGCAACACATATTGAAATAAGCGTGGCGGTTTGCCACGCTTACTCTTTGTAATAACATGATGCATGTATACATCTCAGTTCGTATGCTGCGTCGCCGGGAATGCCATCTCGTTCGACCTTGCTTCGCGGGGAACGGCTCTGACGCTTCGCTTGCGAGTCTCGTTCCAAGCCGCTCACCTGCGGTCTCTCTCCGGCATTCCAAGCGGCTTCTCCGCAACACTCACTTCGACGCATACATGCATCGCTAAAAACTAAAATGGAAAAACGACCAATACCGACTCATGTAGGAATAATTATGGACGGAAACGGGCGCTGGGCCAAAGCGCACGGTGTTCCGCGCGTTATGGGGCACAATGCCGGCATGCAGGCGATGAAGAAGATCGTCATCGCCACATCGAATCTCGGCATAAAGTACCTGACCGTCTACGCGTTCTCGACCGAAAACTGGAAGCGCAGTACCGAAGAGATTAGTGGCATTTTCAATCTTATCGTCAAGTACGTCAATTCAGAACTTGAAGAACTGGATGAGAACAATGTGCACATCAATATCTTCGGCGAATACGACATGCTCCCTAAGGCTTCGGTCGATGCCATCAACAAAATGGTAGGCAGGCTGGCCGGCAACGACGGGCTGGTGTTCAACATAGCCCTGAACTACGGCGGAAGGGATGAGATCCTGAGGAGCGTCAAGGCGCTTGCCGCCGAATGCGTGTCTGAAGGCAGGGATCCCGAAGAACTGACCGAAGATGATATCTCCAGATATCTGTATTCAGGCAGCGCTAAGTTTGATGTACCGGATCCGGACCTCATCATAAGGACCAGCGGTGAAGAACGCATGTCAAACTTCCTGACATGGCAGGGCGCTTACAGCGAGCTGATGTTCACCGACACGCTCTGGCCGGATTTTACGCCTGAAGAATACTCAGAGATGATCGGCGCTTACGCGAACCGCGACAGAAGATTCGGCGGTCGCAAGGAGGCAGCAAAATGAAGACTAGAATAATTTCCGGACTCGTCATGGCTCCGCTCCTGGTTGTCTTGTATCTGGGCGGCTGGTGGCTCTGGGCCGCGGCTCTTCTGATAGCCGTCATGGGCCTTCAGGAATTCTACAAAGGCTGGGACAATATAGATGTACATCCATCCGCGACGATAGGATACATCATGACCGTACTGCTGTTTGTGACGGCAGTGCCGCTCAGCATAGGGGAAAAGGGCGCTGTGCCGCAGTTCTACGAAAACATGATGGTCATCTGCATATGGCTGTTCCTGGCCGTTGCGACGGGACTGATTTACGGCTGGAAGATCGACAAGCGCGGTCCGTACGACGCCATCGCGACCGTAACGGGCCTTGTGTACATACCGTTCTTCACCTATCACATGATCCTGATCGACATGACGGAATACAGACTGTTCATCTGGATTGTCGTAATAGCGGCGTTCGGGTCGGACATCTTCGCGTATTTTACGGGCTATTTCCTCGGAAAGCACAAGATGGCGCCGGTGCTGAGCCCTAAGAAGACCATAGAAGGAGCCGTTGGCGGTCTCATCGGCAGCTCGCTGCTGGCATGGGTATTCGGACTTATCTTCATGAAAAATATAGCGCTTGTGTGCCTTGTGCTGGGACTGGTCGGAGGAGCAGCCGGCATGGCGGGAGACCTTACCGCGTCGGCGTTCAAGCGCAAAATGGGTATTAAGGATTACGGAAAGCTGATACCGGGTCACGGCGGTATAATGGACAGATTCGACAGCGTCATATTCGTGGCGCCTGTCGTTTACTACGCGATCTGCGCCATGACAGGGATACTCAGCGTATAAGGAGACAATAAACAGTGAAAACAGCGATACTGTTCATAATAATGCTGCTCGTGCTGATAATACCGCATGAGTGGGGACATATGACCGTAGCCAGATGGTGCGGTGTAAAGATCAAGGAGTTTTCGGTTGGAATGGGACCGCTCATCTTCAAGAGACAGAAGGGCGATACCCAGTATTCCGTGCGCCTGCTGCCGCTTGGCGGCTACTGCGCCATGGAAGGCGAAGAAGAGTCGGTAGACAGCCCTACATCCTATTCCAGCAAGACGAACGGTCAGAAGGCGGCGATCCTTTTAGCAGGCGTCACGATGAACGTGATAATCGCGGTCATCGCCGTGACGGTCGCGCTTTGCCTGACAGGCGTTACAGACAACTCGATAAGCGCCGTAACGGAAGGTTCACCGGCGCAGAAGGCAGGCCTTGAAGCAGGAGATACCATAGTCTCGATCAACGGCAACAAGACCGATACCTGGGAAAAGGTAGTGGCAGGCATCGATTCGTATGAAGAAGGCGGAGCTCTCGAGATCACTTATGAAAGGGACGGCAAGACCGGTACGGCTACCGTCACACCTGAGTATAATGAAGAGCACGGTCAGTACATGATAGGCATAACAGCAGGCACTACCAAAGATTTCTGGAAGTGCGTGCGCTTCGGTCCTATAACTACCTGGGAACTCAATAAGGCCATGCTGGCAGGTTTCAGAAGTCTGTTTACAGGCGGAGTCAGCATGAACGATGTAGCGGGTCCGGTAGGACTTGTAAAAGTGGTGGACTCAGTTACGGATTACGGCGTAGCGCCTTATCTGATGCTGCTGGCGCTGGTCAGTCTTAACCTGGCGCTCTTCAACGTGCTCCCTATACCGGGACTCGACGGAGGAAAGCTGTTCTTCATCCTGCTCAAGATAATATCCGGCGGCAGGATAAACGATGACATGGAATACAAGGCGACGCTGATCGGCATGGCGCTGCTGATCTCGCTGTTCGTACTGGTCACAATAAATGACGTCATGAATATTTTCGGAAAATAAAATGTCCAGAAAAGTATATTGCGGAGACATACAAATAGGAGACGGCGCTCCTGTATCCATCCAGTCGATGACCAACGTCGACACTAGGGATACGGACGCGCTGGTCAGGCAGATAGATGAACTCGCGGACGCGGGATGTGAGATCGTCAGATGCGCGATCCCCGACATGGAAGCGGCGGAGTCTTTCGGCAGGGCAAAAAAACTGGGGCGCGTGCCTCTCGTTGCTGACATACATTTCGACTACAGGCTGGCCCTGGCCGCGATAGAGCAGGGAGCCGACAAGATAAGGATCAACCCCGGCAACATCGGCAGCGCTGACAGAGTGAAGACGGTAGTCGACAAGGCGAGGGAACACGGCATCCCTATTCGCGTAGGCGTGAATTCGGGATCGCTGCAGAAGGATCTTATAGAAAAATACGGCGGAGTCACGGCTGACGCTCTGGCTGAGAGCGGTGCAGGCATGGTCAGATACATAGAGGATCTGGGATACGACAAGCTGGTCGTTTCCATCAAATCCTCCAATGTTCGCATGAACTACGACGCTCACCTGAAACTTAAGGAACTGACAGATGCCGCGATACATATAGGCATCACTGAGTCCGGGACTCCGAAGAACGGCGAACTGAAGTCCGCCATCGGTATCGGCGCGCTGCTGCTAGCCGGGATAGGCGACACCATGCGTGTCTCACTCACTGATGATCCGGTGAAAGAGGTGCTGTTGGCAAGGCGCATACTCGAAACGGTCGGACTGAGAGAAAAGGCGATAGACGTGGTGTCATGCCCAACTTGCGGAAGGACCGAAGTCGATCTGATAGGCCTGGCAAACGAAGCAGAGGACAGGCTCATGCCTATAGCCGCGAGACGCGCTGAGGCGGGTCTCAGACCTCTGAAGATCGCGGTGATGGGATGCGCCGTAAACGGCCCGGGCGAGAGCAGGGAAGCTGATTACGGCATCGCAGGCGGAAAGGGCGAAGGCCTCGTGTTCAGCCACGGCGAGATAATCGAAAAAGTACCGGAAGACAAACTGATAGACAGGCTGATCGAGCTTGTCGAAGCGGAAAACTGATAGACAGACAATGATCAGGATCTCTGAAGACATACTTACTGCCGCTGAGCTTGCCGAAGCCAGCGGAAAAGACACGAAGGACATCGATATCGAGATAACCAACATAGCGGTGTCCCGCGTGAACGGAGGCACGAGCGTGGCGCTTGACATAGACGCCAAGCTCAATTTTGTGATGCCTAAAACTACAGAGGTCCTTATGAAGCGGAGGATCGCGGCAAGGATCGCGTCCGCCGAAAGGATCAGGGTCAATTACACATATACCGGCGTCATGATACCTCAGAAACCGGTATCGCAGGAGAGTACTTATACTAACGGGAACGGCGGCAGCTACGGCGAGGGCCGCAGAAAGAGCAAGAAGGACAGACCGGCATTCACCAACGAAGCGGGCGAGAACGTGCTTCTCGGAGACGACTTTTCGGGTGAGCCGCTGCCGTTCAGCGAGCTTGCTGATTTTGTCGGAAGCAAGGACAAGGCTGTCATAGAAGGCGAGGTCTTTAAGATAGAATCGAAGCCTATCAAGAGTGGCCGCGTGCTCGTAACGATACTGATCGCGAACCTGTCCAGGACTTTCGGTATTAAGTCTTTCATTTCAGATGACAAGCTTAAGGAGATACAGGAAAACCTTGCTGTCGGCGACCTGATCAGAGCCCGCGGAAGCATCGAATACGATACATTCGAGCATGAGAACCTCATGATGGCTTCCTCACTCAAAAAAGTTGAGAAGAAGATGAAGGAGGACACATATCCGGGTCCTCACAGAGTCGAACTTCACTGCCATACCAAGATGAGTGACAACGACGGCTTCAATGACGCGGCGGACATAGTGAAGAAGGCGGCATTCTGGGGCCAGCCGGCGGTAGCCATCACGGATCACGGCGTTGTACAGGCTTTCCCTGACGCTGCCAAAGAAGCTGCAAAGCAGGCCAAGAGCGGCCGAAACATCAAGATCATTTACGGAGTCGAGGGATATCTTTATCCTGACGAAGACGCGGTCAACAGTGACGGAAGCATCGATATAAAGAAGAACCGCACTTATCACATAATAATCCTGGCGAAAAATCAGGCCGGACTGAAGAATATATACAAGCTGGTCAGCACCTCGCACATCGACTATTTCTATCACAGACCGAGGATACCGCGCTCTGTGCTTCAGGCGCACAGAGAGGGCCTTATTATCGGATCAGCATGCGAAGCGGGTGAGGTTTATAGAGCGGTAGCTTCCGGCGTATCCGATGATGAACTCGACAGGGTAGCTTCGTTCTACGATTATCTTGAGATACAGCCTCTCGGAAACAACCGCTTCATGATAGAAGACGGTCTGGCTAAGGACGAGCAGGAACTGATCGACAACAACCTCAGGATAATAGCGTGCGGAGACAGGCTCGGAAAGATGACAGTCGCCACGACTGACTCGCATTATCCGACTCCGGACGCCTCGATATACCGGAACATCATCATGGCGGGCATAGGCTTCCACGACACTCCGTCCGATTCTCTCTATCTCAGAACGACGGACGAGATGATGGAAGAGTTCGCGTATCTGGGCGACAGGGCAGAGGAAATCGTCATCACCAATACGAATAAGATCGCCGAAATGGTCGAGGAAGTGCGCCCGGTACCTGAGGGCAAGTTCCCGCCTAAGATCGAAGGGGCCGAAGAAAGGCTGAGAGAAAGCTGCTACAGAAGGGCAAGGGATATATACGGAGACCCGATGCCGGCTGAGATCGAGGAGAGGCTCGAGACCGAGCTGAGTTCGATCATCAAAAACGGATACGCGGTCATGTATATCGCGGCTCAGATGCTGGTGCAGAAGTCGAACAGCGACGGGTATCTTGTCGGATCCAGAGGATCCGTAGGATCTTCGTTTGCCGCGACAATGGCGGGCATCACGGAGGTCAATCCTCTGGCGCCGCACTATATTTGCCCGGAGTGCAAGCACTTTGAGTGGTCCGATGAGCCGGGCAAATACGATGTCGGCTATGACATGCCGGACAAGGCATGTCCGGAGTGCGGCGCGCGCATGAAAAAAGAGGGCCTCAACATTCCGTTCGCCACATTCCTCGGATTCGACGGAAGCAAGGAACCTGATATAGACCTCAACTTTGCCGGAGAATACCAGCCGGTGGCGCACAGATATGTGGGCGAGATATTCGGAGAGAAAAACGTGTTCAAGGCAGGTACGGTAGCTACGATAGCTGACAAGACCGCTTTCGGATACGTCAAACACTATGTAGAAGACAATCACATAAGCGCCAGCAAGTACGACGTGGACTATCTCGTAAAAGGCTGCACCGGCGTCAAGAGGACGACCGGCCAGCATCCGGGCGGCATCATAGTCGTTCCTGACGATCATGAGATATATGAGTTCTGCCCGATACAGAAGCCGGCCAACAAGCGCGATATCGATGTCATAACCACGCACTTCGATTACCACAAGATCGACCAGAACCTTCTGAAGCTGGACATTCTCGGACACGATGTGCCTCAGCTCATAAGGCATCTGCAGGTAATGACAGGCGTGGACCCGATGAGCATACCTCTTGACGACAAGCGTACGCTCAGCATATTCACGTCGCTTGATGAACTAAATATAAAGAACGAAAACTACAGATTCACTCACGGGACCTACGCTATCCCTGAGTTCGGCACCAACTTCACGCGCGGCATGCTTGATGACATTCATCCGACTACGGTCTCCGAACTTATCAAGATGTCGGGATTCTCGCACGGCACGGACGTGTGGACCAACAACGCCCAGGATCTTCTCAGAAACAAAACGGCGACGATAGACGAAGTCATATCATCCCGTGACGATATAATGAACTTCCTTATCAGCAAGGGGCTTCCTAATATCGACGCGTTCAAGATCATGGAGATCGTCCGTAAGAACAGAGTGCTTAGTGAAGAGCAGCTCGAGATGATGAAGTCTCACGGCGTTCCTGACTGGTACATCTGGTCGTGCGAGACACTGAAATACATGTTCCCGCGCGCCCACGCCGCGGCCTACGTCATGATGTCGATAAGAATGGCATGGTTCAAGGTGAACTATCCTGAGGCCTTCTACGCCGCTTGGTTCACGTCCAAGGTTGATAACTTTGATGACAAGATCATAAACAGCGGGATCCCGGCGGTTGAAGCGAAGATGGATGAAATAGACAGGCTCGGAAATACCGCTACGGCAAAACAGAAGGAACAGATGACCGTATATGAGGTAATGTATGAGGCATTATCCAGGGGCTGTGAGTTTACGGAGCCGGTACTCGGAGAGGCAGAAGCATGCAGGTTCTCTGTTGTTGACGGAAAGATAATGCTGCCGTTCAACGCCGTAAGCGGAATAGGGGATACCGCCGCGGAGTCGCTCACTGCAGCGTATAAAGAAAAGCCGTTCAGTACTATTGACGATGTCAGGTCAAGAACAAGGCTCACAGGCACTAATATTGAGGATCTGAAGAGCCACGGACTGTTCGCGGGACTGCCTGAGTCGGCGCAGATCAGCATTTTCGATCTGTAGAGCACTCAAGTTCCCAGCGGCATTCGTGATAGAAATAAAGCAGTTTATACCGCAGACGGCGGCCTTCGTTCACGGTAAGACAATCGTAGGCGATACGTGTCATACCGCCTGCGCCGAGCCATTCGATATTTGAGATGTCCGTGATCCTGACTGTCTTCTTGATGCCGCGCTCCACGACCTTGAATCTGATAGGGCGGGGCGATAACGCGCCTACGTCGAACACAGCCAGCACATCCACTGCCTGTCTCATGATGAAAACCTGCTTTTACTATTCTGAACGGAATCCCGGCACCAATATGATACAGAACAAATGTTCTTTATTCAAGCCGGAAAAGTGTATTTCGTTGTACTAAAAAAGGAGCGAAATGAGTTACAGGATATTCGTCATAAATCCGGGATCGACTTCCACAAAACTCGCGTATTTTGAGGATGAGACAAAACTCTGCGAGGCCAACGTCTTTCATGACGCGCCTGAACTTGCGAAACTGGGCAGCGTAAGCAACCAGTTCCCGTACAGAAAGCAGATGATACTCGACTTCCTCGCTGAAAACGGGATAGACCTCAGCGAAGCCGACGCCATAGTCGGCCGAGGAGGAGCCTCAGCGAGCGTGAAAAGCGGAACATACGAGGTTAACGATAAACTGTTACAAGATATATCAGACCAGGTGACCAAGGTAGACCATCCTGCCAATCTGGGAGTGCCTCTGGCAGCGGAACTGGCGGCGGAATACGGCTGCCGCGCCTTCATGGTGGACAGCCCAAAGGTCGACGAGTTCATAGACGAGGCTCGCGTAACAGGCATGGACGGGCTGTACAGGGGCTCGAGCCTGCACGTACTCAATCTGAGAGGTACGGCGAGGCTGCATTGCGAGAAGCACGGCCTGAAATATGAAGACGCCGATCTTATCGTCTGCCACATAGACGGAGGTATGTCGATATCCGCTCACAGACACGGACGCATGATAGACGGCACAAACAACGCCTGGGGCGAGGGACCGTTCACGCCGACACGCATAGGAGCACTGCCGGCACAGCTTGCCGTCGAATACTTCACTGACGGCGGCGCGGACGGAAAGCCGTCCATAGGAGACGCCTGCACAAGGTCGGGAGGCTTTGTGAGTCACTTCGGCACATCCAATTCAGACAAGGTGCATGAGATGGTCGAAGCAGGCGATCCCAAGGCGGTACGCGTGTGGAACGCCATGATCTACAACATATGCAAGAGCATAGGCGGCATGGCGACAGCGCTTTCGGGAGAAGTGGACGCGATAGTCTGCGGAGGCGGACTGCTCAGGTTCAAAGATCTCTGCGATCAGATCTCCGAACGCTGCGGCTGGATAGCTCCGGTATATTTCTATCCGGGCGAGGTAGAGCATGAAGCCATGGCCGCGGGCGCACTTAGGGTGCTCAGAGGCGAAGAGGAAGCGCAGGTGTATACCGGCATTCCTGTCTGGAACGGATTCGAAGACTGAAAAAGTCAGAAAAATCTGAAATAAGGGCTTGATTTATAATGAACATATGCTAATATATTCATATGAATGTATACGCATATGTTTTTTCTTGATTTGAAAGGTTAAAGGGTCATGACAAGGAAAGACGAGTACAGACTCAAGGATATGAGCGAAAGCGAACTGCTGGAGCTTGCGGATCTCTTCAAGACATTCGCCGACTCGACGAGAATAAAGATACTTTATGATCTTTTCGACGGAGAGAAGAACGTCACGGAGATATGCGGCGACATAGAGATGAATCAGTCAGCCGTATCGCATCAGCTGAAAGCCCTTAAGACGGCCAAGCTGATAAAGAGCCGCAGGGCCGGCAAAGCGATATACTATTCGCTCGATGACGATCACGTCAAAACGATAATAGCGATGGGCAAGGAGCACATCGAAGAGTAAAAAGGAGTACCAAAATGAAAAAGAAATTCAAACTGATCGATCTTGACTGCGCTAACTGCGCCGCGAAAATGGAAGAAGCCATCAAGCAGATAGATGGAGTCACCGACGCTTCCGTAAGCTTCATGACACAGAAGATGATGATCGAAGCGGACGACACCGTGTTCGATCAGGTCGTAGAAGAAGCCGTAAAGGTCATCGCAAAGGTAGAGCCTGACTGCCAGGTAGTACTGTAATAATGGACAGATTCACACCAAAACAGAAAAAGGAACTGCAGCTCATAGGCATATCGTTCGTCCTCTTCGTGATACTGATGATTGCCGAGCATACCGGCATGTTTCCGGATACGGTCGGAGGCACGCTCACGCTTCTGCTGCTTTATCTGGTTCCGTACTTTATCGTCGGGCATGATGTGGTCCGCAAGTGCCTGCTGGGCATAAAGAACCGCCAGCTCTTTGACGAGAGTTTCCTGATGACGCTCGCGACCATAGGAGCGTTCGGTTGCAGGGAGTTCGGCGAGGCGGTCGCGGTAATGCTGTTCTATCAGGTGGGCGAATTCTTCCAGAGCTATGCCGTAGGCAAGTCCAGGGGATCAATCGCCGATCTGATGAGCATGGCAGCTGACTTCGCGAACCGCGAGGCAGAAGACGGCTCCATCGAGGTCATTGATCCGGATGACATAGAGGTGGGCGACATCCTGGTGATAAAGCCCGGAGAAAAAGTGCCTACTGACGGTATCGTGATAGAAGGAAGCGGTCTGGTGAACACTTCGGCGCTGACAGGAGAGTCCATGCCGAGGCTCGTCAGCGAGGGCGAACAGGTGATATCCGGCTGCATAAACGGAGAGAACCTGCTGAGAGTACGCGCAGAGAAGGAATTCGACGACTGCACGGTATCGCAGATACTCGAGCTTGTAGAAGAGGCTTCTTCAAGAAAGTCTCTTACGGAGAACTTCATAACGAGGTTCGCGCGGGTGTACACGCCTGCTGTCGTTATCGCCGCAGTCATACTGGCGTTCATACCGCCGCTCATCTCGGGCCATTTCGCAGCTGAGTTCGGTGAATGGGTGCTCAGGGCATGCACGTTCCTGGTCATCTCGTGTCCGTGCGCTCTGGTCATATCCGTACCGCTCGCGTTCTTCGGAGGGATAGGAGCGGCGTCAAGAAGCGGCGTGCTCGTAAAGGGCTCCAATTATCTTGAGCTTCTGGCCGGGCTCGACACGGTAGTATCCGACAAGACCGGCACTTTGACAGAAGGAAAGTTCAGGGTAGCCATGATCGAGGCCGCGGAGGGCTACGACACGGGTGACGTCGTAAGATACGCCGCCGCTGCCGAGAGCGGCTCCACGCATCCTATAGCGGCCGCTATAACAGAAGCCTGCGAGAAACCTATAGCCCAGTCCAAGATAAAAGACATACAGAATATCGTAGGCAAGGGCATCACCGCCAAGGCCGGCAGGGACAAGATCACTGTAGGCAACAGGGGGTTCCTTGAAAGCGAAGGCATAGAACTGCCTGAAGCAATGGCAGGCACCGGCGGGACCGAATGCTATGTAGCCAGGAACGGCAAATACATCGGCACGATAACCGTGGCTGACATGCCGAAGGCCGGCGCGAAGGAAGCCATATCCGCCATGCTCAGCGCGGGAGTAAGGAACATCGTGATGCTCACAGGCGACTCGCAGAAGGTGGCTTCGGCGGTTGCCGAAGAACTCGGCATAACCGATTACAGGGCAGAACTGCTCCCGCAGGATAAAGTAAAGGCGGTAGAGGAGCTGCTGGAGGCGCTTAGAAAGGACTCCGGCGGAAAGGATGCCGATAAGAACCGCAAGAGACTCGCGTTCATAGGCGACGGAATCAACGACGCTCCGGTGCTGTCGGTAGCCGATGTCGGAATAGCGATGGGCTCGCTGGGATCTGACGCGGCGATAGAAGCCGCCGATGTGGTGATAATGGATGATGACCTGAGGAAGATCCCTACGGTCATGCAGATAGCCCGCAAGACGCTTTCGATATCCAGGCAGAACATAGTATTCGCGCTGTTTGTCAAGTTCATGTGCCTGATTCTGGGCGCGCTCGGAATAGCCAATATGTGGATAGCCGTGTTCGCTGATGTCGGCGTCGCGGTGATATGCATACTTAATTCGATGCGCATGTTGAAAAAACAGCAGTAAGGCTAATGTTACCTTAATACATCTTAATCTAAATATAGCGTCAAAAATGACGGAAAAGACAACATTTTGTGGTAATATAACACGGAGGCAGGACCTCCGTGTTTTCATTTGTAATAACAGAAGGTTTGATTACAGACAGAACATTGGCGACAAACGATTACGAAAACAACAAAAAGAATAACGGTGAAGTCAGACAGGTGACGAAGGACAGCCGCAATGCTTCGGCTAATATGCCGAGAAGGCAGGAAGAGGCATCGCTGTCTTTTGATTTTGAAAAAAAGCCGGGCCAGAAGCCTGAGGAACCTGTCATGCCTGAAAAACCACAGGAGCCGATAAAGGCCGAAAATGCCGAAAAGACCAAAGAGACTGAAAAACAGTACGGTCTTCCGGCAGACTTCGGAAAGACAGCGGCGAACATCCCTTCCGAAGCCGTGAACAGCGGCGTGAAAGAGGCAGGGGGATCCGGCGCTGCATCATCCGCTTCCGCGAAGATGGATCACGCTAAGGCTTTCATGAAGAAAAAACTCGCCGAAAGGCTTGTGGCTGCAGAAGCCTCAAGAGAAGCCGCGCAGGAGAGAAGAAGACAGAGAGCCCGTGAAGCGGCCATCGCCAAGGCTGCCCGTGAAGCAGAAGCAGCTGAAAGGGCAAGGCTGAAAGCAGAGGCGGAAAGAATAGCCGCAGAAGAAGCTGCGGAGGCCGAGCGCCTGGCCAAACTCGATGAAGCCGTAAAGGCCGAGATGGCAGCGGACAAGGCCGCGAAGAAAGAAGTCAAGGCAGGCAAGAAGCCGAAAGCCGTGACAAAGAAGAAAGGTCCGGCCAGACCGAAGCCGGCTGCCAAGTCAGATGCTAAGCCGGATACCAAGGCGGCCGCAAAGAAAGAAGTCAAGGCAGGCAAGAAGCCTAAGGCCGTAACAAATAAGAACGGCGCGGCCAAGCCGAAGCCGGTCGCCGCGAAGAAGGGCACCAAGACAGGCGCCAAGACAGGCATAAAGATACCTGCTCTGAAGGGCAAAAAGAAAAAGCCGCCTAAAAAGAGAGGCAAGTTCAGATGGGTACTGTCCGTCTTCGAGATACTGCTCGCCCTGATGATCATAGGCGGAGTCGCCGGCGGCGCGTATGTTGCCATAACGATAGCCAAGGCTCCGGACATCAACCCTAACCAGATCATGAATACGCTGGATATCAGTACGCATATTTATGATGACGAGGGCAACCTGACAGACGACATATTCTATTCCGAGAACCGTGAGATAGCCAAGTACGATCAGCTGCCGGACAATCTCAAGAACGCGTTCATAGCGATAGAGGACAAGACGTTCTGGACGCACAAGGGCTTCAATTTCCGGAGGATATTCGGCGCGATATGGAACTCCGTAAGCGGCGGAGGCGAGATAAGCGGTACCAGTACCATAACTCAGCAGCTCGCCCGTAACGTGTTCCTGCCGGAAGAAAAGAGCGTAAGATCCATCAAGCGAAAGATAATAGAGATGTACTACGCTCATGTCATTGAAGATGAGCTGACCAAGGAAGAGATACTTACCGCTTACCTCAATACCATATATCTGGGATACGGATGCTATGGGGTCGATACCGCGGCAAAGAAGTACTTCGGAGTCAACGTAGAGGATCTTACACTGTCAGAGTGCGCCGCGCTCGCTGCGCTGCCTCAGGCGCCGGGAGTATACGCGCTCCTGATGACGGAGGACGACGAAGCCGAGACCACGACGGAACTTGACAACGGACTCTACGCGAACGATATATCACGTGACAGACGTTACATGGTACTGGATCTTATGGCCGAACAAGGCTATATATCCAAGAAGAAAGCAAAGAAGGCTAAGAAGCCGCTCGAGGAATTCATCAATCCGGGCGGCGGCAGTACCAGCTCGAGCTCGGCGTTCAAGGACTACCTGCTCGAGACCGTCAAGAAAGACCTGATGGAAAAGTATAACCTCAGTGACAACGCTGCCACTAAGCTGATCTATACAAAGGGTCTGCATATCTACTCTACTCTGGATGCGCAGGCACAGAGGGCAATTACTTCTGAATTCAAGGATCCGGACAATTTCCCTAGCGCCGTTGACGGAGAATCACCTGTAGAATCGGCAATGGTCATAGTGGAAGTCGGCACGGGCCAGATAAAGGCCATGGTGGGCACAAGGAACAACAACGGAGAAAAGCTGTTCAACAGAGCCACCAGCCCGCGTCAGCCGGGATCGTCCATCAAACCGCTTGCGGTATATGCAGCCGCTCTTCAGAAGAGCTATGAATATCAGCAGGAGGGCAAACTGTTCGACTTTGTCAAGACCGGCTATGATACTCAGGGCGCCAATTACTGGGGCAATTACATAACCGCTGCATCGGGAGTCACCGACGAGAAGATGACTGTGAAGGGTCAGGTATGGCCGCAGAACTTCAGCAGGAGCTACTCGGGATACAAGACGTTCCGCCAGGCGATACAGCTGTCGATCAACACATGCGCCGTCAAGATACTGGCGCAGGTAGGCGTCGATTATTCGATGGACATGGTCAAGAAGTTCGGAATATCCACAGTCGTCGATGATACGTCAGAGCCGTACAACGATGTCAATCTGGCGGCCCTCGCGCTCGGAGCGATGACTGAAGGCGCGACCCCGCTCGACATGGCGCTCGCGTACGCTACCTTCCCTAACGGAGGCGTACATAATTCAGGCATATGCTATACGAAAGTCACAGACAGTGACGGCAAGGTCCTTCTCGAAGGCGATTCAAAAGAGACCAGAGTCCTTGATGAAGGAGTAGCGTACATCATGACTGACGTTCTTCAGTCTGTTGTAACGGACGGCATAGCCGGCAACGCCCGCATCGACGGCGAGGAGGTCGGCGGCAAGACCGGAACGACTGATGATACCTGGGACATCTGGTTCGACGGATTCACAGCCAAATACGCGGCCGCGCTCTGGATAGGAACGGATGATAATGTCGCGCTCAACGCGGATTCGTCAAGGGCTGCAGCTCTCTGGAGCAGGGTAATGAGCCAGGTAGACGGAGCGCTGGGAGGCGAGTACATGGAAAGACCTTCCAACGTCATAGTCAAGAACGGTGAGTACTTCACGACCGGCACTCAGCCGCCTGATCCGCCGCCTGAAAAGAAAGAGAAGTCCAAAGATAAGAAAGAGGACTCCAAAAAGACCGAATCGAGTAAAAAGGAAGAGTCTTCCAAGAAAGAAGAGTCCTCTAAAAAAGACTGATACCGGTCTGTAAATCAAAAAAACCTTGCAATCACAACACTTCAGTGGTATAAATGCAAAGTAAGCTTATTTTCGAAAGAGTGGGGACTCCCACTCTTTCACTTATGTAAGGCATTTTTACGGTAAGGATATGGCAAAAGAAGACATAAGCGGCAGGGTCAGCGGCATGCTCAGTCCGTTTCTTGAAGAGAACGGTCTTGAACTCTACAAGGTCGAATACAAGAAGGAAGGACCTTCATGGGTGCTGAGAGTCCTGCTTGAGAAACCGGCCGGCGCTGAAAGTGAGTACGTCAGCATAGAAGACTGCGAGAAGGTCAACGACCTGCTCAGCGGCATGCTCGATAAGGAAGACTTCATCGACCGCAGCTACAGCCTTGAAGTCGGCTCGGCGGGTCTCGACAGAGAGCTCATCAAGGAGTCTGACTACGAAAGATTCGCTGGCAGAGCAGTCGAAGTCAAAACATATGAGCAGATCAACGGCAGCAAGGAGCACGAGGGCAACCTTAAAGGCAAGGCGGACGGGATCGTGACCATAGTCACGGACGACGGAGAACTCGGCATACCTGCCGATAAGATAAGCAAGATCAATTTAGCAGTAGTTTTCTAGTATCAGGAGGAGAACATGAGCAAGGAATTTCTAGATGCATTTGCGGATCTCAAAAAAGAGAAGAATCTTTCAGATGAGGAGATCATCGGAGCTATCAAGGACTCCATAGAGAATGCATACAGGAAGAATTACGGAGCTTCCAACGTGAGAGTCGATGTCGACATGACAGAAGGAGACGTCACGGTCTACATGGGCATGGAGGTCGTTGAGGAAGTCGATGACTATATGACACAGATCTCTCTCGAAGAAGCAAAAGAGATATATGACGGCTATGAAGTCGGCGATATCGTCGAGTACGAGATCGATCCTAGAGACTTCAACAGGATAGCCGCCCAAGGCGCTAAGCAGGTATTCGTCCAGAAGAACAGAGAGGCCGAGCGCACCAACTCATATAACGAGTTCATAGAGAAGAAGGGCACGATCGTAACGGGCAAGGTCGAAAGGATCAGCAACGGCACGATGCTCATCTCGCTGGGCCGCACTGAAGGAAGAGTCCCTGCGTCAGAGCAGGTAAGAACAGAGAGCTTCAAGCCGGGCGACCGCATCAAGGTCTATGTCATGGATGTAAAGAAAGAGAACAAGGGACCACAGGTCCTGCTCTCCAGATCGCATCCGGGACTCGTCAGAGGACTTTTTGAGCTCGAGATCCCTGAGATCGCGGACGGAACGGTAGAGATCAAGGGAACAGCCCGTGAGGCGGGATCCCGCACAAAGATCGCCGTTTATTCCAACGATCCTAACGTCGATCCGGTCGGCGCCTGCGTAGGCAACAGGGGAGCAAGAGTCCAGAATATCGCGGACGAGCTCTTCGGCGAGAAGATCGACATCATCGTATGGGACGAAGATCCTGCTGTACTGATCAGTAACGTGCTCAGACCTGCGATAGTAGAAGGCGTTTATATCAACGAAGATGAAAAAGCCGCGACGGCAGTTGTGCCTGAGCAGCAGCTCTCACTGGCGATCGGCCGCGAAGGCCAGAACGTAAGACTCGCCGCGAGAGTCAGCGGATGGAAGATCGACATCAAGAGCAACGAACAGCTCAAGGAGATGGGCTTCGCATTCGACGAGTATGAAGATTCCGATGAAGCAGGAGAGGTCACTGAAATTGAGGAGACACCAAGCGCCGAAGCCGATGCGTAGATGCGTCGCATGCAGAGAATCAAAGCCTCAGGATGAGCTGATGAGATTCACCTTCGACGGAACGAAGCTGATACCTGACAGCGGCAAGTCAAACAGCGGCAGAGGATTCTATCTGTGCGCAGATGAAAACTGCGTGGAGACAGCGATAAAGCGCAGGGCATTCAACAGGGCCTGCAGACAAAACATCGATACAGAGGAAATCAGAAAAGTTATCGGGCAGGCACTCGATAACTTCCAAGGAGGTACAGATGCCAAAAAAAGTTAGCGAACTGACCAAGGAACTTGACATAAGCTTTCAGGAGCTAAAGGGATATGCCGACAAAATGGGCATCGCCGTCAGTTCCGCGAGATCTTCGGTAGAGGATCAGGACGCGGAAAGACTGACGAGATCGATCAACATGATGAGAGGCACGTCTTCAGACGCTTCGGCCGGAGCGGGCAAGCCTAAAATAAAGGCAGTCCCGGTCGTCCCTAAGGACGCCGCCAGGCCAAAGCCGCCGATGGGCAAGCCTGTGATCCCTAAGAAGCCTGTTGCGCCAAAAGCGGACGCAGAAGAAAAACCTGCGGATGATGTTTCCGTGCCTGAAACGGATGAAACCAAGGTCAAGGCGGAGACCGAAGTCAAGGCTCCTGAAAAAGCTGACAAGCCTGAAGAGAAGGCGGAGGTCAAGGCGGAAAAGCCTGTGGAGGCTGTTTCCGAAAAAGCGGCAGAAGAAAAGCCTGCAGAGACGCAGACCGCGGAAGAAAAACCTGCGGATGCTCCTGCCGCGGCCGAAAAAGCCGAAAAGAAGGCCGCTGCCGAAACGCCTGATAAACCTGAAAAAGAAGAGGAGTACGTGAATGCTCCCGGCAAGCCGATGCGCTTCAAGAAGATCTCTGATGCCGAGACTGAAAAGAAAAAGGCTGAAGAACAGAAGAGACAGATGCGCGAAAGGAGACAGCAGGCCAGAGCATCCGAGGGCGACAAGAAAAAGCCTTCAAAGGGCAGAGGCGAAGGCGGCAAGGACCGTCAGGAACGTCAGGATCGTCCGAAGAAGACCCAGGGCGGCGGAAACGCTCCGTCTGCCGGTTCAGGTGAAGGCGGCGGCAAGGGCGGCAAGGCTTCAAAAGGCAAGAGCAAGAAGTTCTTCGACAACCGCGACAGGGACAAGCAGTCACGCTTTGACAGACGCGAGGACGGCCCGGGAGGACGCCGCAGCAACAATAACAATATCTATGACGAAGCCGCTCTCGAGAAGCAGGAACGCCATAAGAGAAAATACAAGACCAAGGTCGTAGAAGAGCCTACAGTTGAGGAACTCCTGCCTGAAGGAACCATCGCGGTCACAGTGCCTATCACGGTAGCGGGCCTTTCCGAGCAGGCTGAGATCAGCGTCAGCAAGATCATTATGGCGATGATGCAGATGGGAGTAATGGCGACCATCAATCAGACGCTTGATAAAGACGCTGTAGAAATGCTTGCAGAAGACCTCGGTCTCCAGATTGTGGTAACGGAAGAAGAGCCGGAGATCGAAGAACCGGGCATCGACCTGCATGAAGACACTGAGAGCGAACTCAAGCCTCGTCCGCCTATCATCACGGTCATGGGTCACGTAGACCACGGTAAGACTTCGCTTCTGGACGCCATCCGCAACACGAACGTTACGGCAGGCGAGTCGGGAGGCATCACACAGCACATCGGTGCTTCCGAAGTCGAGATCAACGGCAAGAAGATCGTGTTCCTGGATACACCGGGACACGAAGCGTTCACAACCATGCGTGCCAGAGGAGCTCAGGTCACCGATATCGCGGTGCTTGTAGTAGCCGCTGATGACGGCGTCATGCCGCAGACCATAGAGTCCATAAGCCACGCCAAGGCCGCGAACGTGCCTATTATCGTAGCGATCAATAAGATGGACAAGCCGGGCGCCAATCCGGACCGTGTCAAGCAGGAACTCATGGAGCACGGCGTGCTCGTAGAGGACTGGGGCGGCGAGGTCATTTCGGTACCGATATCCGCAAAGAAGGGCGAAGGCATCACTGACCTGCTTGAAATGATACTTCTGCAGGCAGACATGCTCGAACTCAGGGCCAATCCGGACAGGCTGGCTCTCGGTACGGTCATAGAGGCAAGGCTCGACAAGGCCAAGGGCCCTGTCGCGACTCTGCTCGTTTCGAACGGAACGCTCAAGACCGGTCAGAGCGTAGTTGCCGGTACATGCTCGGGCAAGATCCGTGTCATGACGGACGACAAGGGCAAGACCATCCGCAAGGCGGGTCCTGCGACAGCCGTCGAGATACTCGGTCTCTCCGATGTACCTGACGCGGGCGACGCGTTCAACGCTGTAAGGGACGACAAGACAGCCAGAGAGATCGCCGCAAACCGTAAAGAGAAGATGAGAGAAGAAGTCCTGGCCAAGAACGCCAGCATGACTCTCGAGAAGCTCTTCAGCCAGATCCAGGAAGGCGAGGCCAAGGAGCTCAACCTCATCGTCAAGGCAGACGTACAGGGTTCTGTCGGAGCCATCATCACGTCACTCGAGAAACTCGAGACTCCGGAAGTCAAGATCAACGTCATCCACAGCGGCGTAGGTACCATCAACGAATCCGACGTCATGCTCGCGGAGACATCCAACGCGATCATCATCGGCTTCAACGTCAGACCTACAACAGCCGTAACTAACCAGGCTCAGGCCGCTGATGTCGAAATCAGGCTCTACAGAGTCATCTACGACATCATCGACGAGGTCGAAGCAGCCATGAAGGGCATGCTCGATCCTGAATACAAGGAAGAAGTTCTGGGCAAGGCGGTCGTCAGAGATACATTCAAGGTACCTGGCATCGGAATCATCGGAGGATGCTATGTCAACGAAGGCATCGTGAAGAGAAACGCTCAGATCAGACTGGTCAGAGACGGTATCGTTATCCACGAGGGCGTCATAAGCTCGCTCAAGAGGTTCAAGGACGATGTCAGAGAGGTCGCGGCAGGTTATGAGTGCGGTCTCGGCATCGAGAAGTACAACGACATCAAGCCTGACGACACGATCGAGTGCTTCCAGATGGTCGAAGTAGAACGTTAATACAGATGCCGCGCCACCGCGCGACAGGGAGAAGCAATGGCTAAGTACAGACAGGGCCGGCTCAGCGAAGAGATAAAGAAAAGCGTAAGCGGATTTCTGATCAACGGAGCAAAGGATCCGGCACTAACATCCAGAATAATAAGCATCACAGGCGCCGAAGTGACACGCGATCTCAGTTACGCGACCATTTACGTTTCACCTGTATGCCTGTCGGACGAAGACAAGGAGGCCGTATACGCCGAGGTCCTCGCGGGCTTTGAGCGCGCGAAGGGTGCCATCAGGGGGCAGGTATCGCGTGATATCAAGCTCAGGCACACTCCCGAGCTGATATTCAAGCTCGATTCGTCGCAGGATTACGGCAGGCACATCGATTCCATAATCGAAACACTTACATACAGTAACGAGGAAGAATAGTTGAACGACACCATAAAAAGCATAGCAACGATAATGAAGGACCTTGACGGCATTCTGCTGTTCCCGCACATAAACATGGACGGGGACGCGCTGGGCTCATGTTCCGCGCTTTGCCTTGCGTTGAGAAGCATGGGCAAGAAGGCTTACGTCATGATCAACGAGCCGGTGCCAAAGAATCTCGACTTCCTCGAATACGGCTGCTGCACAAGCGATGACAGTGTGCTCGACGATGTTCAGCTTTCGCTGATGATAGACTGCAACGGATTGAACCGTATCACGGGCAGGGAAAAAGCGTGGGAGAGAGGACGCCTGAAAGGCTGCATCGACCATCACGCGACAAAGGCCAAGGAGATCAGATACGATTTCGCGAGGATAGAGCCCAAGGCGGCCGCGGCGGGAGAAATCATCTATAACATCATACGCGCGATGGGCGTAGAGATAACTCTCGACATAGCCAACTGCATATTCGCGGCGATAACGACCGATACGGGAAACTTCCAGCACAGCAACACCACGAGCCGCTCGCACGAGATAGCTGGGCACCTCTACAAGATAGAGGGCTTCAATTCCAAGGTGATATCCGCTCTCATCTATGACCGCAGATCAAAGCAGGCCATAAAGCTTGAGGGCGAAGTAATCGCGGGACTTGATTTCTACGCGGACGGCAGGCTCGCCGTCGGAAGGGTAACACAGGACCTTCTTAAGGAGACGGGCTGCACCATGGACGAGGCCGACGGCATCATCCAGAAGATGATGAGCATCGAAGGAGTCGAGGGGGCATGTCTGTTCAAGGAGTCCGAGAACAACGTCAGAGCAAGTCTCAGGGGCAGGACATACGCCAATATGGCTAAGGCGGCGTCGATGTTCGGCGGCGGCGGACACATGCTGGCTGCCGGCTGTACGTTCAACGATCTCAGCCTGAAGGATGCAGAAAAGACCCTGGTGCCTGTTCTTATCAGCACCATAGAAGAAAAATGACGATAGACGGTGTGATCAACATCAATAAGCCGGCCGGCTGGACATCGCAGGACGTGTGCGCAAAGCTGAAGCACGCGCTGCATGTAAAAAAAGCAGGCCACACAGGAACGCTCGACCCTATGGCTACGGGCGTTTTGCCTGTATGCGTCGGAAAGGCGACACGCGTCATAGAGTATTACGGCAATGACGCCAAGACATACAGCTGCGTTATGAAGCTGGGTATCGAGACCGATACTCTTGATGTGACGGGCGAAGCACTTAGAACAGGCAGTTATGCGAAAGTCACCGAAAAAGCCGTCAGAGAGGCATTTAAGGCCTACACGGGCGTGATAAAGCAGACACCTCCGAAGTACTCGGCTCTGAAAATAGACGGCAAGCGCGCTTACGACCTTGCGAGGTCGGGCGAGGACTTCGAAATAAAGCCGAGAGAGATCACTATATATGGAAATAAAGTAGATAAGATCGATCTTGAAAACGGAGAGATAGAGTTTGAAGTCACCTGTTCAAAGGGCACGTATATCCGGACGATCTGCGATGACATAGGCAGGACTCTCGGATGCGGCGCCGCCATGAAAGAGCTTACGCGTACGGCTTCGGGCTTCTTCAGGATAGAGGATTCATACACCATAGAAGAAGTCATCAACGCGTCGACAGATGCTAAAAAGCTCGGAAAAATGACAGTTCCACCGGATATTACGCTCGAAAAGCTGGGAAAAGTCATACTTAACGATAACAGAGTTACCGCCTTTATGAACGGAAACTCCACATGGAGCAGCGGATTCAGAGTCGTTGAGCGTTCGGACTTCGACGAGATATACCGCGTGTACGCAGGAGGCGAGTTCCTCGGCTCAGCGGCGATCGAAAACGGATCGCTGGTCCCGAAAAAAGTGTTCAGATAACGTATAATGCAGATAATAAACAGCCTTGAACAATTGAATTTAGCTGAAAAGACGTCAGTCGCCCTCGGTAACTTCGATGGAATACACGTCGGACACCGCGAGATCATGCTGAACGCGCTCGAGACCGCAAAGGAGAGAGGCCTGAAGTCTCTTTGCTTTACGTTCTCGAACCACCCGTTCAATTTCATACTGAGACGTGATGACAGCGACCCGGACGCCGTCAAGCTGATCTGCACAGAAGACGAGAAGATCGGACTCATAGAAAACATGGGCTTTGACATCCTTGTGAACATGCCGTTTGACGAGCGCGTCATGAAGATGAGAGCGCATGATTTCTTTGCCGACATCGTAAGAGACAAGCTGAACGCCGGACACGTTTCCATAGGTTTCAACTATACTTACGGCGCGAGGGCAGAAGGAAAACCCGCGATGCTTAAGGAAGAGTGCGAAAAAGCCGGGATCGGCATCAGCATACACGATGCCGTGACCGTAGAAGGCCATGTCGTGAGCTCAACACTCATCCGCGAGATGATAGCTACGGGCAACATGGAACTCACTGCCGCGTTTCTCGGAAGACCGTATTCGTTCTCGGGCACCGTCAGCCACGGCAAGAGACTCGGAAGCAAGATGGGCATTCCGACGATCAATATTCCGGCTCCTGACAGGCAGATGCTGCCTCCGAACGGAGTGTATTTCAGCCGCATAGACATCGCCGGGACCACATATGACAGCGTCTCCAACCTGGGCGTAAACCCGACAGTCAACGGAGGCATAGCCGTCAGAAAGATAGAAACCAACATATTTGACTACGAGAGCCCTGAAGGAGGGGCATACGGCAAGGATGTGACCGTATACTTCGATCATTTCTCCAGAGGAGAGCGCAAATTCAGGGATAAAGAAGAGCTTTTCGCGCAGATCGCGAGAGACTGCGAAAACGCTCTGGAATATCGAAAAAAAAGATAGACAACATGGGTCTTTCGTGTTAGTATACCAATGTTGCAGTCAGAAGACTGCGGCACAACAACAATTCTATATACCCGCGCCGCAGAGGTTCGATGCTCCAACGGCTTCGCAGAGCGGGTGGATCGAAAGAAAAGGAGTTTTTTATTATGCTTACAAAAGAGAAAAAACAGGAAATCATCAAGGAATACGCGATCAAGGAAGGCGATACAGGATCCCCTGAGGTCCAGGTAGCTATCCTTACTTACAGGATCAATGACCTTAACGAGCATCTCAAAGAGCACCACAAGGACTTCCATTCGAGAAGAGGACTGCTCAAGATGGTAGGTCAGAGAAGAAACCTTCTCAAGTATCTGAGAGAAACTGATATCGAGAGATACAGAAGCCTTATCGCACGTCTCGGACTGAGAAAGTAATAAAAAGCATTTTAAGCGGGAGCAGGTCTCCCGCTTTGCTTGTATAAATGGAGCACGTACAGGCAAGTGAGTTAATGCCCATAGGAGTGAATAATTAACAGGAAGGAGTTGTTAATAAGTAATGGGTAGATTTGAAGATTACAGAACATTCAGAACAGCGCTGGGCGGCAGACTTCTCGAGGTCGAGATCGGAAAGCTCGCCGAGCAGGCAAACGGACAGGCGACTGTCAGGTACGGTGACACTGTTGTGAGCTGCACCGTATGCGCAAGCAAGGAACCAAAGCAGGACGTCGATTTCTTCCCGCTGACATGCAACTTTGAGGAGAAGCTGTACGCGGTAGGAAAGATCCCGGGCGGATATATCAAGAGAGAAGGCCGTCCGAGCGAAAAGGCGACTCTCGTTTCGAGACTCATCGACAGACCGCTCAGACCTCTCTTCCCGAAGGGCTACAGAAATGATGTAGTAGTCGCGGCGACCGCTCTGTCGGTAGACCATGACTGCTCGCCGGAAGTAGCTTCCCTTATCGGAACATCGACAGCCATCGCCATCTCGGACATCCCTTGGGACGGCCCAACAGCAGGCGTGGTAGTCGGAAGAGTAGACGGTGAATTCGTCATCAACCCGACATTCGAACAGAGACAGGTTTCCGACCTCAACCTCACAGTCTGCGGTACTGAAGAGGCCATCATGATGGTAGAAGCCGGAGCACAGGAGCTTCCTGAAGACCAGATGCTCGAGGCGATCCTTTTCGGACACGATGAGATCAAGAACATCTGCAGATTCATCAAGGAGATCGTTGCCGAAGTAGGCAAAGAAAAGATGGATTATGTAGTGTTCAAGGCCGGCGAAGACGTTGACGCCGCAGTCAGAGAATTTGCTACACAGAAGATGGTGGACGCCATCTACACAGTCGAAAAGCAGGAGAGAATGGCCAACATGGACGCTGTCGCTGTTGAGACTAAGGAGCATTTCGCTGAGGAATTCGAGGACAGAATGGCTGAAGTCGATGAAGTCCTCTACAACATCAAGAAGGAAGAAGTCAGACGCAGGATCCTCGAAGAAGGAGTACGTCCTGACAACAGAAGACCTGACGAGATCAGACCGCTCTGGAGCGAGACAGGTTATCTCCCAAGAGCTCACGGATCCGGACTCTTCAAGAGAGGCCAGACTCAGGTCCTGTCCATCGCTACACTCGCGCCGCTTTCCGAGGCTCAGTACCTGGACGGCATCGATGACGATGTGACACGCAAGAGATACATGCATCAGTACAACTTCCCTGGATACTGCACAGGCGAGGCTAAGCCGAGCAGATCGCCGGGAAGAAGAGAGATCGGACATGGAGCTCTCGCTGAGAGAGCGCTCATGCCGGTGCTCCCTGACGCTGACGAATTCCCGTACGCCATCAGAGTCGTCTCCGAGGTAATGTCCTCCAACGGTTCTTCGTCGATGGCGTCGACATGCGGCTCCACACTCGCGCTGATGGATGCCGGCGTTCCTATCAAGAAGCCTGTATCGGGTATCGCGATGGGACTCATCGAAGGATTCAACGAAGACGGTTCCAGCAAGTTCGCCATACTTTCGGACATCCAGGGAATGGAAGACTTTCTGGGCGACATGGACTTCAAGGTCACAGGTACCCCTGACGGCGTAACCGCGCTGCAGATGGACATCAAGGTCCACGGACTCAACAGAGAGATCCTCAAGCAGGCTCTCGACCAGGCAAAGATCGGCAGAGCGCACATCCTCGAGAACATGCTCGAAGAGATCCCTGAGCCTCGCAAGGAACTCAGCAAGTACGCTCCTAGATTCATCAGCATGAGAGTCGACCCTGATAAGATCAGACTCGTCATCGGACCGGGAGGCAAGACTGTCAACAGGATCGTTGAAGAGACAGGCGCCAAGATCGACATCTCTGACGATGATGTCGGATTCATCGCTATCTACGCGGTCGACCAGGAGAGCGCTGAGGCGGCAAGAAGAGAGATCGAGCTCATCACGAAGGACGTCGAGGTAGGTGAGACTTACGAAGGTAAGGTCACAAGGATCATGAACTTTGGCGCTTTCATCGAGATCCTGCCGGGCAAGGAAGGCCTGCTGCACATCTCAAAGATGGCGGATCACAGAGTCGCCAAGGTAGAAGATGTGATGAACATCGGTGATGTGGTCAAGGTGAAGGTCACTGAGATCGACAGCCAGAACCGCATCAACCTTGAAAGACCGGACGTTAAGCGTTCTGACTCCAGAAGAAAATAATTAATAATAGGGCGCTTACATACCCCGAGAAGGAGACTCTGCGGCAGCCGGCACTTAGCGATTGGCGAGCAGCGCAGCTGCGAAGCCAGAGCTTAGTACCGCTGCGTTAAGCCGCAGCGAGGCGAGAGCCGTGCTCCGTCGAGGGGACATGTAAGCGCCCTTTGTATAAAAAATGCTCTACGAAGAAGGATTCACGCAAAACAGAGAAATATCCTGGCTCAGGTATAATGAGCGCGTGCTTGACGAGGCGCTTGATGAAAAGGTGCCTCTGTTTGAACGCCTTCGTTTTATCGCCATCTTTGTTTCGAATCTCGAAGAGTTCTTTAAGGTCAGAGTCGGGAGCCTTCTGGGTGAGGACGAAGAAGGCGATGACGATATAGATGAGAAGTCGGGAATGACTGCCGCGGATCAGCTTCGCCGCATACACGAGCTGGTGCCGGGGCTTCTGCTGAAGAAGGACATGGCTTACAGCGTGGTCGAAAGCAAGCTGACAGCGGCCGGAGTCGAAAGGCTCGAGCCATGGCAGCTGAACGAGGATGACAAGGGCAGATGCTTTGACTTCTTCAGGGACGATATCAAGGACACTCTGAGCGTCAGAGTGCTGGATGTGCGCGACCCGCTGCCCTCGATGGACGAAGAAAAGCCGTATATCATATCTGCGCTTGACGCGGAGCTTGAAGACAAGTTCGGATTCATTGATATGCCGAAAGACATGCCTCAGGTGCTTGTTCTCCCGGGAGACCATTTCAGATATGTGCTGACTGAAGACATCATAAAGATGTTTGCGGACACACTGTTCATACCGTTCGTGCCTCTGGAGACCTTTGTTACGGATATCGCCAGGAACGCCGAGGCTAAGGGCGGGACCGGCAGCGCCAATACGGCCGTTGAGATGCGCGACGTTTTAAAACGCCGCGGGAACGGTCCTGCGGACAAGCTGATAACAGACGGACATCCGGGCAAAAAACTCAGGGACTATTTTGCCGGGAACCTCGACCTTGATGAAAGGCAGATGTTCACGACCACCAGGATCAGCTTTTCCTATGTCGATGAGCTATGGAAAAAGATCCCGGCTGAGCTTAAGAGCGGCCTAGAATACGCTCCGCATGTCCCGCATGATCAGACAAAGGACATAGGCGGCAGCATAATGAAGGCCGTCAAAAAGAGGGACCGTCTCTCAGCTTATCCGGAAGACTCGATGGATCTGCTGCTGGGGCTCCTGAGAGAAGCGTCGTTCTCGGACGAGGTCAAAGAGATACGCATCACCATCTACCGCCTGGCTTCCAACCCGCGCATAGCGGATTATCTGATATACGCCGCCAGAAACGGCAAGAAGGTAAGGGTGGTGCTCGAGCTTCGCGCAAGGTTCGACGAAGAAAAGAATCTCCGGTGGGCCGACAGGCTCTCTGCCGCCGGCTGCAGGGTCTACTTCGGGACCAACAAATACAAGGTCCATTCCAAGATGTGCCAGATCGTCACTGAGCATGTTTTCAGGGATGGCAGATCCGAAAAGAGATACATCACCCAGATATCAACAGGCAATTACAACGAAAAGACCGCGAAACAGTATACGGACCTGTCGCTGATCACATACGACCAGGAGATAGGAAAGGCCGCTTCAAGGCTGTTCAAGGACATCTGCAAGGAACAGATAGACACGAAAGGGCGCAAGGAAGGCAAGGGATACGGCCCGCTTCTTGTATCGCCTGTTTCCATGCGCGCCGAGCTTATGCGTCTTATCAGACGCGAGACTAAGAAGGGAAGCTCCGGCAGGATATTCTTTAAGGTCAATTCTCTTGCTGATGAAGGAATTATCGAGGCCCTCATGGAGGCATCATGCGCCGGATGTCAGGTGCGCATGATAGTCCGCGGCATATGCTGCATGCTGCCGGGAATAGAGGGATGCACAGAGAATGTTTGCATAGTGAACAAGGTCGGAAGGTTCCTTGAGCACTCTAGAGTGTATATATTCGGTGAGGGCCTGAGCGAGGTCATGTATATCTCATCCGCTGACCTCATGACGCGCAATCTCGACAGGAGAGTAGAAGTCGCGTGTCCGGTAAGGAACGGCAAAATAAGAGACCGCATACGCGGCATCATGAAAGGCGTCTGGTGCGACATGGATAAGGGAAGAGTACTGCTGCCCGACGGCACATACGGGCGAAAGCCGAGTGTTTAGATATCATCTATAGAAGATCAAAAAAAAAATGCCGGCCTCAGTGCCGGCATTTTCAGTGGATGTTCCTTTTTCTTTTTTCGACTTCGGCGTCTGTAGGGAAGAACAGTGTGTGATAGTCTCCGTCCGGTCCGCCTGTCCCGTCAGGCCCGCCTTCCGGGTCGTCATCATCATCAATGACGGTGTAAGTCGCGCTCTTCTGTATCGCTTCGGAGATAAACTCGGACAGTCTGTTAATAAGGGACTCAAAGGCGCCCGAAACCCGTTCGCCCATAGGGTTTTCGGCATTCTCTTCGCTCTGCCCGTATCTAACGAGAGCGTAGATCACTATTCCTATAACGACCAGAAGGCCAAGCAGAATCAGCGGCATTTCGATCTCCGTTCTTTCCGATCTTTGAAACATATTTTAGCATAAGTGACAATTGTGTTGAATTGTTTTTAAAACAAGATTCAGATATTTGCGTAATCAGTTGTATTTGTTAACCACAGTGTGTATAATCCTACACGATATTGGGTATAGGAGATATGATGCGGAGAGCGGCCGCGTATTTTTATGAAATCGGTCCGCACATTATATATTAAGTTGTCTTTAATCCACTGATGAGTTCATATACAGACCGCAAACAAGTAAAGAAAAAGACGCTCATGATCGTACTTGCGATCATCCTGGCTCTGGCCCTTATAGGCGCGGCAGCATACCTGCTGGACCTGCGCGGTGAAGAGGGGCAGTTTGGCGACACGGGTCTTTGGGACGAAGACGAAGAAGAAGAGATCTACCTTACCATTAATGATGTCGACTATGTCAGCACTGACGACATCGACGCCTACGTGATCGCCGGCACGGACGGCGGCGGCGTAGATAAGGGAGAGAACTTCAACGGCGACCTCGCCGACTTTGTGACATTGCTCGTAATAGACAATACTACAGAGAAGTTTGCGTTCTATCCAATCAGCCGCAATACCATGGTATACGTACCGGTGATGAATGAAGACGGCGATATACAGGATTTCGCTTATGAGCAGCTGTGCACAGCGCACTGGTACGGTCACGACGAGAACGAGAGGAATTACAACCTGGCGGAAGCAACGTCCGAGGCCGTGGGCGGTCTCGAGATCGATGGCTACTACGTTCTCAACATGAAAGACGTAGGCACGGTGAATGACACCATAGGCGGAGTCACGGTAGAGATAGATCAGGACATGACAGACCTCGACCCAGCGTTCACCGAAGGCGCTTCGGTGCGCCTCACCGGCAAGCAGACCGAGAACTATCTGAGAGCCAGGATGGGCGTAGGCGACGGCTCCAACGCCGGCCGCATGCAGAGACAGCAGCAATACATGATGAACGCCTACGATCTCATAATAGGTCAGCTGCGCGAAAACCCGGATTACGTGAACGATCTCTATGACCAGCTCACCGACATCGTGGAAAGCGACGGCAGTCCTAAGCGCGTGTCTCAGATCGCTAACCGCATTTTGAAGTACGACAACATGGGCTTCATCAACTTCACGGGTGAGACCAAGATCAACGACACCATAGGCGAGGGAATAGAACACGAGGAATTCTACACTGACCCTGACTCCCTGCTCACAGGACTCAGAAAGGTCATCAACATAAGCGAATATACCGGAGACGATGACGAAGACGAAGACATCGTCATAGAAGACGAAACAGGGGAAGAATAAAAGGGACTGAGTTAAAGGACGTAAATGGATCAGAACAAGGAATTTGAACTTAGAGACATAAACAGCGAAGAGATGGAGATAGATCTTCTTGATCTTTTCGCTTACTATTTTACAAAACTGAAGTGGATAATAGGCGGATTCATCCTGGCAGCGCTCATAGCGGGACTCGTGACGAAGTTCGCCATAACACCGCTGTATACGGCCACGGCCAAGATGTACATGGTGAGCTCTTCCTCACAGTCAGTTGTGGACCTCACAGACCTCAACATAGGTACATCCATATCCAGCGACTATGTGGAGCTGCTCAAGACAAGGCCTATCATAGAGAGCGTCATAAAAGAGCAGGATCTCGAATACAGTTACACAGAGCTTGTAAATATGCTCAGCCTGTCGGTCATAAACGACACCAGGATAATTAAGATAGATGTCACGAGCGCGGACCCTAGGGAAGCCATGCAGATAGCCAACGCGCTGGCAGACCACGGAGTATCCGATCTGCCTAAACTGATGGAGACTCCGGAGCCTCATATAGCTGAATATGCCATAATACCGGTCGTCAAGAGTTCGCCGAGCCTTGCAAAGAATACTGTGATAGGCGCTCTGCTCGGGCTGCTGCTGATGCTCGCCATATTCACTGTCAAGTACCTGACAGATGACACATTCAAGACAGCTGAAGACATAGAAAAGGAATTCGGCGTCATGCCTATGACCGTGATACCTGAAGGCAGGATCGGCGGTCTCGAAAGCGAAGCGACTGATGCAAAGACCGCCAGGCGCAGCAGAAAGAAGAAAAAGGCCGTGTATTACAGCGGCAAGAGGAGTGACAAGTGATGAAGGGACACATGATGGAATTCGGCCTCACACCTCAGCTGCCGTACTCAGTACAGGAGGCCGTGAACAGGCTGAGGATCAACATATCCTTTGCGGGCAGCGATGTGCGCAAGATAATGGTGATAAGCTCAGAGCCGAATGAGGGAAAATCATTCATAGCCATCAACCTGTGGAACCAGATGGCGGAGGCGGGAGAGAAAACGATCTTTCTTGACGCCGACATGCGCAACTCCAATATCTTTCGCAAATACCAGCTCAGCCGCACTGATGGTGAAGAAATGATGGGCACATCTCACTTCCTTGCCGGCAACGCGAAACTCGATGATGTGCTGATGCATACAAAGTACGGGCATGGGGATTTCATACCGAACGTAGAGAACGTGGTGAACCCGTCGATGCTTCTGGAGACCGAGTTATTCAGCACACTTCTTGATACGCTGGCAGAGGAATATAGGTATGTATTCATAGACGCACCACCTCTGGGCCTCGTATCCGACGCTGAGCGGATCGGAAACCTCTGCGATGGAGCCATACTCTGCGTAAGAAGCGGAGTGACGCCAAAGGCGATAGTAAGAGAATCCGTCAGACAGCTCAACAGGGCGGGATGCCCGCTCCTTGGCATAGTGCTGAACCGCGTAGACGAATCTAAGGGCGGCTACGGCAAGTACGGGCGCTATGGCAAGTACGGTTCATATTACGGAGGCTATTACTACGGAGACGGGAATAAAGATGATTGATCCCGCGTTGAACACAGTTAGCCCGAGGATCCCGGGACCCTCTGACTATATAAATATTTAACGAAAGGAGGAACAAAACCAATGGGTGTAAGAAAGAACAGAATCTTGGCTATGATCATTGCTGTTGTCATGGTTCTCACATCTGCAGTCGCAGTTTTTGCTGATGTCGAATCAACGACTCAGGGCACGACCAACGCCAACAAGAGTTCCATCATCAGTATGAAAAATCCTACTATCGTTGTCAAAAAAGCGGGCGGTACTGTAAAGTACTCCGTAAACAACGGCAAGACATGGAAGACTGCAAAGTCTTCTACCATTAAGGGACTCAAGGCAGGTCAGTATGTCAACATCAAGACGAAGAACGGTGAGACTTACAGATGGGTTAAGATAACATCGATCACAAAGGCCAGCAGGTCTCTGCTCAAGTGGAAGAAGGTCAGTGGCGCCAAGGCTTATCTTGTAAAGGTTATTAAGGGCAAAAAGGTCTATTACAAGAAGGTGAAGGGAACGAGCCTCAAAGCCAGCGCGTTCAAGGACGTCAAGACCTACAAGGGAGCTAAGATCAGTGTAAGACCGCTCACGGAGAAGAACAAACACGTCTATTCGGGAGCTCTTTGCAAGTACAAAGTGGTCAAATAGTAAACGCAACTACAGTTGTGCAACTGTACCGCCCGGGACGGATGGTTCCATCCCGGGCGGTAATGCCATAAGGCGAAATACCATAAATCATGACAGACTTCCATACCCACATACTGCCGGGCATCGATGACGGCAGCAAAGACATGGACATGACAGAGCAGATGCTCGAAGCAGAGATGCAGCAGGGCGTGTCGCATATCTTTGCTACGCCGCATTTTTATGCGCACAGACGGTCAGTGGACAGCTTCCTTGACAGGCGCAGCGCCGCCATGGACAAAGTGAGAAAGCTGCTGGAGAGCAGACCCGAACTCCCGCGTGTGACTGCGGGAGCGGAGGTCTATTATTTTGCAGGCATAGGAAAATCTGACAGATTGCCGGATCTGTGCATCGACGGATCCGACATACTCCTGCTTGAGATGCCATTCGGACAATGGCACTCAAGCATGCTTGATGACATAGAGGACATACTCTGCAAAAGACGGCTGCGGCTCGTTATGGCCCATCTTGACAGGTATGAGCATCTGCAGAAGGACAGACGCGTGTGGGACAGGGTGATGGACATGCCGCTCACCATACAGCTCAATTGCGAGCCGATAATTAACAGCGGCTCTTTTTTTAGGAAGAACCACGACCATAAATTCTGCTTTGAGGTATTGAGTGAATATAGTAACTGTATTATAGGCAGCGACTGCCACAACATCACTGACAGGGCACCGAATATATCTAAAGCGCGCAAGGTTATAGAAGAAAAAGCCGGAGCCGCAAGGCTTAAACAGCTTGACACATATACGGAGGAACTCCTTGGTGGCTTATGAAAACAAGGTCAATAGAAAACAGAATAGCGATCCCATGGGCGATCTTTGCGCCGAGAGCAGGACGCTGCTCATAGGATAGATATAGTTATGCTAATGTAGTACTTTACCATCATTTCAGCAATGACATTATATATTGAAAACGGGAGGAAGTCGTGTCACCACAAGACAGAAGCACCAGATCCTTTTCAGAATTTATAGAGAAGGAAGACTTTTCACATTACAAAATAGAGAATAGATTGTTCCATGATATTAGTATCAGAGTTGCCAAACTAGTTAACATTATCATGATGACAATTCCTTTTGCCGTTGCCTGGTATGCAGCTTATGCTGATAAGACTTGGGTGCATTTTTATATGAGAGGTCACTGGCTAGTAATAGGATTATTTGTCCTCTTATACTTCTCTATAGGCAAAGTATATGACGCTTTTAAAATGTCTTATAGTGGAATCGGAGAAATGGTTTACAGCCAAATGCTGTCATTATTCGAAGTTGATGTCATTATGTATATTGTAGCCTTTCTTCTTATCAGAAAAGCTCCTGCGATACTCCCGATGTTGTTAGTTTATGTGGCTCAAGGCGGCATGTCCTTTGTGTGGAGTTTTGTATCTAAGACTTGGTATTTTAAGGCATTCCCAGCTCAGAAAACGATAATAATATGGGACATGAGAGAAACAGACGGGCAGCTGTTTAGTAAGTATAACCTGCGTAAGAAATTTAAAGTTGTTGATGCAGTACATGTTGAGGACTGTATCGATAACCTGAGCATGCTTGATGGTATGGATGCGGTATTCCTATCAGGCATTAGAAGTCATGATAGAAATATAATAGCAAAGTATTGTCTTATGCATGGAATAACTGCCCATGTGATACCGAGAATAGGGGATTTGATTATCACCGGTTCAAAGAGGGAGCACATGTTTCACCTTTTAATGCTCAAGGTTGAAAGATTCAATCCTTCACTTGAATACATAGTCGGTAAGAGAATGATGGACATAGTTTTATCACTAATTGCAATCGTTCTTTTTTCACCTTTTATGCTTATAACAGCGATTGCTATTAAGGTGGAGGATCACGGACCAGTTTTTTATAAACAAACAAGGCTTACAAAAGATGGCAAACGGTTTGAAATATATAAATTCCGAAGCATGCGAACAGATGCGGAAAAAGATGGTATAGCAAGATTATCAACAGGCGATAATGATGACAGAATAACCAAAGTAGGACGGTTTATTCGGAAAGTAAGAATCGATGAGATGCCGCAATTATTTAATATAATAAAAGGCGAGCTCTCGATAGTTGGGCCACGCGCTGAGCGACCTGAGCTCGCGGCTGAATATGAGGCGGAATTGCCAGAATTTGCACTTAGATTACAGGCAAAAGCAGGGCTTACAGGTTATGCACAAGTGCATGGTAAGTATAATACAACTCCATATGATAAACTTCTAATGGATTTAATGTATATTGCTAATGCTAGCGTGTTTGAGGATATAAGAATCATATTTGCTACGGTAAAGATACTATTTATGCCTGAAAGCACTGAAGGAATCGAAGAGGGTCAAACAACTGCTATGAAATCAATGGATGCTGGTGATAGATAATGTTATCAGTTCGATTCTAGCGAGAACATAGATGATTATGACAATGTGTGGTAGCACGAATAGTTAGACATGGTTTTTATATGTAAAAAAAGAGATAAGGATTAGTGTACTGGTAGATGAGAGTATTAATTCATGCGGACGAATATTATCCGACAGCGCAGGCCTGTGCCTACCGGATGCAGGTCTTTGTAGATACATTCATGACACTCGGCGATGAGGTCATTGTGGTTACCAGCTCCGCCAATAAAGCAAATGGAACGATAGATAAAGGAAAACATAAAGAAAAGATTATATACAGCCCAGCAGTCCGTATGAAAAAGAAGACGACCGTTATGCGGATGCTGAATAATTTGACATTTGGTATTACTTCCATATTTTCCGCTATCGGCGCTGGCAAGTTCGATGTGGTAATCACGACTTCTCCTCCACCGCTCGTTTCTATCCCTGGCTGGATTATAGCGAAATTTAAAGGCGCAAAATTGGTCTACGATGTGAGGGACATCTGGCCGGATGTGGCTCTGGAGATGGGAAGCTTTACAGAAGATAGCTTCTTCTGCAAAGTTTTTAAGATAATCACCGAGTTTATGTATAAGCATGCCGATATAGTGACCACTGTATCGCCTGGAAAGGTTGAGAAAATCAAAGGGCATATTCGTTCTCACCCCAGCAGGAAATCCGGATCAGAACATACCGATAAGGTTTGGCTTGTTGGTAATGGATTTGATGAGAGCGTTGCACAGAGTGAGTACGATCAGTCCATCGTTGACAAGTATGAACTGGAGAATAGGTTCACCTGTGTCTACATCGGCAATATCGGTCTGGCGCAGGGTCTTGGTGCTCTACTCAATGTAGCTGCCAAGACCAAGCATAAGGATATCCAATTCCTCTGCTTTGGCATGGGCGCTGAAAAGGAAATGCTGGAAAGGCGTGTACAGGATGAGGGACTGACCAATGTGAAGTTCTGCGGGGTGGTTGACCACAGTAAGGTATTCTCAATTTTATCCCGCGCCAAACTCTCCTTCATCCCGCTCAAAAACAGCAATATGAAGGATTCCGTTCCGACAAAGGTGTATGAAGCGCTAGGAATCGGATGCCCAGTGTTATTGGTAGCGGAGGGTGATTCCGCAGATGTTGTGGCGGATGCTGGTTTAGGTAGATCAATCTCCCCAGATGCACCTATAGATGAACTGGTCGCTGAGTTTGATGACATGATCGACCATTATGATGAATTTGATGCTCACAGAGATGAAGCTGTTCATCTTATGCACGATAAATATTCCAGACAGAAGATTGCGACTGCTTTGGAGGGGCGGCTTCGAGAATTGTGCAAGGAATAACTGCTACTCTGTGGTAAGTGCAATGTGCACAACTATGATTAAACTGCCTCCGGGACAGCCTCTCGGAAGGTCGAGTAAATGAGAAAGGAAAGGCTGAAACATGGTAAACGTAATTGGAATCGGATATATTGGTCTGCCGACCGCACTGATGATGGCTTCTCACGGAGTTGAAGTGATTGGAACAGACTATAACAAGGAACTGGTGTCAACCCTCAATGCGGGCAAAACTACCTTCAAAGAAAAAGGGCTGGATGAACTCTTTAAGGACGCTCTGAATGCTGGTGTGAAATTCACCACGGAGTATCAGAAAACGGATACATATATTGTTTCCGTGCCTACCCCCTACGATAAATTCAGCAAAAAGGTTGACGCAGTTTATGTAGTAGCCGCAGTGAAGGACGTCCTGACGGTTGCACCACAGGGAGCAACTCTGGTCATCGAGTCCACTGTATCTCCCGGCACAATTGAAAAGAGCGTAAGACCGGCACTGGTGGAAGGAGGACGCACTGATATAAATCTTGTACACGCTCCGGAGCGAATTATCCCCGGAAACATGGTCTACGAGTTGCTGCACAACAATCGTACCATTGGCGCGGATGATAGGGCAATCGGTGAGAAGGTAAAAGAACTTTACGCTTCCTTCTGCCAGGGCGAGATCGTTGTTACCGATATAAAGACCGCAGAGATGACCAAGGTTGTAGAAAACACCTTCCGTGCAGTCAACATCGCTTTTGCTAATGAGCTTGCGAAGATCTGTCGCCATGACAATATGGATGTTTACGAAATCATTAAGATCTGCAACATGCATCCTCGTGTAAATATCCTGCAACCAGGCCCAGGTGTTGGCGGACATTGCATCTCTGTTGACCCATGGTTTTTAGTCGGCGATTACCCTAGCTTAGCAAAGGTTATTGATGAATCGATGAAGACAAATGATGGAATGCCTGATTTCGTTCTTAACCGTATATATGAAATTATGAAGGATAATGGTATGACTGATATAACCCGTGTGGGTCTTTACGGGTTGACATATAAAGAGAATGTAGATGATATGAGGGAATCTCCAACATTACAACTTCTTGAATCACAAGAAAGGCATCTTGCAACAGGGTTAAAAGTGTACGACCCATTTATAGAAAAAGACGTGGTTAACAATCAATACCATAATATTGATGATTTCCTAGATGCCGTCGATTTTGTCGTAATTATGGTTAAACATTCTGAAATAATTGAATCTCAAGACAAATTGAAAGGGAAAATCGTTTTGGATTGCCATAATGTATGTAATATAGAAGGCGTATATCATATATAGATAATCTGCAGGTAATAAAAATATGAAGAAAGTATTAGTAGTTTTTGGGACTAGGCCTGAAGCTATCAAAATGTGTCCTCTTGTTAATGAATTGAAAACAAGAAAAGGTATAAAAACAATCGTTTGTGTAACTGGTCAACATAGGCAGATGTTAGATCAAGTGCTTAGAACATTTTGTGTTACTCCAGACTATGATTTGTCCATTATGAAGGACAAACAAGACTTATTTGATATTACGGAAAATATTCTCGGAAGAATAAAAAAAGTCCTTGTTGAGGAACAGCCGGATATCGTTTTGGTTCATGGAGACACGACCACAACGTTTGTTACAGCTCTAGCAGCATTCTATCTGCAGATCCCCGTAGGCCATGTAGAGGCGGGACTTCGGACAAATAATATTTACAGTCCTTTCCCAGAGGAATTCAACAGGCAGGCTGTTAGCTTAATCGCCAAATACAATTTTGCACCTACAGAGCTTTCGAAGGAGAATCTGATTAAAGAAGGTAAGCCTGAAAAGTCTATTTATGTTACTGGAAATACAGCGATTGATGCATTAAAAACAACTGTAACAAATAATTATTCTCACCCCGAGTTGCAGTGGGCAGAGGGAAGTCGTCTTATTTTTATTACAGCTCATAGAAGAGAGAATCTTGGAGAACCTATGCATAACATGTTCCGTGCCATTAGGCGAGTATTAGTTGAACATGAAGATGTAAAAGCTCTTTACCCTATACATTTAAATCCATTAGTTCGAAACGCAGCGAGGGAAGAGTTGGGCGATTTGGATCGGATACATATATGTGATCCGGTAGATGTCTTTGATTGTCATAACATTATGGCAAGGTCTTTTTTGATATTGACTGATAGTGGAGGCATACAAGAAGAGGCACCATCACTAGGGAAACCGGTTTTAGTATTGAGAGATACTACAGAAAGACCAGAGGGAGTTGCCGCAGGAACCTTGAAAGTTGTGGGCACTAATGAGGAAACAATTTATAAAGAATTCTCAAAGTTGCTTACAGATAAAAAAGCTTACGATCTAATGTCAGAGGCATCTAATCCATATGGCGATGGTTTAGCAAGTAAACGAATTGCAGATATATTAACAGGAGATTTAGCTAAATGAAAATTTGCTTTATTGCCCCAGCTAATAATTATCATACAGCAAAATGGTGCAACTGGTTCTCAGGAAGAGGACATACCATTCATGTTATTTCTTTTGTTCCTGGGGAAATAGAGAATGCAACGGTTCATTATATTAATCCAGGGGTAGGCACTCAGGAAAATTATGGCAAAAAAATTAAGTATTTGCTACAGTTCAAAAAGGTTAAAAAGATTGTTGAAGAAATACATCCTGATATTATAAATGTTCACTATGCTACAAGTTATGGTACTGTAGCCGCAATTGCAAAATTAGATAATTATATACTCTCTGTTTGGGGCGCAGATGTTTATGATTTCCCTAAAAAGGGATTCTTATATAAAAGAATGCTTTGTTACAGTCTGAAACGTGCAACGACACTCTTTTCTACTAGCAAGGCCATGGCAAAAGAGGCGGCACAATATACGGATAAAAAGTTTGAAATCACACCTTTTGGTGTGGATATGGAGATGTTTTCCCCAAAGAAAAGAAGGAATAAGCAAACTATAGAGGGGGATGTAGATTTTACAATTGGTACAATTAAGGCATTAACGCCTAAGTATGGTATAGATTACTTGCTAAAAGCGGCAGCAATTGTAAAAGAAGTAGAGCCAAATATTACGTTAAAAGTTAGAATTGGCGGGAAAGGCCCAAATGAGTTGGAATACAAAGAACTGGCTCAAAGCCTAGGTATAGGAGATATAGTTACTTGGCTGGGTTTTATACCACAGGAACAAGTTGCAAAAGAATGGGCAAATATGGATGTTGGCATCGTTTATTCTTCTTCTTCTTCTGAGTCATTTGGGGTTTCAGCTGTTGAGGCAGAAGCCTCGGGCATTCCTGTTATTATATCTGATGTCCCTGGATTAATGGAGGCGACATCACCTGGTTTAACAAGCATAGTAGTTGGAAGAATGAATGAGAATGCTTTAGCAGATGCCATTATGCTTTTATACCACGATCCTGACTTAAGAAAAAGAATGGGAGCAGAAGGTAGAAAGTTTGCTAATGATCACTATGAGTTGAATAAGTGTTTTGAAAAAGTTGAAAGGACTTTTAAAAGCATATGTAAAAACGGGAATAACTAATATGAACTACATTCTAATGGAATATGTTGACAAAAGCAATTACTGTGCAAGCAGTAAGGCTAGAGATGATGTCGTTACAATTTTAAAGGATAGAGGTGCAGAATTTGTGCCCTTATTTCGTGCAAAATCAGGCCATTTTAGGGTTTTTGCACAAATGATAGGTGCATTCCTCGGATTAGCCAAGAGAGTAAAAAAGGGAGATATTATATATATCCAGTACCCATATAATCCACAAAGGGTAAATGATGTTTTAATTAAGAGATTGAACAAGCTGGCAAAAAAGAATAGTGCGGAATTATGTGTTATAATGCATGACATTAATTCCTTTAGGTATTCATGCGAAAATGAGAGAGAGGAAGCATTAAAGGAAGAGTGCAAACTTTTAAGCCGTGCAAATTCGCTTATTGTACATAACAGACGAATGAAAGAATTATTAAACAAATACGGATGCAGTAATGATATTATGACAGAACTGCAGTTGTTTGATTATATTTACGATGGACTTGATGCAACTACAGAATACAGAAGTGAATCTGTTAAGGTAATTGTGGCTGGAAATTTAGCAAGGGAAAAAAGTGGTTATCTATATAATCTTCCTCAAATAAACAATATTTCTTTTGAGTTGTTTGGCGTTAATTATTCTGGCAGTGAAAACACTATGATTAATTACCATGGTGCTTTTCCGCCGGATGAATTGATACAATTCCTTAAGGGTAGCTTTGGCCTTGTTTGGGACGGAAACAGTGCTGAAACATGTGAGGGCAATTATGGGTTGTATCTCAAGTACAATAATCCGCATAAATTTTCTCTTTATGTTGCGAGTGGAATACCTGTCATTGTCTGGAAACAATCAGCTTTAGCCGATTTTGTTGAATCTGAAAATATTGGGGTTGCAATAGATTCTTTACAAGACCTTAATAAAATCCCTGTAACTGTTTCAAATGATGATTATATTGTTATGAAAAACAATATAGAAAGAGTAAAAAATGAAGTGAGAAAAGGGTGGTTTTTGAAGAATGCGCTGGACAAAAGTGAATTGAAAATTAACATGGAGGCCTTTTAATAATGTATCCATTTTTATTATTGGTTGGGATCTTTATGATATGGTTTGAATATAGAATTAACCAAAGAATTATCAATGTGGTTAGCCTGTTGATTGTTCCCTATTTGGTTATTATTCCAATCAACAATTATTACATGGTAAAGAATGGTTTTTATGAGATTTCCGAGTCAGTAATTACTATGTTTATTGTATCATCGGCACTGTTTTTTTGTGGTTCAATTATAGTTGATTTAAGAAAGCAAAGAAGAAGAAATAGTGTCGATGCAGAACGACTGTACAACGAAGAAATATTAAATTACTATAAGTTAATTCCAATGTTCAAATATGTAGTTGTGGTAGAAGCTGTGACTATATTGAGAGCGCTATATGTAATAGCTACTCACGGGATTACCTATTTAGCAGGAGAAGAGTTTAGTGGAGTTCTAACAAGCGGCATCTTGGGACACATTTTTTTAACAATATATCCTTTGATACCAATTATGTTTTATGCATGGTTAAAAGATAAGAAAAAAATTGGGTTCTTTGTTGTCACAGTGATAGGCGTTGCATTAACATTTCTCACATTTGTAAAATACCATTCAATAGGAATGTTGGTATATATTTACCTACTAGTGTGCTTAGAAGATCATAAATATGTTAAGAAAGGTACTATAGCAGTTACCGTTGGTGCAGTTGTGTTTTTCATCGGGAATTATTTTATTGGCTTTTTCCTTAGAGGCGTTTCTAGATCTATAACGAGTCAGTATTATTTTAACCATTTATGGAATTATCTGGGAGGATCTTTAATTTATGATAATCGAATCTTTGAAAGCGGTGTACGAGTAGGAATTAGCATTTTTTACAAATTAGGTAGTTTTATTTTTCCTCCTGTAAATGTTTTTTTAAATAAATTATTTGGATTTACTTTATGCCCGCATGAAACGCAGCCGCATTATTTTGTTGGAACCAATAGGGAGGTTGGAAATGTAACGGATGCTTTTGGCTACTTATATCCATCTCACGGAGAATTCATAGATTTGCTTTGTTATGGTACAGTAATATTATTACTTGGCATGTTATTTACATTCATTTATAACAGGGCACTAAAAAACCGTTATCGTATACATTGTAATTTGGCCGCTTTTCTAACTTTCTTCGTGTTTTTCTCGTTCTTTGGAACGTTTTATATTAACTTTGTTCCATGGGAGATACTGCTGTGGAGTGCAATTATACCGATGATTTTTGATAAGAGAGTTAGGATAAGGATTTTCAAATAGGAGTGCCATAAAATGAATATTGGTATTATTACATTTCATGGTTCCCATAACCATGGCTCGATGTTACAAGCATATGCAACACAGCAACTTATTAATAATATAGGGTATGATTCCGAGATTATCAATTTCAGAATGAAATCTCAAAAAGAGTATTATGCCTTATATCAAACCAAGTATGGGAAAATGAGGCTTTTTCGCGGTCTGCTACTGGTTCCAATTCATAATGCAAGATCGAAGAGAGAGATTAAATTTGAAGAGTTTTTGAATTCTAAGATGAACCTTTCAGGAAGAGAGCTAGAGACTTATGATGATTTAAAATCTGTTGAATCACACTATGATATCTATTTATCAGGTAGTGATCAAATATGGTCTAACCGAATTCCTGAACTGGTTGGATCTGAAATAGACTACTCGGGGGTTTATTTTTTGGACTTTGCGTCTCCAGACAAGAAAAAGATCTCATTTGCATCAAGTACAGGTGCTGCTACACGCGAGGACTTATCTTCGAAAGTAGAACTGTTAAGACAATATGATTATATTTCTACACGTGAGGTAACAGGATCTGAGATTATTGGTAATTTACTTGATAGAAAAGTAGAAACAGTTCTGGATCCCACACTGATGCTGACTGGGGATGATTGGCGAAAAATAATTAACAAGAAACGTATTGAAAAAGAGAAGTACATATTCTTATATACACTTAAAGGCATAAGACCAGGAAGAAAATGGGGAGATGCATTAAGTCAATTAGGCAAAAGGCTTGGGTTGAAGGTTGTCTGTGTATCACCTTTCTTCCCAATTATTCATAGTGGTGTAAAAAACTATATTAATGTCGGGCCTGAAGATTTTCTGAATCTTATTGAAAATGCAGAGTTGGTATTTACAGATTCATTTCATGGAACCGCTTTTTCTGTCAACCTAGAGAAGCCATTTTACACATTGTCACTGGAGAAAGATTCTCGTAAAGCCGACTTATTAAAGGAATTAGGATTAGATGAACGGATTATTAATTCATTTGCCGATATTGATCGAATTAGAGACTACCATATTGATTTTTCTATTTCGAGAAAAGAACTTACGACTCTTAGAAATAAGGGCTGTGAATTCCTGAGAAATGCAATTGAAGGATGACAACTATGGACATGGTTATTTGTGATAAACAATGGTGTACGGGATGTGGAGCTTGCATCAATATTTGTCAGAAGGATGCAATTTCGTTTGTAGCTGATAACGAGGGCTTTAATTATCCAGAGATAAAGCAAGATAAGTGCGTCAATTGCGGCAAATGCCAGAGGGTATGCCCCCAGAATGATGTATCCGGTTTAGAAGCATTTGCTATGGACAAATGCTTTGCAGTGTGGAATTTGGATGAGTCGATTAGAAAAAGTAGTTCTTCAGGCGGCATTTTCCCAGCATTAGCAGAATTGTTTTTAAATAATGGCGGTGTCGTATGCGGAGCATCATTTACTGATGATTATATGAAGGTCCATCATATTATTATTGATAATATGGATGATATCGGTTTACTTCAAGGAAGCAAGTATCAGCAAAGCGATCCGGAATACTGTTACCGAAGCTGCAAAGAAAAACTAAACAAAGGAACCCCGGTTCTTTTTACAGGCACACCATGTCAGGTTCAAGGGCTTTATTCCTATTTAGGCACGAAACATGAACTGCTTTGGACTGTCGACATACTATGTCATGGAGTACCATCAACGCTTGTTGCGAATAAATATCTTCAGAGTGTTGAAGATAAATACAAATCGTCTATCAAAAAATTTTCATATAGAAATAAGAATATCCCAGAAGGATGGGAGAATTCCTGTAACATAGAGATTTTGCTGGAAAATGGAAAACAAATCGATGGGCGAGCTGAAAATCTGTTTTTTTGGAAAAGTTTTTTGAGTAATATTTATTTAAGGAAATGTTGCTATCACTGCGAATATGCAGGTAAAGAACGCATTGGTGATATTACTATAGGTGACTTTTGGGGAATCAAGAATTCTATACAAGAAGATCTGAAAAATGGGATCTCATTAGTCTTTGTAAATAGTGAAAAAGGGAAAACTTTGTTTGATAAAGCAAATATCCACAAGGAAATACGAAATGTTTCTGAGGCACTCCCGTTTAATCGAACCATAAAGCAACCGTTTGAATTGTCTGGCGATAGAGATAAATTTTTTTCTGATTTGAAAAAAAGTGGGTTTAGAAGAGCAGTTTTCAATCAAATGCCACTTAAGATGATAAAATGGAACATTACTATTTTTGTAAGAAATATTATAGGTGATAGTGCATATAATGCAATTAAAAGAAGATTAAAGTAAAGATCGTTGATTGCTTCATGAATAAATATAAGAAATTAGCAAAGAATTCTGCAATATTTGCTGCTGCAAATTTTGGAAGCAAAGTTATGCGGTTTCTCATTGTTCCGTTCTACACATATTGTATGACCAGTTCGGAATATGGAACCGTCGATACCCTTGTAACAACGATAAATCTTGTTATACCGGTACTTATGCTAGCCATTCACGAGGCAGCACTTAGGTATGCTTTAGATAAAGACATTAACAGCGACGAGGTAATAACCAATTGTTTTTTGGTGTTGCTGATTACAAGTGTGTGTTTTCTACCGGCATACTTTATATTTGCGAAAATAAAGATCTTCACTGGATTATGGTGGCTATTTTATCTGCTACTGATAAGTGATTCAATAAACCAAATATTGATGAATTTTAGTAGAGGAATTGGAAAAAGTGGCACGTTTGCTATTGGAGGCCTACTAAATACAGTAATTCTCCTCGCCTCAAACGTACTGCTATTGGCAGTTTTTCATCTTGGAATTCCTGGATATCTTATATCTATGCTCCTTGGGTTCTGGGCAAGTAATATATATATTGGAATAAGTATTAGATTACACAAGCAGCTGTCTCTGTCAAACGTTAATACTGCTTTAATTAAAAAAATGTTGATGTTTTCATTCCCTTTAATCCCAACAGCGGTAATGTGGTGGGTGATGAACGCATCAGATAGATATGTAATTACGTGGTTTGTAGGGGTCTCTGCTACCGGTATTTATGCGGTGTCGAGTAAAATTCCGACAATAATAACCGTTGTGTATCAGATATTTCAACAAGCATGGCAAATATCAGCTGTGGAGGAAAAAGATTCAGACGAGAAGGAAGTCTTTTACACATCAGTTTACAATGGGTTTGTAAAAATGTGCTTTTTAGCGGCCGCTTTTCTTATCCTGATTATAAAACCATTAATTGAATTAGTGATTTCTACGCAATACCATGATGCATGGATTTACACTCCGTTCCTAATTATTAGCGCAGTTTTTTCCAGTCTTGGTGGATTTCTGGGAGTAAATTATGTAGTAGAGGAAAAAACTACAGGAGCATTTATAACCGCTCTGATTGGTGCAGCTTTAAACTTAGGCTTTGATTTGTTCCTGACTCCGATTATAGGAGTTCAAGGAGCAGCTCTTGCCACGTTAATTGGATATTACGTATTGTGGTTGATTAGATCATGGCATACTAGACGTTTTATAAAAATAAAACAGGACTATGTGGGCATTCATGTTCATTTTATTCTTCTCATAATCCAAACGATTGTCTTGTTGAGCCAAATTAAAGGACAGTATATATTTCAAATCTTCATAGTGCTTATTATGATAATCATCAATTACAAGGATGAAAAAAGGTTATTAGCAACAGTATTAGATGTAATCAGAAGAAGAAGGAAGAAGTAATATGGTTGATTATTTAATTGTCGGCGCAGGTCTTTATGGAGCTACAATGGCCGAGAGATTATCTCATGAAGGTAAAAAAGTTGTTGTTGTTGACAAAAGACCGCATGTGGCAGGGAATGTTTATACTGAAAATATAGAAGGTATAAATGTGCATAAGTATGGTGCACATATTTTTCATACTAATAATAAAGATGTTTGGATGTATGTTCAGCAATTTGCGGAATTCAATCGATTTACCAATTCTCCTGTTGCAAATTATAAAGGTGAATTGTTTTCTTTACCATTTAATATGTACACCTTTAATAAAATGTGGGGCGTAGTGACGCCAGAGGATGCAGCTGAAAAGATTGAAGAGCAGCGACACGCCGCAGGCATATCTGAACCGAAAAATTTAGAGGAACAAGCAATTAGCCTTGTCGGAACCGATATTTATGAGAAACTGATCAAGGGATATACGCAGAAACAATGGGGTCGGCAATGCAGCGAGTTGCCGACGTTCATAATCAAGCGTTTGCCGGTTAGATTGACTTTTGATAACAACTATTTTAATGCCTTATATCAGGGAATCCCAGTTGGTGGCTATACGAAGATGGTGGAGAAAATGCTTGATGGAATCGAGGTGAGATTAGGAGTCGATTATCTTGAGAACAAAGCAGAACTAAATATGCTCGCGGACAAGGTGATATACACAGGACCAATTGATGCATATTTTGGATATAAACTAGGGACTCTAGAATATCGATCTGTAAGGTTTGAGACAGAAGTTCTCGATAAGCCTAATTTTCAAGGTAATGCTGCGGTTAATTATACCGATGCTGATACACCATGGACAAGGATTATAGAGCATAAATGGTTTGAGTTCGGTAAAGATGAAAATGGAAATGATTTGCCAAAGACGGTAATAAGTCGTGAATATAGTTCTGAATGGAAAGTAGGTGATGAACCATATTATCCAGTAAACGATGAACGAAACAGTAAACTATATGCTAAGTATAAGGCTTTAGCAGACAAAGAATATAATGTAATTTTTGGTGGAAGACTTGCAGAGTATAGATACTACGACATGGATACGGTAATCGCAGCTGCGCTAAATATGTTTAAAGACTTAGAATACAGCGACAATTAATAAAGGACTATTACTGATGAAGATGGATAGTGATAGAAAAACAATTTTACTTACAGGCGGGACGGGATTCATCGGATCCCATACAGCAGTAGAAGCTATTGATGCAGGATTCGATGTTGTCATCGCAGATGATTTGTCAAACAGCGAGGAATCTGTCGTTGACAGGATTGAACAGATTACCGGAAATCGACCAGCATTCTATAAAACAAACATTGCTGATAAGTCAGCAATCGAAAAGGTCTTTGTAGAGAATAGCATCGACGCTGTGATTCATTTTGCTGGCTTCAAAGCTGTAGGGGAATCCGTTGAGAAACCTGTCGAGTATTATCGTAACAATCTTGATACTACACTAACCTTGCTTGAGGTTATGCGAGAGTACAATGTTAAGAAATTCATCTTCAGTTCCTCTGCTACAGTATATAGCCTTGTTGACGATGTGCCGTTTACAGAAGAATCCGGTCCGCTCGGGTGTACGAATCCATATGGCTGGACAAAGTATATGATAGAGCAGATTCTCAAGGATGTCTGCGCAGCGGATCCGGAGATGTCAGTAGTGCTGCTCAGATACTTCAACCCAATTGGTGCGCACGAGTCTGGATTGATCGGAGAAAAACCATCAGGGATTCCTAACAATCTGATGCCATACATTACACAGGTAGCACAAGGGATTCGTCCGCACCTGAATGTGTTTGGTAATGATTATCCGACACCGGATGGAACAGGCGTTAGAGACTATATTCACGTGGTAGATCTGGCAAAAGGTCATCTCGCAGCACTTGAATACAGCGATAAACATACAGGTTGTGAAGTGTTCAATCTTGGGACCGGCCACGGATATAGTGTACTGGATCTGGTAAAGACATTTGAGCGTGTCAACGGAGTTGAGATACCTTATGAGATAGTCGAAAGACGTGCTGGTGATATAGCTATTTGCTATGCCGATACGCATAAGGTTGAGACTGTGCTCGGATGGAAAGCAGAAAAGGGAATCGAAGACATGTGTCGAGATTCCTGGAGATGGCAACAATCACAGGAAAATATAAAATAGACGATGATATGCGGAAGCGAATGTTCATAATACTGCTGCCACATATCATCATCAAATGCTATTGGTAGCGAAATCCAACATTCGCTTCATTTTCGTTTAGAAATAGTGGATTGTAACGAAAATGGAGTAAAATAATGGGTAGACCAAAGAAAAAACCAGAATTTGATTCTGAAAAGATATTGGATGAAATCCTAAAGAATGTGGTAGAGGCGTATGAAGATCTAGATACTTCACAGCGTCCCGGAGGGAAGATTGCTTATGGTGCACTGAAAGAGCTGACTGATGGGCTGGGGCTAAAACCATCAAAGGTTAAGAAGCTGCTGATGACCGCCAATGTGCGTTTTAATAAAGAGATTTATTGTAATGATAATAGCAGGGAAATCCTGCGCCTATATAAAGAAGGCAACAGAATTGTTCCTAAACTATGATAAGACAAAGTAAAAACAACACTTAGAGCAAAAATTCAATTCCCCCGGAATACGAGGGAATTGCTCCTAATATACATCTATACACCCGATCGTCATATATGGGCATGACGGTCGGTTTTTTGATGCCCAGAATCGCTGGAACCATTGGAAATACTAGGGTTTAGAGCCAAAATGGATTTTTTTGAAATTTTTTGCTTGTCCTATCTTGACAAATGGGAGGACCTCGAGCCGAGAGACCGGAATTAGCTGCGGAATATGAAGAAGAGTTGCCTGAGTTTGCTTTGAGATTACAGGCAAAAGCAGGACTTACAGGGTACGCTCAAGTATATGGTAAGTATAATACTACACCATATGACAAGCTCTTAATGGATTTGATGTATATTGCTAATGCAAGTGTTTTTGAGGATATACGAATTATCTTTGCTACAGTCAAAATATTATTCATGCCTGAAAGTACTGAGGGTATCGAAGAAGGGACTACTTCTGCTATGAAGTGAACGCTGTTGTTGGTTAGCGCAAAGTGGGGCATGATGATATCAATACCGATCTAAGGAAATCAATAAGGGTTGATTAGAGGCCTTTGCCGAGAAAAAGGAGAGTGTATTTAACGATGTTTGGCTATTCAGTCTTGATGTCCGTTTATTACAAGGAAAAGCCAGAATACCTTCAGGAAGCGATGAACAGTATCTGGAAACAGACCATACCTACAAATGATTTCGTGCTTATCTGTGATGGCCCATTAACTGATGCTCTTGATGCTATTGTTGAAGAGATGCAGATAAAACATATAGCCATTACAATAGTTGTCATGCTGCTCATCTTCATCCACTCCGCGATGCCGGGCGATTTATCGTCTGCTGAGAGCGGCATTTTCGCGCAGATCATAGCAAGGCTGACCGGACTGGATCCGCAGCCGCTGCAGCTGATCGTTCGCAAGGCGGCTCACTTTACGGAGTTTATGATCCTCGGGATCTGCCTGTTGGTCAACGTTAGGGACAGGATGATCACAGAAGCCGGGGAATTGGGCGGCGGCAGGATGTACCTGATAGCCTGGCTGATGGGGACCGCATACGCAGTTACGGATGAGGTCCATCAGATTTTTGTTCCGGACAGGGCATGCGCTCTGATGGACATGTGCATAGACTCGGCGGGCGTGGCAGCCGGGGCAGTACTGATAGTGATACTGAGTACTGTGCGAAATAAACTCGAATGAAACTGACGAAGACTACGTTCTGATAGTCATTGAAGAAACAGGCTCTATAACTTAAATGGGGGTCTAGCAAAAAAGACGCTTTTGCAAGAAACAGCGGGAGATCGGGCGACAACCGGTCTCCCGTTTACATTTATCTTTCGCGTGCAAAAGCCCCTTGAATTGTGGTAAAATACATTGGTTATGAAATAATGGTTTACTATGTCTTACTATGCTCTTCGAAAAACATGAAAACAGAGCTTCGGACATCGGTAAAAAACCGCAAATAAAGATACAGGAGAAAGAATAAAATGTTTGAAAATCTATCGGACAAGCCCGTAGCTGAGTATCAGTCGGAGCAGATAAAGAAATGGAATGCAATCGACCTGCTGGACCTTTGCGTAAAGGCCAGGGAAGGCGCGCCTTCATTCGTTTTTTATGAAGGACCGCCGACTGCCAACGGTAAGCCGGGCATCCACCACATGATGGCGAGGACGCTCAAGGATTCCGTCAACAGATACAAGACAATGAAGGGGTTCCAGGTAAAGCGCAAGGGCGGCTGGGATACCCACGGACTGCCTGTCGAGATCGAGGTAGAGAAGGAACTCGGTTTCAGCGGCAAGCAGAACATCGAGAAATACGGCATTAAGGAGTTCAACGAAAAGTGCCGCGAATCGGTATTTAAATACACAGAGATGTGGACAGACATGTCTGAAAAGATGGCCTATCTTGCCGACATGGAAGACCCGTATATCACATATAAGAATGACTACATCGAGACAGGCTGGTGGATCATCAGAAATGCCTTTGACAAGGGACTTGTCTACGAAGGCTACAAGATCCTGCCTTACTGCCCGCGCTGTGGAACAGGTCTCGCTTCGCATGAGGTAGCGCAGGGCTACAAGGACATCAAGGTCAATACGCTTACCTGCAAGTTCAGAAGGACCGGTGTCAACCATGACAACGAGTACTTCCTCGCGTGGACGACCACACCTTGGACCCTGGCTTCCAACGTGGCCCTGACAGTCGGCCCTGACGTCGACTACGTCAAGTGCCTCATGAAGGACGGCGAGAACAAGGGCAATCTGCTTTGGGTGGCCGAGGCTCTCGCTGACAAGGTGCTCAACGGTGAAGAGTACGAAGTCGTTGAGAAGGTAAAGGGCAGCGACATGGAGTACTGGACCTATGAGCAGCTTGAGCCGTTCTGCAAGGTAGAAGACGGCAAGAACGCCTTCATAGTCACATGCATGGATTACGTCAGCACAGAAGACGGTACGGGTATCGTTCACACGGCGCCTGCCTTCGGTGAGGATGACTATAACTGCGGACGCAAGTACGATCTGCCGGTCCTTCAGCCGGTAGATGAGAGAGGCTGCTATACGGAGACGCCTTGGGCGGGCAGGTTCGTAATGGAGGACGGACTTGATGTGGATATCATCAAGTATCTGGCTCAGGACGACAAGATCTACGCCAAGCAGAAGATGGAGCACGCTTATCCGCACTGCTGGCGCTGCGGAACTCCGCTCGTATACTACGCCAACAAGTCGTGGTACATAGAGATGACCAGGCTCAAGGACGAGCTGGTCGCGAACAACAACACCGTCAACTGGTATCCGCCGTACGTAGGCGAAAAGAGATTCGGAAACTGGCTGGAGGAAGTAAAGGACTGGGCTATTTCCAGATCCAGATACTGGGGCACGCCTATCCCTATCTGGAAGTGCGAGTGCGGACACCTGCACTGCGTAGGATCGCGCGAGCAGCTGATAGCTGACGCCGAACAGGATATCGACATGAGCATCGAGCTCCACAGACCGTATGTGGATGACATAACCATCAAGTGCCCTAAGTGCGGCAAGAGCATGCACAGGATCCCTGAGGTAATGGACTGCTGGTTCGACTCAGGCGCCATGCCATTCGCGCAGTGGCATTACCCGTTCGAGAATGCCGACCATTTCGACGGAGAACTCTTCCCGGCGGACTTCATCTGCGAAGGTATCGACCAGACAAGAGGATGGTTCTACTCACTGATGGCCATCTCCACGATAGTAAAGGGCTGCGCTCCTTACAGGAACGTGCTGGTCAACGACCTTATCCTCGACAGATTCGGCAAGAAGATGTCGAAGCATGTTGGCAACACTGTAAATCCGTTCGAGATGATGGAAAAGTACGGCGCTGACGCTCTCAGATGGTATCTGGTGTACGGTTCCCCGGCATGGACTCCTACAAAGTTTGACGAGGACGGCATCAGAGAGGTCATCAGCAAGGTGTTCAGCACCCTCAGAAATACATACAATTTCTTCTGCCTGTACGCGAATATCGACAAGGTAGAATTGAGCCATCTTGATGTTCCGTATAATGAAAGACCGGAACTCGACAGATGGATAATCTCCAAATACAACAGGCTCATCAAGGTCACTACTGAAGCCATGGACGAATATGATCACATGAGGACAGTCAGGGCGATCGGCGACTTCATCGACGGAGATCTCTCCAACTGGTACATCAGAAGAGCCAGAAGAAGATTCTTCGCTGAGGGAGAAGGCGATGAGATGAGCACCGACAAGAGAGCGGCTTACGCCACGACATACGAGGTCCTGACAGGAGTTGCCAAGATGATGGCTCCTATAGCGCCGTTCATCGCCGATGAGATCTATACCAAGCTGACCGGCGAGATGACTGTTCATACCGCGTACTACCCTGAAGCTGATGATTCGCTCATCGACGACAGGACAGAGGAGAGGATGGATCTTGTCAAGGTACTGGTCAACCTCGGCCGCGGAACCAGGGAACAGGAGAAACTCAAGGTACGTCAGCCTCTCAGCAAGGTCATCGTTGACGGCGCGTACAGAGAAGTGATAGACGACCTGACAGATCTCATCAAGGAAGAACTCAACGTTCACGAAGTGCAGTTTGAGGATGAACTCGATAAATACATGGACTTCAGCATCAAGCCTAACTTCAGGGCAGCCGGTCCGGTGCTTGGCAGGAATGTTAAAGAGTTTGGCTCGAATCTCGCTAAGATCAACGCCAAGGAGATGATCGCGGCCCTCAACGAAGGTCCGGTCATGATGACTCTGGGCGGAGAAGAATATGAGATCACGGAAGACCTGGTCGACGTAAGGATCTCTTCGAAAGAAGGCTTTGTCGTCGGCATGGACAACAACGTATTTGTCATACTCGACACAACGCTCACTCCGGAACTCATCAAGCAGGGATATGTGCGCGAGGTCATTTCGAAGATCCAGCAGCTGCGTAAGCAGGCAGACTTCGAGATGATGGACGAGATAAAGATCTACATGGGCGCCGATGATGAGATCAAGGCGGCCGTAGAAGAAGCGAGAGACTTCATCATGGATGAGACCATAGCGGTCAACATCTTCGAAAAAGAAGGACTGCCTGAGTTTGATATCAACGGACACAAGACGGGACTCGCTGTAGAAAAGCTGTAAGAGCCAAATGCCTGAAACACCGGAAAGAAATAACATACTGGACTACACGCCGGAAGAACTTGAGACAATAGTGACCGGGATGGGCGGACAGAAGTTCCGCGCTAAGCAGGTGTTCGGATGGCTCTCAAAAGGAGCAGCGACATACGATGAGATGTCGAATGTTCCGAAGGACCTGCGCGAAAAGCTTGCTGAAAAGTATCCGTCCTGGCTTCCGGAAGCCGTAAGGATGCAGAAGTCGAAAGACGGCACGGTAAAGTGCCTCTTTCGCTTCGCGGACGGCACCGAAGTCGAATCCGTGTTCATGAAATACGAATACGGCAATTCCATATGCATTTCGTCGCAATGCGGCTGCCGTATGGGCTGTACGTTCTGCGCGTCCACGATGGACGGTCTGGCGCGCGGTCTGACGGGCGGAGAGATGCTCGGTCAGGTGCTCGCCATGAGAAATCTGACCGGCAGCGACATAGGCCATGTCGTGATAATGGGCATGGGAGAGCCCTTCGACAATTACGAAGAGGTCTCGCGCTTTATACGCCTTATCCACGACAGCAGGGGATACGGTCTGGGACTTCGCAATATCACGGTGTCCACCTGCGGTATCATCCCGAAGATAAAGGAGTTCGCGAAGGACTTTCCGCAGGTCAACCTGGCGGTGTCACTGCACGCTCCGAATCAGCAGATCAGGCAGAAGTCGATGCCTGTGGCAAAGAAGTACGGCTATGACGAGCTGATGCGGGCTTGCAGGGAATACACGGAGATAACGGGACGCAGGATAACCTTTGAGTACGCCGTAATAGACGGTCTGAACGATTCTGCCGCCTGCGCGGAAGAACTGGCGGGACGTCTTAAAGGATGGCTCACGCATGTGAACCTGATACCGCTCAATGAGGTGGAAGGCAGAGATTACAGGACCGCCAACGGCAAAAGCGTAAAGCGGTTCAAGGACATACTGGATAAAAACGGCGTGGCCGTGACTGTACGGCGCACGCTTGGAAACGATATAGATGCGGCATGCGGGCAGCTCAGACGCAGGCATGCCGGATAGGGAGAGAGGGAGACATGAAGATTTTGATAGACGGCATGGGCGGCGATTACGCGCCCGAAGAGATCGTCAAGGGAGCGGTGAAAGCTGCCTATGAGACAAGCGAGACGGTCGTTATCATCGGACCTGAAGAAACGATCCGCAAGCAGCTCAACGCTAACAGGTGGAAAGGCGACAACATTGAAGTCGTCAATGCCACCGAGGTGATCTCCAATGAAGAGTTCCCTGCCATGGCAGTCAGAAAAAAGAAGGACTCTACCATCGTCAAGGGCATGAACATGCTCAAGGACGGCGAGGGTGATGTTTTCATTTCCGGAGGAAGCACGGGAGCGCTTCTGGCCGGCGGACTGTTTACTCTCGGAAGGATCAAGGGCATCAAGAGACCTGCCATCGCCGCGTGGTTCCCGCGCGCCGGAAAGGAAGGAGTCACGCTTCTTCTTGACTGCGGAGCGAGCGTAGAGGCCAAGCCTGAATACTTATATCAGTATGGCATAATGGGCAGCATATTCGTACGCGGCATCACGGGTATCGAGGAGCCTGTCGTAAGGCTGCTCAACGTCGGCGCAGAAGAGGGAAAGGGAGACGATCTCCACAAGACGGCATACGGCCTTCTCAAGGAGAGCGGACTGAACTTTCAGGGCAATATCGAAGCCCGTGACGTGATTTTCGGCGAGACAGACGTCGTGGTTACCGACGGTTTCAGCGGCAACGTCTATCTTAAGAGCAGCGAGGGCATGAGCCTTGCCATCATGAGAGAGTTCAAAAACAAGCTGACCGAAGGCATCGTCGCCAAGGCAGGCGCCATGCTGGCGTACAGCAAGATAAAGGAGATCAAAGAGGTCTTCGATTATTCAGACGCGGGCGGAGCTCCGATCCTCGGACTCAAGGGCCCTGTGCTGAAGATCCACGGCAACTCAAAGGCGACCGAAGTGTATTACGCGATACACCGCGCCATAGACTATGTTGACAGCGATATAACCGGCATGATAACCGAAGCGGTCAGCAAGACCGACGCGATCTCAGGCAAGGGAGACGATTGATGGCCCGCTGCGCTGATTTCGAAAAACTTTATAAGGTGACAGGTTACAGATTCAGGAACGAAAAGATCCTGAAGACAGCTCTCACTCACAGTTCATACGCCTCAGAGCAGAAGCTCGGCTATGAGCGCAATAACGAGAGGCTTGAGTTCATCGGAGACGCGTATGTAGACGCCGTTGTCGGAGCGGAACTCTTTGATATCATGGGCACCGCTCACGAAGGCATGCTGTCCAGATGCCGCGCCGATGTGGTATGCGAGGATTCGCTCGCGAAAGCGGCGGCGGACATGGGGCTCGGGGAATTCCTGTATCTCGGAAGAGGTGAGGAATCCAGCGGCGGAAGAGAGAAGGCGTCCATACTTGCGGATGCTTTTGAGGCGCTGGTAGGAGCCATCATTCTTGACGGAGGCTTTGAGGAAGGCAAAAAAGTCATACTCAGGCTACTGGGTGACAGCATCAAACTGGGCGCCGAAGGCAAGCTGAATAAGGATTTCAAGACCAGGCTCCAGGAAAAGCTGCAGGAGAACGATCACAACGTCAGGATAGAATACCGCATGGTCGCGGAATCAGGACCTGATCACAATAAAACATTCACCATAGAAGTGCTCATAAACGGCAAGACTGCCGGAACGGGCACGGGACAAAGCAAGGCCAAGGCAGAACAGGCGGCAGCTGGGGACGCGCTTTCGAAGGGAGTATAGTAAGTGTATTTCAAAAGGATAGAGATGCAGGGTTTCAAGTCTTTTGCGGACCCTGTGACGATAGAACTCAATGACGGCGTGACCTGCATTATAGGTCCTAACGGAAGCGGAAAGAGCAATATTTCCGACGCGCTCAGATGGGTGCTGGGAGAGCAGAGCTCAAAGCAGCTCCGCGGATCCAAGATGCAGGACGTCATTTTCGCGGGTACAGCGACCAGAAAGCCTAAGGGCATGGCTGAGGTCACACTCGTGATAGACAACTCGGGCGGCATACTTCCGCTCGAATACAACGAAGTCGCCGTCACAAGACGCATGTTCAGGTCGGGCGAGAGCGAATATCTCATCAACGGCAACCCATGCAGGCTCAGAGACATACGTGAGCTCTTCATGGATACCGGCATAGGCGTAGAGGGTTATTCGATCATCGGACAGGGCAAAATAGCCGATATCGTAAGCACAAAGCCCGAGAACAGAAGGCAGATATTTGAAGAAGCGGCGGGTGTCGTGCTCTACAAGAGCCGTAAGACCGAAGCGGAGAACAAGCTTAAGGCCGCGACCATAGACCTGGACCGCGTCAGAGATATAATCGCAGAGATCGAGAGCCGTATCGACGGTCTCAGAGAGGATTCCGAAAAAGCGACTGAGTACATCGGGCTCAGGGACAGATACAAGACGCTCGGTATAAATATCATACTGCACAACCTTGACAACCTTGAGGTCAATGTCAGAGAAGGCAAGGAAGAGCTGGAGGAGCTGCAGAAGCAGATGGATCTCACCTCAGCCAGGCTGAACGATACCGAAGAAGAACTCGAGTCCGTAAGGGACAGCGAATCCGATCTGAATGATGAGCATGCTGATCTCAGCGCCAGACTTCTTGAGACGATGGACGAGCTGGCGGACATCACCAGCGGCGGCAAGCTCAATAAGGAGCGCCTTATCAACATAGAGAAGGAGCTGACAAGACTTGAAGAAGAACTGAAAGCGGACAGCGAGAGACTCGAGGCGGAAAGAGCGGAGCTTGCCAGACTCGAAGACGGCGAAAAGTCAATGGACAGCGAGGTCGAAAAGATAAGGGCCGAGCTGGAAGACGCGATCCTTAAGCTGAATGATGACAGCCGCAGATCCTCGTCCATAACTATCGAGACTGAAGAAATAAAGAGCAGGCTCATCGACATCAACAACCAGAATGTCACAAGAAACGCTGAGATAAAGACTCTCAGCAATTACAAGACCACTCTTGAAGAGCGCAAGGAAACTCTGTCCGAAGAATTCGAGGACAGAGACAGGACTGACGCCGAAAACAAAGAGAATCTCAAGGCAATCGAGCAGAAAATATCGGAAAATGAGGCTCAGCTTAAGGGTAAAAAGTACAAGCTGGATATAGTTACCGATAACATTGTTACTGTCGCTTCGAAGATGGAAAAGTCCATAAAGGAGATGGACGAGATCTCCGTGAAGTCAAATCAGGCCATCGCGCGCCGCAGCACCATCGAAGAGATGGAAGCCAACTACGAAGGCTATAACAACGCGGTAAGAACGGTCATGAACGCCGGCAGAAGCGGCATGATAGGCACGGTCTCGGATATAATCGACGTTCCTTTGGGATATGAGACCGCTATTGAGACAGCTCTCGGCAATTCGCTGCAGAACATCGTCTGTGAGGACGACGCGTCCGCTACAAGCACTATCGACTGGCTTAAGCAGACCGGAGCCGGAAGAGTGACGTTCCTGCCTGTCAAGTCCGTCAGGGCTGACAGGATCAGCGTAGATCCGGCAGTAAAGGCTGCGGATGGTTATATCGGCATCGCCTCTGACATGGTCAGGTGCGACAGCCGCTACAAGGAGATAGTCGACTATCTGCTGTGCAGGGTCATTCTGGCCGAAAACATGCAGAAGGCCGTACGCATTTCAAAGATGAACATAGGCGGTTTCAGGGTAGTCACCAGGGAAGGCGAAGTTATCAACGCTTACGGAGCGATCACAGGCGGAAGATACAGGAACAAGACCGCCAACCTGCTCGACAGAAAGAACGAGATAAACATTCTGAAAGCAAGGATCGAAGGCTATGCCGCCAAAACTGCTGAACTCCAGGCTTTAAGGGACAAGCTCGACGCCGAGAGGAACAGCCTCAGAAACGACAGAGACAGCCTGCGCGCTCAGATAACCGAGCTCGATATCGAAGGAAACGTGCTCAGGGCTGACAGGGACCACGCTGAGTCGCTCGTTAAAGAAGATGAAGGCGCAGCTGAGAGATTCAGAGTCAACATGGAGACTCTCGATTCAGATATCGCGAGGGCCGACAGCATGATCGAAGCTTACAGAAAGAGCATCGAAGAAGCTGACAAGGAGTATGCCGAAGCAGAAGCGAAGGCAGAAAAGCTCATGGAAGAAGCCGAAGCGATGAAGCCTGTCATAGAAGAAGACAACGAGCGCATCGTTGCATTAAGGGTAAAGATCGGTGAAAGCGAATCCAGGATGTTCGCCAACAATGAGATGATAGAGCGCGTCAGGGACGTTGTGACTGAACTTGAGGCTTCGATAGAAGACAACAGCGCTCTGCGCGATCAGCTGACCGCTGACAGGGACAAGCTGACAGCAACAAGCGAAGAATCGGGCGGACTCGAAAAGGCTCTCAGTCAGGAAAAGACCGCTCTGGAAGAAAAGATCGCGGCTATCACCGCCAAACTTGAAGAAGGCAGGGCTAGGAGCGACGAATTGCTCGCTGCCCAGAAGAAAGACAGGGAAGCGCTCGAATCCATTCGCGATGAGCGCTACAAGCTCGATGTCAAGACCGCAAGGAACGAGACTCTGCTCGATACTCAGAAAGACAAGCTCTGGGACGAGTTTGAGGTATCGTATGCCGAGGCTCTGGATATGAGAGATGAGAACTTCGCGATCACAGCCGGCAACCGCGAGTCCAGAGAGATAAAACTGCGTCTCGCAGAGATAGGCGACGTCAACATAGGCGCCATAGAAGAATACAAGGCGGTAAGCAAGAGATACGAGTTCATGACGGTGCAGGAGGCCGACCTTACAAAGGCGATGGCTGAGCTCAACGAGATCATCACCAACATGGACAAGACGATCCGCATTAAATTCAAAGAAAACTTTGACCGCGTCGTGGTCAATTTTGAAGAATCATTCAGGGAACTCTTCGGAGGCGGATACGCCGAGCTCAGGCTGGAAGATGAGACTAAACCTCTCGAATCAGGCATTGAGATCACGGCGCAGCCGCCGGGAAAGAAGCTCAAGAACATCAACCTGCTTTCCGGCGGAGAAAAGACTCTGACCGCTATAGCGCTGATGTTTGCCGTACTGAAAGCCAAGCCGACACCGTTCGTCATACTGGACGAGGTAGAGGCCGCTCTGGATGAGGTGAATATCGGCAGATTCTCTGATTACCTGAAGAATTTCGGTAATATACAGTTTGCCCTCATAACGCACCAGAAGGCGACGATGGAGCACGCTGACGTGCTCTACGGCGTAACGATGCCTGAACAGGGCATCTCGCGTATGCTGTCGCTCAAGCTGGGTGACGAGTTCGACCCTGAGGGCCTCGAATAAGGAGTAAAAAATGGCACTTTTTGAAAAGAAATCCGCGTTCCGCAAATTCATAGATTCCATCACGATGGCAGTCTACGACAATCCGGAGCTGGGTCCGGAGTTTCTCGACCAGCTCGAGGAGTCTCTTGTCATGGCCGATGTCGGCATAGAGACTTCGAGCAAAATAATCGAAGAACTCAACAAAGCAATAAACTACAAGTACATAACAAGAGAGCGCGAGATCAAAAAGGAACTTTCGCGCATACTCGAAGAGATAATGGATAAGGGCGAGCGCAACCTCATGTCTGAAGACTATCCGCTCATAATCCTGATGATAGGGATCAACGGAGGCGGCAAGACCACCACTATCGCTAAACTCGCAAACATGTACAAAAATAAGGGAAAGACCGTCATGCTGGCCGCAGCGGACACATTCCGCGCCGCCGCTGCCGAGCAGCTTCAGCTGTGGGGCGACAGGGTCGGAGTCAGAGTGATCCGTCACGAAGAAGGGACCGATCCTACCGCAGTCATCTATGACGCGATACAGTCCGCCAAGGCAAATGACGTGGACGTGCTTATCTGCGATACGGCAGGAAGACTGCAGAACAAGGTCAACCTTATGAAGGAACTTGAGAAGATGAGCAAGGTCATTTCAAGAGAGTGGCCTGAAGCCTCAAGAGAGAACCTTATCGTACTGGACGCTACAACGGGCAAGAACGCCGTGAGCCAGGCCGAGGAATTCAGCGGGATCACTGATATCACCGGTATAGTGCTCACCAAGATGGACGGCACTGCCCGCGGCGGCATTTCCATCACAGTAACGGATGAATTCGACATGCCTATCAAGTTCATAGGAGTCGGAGAGAAGATGGAAGACCTTCTGCCGTTCAACGCGCATGACTTTGTGGAGGGCATTTTCGATGAGTAAGCCTATTCTTGCGATAGTCGGAAGGCCTAACGTAGGCAAGTCGACATTGTTCAACAGACTGATCGGTGAGAGACGCGCCATAGTTGAGGACGTACCGGGTGTCACACGCGACAGGATATATGCCGAGACCGAGTGGAACGGCAAGGAATTCGGCGTCATAGACACGGGCGGAATCGAAGTAAGGACTGACGACACGATACTCTCTCAGATGAGGGATCAGGCCGTGACCGCGATGGATATGGCGGACGTGATCATCTTCATGGTGGACGGCAAGGACGGACTGACAAACGCCGACAGCGAGGTAGCGGAACTGCTTCGCCGCACCGGCAAGGAAGTCATACTTGTCGTCAACAAGGTGGATTCACCGTCAAAGGCGTACGAAGCCTCGTTCGACTTCTATGAACTCGGGTTCGGAGAGCCGATTGCTATAAGCGCCGCGAACATGACCAATATAGGAGACCTTCTTGACCGCATAGTCGACGGTTTCCCTGAGGACTCGTTCGGAGGATATGACGAGAGCATACACATCGCGATAATCGGCAAGCCTAACGTGGGCAAGTCGTCGCTTGTGAATGCTCTTACGAAGCAGAACCGTGTTATAGTCTCCCCAATAGCCGGAACGACGCGCGATACCATCGATACGCCGTTCACTTATAAGGACAGGGAATATACGCTGATTGACACGGCCGGACTCCGCAAAAAGAGCAAAGTCAGCGATTCGATAGAGAAGTTCAGCATCCTCAGGGCGATAGCGGCAATAGAGCGCTGCGACATATGCGTGCTGATGATAGACGCAGCCGAAGGTCTGACCGAACAGGATAAAAAAATCGCGGGTTACGCGCATGAAGCCGGTAAGGGCCTGCTGATAGTCGTGAACAAGTGGGATCTCATAGAAAAGGAGACCAACACGATGCGCGACTACGAGCGCAAGGTAAAGGCAGAACTCCTGTTCGCGTCGTACGCGCCGGTAGTATTCACCTCGGTGCTCAATAAAGTGAGGATATTCGACATAATCGACAGATGCTCGCGCATAGCCGACGCCAGAAATATCCGCATCACGACGGGCAGACTCAACAGCATAATAGAGGACGCCACCATGATGAGACAGCCGCCTTCAGACAAGGGACGCAGGCTCAAGATCTACTACGTTACGCAGATAGGTACAAAGCCGCCGTTGTTCTCATTCAGCATAAACGACAGGGAACTCATGCACTTCTCGTACGCGAGATACCTTGAGAACAAGATAAGAGAAGCTTTCGACTTTGAGGGCACATCAATAAAATTCGTCTGGAACGAAAAGAGAGGAGAACGGAGATGAGCAACACGGAGATCATAAGACTCGTAGTGTTGGGACTGGTTGCATACGCATTGGGCAATATAAATCCTGCCATAATACTGGGGAAATTGCATGGCATCGATATTCGCAAGGAGGGAAGCGGAAACGCCGGCATGACCAACACGATCAGAGTCATGGGACTCGGAGCGGGTCTTACCGTTTTCATAGTTGATGTCATGAAGGCTTTCATAGCCGTAAGACTGGGATATAACTATGGCGGTGACCTCGGAGCGATGGTCGCTTTCGGAGGAGTGGTGCTAGGCCACTGCTTCCCGGCCATATGGGGCTTTAAGGGCGGAAAGGGCGTAGCGGCTGCGTTCGGAGCGGCTCTTGCTCTCAACTGGCTGAGCGCCGTAGCCGCGCTTCTGGTAGCTCTGGTGGCCTTCATTCTGACGCGCCGCATGTCAGTCGCGTCATTATTAGCCGCTCTTGCTTATCCTGCTTTGGTCTGGTACTACGAACCTGAATATTTCCACTTCGCGATAGGCGCGGCGGCATTTCTTATAATAATGCACCTTGCCAATATCAAGAGGATCGCGAAGGGCGAGGAAAAGCCTCTCACGATTGGCAGCATCGAAAATGCCGAGGATGCCGCAGATGCTGAAGACATTGCAGTTGACGGAGATAAAGAATTCACCGAAGCTTCGCCTGTTCTTGACGCGAGCCTGCAGGGCAAGCCTCTCTCTGATAATGAGAGAACTAAACTGAACGCAAGCGATCAGGAATTCGAAGACCTTGCGCTTGGAGAGTCTCCTATAGCCGCTGACGCGACTAAGGAACCGGGCCTCGTTGCCGCTCAGGCGCATGAAGCTTCAAGACCTGAGCCGGAACCTATGGATTACTATGCAGGCATCGAGATCCCGGATCTCGGTGACAACGCAAAAAAGATCGCGGTAATCGGAAGCGGTTCTTTCGGTACTGCCATGGCTAACCTGCTCGTTTATAACGGTCACCAGGTAACTCTGTATGGCAGAAACAAAGCGGCTCTGGACGAGATGAAAGAGACCCGCATCAACGACAAATACCTGCCGTATGTAATACTCAGCGACAGGATCAAATACACCAACAACATCCGCAACGCGATCAGAGGCAAGGATATAGTAGTGTTTGCCGTGCCTGCTCAGCAGTTCCGCAAGGTATCCGCCAAGGCACAGCAATATCTTGAAGACGGCGTTATAGTGGTCAACCTTGCTAAGGGCATAGAAAAGAAGACGCTCAAGAGGATGAGCGAGATAGCGGAAGAGACACTTCCGGGCGTAAAATACGTAGCGCTCTCCGGACCTACGCACGCTGAGGAAGTAGTCAGGAACACACCTGCGGGCATCGTTGCCGCTTCAAAAGACGCTGATGCCGCCCGTGTGATCCAGGATACGTTCATGTCAAATCAGCTGCGCGTCTATACACAGGAAGACCTGACGGGCGTTGAGATAGCCGGGGCCGTCAAGAACGTGATCGCGATAGCGACCGGAGTATCCGACGGAATGAAGCTCGGAAGCAACGCCAGGGCCGCTCTCATGACACGCGCCATCCACGAGATAAGAAGACTCGGCGACGCCATGGGAGCCAATCCGGAAACATTCTCCGGACTTTCGGGCATAGGCGATCTTATAGTTACCTGCTCTACGAATCTTTCGCGTAACAGACGCTGCGGCCTGCTGATAGGCCTCGGACTCAGCGCCAAGGAAGCTGTTGAGAGAGTAGGATCGGTAGTCGAGGGCTACTACACGGCGGACGCTGTCTGCGACCTCGCCAAAAAACTCGATGTAGACATGCCTGTATGCAAGGTAACGCAGGCCGTGCTGAAGGGAAAAATGGAACCTGAGAAAGCTGTCGGCATGCTGATGTCGAGAGACAAGAAAGACGAACTTAAATGAGATATCACATAATCACATACGGCTGCCAGATGAACGAGCATGACTCGGAAAACATCGCCGGTCTTCTTGAAGCGATGGGATACGAGCATGTCGATGATCCGTATAAAGCCGATGTGACAGTCATCAATACATGCAGCGTAAGGGACAATGCCGATAAGAGATTCTTCGGCACACTCGGGCAGTTCAAAAAAGTTAAAAAGAACCGTCCGGATTTTGTGCTGTGCGTATGCGGATGCATGCCTCAGCAGCCGAGGGTCGTTGAAGAGATCAACAAGCGCTTTTCGTGGGTCGACATAGTGTTCGGCACGCAGAATATAGCTGAATTTCCCGAACTGCTCGAAAAAAGGCTCAAAACGGGCCTGCGTGTGAGAGCCATAATCGACAATAATCCGGACATAAGCGAAGCGGACATGAAGCCGGTCAGGATGCACCGCCACAAGGCGCTTGTAAATATAACTTACGGCTGCAACAATTTCTGTACTTACTGCATCGTCCCTTACACCAGAGGCCGTGAAAAGAGCCGCATGATGAGCGATGTCTGCGATGAAGTCAGGAGACTGGCTGCCGACGGAGTTGTAGAAGTGATGCTCCTGGGGCAGAACGTGGACTCTTACAGGGATGCCGCGGGTCACCGCTTTGCAGACCTCATAAAAGCGGTCAATGAAATAGACGGCATAGAGCGTATCAGGTTCATGACGTCTCATCCTAAGGATATCTCCGAAGAGATGATAGACTGCTTCAGGACCTGTGATAAGCTGTGCCATAATATACACCTTCCGGTGCAGTCAGGCAGCGACAGCATACTCAAGCGCATGAACCGTCACTACGACAGGGCGTCGTACCTTGAGACTGTCGACAAGCTGAGAAAGGCCGCTCCGGATATCACCATATCCACTGATGTTATAGTGGGCTTTCCGGGCGAGACGGACGAAGACTTTGAGCAGACTCTCGACATCGCCAGGCGCGTTGAATACGACTCAGCTTTCACGTTCATATACTCGCCGAGAGAAGGCACGCCTGCGGCGAAGTTCACCGACAAGGTGCCTGATGACGTATGTCATGAGAGGTTCGACAGGCTTGTTGATGTCATGAACGAGATAAGCCTGAAAAAGAACCGTGAATACAAAGGCAAGGTGTGTGAAGTCATAGCCGAAGGCGTGAGCCGCAACGATGACACCGTCATATCCGGAAGGACCGATGGTTTCAAACTGGTGAATTTCACTTCCGAAAGGAGCCCTGAGCAGCTCATGGGCCGCAAGGTAATGGTGGAGATCACCGAAACCAAGACGTTCAGCCTGGAAGGCAGAGAAGTTTTATGAAAGGATAGAGGACTTGAGCGCAGATCTTATACTAACGAAATTACTGATGCTCCCGGGCATCATATTAGGACTCAGCTTCCATGAATTCGCGCACGCTTGGGTATCCGACAAACTCGGAGATCCGACGCCGAGAAGACAGGGAAGGGTCACCATCAACCCTCTCGCGCATATAGACTGGATAGGTTTTTTGGCGCTTCTGCTGGTCGGCTTCGGCTGGGGAAAACCCGTCCAGATAGATCCGAGCTATTACAAGAACAAAAGGAGAGATGAGTTTCTGGTCTCCATCGCGGGAGTGACCATGAACCTGATCCTCGCGATCATTATCTCGATACCGGCAAAACTGATGATAAAGACGTTCACTGCCGGCGCTTCAGACCTAATGTACAACGTTTATCTCATACTTTTTTACGCGGTCACGATCAATCTGGTCCTTATGATATTCAATCTGATACCGTGTCCGCCGCTTGACGGATGGGGAATAATCACGCAGTTATTCGGGTTGGACAAATATGACTGGTGGTACAAGGTCTATCAGTACGGCACATGGATACTGCTTGCGCTGATAGTAACGAACCTGACCGACCGTATAATCACGCCACTCGTGACGATGATGATAAACCTGATATTCTGACAAAAATGGCAGCAGCGTTGAGCTGCTGCCGTATTAATATTGTTTGGTGCTTATAAATACATCCCCGGGGAGGAAACCGCCAATAACATGAGCAATATCATTTCAGACAGCAAATTACCTGTCGTTATCGAAGAACTTGAACGCATGCATCCCGAGGCTTCGTGCGCGCTCGATTTCGGCACACGCTTCCAGCTGCTGGTGTCAGTGGTGCTTTCCGCGCAGACGACAGACGTTTCCGTCAACAAGGTCACACCGGAACTCTTCTCAAAATATCCTACAGCCGAGGCGATGGCCGAGGCTGATCCTGCTGAAGTACAGGAGATCATAAGGACCATAGGGCTTTACAAGAACAAGGCTAAAAACGTCGTCAGCCTCGCTAAAATGCTCACGGAAAAATACGGCGGAGAGGTACCCGGAGATTTTGACAAACTGGTCAAGCTGCCCGGAGTGGGCCGCAAGACCGCCAATGTGGTTCTTGCCGAAGGTTTCGGAGAAAACAGGATAGCGGTTGATACGCATGTATTCAGAGTAGCGAACCGAATAGGACTGGCGGACGGGAAGGACCCGGTCGAAGTCGAAGAGACGCTTATGGCAAGGCTCCCTGAAGATCAGTGGACACGGGCGCACCATCTTCTGATATTCCACGGACGGAAGGTTTGCCACGCCAGGAATCCCGAGTGCTTTGAGTGCGGACTGAAGGGAACCTGCGTATACTTTGAGAAAAGCCACGGCTCAGTCTGGTAATAGAAAGGGAAAAGGCAAAAACAGTTGAAATTCATACACTTGTCGGACCTGCACCTTGGAAAGCGCGTCAATGATTTCTCAATGACAGATGATCAGAGGCACATCCTGGGGCAGATAACGGAAATAATAAACAATGAGAAGCCTGATGCCGTTCTCATCGCGGGCGATGTTTACGACAAGCCTGCCCCGCCGGCGGAAGCCGTTCAGCTCTTTGACGACTTCATAAGCGGACTCGCTGATATGAACTTGGAAGTGTTCATTATAAGCGGCAATCATGACTCAGCTGAGAGGTTGTCTTTCGGTTCACGAATCATGGACAAAAGAGGCATACATTTCGCGGGCGGGTATGACGGCAGGACCCACATGTTCAGCCTTGAAGACGAGTTCGGAAAGGTCAATTTCTACATGCTGCCGTTCCTTAAGCCGGTACATGTAAGGGCAGTGATCGAGTCGGAAGCTGAAGAAGGTGAAGAGCTCCCTGAGATCAGGACTTTTACTGACGCCGTAGGCTGCGCTGTAGAACGTATGCGCGTCGATGAGTCGGAAAGGAACGTACTGATATGCCATCAATACGTGACGGACGCTCAGAGATGCGAATCGGAAGAGATACCGGTGGGAGGTCTGGATAATGTGGATCCTGAAGTCTTCAGGCCGTTCGATTATATCGCTCTCGGACACCTGCATGGACCGCAGTCATACGGGCCTTCAAGGATAAGATACTGCGGTTCGCCTCTGAAATACTCGTTCTCAGAGGTCGATCAGCAGAAATCTGTGACCGTAGTCGAGTTTGGGGCCAAGACGGACGGCCTTTGCAGAACGCATCTGAAGACTCCTGCGCTGATCCCGGCGCGTGACATGCGCGTTCTTAAGGGCAGTTTCTATGAGTTGACCGATAAACATTATTATAAAGACATCAATACGGATGACTATTTCAGGATCATCCTGACCGATGAGGAGGACATAATAGGCGCACTGGCAGGTCTGAGAGCCGTTTATCCGAATATAATGCGGCTGGACTATGATAATACCAGGACAAAGAACGCGTTCTTCATGCCTGATGCCCCTGATAATGACGGCAAGAGCCCTATAGAGATATTCGACACTCTTTATGAGTCGCAAAACGGAAGACCGATGGACGATGAACAGGCTGAGCTCGTCAAAAATCTGATCGAAAAGATCCGGAGAGAAAACGAATGAGACCACTTAAGCTTACAATGACCGGTTTTGGTCCGTACAGAGACCGTACGGTGATAGACATGGAAAAACTCGGGAACGGAGGCCTTTACCTCATAACCGGTGATACCGGCTCGGGAAAGACCTACATTTTCGATGCAATAACATACGCTCTATACGGTGAGATGAGCGGCAACGGCCGCGACAGCAAGACCGTCAGGTCGCAGTATTCCGAAGCAGGGGACATCACGGAAGTTGAACTCGAATTTGAATACCGCGCCAGGCGATATACGGTCACCAGGAATCCGGAGTATTCAAGGCGAAAGAAAAGCGGAGAAGGATTCACTAAGAAGACAGCGGACGCCTGCCTGAAAAAGCCGGGCGGAGAGATCGTAGACGGCTCGTCCAAGGTGACTCAGGCGGTACGCGATCTGCTGGGTATCGACAGGAATCAGTTCTGCAGCATAGTCATGATAGCTCAGGGTGAGTTCCGCAGGGTTCTCAATGCCGGCACCGATGAGAGGCAAAGGCTGTTCAGGAAACTCTTTGATACTCTTTCTTACGACAGGCTGGCATCGCTCCTTAAGGACATGAACAGTTCGGTCAAAGAACGCTATGACAACTGCCTTCGCGATACCGGAGCGCTGCTGTCGGGTGTAAACTGCAGTTTCGATGAAACCCTCGCGATGGAGGCGGATGAGCTGAAAGAGTCAGGATGCACCGAGACAGACAGGATAAAGGATCTGCTTGACGCGATCATAGGATCGGCAGTCGCCAGAAATACGGTCATTGATGAGGAACTCGCAAAGACAGAGAAAAAGCTGAGTAAGGCAACGGCAGATCTCGCTCTTATAGAGAGCCATAAAGACAGCGCCGCAAAGCTTGAAAAAGCAAAAGAGATGGCTGAGGAACTGGATAAGAAAGTCAGGGAAGCGGAGAAGGCGCTCGAAGCCGCGAAAGAAAAAACGAGCGGCGCCGATCAGCTAAGAAAAGAATCCGCGGTACTCGGCAGCAGCCTCGATTCTTACGACAGGCTTGATGAGATCAACAGCGAACTGAAAGAGGCGAAAAAAGCCGGAGAAGAAAAAGCGGCAGAACTCAGCAAAGCCCGTTCTGCATACGATGATGCCTGTGAAAAGAAGGACAGGAGAACCAAAGAAGTATCTAAAGAACGCGAAAAAGCGGCTGAAGAACTGAACAGGCTTATAGAAGCGTCTGAAAGTGAAACCGCGAAGTATTCGACGATGTCTTCGGCTTATCTGAGAGAGCAGGCCGGCATATTGGCCGGAGACCTGGAAGATGGCAGACCGTGTCCTGTCTGCGGTTCCGTAACACATCCGGATCCCGCGCGTCCGGCAGATGACGCGCCTTCAGCGGAAGAGCTTGAAGATCAGAAGACCTCGGCAGAAAACGCCGAAAAAGCCGCTAAGGACAAGACTGCTGCAATAAAAAAAGACAATGAGAAAATAGAAGCTGAACTGAGCGATCTTCAAACTGAATGTGATGAAGCGGCAAAACGCGTGTCAGTTCTCGAAAAAGAATCGGCCGAACTGGACGTGAAGATCGCGGGCATCGAGACCAGAGCCGCTGACTTCAGCGCGTCGCTGTCATATGAAAGCAAGTCGGACGCTCAGAAACGTATCGATGAGATCGGCGACCTTATAGAAGAGATGACAAAGGCAGTGGATGATCGCAAGGAGGACCTTGACAAGGCGAAGACTGCAAAACAGACGAACAGGACGACAATAAAAGAACTGTCGGAGGTGATCGCCAATCTGGATCCTGCCGATGAGGAAAAAACCAGAGCAGGGAAGGCGGAAGCAGAAGACGAAAAGAAAGCGCTCACAAACGAGAAGGTGAGAGTCACGGCAGAACTCGGGACAGCACGCAACGCTCTCACAGCTCTGAAGTCCATAGATGAAGATCTGAAAAAGATCAGAAAAGAGCACGAGCTCATAGACCCGCTCTCAAAGACAGCGAACGGCACTCTTCCGGGCAAGGACAGAATTACTCTGGAAGCGTATGTGCAGACATTCTATTTTGAGCGCATCATAAGCCGCGCGAACCGCAGGCTCAGCATGATGTCCGACGGACAGTACGAATTCGTCAGATCCTCTGAATCAGGCGACAAGAGACAGAAGTTCGGCCTTGATCTGAATGTGCTCGACCATTACAGCGGCACTGAAAGACCGGTGAATACACTGTCGGGCGGAGAAAGCTTCATGGCGTCGCTCTCGCTGGCGCTCGGCCTTTCCGATGAAGTCCAGTCGACTGCCGGAGGAATAATGCTTGATACGATGTTCATCGATGAAGGCTTCGGATCGCTGGACCCCGAAACACTTGAGAAGGCTATGCGCGCGCTTACGGGCCTCGCTGACGAGGAAAAGCTGGTCGGCATCATATCCCACGTGGAGGCGCTCAGAGCTCGTATAGACAAGCAGATCGTTGTCACAAAGAAACGCGACAGCGGCAGCCATGTTGAAATGTTTGTTTAGGGCAATATAAAAACACTTCCGTACATCAATTGCCTTGTAAAACTGCCTGTTCATTGTTAATATTTATGTGTATGCAAACTGCTTCAATTAACACATATCTATAACACATTAACTAAGTCGAAAACGGTATCCACTCTGATAAAAAAAGGAGAAGCGTATGAAAAAGACTATAAGAGACGTCGACTGGGCCGGTAAAAGGGCCGTGATGAGATGCGATTTCAATGTTCCGCTTGACGGTGACGTGATCACGGACGACATCCGCATCAAAGCTGCTCTGCCGAGCATAGAGTATCTTCTTGAGAACGGTGCTTCGATCGTTCTGATGTCGCACCTCGGAAGGCCGAAGGGCGAGCCTAAGCCTGAGTTTAGCCTGGCTCCGGTCGCTAAAAGACTTTCTGAACTGCTTGGAAAAGAAGTTAAGTTCGTACCATCCGACGATGTTGTCGACGACAATGTAAAAGCTGCCGCGGCCGAGCTCAAGGCCGGCGAGGCGATGCTGATCGAGAACGTAAGATTCAAGGCCGGTGAGACAAAGAACGATCCGGACTTTGCCAAAGACCTCGCGTCACTGGGCGACATATTCGTAATGGACGCGTTCGGAAGCGCTCATAGAGCGCACTCCTCGACAGCAGGCATAGCGGACTACATCCCTGCGGTATCCGGCTTCCTCATTGAAAAGGAACTGAAATTCCTCGGCGAAGCCGTTAACGATCCTCAGAGACCTTTCGCGGCTGTCATGGGAGGCGCCAAGGTAAAGGACAAGATCCCGGTGATCACGAACCTGCTCGATAAGGTAGACATCCTGATCGTAGGCGGCGGCATGGTTTACACCTTCTTCAAGTCGCAGGGATACTCGATCGGTAAATCCCTTCTTGACGAGGAAGGCCTTGAGCTTGCCGGAGATATCATGAAACTGGCCGCTGAAAAGGGCGTTAAGTTCATGCTCCCTGTAGATGTGGTATGCGCTGACGAGTTCTCGAACGACTCTCCTTATGCTACATATGATGTTGACGAGATCCCTGACGACAAGATGGGTCTGGACATCGGCGCAGAGACAATAAAGCTCTTCACAGACGCTCTGAAGACTGCAAAGACAGTTGTCTGGAACGGACCTATGGGCGTATTCGAGATGGACAACTTCGCTGTCGGAACAAAAGCCATCGCGGAATGCCTTGCTGAGATCGACGCCACTACGGTCATCGGCGGCGGAGACAGCGCAGCGGCCGTTGCAAAATTCGGTCTGGCAGACAAGATGACACACATAAGCACAGGCGGCGGAGCAAGCCTTGAGTTCCTTGAAGGCAAAGAACTTCCGGGCATCGCAGTGCTTGATGACAAATAAATATAAGGACATGGAGGTAAACAGACAATGAAGAAATTCCTTATAGCAGGCAACTGGAAAATGAACAAGACCATCGCTGAAGCCAAAGAGTTTGCTGAGGCGATCAAGGCAAAGAATCTCCCTAACGAAAAAGACGTATGCATCTGCGCGCCATTCACAACACTTGCCGCGCTGGGCGATGCGCTCAAGGGCAGTGAGATCGGATTCGGAGCTCAGAACGTGCACTTTGAGCAGAGCGGAGCGTTCACAGGCGAGATCTCCGTACCAATGCTTCAGGAGATCGGCGTAGGATACTGCGTCGTAGGCCACTCTGAAAGAAGAGAATACTTTGCTGAGACAGACAAGACCGTCAATCTCAAGCTCAAGGCTCTCCTCGAGGCCGGCATCACACCGATCCTCTGCGTAGGAGAAACTCTTGAGATCAGAGAGCAGGGAAGTGAGCAGACATTCGTAGCAGGCCAGGTAGTCGAAGACTTCGAAGGCATCCCTGCAGCTGACGCCGCCAAGATCGTCATCGCTTATGAGCCGATTTGGGCAATCGGAACAGGAAAGACAGCTACTCCTGATCAGGCAGAAGACATGTGCGCGTTCATAAGAGGAGTCATCTCCGGTATTTATGACAACGCCACGGGCGACAGCATGCTGATCCTGTACGGCGGATCGATGAAACCATCCAACGCGAAGGAACTTCTTGAGAAGCCTGACATCAACGGCGGACTCATCGGCGGCGCGAGCCTCAAGGCGGATGATTTCGCGTCGATCGCTCAGGACGCGGCTTCACTGTAAAAGTAAGTCATTTCAATTGACACACATATACTAATCGTGGTACATTTAGGCGTTCGGATCATTGTCCGGACGCCTATGATTTTTAACTATTTTGGAGGACATCATGCATACAGCTTTAATGATCATCCTTTTGCTGTCAAGTATAGTGCTTATCGTCAGCATACTGCTTCAGGAGAGCAAGAGCGACGGCCTTTCGGGCTCGATCGCCGGCGGAGCCGAGCAGCTTTTCGGAAAGCGCAAAAGCAGGGGATATGACGCGCTGCTGTCAAGAATAACAACAATCTGTGCCGTGGTATATATCGTGGTATCACTGGCTATAGTCGCTATTTTCAATTAACATGCTGAAAATCATCACTCTGGTCTGCGCGCTGGCAGGTTTGCTGACGGCCATTTTGCTTGAATCGTGGCTGCGAAGCCGCATCGTCAGGAACGACAAGTCAGCGGATACATACGCGGAAGTAAAAAGCAGATATTCAGAATTCTGGTCGATACAATACGTGCCTCTCGTGATAATGCTGGCGCTCATAAGCGTCGCGCTGTATTTCTTTGTAGGGCACCTGAACGCCGCTGTCTTTATTGGGGGAGCGGTTCTTTGCTTTGTATCGGTACTCGCAGGATCCCTTACAGTTGTGACCGGAAGCATCGCGCCTTCATCGATAGCGGTGACAGGAGATATCCGCAATGCGCTCAAGACATCGTACAGATCCGGCGCGGTCATGGGACTTTTTGTCTCATCGATAGCGCTTGTCGGTCTCGGCGTGCTGTTTTTCTTCCTTGACGCGAATCATTTGATCGGCCTCATTGCGAGCTTCGCGCTTGGAGCGTCTGTTGTTTCGCTCTGTCTTGGATTATCCGGCACGGCTTTTTCAGGTGCTTATTCCCTGACTGTTAAAAGCGATGACTTCACGGACTATTCCGGTATGTTCATCGGCAGCGGAGCAGATCAGGTCGAGACATATATACTCAGCGCGTGTTCGGCTGCTCTTCTCGCTGTGGTAGGAGTAGACAATTCAGGAGTAATGTCCACATTCAGCACGACTTCAGCGGCAAGATATCCGCTTATAGTATTCGCTGCCGGAATAATCGCGTCCATAATCGGCGTAATGACCTACAGAGGACGTATATTAAAGAACCCGGCTGCCGGGCTCACATCAGGAAATTTCGCGGCAGCTGTCCTTCTGATTGCGGCATCCGCGTATTTCAGTAAAAGTATCCTAGAGGATTATATCTATGCTGCCTGCGCGGCGGCGGGCATCGTCGCGGCCCTCGTTTCGGCTGAGATATCAAAGGCATACTCCGCGGACGGAATCATATTCAGACGTACCCTGCCGGATATTAAAAGGATAGGCGCCAGCCAGTCCTTGATGTACAGCCTGTCCATCGGAATGATATCCGTCGTCATACCGGCAGCACTTACTACCGGCGCTATGGTCATCGCGTATCAGCTCGCGAGTTTTTACGGCATCGCACTGGCAGCAGTAGGCATCAACGCAATGGCGGCGGTAAATGCGGCGGTGAGGGGTTTCTCCATAAACACGGCGAGCGCGTCGGACATAGCTTCGCTTACCGACCCTGATGCCGAGAGCCCTAATCCCGCTGACGTGCTTCTTACAGCGTCAGCCAGAACAGACGCGATAGGAAAGACATATTCATCGATCGCCAGCTACGTGACTCTTGTCGCCATGTTCACGGCGCTGTCCGTAGTAGCAAATAACAGCTCGACGAACCTGCTCAGCACTCCTGTATATACAGGCATGATGACCGGCGCTGTATCGGTATTCGTTTGCGCGGGACTCATCATCAGATCCATAAGGCTCACCAGCCAGGTGCTGAGAGGCAGACTCAGCGATTCAGATGACCCTGAGAAGCGGATAACGGCTCTCAGAGGGCTTTTCCCTATATATGTCATCGCGATGCTTGTTCCGCTCGCTTCGGGCGCTGTGGGAGGCGTAAACGGCCTCATTGCTTTCGTATGCTCGGCTGCCATTACGGGGATGTGCGTCATCTTCGCGTTCAATAATTCCGGACGATTTTTTGACAGGACCGCTACCGAGACTCTCGGCACAGTCATTAAGCTGATGGTCGCGGTAACTCTCGTATTTGCTCCTGTCTTTATGAACTTCGGAGGAATCTTTTAGTAATATGCTGCAGAGCATGGCTTAACTGAGACGGCAAGCGGTGGCTCTGCGAAGGGGACACCGCTTTTTATATAACCAACGGTAAATACACGCATGAAAAACAACAGATACCGAATATTCGTGATAAATCCGGGATCGACATCGACCAAGATGGCGTTGTTCGAAAACAACCTGAAGATCCTGGAAACGTCCGTGACGCATGACGCTGATGTGCTGAACTCGTTCGCGACGCCTAATGACCAGTTCGGATACAGGATGGGAGTCATAAGGGAGTTCATCGAGAAAAACGACATAGAGATGGACAACATAGACGCGTTCGTGGGCAGGGGCGGAGGCTGCTACCCGGTGCCGAGCGGCACTTTCGAGGTGAACGATCTTCTGCTGAACGATATACGCAATAACGTGGGCCGCACGATACATCCTTCCATACTGGGCGTCCAGCTGGCTTACGAGCTGCAGCAGGAGTACGGCGGCAGGCTGTTCATGGTAGACCCGATCTGCGTAGATGAGTACACCGACGTGGCCAGAGTCACCGGCGTAAAGGAGATACACAGGCGGACGGAATCGCACGCACTCAATTTAAGAGGAACGGCGATGAAGCACTGCAAGATCCACGGCATGGACTATAAAAAGGCAAAGCTGGTGATAGCGCATATAGACGGCGGGATCACGATAGCCGCTCATGACTGCGGAAGGCAGGTCGACTGCAATCAGGGAGCAGGAGGCGAGGGACCGTTCACGGCGACGCGCACGGGTTCTCTGCCGCTCATGGAAGTGCTCGATTACCTTCAGGATCACACCTATGAGGAGATGCGGCATCTCTGCACGGGGACCGGCGGTTTCGTATCGCACTTCGGTACATCGGACGCGGATGAAGTCTACGCAAGGGTCATTGAAGGCGACGAAGAGGCGAAACTCGTATGGGAGGCCCTCGGATACAACATAGTCAAATACATCGGCTCAATGGCGACCGTACTGAAGGGTGATCTGGACGGCATTCTGATCACCGGAAGGTACACGCGATTCAGAAGGCTGCTTGATTACATCAGGCAGTATACTGAATGGATAGCGCCGATATTCATATATGAAAACGAAGTAGAACAGGAAGCCATGTGCGCCGGGGCTCTGAGAGTCCTGAGAGGCGAAGAGGAGCCTAAGGTGTACACGGGCAAGGATATGGTTAAACGAAAAGGAGGGACAGAAAATGCTTGACAGGCTTGAAAAAGTCCGCGAAGAAGGATTTCTGCGCATAGCCGAAGCTGCTGACAGAGATGCCCTGGAGGCAGTCCGTAAGGAGCTTACCGGTAAAAAGAGCGCTCTTCAGGAAGTCCTCAAGAGTCTCGGTGGGCTTGAACCCGAGATGAGAAAATCAGTCGGAATGAAGTCTAATGAGGTCAAGAACATGTTCGCGGAGAAGATCCAGGCAAGAGCGGATGAACTCATCGCGAGCGCTTCGGCGGCAGAAGGCGAGATCGACCTCACTCTGCCGGGAATACAGGTGAGCGAAGGAGCTCTTCACCCGATCACGCAAATGTGCTACGACCTGAATGACGCGTTCAGATCGCTGGGCTTTGAAATATACAGTGAAGATGATATCTCGAGCGAAAAGTTCGCGTTCGATAATCTGAACTTTGCCGCAGACCACCCGGCCAGAGCTTCCATGGATACATACTGGCTCGAGGGCACTGAAGACAAGCGCGGCAATGAGAGGCTCTGCCTCCGTCCGCACCTTACAGGCGGTTCAGTAAGATATCTTCTGGAGCACGGCGCTCCGGCAAGATTTGTCTATCCGGGCAGAGTTTACAGAAACGAAACGACAGACGCGCGTCACGAGAGAGCGTTCTTTCAGTATGAGGCTCTCATAGTCGATAAGGACATTTCGTTCAGTTCGGGCCGCGTAATGATCGAGACCATACTTGAGAAGGTATTCGGACGCAAGGTCAACGTAAGGATGAGAGAGGGGTTCTTCCCGTTTACGGAACCGGGATATGAGATCGACATGGAATGCCTTCTCTGCGGAGGAAAGGGCTGCAAGGCCTGCAACCACGCGGGATGGATCGAAGTCATGCCGGGCGGAGTCATCCACCCGAACGTTCTCAGGGCCGCTAATCTCGATCCTGACGTCTGGACCGGATTCTATACTAACATCGGTCTCGACAGAATGGTCATGATGCGCTACGGAGTAGATGACGTAAGACTGTTCCACAGCGCCGATCTCAGATTCTTAAAGCAGTTCAAGTAGGAAAGGAGGATAGACATGAATATTTCAATCAATTTTCTGAAAAGATACGTGGATCTTCCTTCCGATCTTAGCTACGAACAGCTCTCATACGACCTGACGATGAGAACGGTCGAAGTAGAGGAGTTCATAAGGACAGCCGACAAGTTCCACGACATCGTGGTAGGAGAGATCAAGGAGATCAAACCGCATCCTAACGCGGACGCGCTCAAGATCTGCATGACGGATGTAGGCGAAGATGAGATCAAGCAGATCGTCTGCGGAGGAAGCAACCTCGTTGAGGGACACAAGGTATGCGTAAGTAAGCCGGGCGCCGAGGTCGTATGGCACGGCGAAGGTGAGCCTGTGCTGATCAAGGAGACAAAACTCAGGGGAGAGAAGTCATACGGAATGATCTGCGCTCCTGCTGAAGTATTCCTCGGCGATCTCATAAGCACCAAGGAAGAAAGAGAAATCGTTGATTTCACTGAGCTTGGGATCGAATGTGAAGCCGGACAGTGCGTGGCAGAAGTCATGGGTCTTGACGACGTTATCCTCGTAGTTGACAACAAGTCGCTCTCCAACAGGCCTGACCTGTGGGGACACTACGGCGTCGCAAGAGAGATAGCGGCTATCTATAAGATCCCGCTGAAAGAGCTCAGCAGCGAGCTCCCGAAGGGACTTCCTGAGTATCCGGTTACCATCGAAGAGCCTGAAAGATGCAACAGATTCACGGCTACAAAGATCGACAACGTATGCGTAAAGGAGTCTCCTGCATGGATGAAGACCCTGATAACCAACGCGGGCATGAGACCTATCAACGCTCTCGTAGATATCACAAACTTCGTACTGCTGGCGGTCGGAGCTCCTCAGCACGCGTATGACAGCACACATGTTGACGGTGAAGAGATTATCGTTAGATTAGCGGAAGACGGTGAAAAGCTGCTTCTCCTCGATGAGAAGGATCTCGATCTTACGCATGATCATCTCGTCATCTGCGACAGCAAGAAGCCTCTGAACCTCGCCGGTATAAAGGGCGGCAAGGATGACTCGGTACTGGACAGCACGAATTCCGTTATTCTGGAATGCGCGGTGTTCACAGCGCCTGGAATCAGACGTACCACTGCTTATTTCAATGAGAAGACCGACTCGGCCCTCAGATACGAAAAGGGTATCGATACTCAGAGAGCTGATCTCGGAGTTTCCATGGCACTCTCGCTGTTCAAGGAGATCTATCCTGAATGCGTATTCTCGGCATTTACCGACAACTATCCGGTAAAGACCGAAAACGCCGTTATCGACATAACACAGGAATTCCTTGATACCAGACTCGGCGAAGTAATCGAAAGAAGCGAGATCGAGGACATCCTCACAAGACTCGGTTACGAAGTAAGCTTCGCTGACGGGACATATCACTGCATAGTTCCTACATGGAGATCCACCGGAGACGTTTCTATACACGACGATATCCTCGGAGACATCGCCAGACTTATCGGTTACGAATACTTCAAGAAGCAGCCGCTTCCGGTAAGCTTTGAGCACTCCGTCAATCAGGTAGGAACAGATCTCGCCAGAAGGCTCAAGGAGTATCTGGCCTTCAGATGCGGAATGAACGAGATATTCACTTATCCGTGGATAGACGAGAAGTTCATATCTGCTGCCGGAATAGACACGGAAAGCTGCGTAAAGCTGGCTACACCTCCGGCTCCTGAACTCGGATGCCTCAGAGCGTCGCTCATTCCGGGCATGCTCGAATCCATTGATAAAAACAGCCGCTACTTTGAAGACTTCGCCATCTTCGAAGCCGCTCAGGTATTCGAAAAAGGCGAGTACAGCCCTTCGTCCCCTGATGAAGTGCTTCCGGTACATAAGAACATGCTCACCGGAGCTTTCGCCGGAAAGGACGCTAAGGAACTCTTCTACAAGGTAAAGGGAGTTATCGAAGGTATGGCGGGATACTGCCACTTCAAGCCTTTCACATTCAAGCAGAAAGCAAAGCCGTCCTGGGCGGACGAGAAGGTTTGGCTGAATATCATGGAAGGCGGCAGGATCGCGGGATCCATCGGACTCGTTTCCGTACAGGCTCTTTCGGCTTCGGGCATCAAGCTCATGAGCGCGGCGGCTTTCGAGATCGATACTGCCGTGATCGAGCCATATCCTTCAAGGACAAACGAATTCAAACACCTGCCGCAGTATCCACTTGTTGAGCAGGACCTCTCGCTGCTGGTTGATGAAGCAGTTACATGGGCTGAGATAGCTGAAGCCATCAAGTTCATGGTTAAGGAGCTGAAGTTCGTCGAAGAATACCGCGGAAAGCAGATCCCTGCCGGAAAGAAGTCGATCACTCTGAGTCTTAAGATCGGAAACGATGACTCGACCATGACTTCGAAGCAGATAGACAAGAAGATGAACGGCATCATCAAGGTGCTTGAGAAAAAGTGCGGAGCGCAGCTGCGCTAGATAATGGCAAAATACGAACATACTGTAACAAGTGAAGAATCGGGGCTGACCATCAACCAGATCCTCAGAAAGAACTATAAGTTTTCATCGAGGTTCAGGACAAAGATGAAGTATCAGTCGCTGGTAGATCTAAACGGAACACCGACTCCGGGTTATGTAAAGCCCGGGGTCGGTGATGTAATTGGCGTGAGATTGCCTCAGGAATCGAGCGATTTTGAGCCCGAAGATATCCCGCTGGACATCGTCTACGAAGATGATGATCTCATAGTCGTAAACAAGCAGGCGGGCATAATCGTCCATCCTACAAAGGGGCATCCTGAGCACACAATTGCAAATGCTGTCATGAAATACATGTTTGACAGCGGCCAGTCGTTCAAGGTGAGGTTTGCCAACCGCATCGACATGGATACGACAGGCATAATCATAGTTGCTAAAAACGCGAACGCCCAGAACGAACTCTCATCGCAGATGAGGCGCAATACCGTAGTCAAAAAGTATTACGCTCTTGTCGAGGGCAATATCGAAGAAGACCATTTCACCGTAGAGCTTCCCGTGGGCAGGCCTGATCAGGTCTCGATACGCCGCGCGGTAATGACCGAAGGCGGCAAGGACGCGCGCAGCGAAGTGAATGTTCTGGAACGCTATCCGTCGCAGCGTTACGGCGATCATACGCTTGTTGAGGTCATACTCCATACCGGAAGGACACATCAGATAAGAGTGCATCTTTCTCATCTGGGACACCCAATCGCGGGAGACTCGCTTTACGACGGAGGCACTTTCCTGATAAGCCGCCAGGCTTTGCACGCGTATTACATCGAATTCGACCATCCGATGACAAAGAAAAGAGTCAGTTTTGAAACAGACATTCCTGATGACATAAAGGAAGCGATAGGGGAATTGAAAAACAGCGCCGGATAAGCGCTGTTTTATGTACCGTTAATGGTTCTCAATTAAGTTTAGTTTATAGCCCGGCTTCGGTATGATCAGCTCATCAGAGAAGCTTGCTTGACAGCAGGCTCCAGTGATCGTAAGCCTTTGTGCGGATAAGGTGGATCTCTTTGTCAGAGCGTGTTATCTCGATTTTCAGGACTCCGCCGAACTCATGCGTGCGTCCGTCGAATGAAAGCAGCACGGTTCCGCCTTCGCATCTTCCGGTACCCGCGATCGTTATTGTCTCGGTAGAAGGAAGGATCAGGCTGGACTTGAAGCACCTGTAGGCGTTGGTGTTCATAGGCGCGATAGGCGTCAGCTGAAGCACGTTGAGATCAGGTGAAACGAGTGAACCGCCGAGCGAGTAGTTGTAAGCGGTTGATCCGACAGGGGTCGAAATGATTATTCCATCGCCGGAGAACTCCTGTATCTTGGTGTTGTCGATGGATATCTCATAATGCGAGGCATGTGAGTAAGGTCCTCTCACGACTATCTCATTGAGTCCCGTACGCATGAATTCACCTCTGCGTGTGACGACTCTTGCCTGGACAGGGCAGATATTCTGCAGCTGGTATTCGCCTTTTGAGATGTAGTCGAGAGTCTCTCTTAGATTAGAAGGGAGAGCCTCCTGAAAGAACCCGAGATGTCCCGTGTTGATACCGATGATAGGGGCTTTTGGGAATCCGCATTTATGGACGAAACTCAGGAAGGTGCCGTCTCCGCCGATGCATGCGAGAAGGTCGACATCATCTGAATATTCTTCGGCTATCTCATATCCGGATTCCTCAAGCATCGGGATGAATCTCTCATATGTTTCTCTCGATTTATCTTTAAGGTTGCAGAATACGTATATCTTCATTTTGATAACTCCGTGTGCTATAATAATCAGTCAGTGATTCGATTACATTTTAGCACACATAAACACGAAAATACATTCGTTTCGATATGGATAAGGTCAGATTTTACAATGTGCTCGACATAGACTCCGCGGATGAGTTTCAGTATTATGAGAACCTCGCCGCATTGCTTGAAGAGGACGAATTCATAGAAGAGAATCTCATAAAGGATCTGCTCAGAAGCGTCGACATGGAGATGCTGTCCGAGCAGATGGGTTCGTATTTTGATGGATTTCTTGACCATTTGCCGGACAACGAAACGGATCTTTACATAATGGTCGAATCCATAGGCAGGGCTTTCGAGGGACTTATCTTTGAGGGCATGAGCGACTCCGATATCGCAGAACTTGCTGCGGAGATAGCGAAGTTCCGCAAATGGTACGTGCATGACCTCAACGCTTTCAACAAGCTAAGCGGTGAGGAATCAAACGTCAGAGACGCCAGATACGGACTTGCCGCCGCCAAGCTCCTCGGAGAAGATGCTGACTATGATTTCAGGCTCGCTCTTGACTATGACCTTGACGGATTCAATGTCAGAGTGGCTGACATGCTCGGAGCGGAATTCTCAAAGGAAGCTGATGAATAACAGGGAATCGATAGAAAAAAGAGAATACGGATTCCTTTCTCCTCTTGCATGCAAAGCCGCGGAGTCTAAAGGCAGAGTCCATGAAGAAGAGCAGTGCGAGTACAGGACCGACTTTCAGAGGGACAGGGACCGCATCGTGCATTCCAAGGCGTTTAGAAGACTGATACACAAGACACAGGTGTTTCTGGCTCCAGAAGGAGACCATTACAGGACACGCCTTACGCATACACTTGAAGTTTCCCAGATATCGCGTACGGTCGCAAGGATACTCGCGTATAACGAAGACCTTACCGAGGCCATCGCGCTCGGTCATGACCTCGGACATACACCTTTCGGTCATGTCGGAGAGAAGGTGCTTAACAACATCCATCCGGGAGGCTTTGAGCACAACGTGCAGAGTCTCAGGACCGTTGACGTGATAGAAGACACTTCAAAGCGCAGAGGCCTGAATCTTACATATGAGGTAAGAGACGGGATCCTCAATCACAGGGGACCTGTCACGCCGATGACTCTCGAAGGTCAGATCGTAAAGATCTGTGACAGGATCGCCTATGTCAATCACGACATAGATGACGCGATAAGGAGCGGTGTCATCACTTTTGAAGACCTGCCTCAGCGCGAGATCGAGATAATCGGTTCTACACATTCTGAGCGCATAAACAATCTCATAGTCGATCTGTGCAGTAACAGCGAGGGCAAGGATGTCGTTTCGCTTTCACCAGTATTTGCCGACTCGCTTGACAGGCTCAGATCGTATCTGTTTGAGAATGTGTATAATTCGACCGAAGTAAGGGGCGTTTCCGCCCTCGATAAGGTCGAGCGCATTATCAATTCGCTTTACCGGTATTATATGGAACATTCAGACGAAATACCGGGCGTTTACAAGTTGATAGAAGAGGAAGAGGGTACCGCTGTTGCCGTCAAGGACCTTGTTTCAGGCATGACTGACAGATACGCTCTCAATCTTTATGATAAACTATTCGTTCCGCAGGGCTGGAGGCAGTTGTGATCCATGGCTTATGACAACTTTACGGACGAGCTGAAGGCTCAGCTCAACATAGTTGATATAATAGGACGCGAGGTCAAACTCAAAAGGTCGGGATCGAATTACATGGGACTTTGTCCGTTCCACAATGAAAAGACGCCGTCTTTCAGCGTCAACGAGGGCAAGCAGTTTTATCACTGCTTCGGCTGCGGAAAGTCCGGCGACGTTATAGGCTTTGTGCAGGAGTACTACAAGCTGCCGTTTATGGAAGCTGTAGAAAAACTCGCGACAGAGAACGGCATAAAGCTGCCCGAAAGAAGGAGCAGCGGTCCGAAGATCGATTATGACAAGTATCACGGCATAAACGCCAAGGCCGCGAGGTTCTTCTACAACAATCTGGGTATAAAGGGCAACAAGGGGCTCGCGTATCTCAGAAGAAGAGGACTCACAAAGGATACTATCACGGCATTCGGCCTGGGATACGCTCCGCCGGGCGGCACCGCGCTTGTAGACCATCTGAGGAGCGAAGGCGTTTCAGATGAAGACATGCTTAAGCTGGGGCTCGCCAACAGCGGCAAGAACGGTCTTTATGACAAGTTCCGCGACAGAGTGATGTTCCCGATAATCAGCACCCAGGACAAGGTGATAGGCTTTGGCGGACGCGCGATAGCGGACATCAAGCCAAAATACCTTAACTCACCTGAAAGCGATATATTCCTGAAGAAGAACAACCTCTTCGGGCTCAATCTCACCAGAAAGGAGATCGACAGGGAAGGACGCGCCATCATAGTAGAGGGCTACATGGACATGATATCGCTCTATCAGAACGGCGTGAAGAACGTCGCCGCTTCGCTGGGCACGGCTCTGACGATCAACCAGGCAAGGCTTCTCTGCAGATATTCAAAGAATATAGTCCTCTCTTATGACTCAGACTCTGCCGGCATAAACGCCGCTCTCAGAGGAATAGACGTGATATCGGCCGCGGGCGGCAAGCCGAAAGTAATGCATGTCACAGACGGAAAGGATCCCGACGATTTCATAAAGGCGCATGGCAGGGAAGAGTTCATAAAACTTGTCGACAATGCCATGCCTGCCACGGATTACAAGCTGAGGCTGGCAAGACGCGGATTCGACCTCACGAATGACAGGGATGTGCTCGATTACATAGAAAAAGCCGTTCCGATACTGAGAGAGCTGGGTCCGGTAGAGCTCGACATATACTCCCGCAAGCTTTCAGAGGAGTTCGGCATCTCGGAAAGCGCCATAATTATGGCAGTTCAGACAGGTGGCGATAATAATAGATCGGTAAACTCGAGCGTAAACAACGCCGGAAGCGAAAGAGCGATAAGAGATTCGCTCAGAAGAAAGCAGGAAAAAGGATATTACGAAAGATTCGAGATGGCATTCGCGATACTGGCGATGCATGATCCGAGTTACATAAAGCGTTTCAGAGAAGACGGCATCGTCTTTGGCAGCGCGCTTGCGAATAAGATAGTGCTCGTAGAAGAGTCTCTCTGCCCGGACGGGCAAAGCGGGGGCCGCGGGATAGAAAAGGAAAAGATATTCGAAGCGCTTGATCCTGACGAAGAAGCCGAATTCTCGAGACAGCTTGAAACAATACAGACAGGACCTGATGATGAGGCCTTCTACAGAGAGACGAAGGCGGGGTATCTGTCCGTAAAATACAGGGACGAGAAAGCCGAAGTCACGAACAACATAGCGGTAGCCGAAAAGATGGGCAGGACCGATGAAATCGAAAGACTCGTGAAGCGGCTGATAGAACTGGACGAACTCATCAATACTACCATGGAGGAAACAAATGCCTGAAAACATCAAGAACAAACTCAATGAGTATGACGACATCTTCAACGATGATGACGATGAAAGAGAAGGGCTTGTCGAGCTTTCAAAGACGGAGGAGGCCGCTAACCTCATAATCGAGGCAGCCAAGCAGACCGGCAATGAGATCACTTACGGTGAGATCAACGCCATGATAGCCGATTCCAACTTCGACAAGGATGCTCTTGAGGACATCTATGACCTCATAGAAAGCAAGAATATCAGCATCATCGAGACAAGAGAGCCGACCTCAAACGAGCTCGAAGACGATGACGTTGACGATGATGAGATCCTCGAGATGGAACTCGAAGACGAGGACCTTCTGAACGATGAGGAAGACGAGAAGAAGAGCGGCGTCGTGATCAAGTCATCCGGCGAGATCGAAGTGACTGACGCGGCAAAGAATATCCCGACAGATGACCCGGTCAGGATGTATTTCAAGGAGATCGGCAAAGTTCCTCTGCTTACTGCAGAAGAAGAGCGCGAGCTCGCCATCAGGATAGAGCAGGGCGACGAGGAAGCCAAGAAGAAACTCTGCGAGTCCAACCTGAGACTCGTAGTCAGCATTGCCCGCAGATACCTCAACAGAGGCCTTTCATTCCTTGACCTCATACAGGAAGGAAATCTGGGACTTATCAAGGCTGTCGAGAAGTTCGACTACACCAAGGGTTACAAGTTCTCGACTTACGCGACATGGTGGATCAGACAGGCAATCACAAGGTCCATAGCCGATCAGGCCAGGACCATCCGTATCCCGGTCCATATGGTAGAGACCATCAACAAGCTGATCAGGATCTCCAGACAGCTGCTGCAGGAATACGGACGTGAGCCGACCAGCGAAGAGATCGCCAGAGAGATGGGCATCACCGTAGAGAAGGTCAGGGAGATCAAAAAGATCAGCCAGGATCCTGTGTCGCTCGAGACACCTATAGGTGAGGAAGAAGACAGCCATCTCGGCGACTTCATCCCTGATGAGGATATCCCTTCGCCTGTTGACGCGGCCGCTTATTCTATGCTTCAGAAGCAGCTCCGCGAGGTGCTCGACACTCTGAGCGAAAGGGAAAAGAAGGTCCTGATACTCAGGTTCGGACTTGACGACGGACGTCCGCGCACACTTGAGGAAGTTGGACGCGAGTTCAACGTAACAAGAGAGCGTATCAGACAGATCGAGGCAAAGGCTCTCAGAAAGCTCAGACACCCAAGCCGCAGCAAGAAACTGCGCGACTACCTTGAGTAGAGCCGCCGCTTACGGCAACGCAGGTTATATATGCGATTAAGCAAACGTATTTACAAAATAGCTGAATCAGTACAAACCGGCGACAGTGTCGCTGATATAGGGACGGATCACGGATACGTCCCTATGCTTTTAATAAGAGACGGCAGGTCGCCGCGCGCGGTCATGTCGGATATCAGCGAAGGATCGCTCGCAAAGGCCAAGGAGACTTTCGAACTCGCTCATCTGTCAGACAAAGTCAGCCCGTCGGATTTCCGCATCGGGGACGGTCTGGAGACACTGGAAAATGGCGAAGTCGACGAGATCATAATCGGAGGCCTGGGCGGACATACGATAGTACAGATACTGGACGCGGATATCGATAAGAGCAGGTCGTTCAGAAGGCTTGTTCTTCAGCCCCGCAAGCATTCGGGAACTCTGAGGCATTATCTTTATACTCACGGCTGGGACATCGAAAGCGAATCTCTCGCTCAGGAAGGCAAATTCGCCTGCGAAATAATCACCGCGGTCCCGGCGGATGCTGATATCAGGGAAGCTCCGTATCCGGAGGATGATATACGCTGGAAGTATCCTGAAATCCTTGCGAAAGCAGATCCGTCGCTTGCGTCAAAACGCATCGAATGGAAGATATCCAGCATCAAGGAAGAGATCGAAAACCTCCGGAAGAGCGGCAAGGATCATGACGCGCTGATAAGCAGACTGAAAGAGGATCTTGAGTATCTTTTACTCTTGAATTCTAAATGTACAGGAATATAATATAGCAGTGTTTTGGGTAGACCAGGCGATCGCGTGGGCCTCCGCTTGGCGACGGCTCATGAGGAAAGTCCGGGCTCCGCAGGGCAGGGATGACGGATAACGTCCGCCGCAGGTAACTGTAGGGAAAGTGCAACAGAAACATTCCGCCGAAACGGG
>CACYPK010000004.1 GCA_902776285.1 uncultured Eubacteriales bacterium
AGATAAGTTCCAGCTGAACCCTGATGATATCACAATGATCCCGATCTACTGCGGCGTTGACGGCGAAGAAAATGCAGGACTGTGCTCTGGTACAGAGAATTGCCTCGCAGTAAATAGTCAGGCTTCCGAGGCTAATCAGCAGGCTACACTCGACTTCCTGAAATGGTGTGTAACATCCGAGAAGGGAATCGAGGTACTCAGCTCGATCGGCGACATTCCGTTCAAGAAGGCTCCGGAATCCGCAAACGGATTCTCCAGAGCCGGCGCTGAGATGCTCGCAAACGGCAAGTACGCTTGCACATGGGCATTCACCTTCACACCAAATGTAGATAGCTTCCGTGCAACACTCGTAACGGCTCTTGCGGCTTACTCCGCAGCTCCGTCCGATGCTACATGGGCAGAAGTCCAGAAGGCATTCGTTGATGGCTGGGCTTATGAGTACGGCGTAGAAGGAAACTAATACTCACTCCTTTTCGCTGATAGCGAAAGAAAACAAGGGGCGGGCAGACTCGCCTGCCCCTGTTTTTTTATCAAAGCTTAAGGCTGAAAAAGAAAACTAAGAAAGGAGATGAGCAAGTTGCCTGAAAAGAAAAAGAAAAAGAAAAAACACGATCATTCGACAGTGAACAGCGTGCTGATCCGCAGACCTATTCAGAAATGTTTCCCGCTGTTCATTGTACCGACTCTGGCATGCTTTGTTATCGGTTTTGTCTGGCCTTTCCTGCAGGGCATCTATCTGAGCTTCTGCAACTTCAATACTCCTAGAGATGCGAAGTGGGTCGGATTCCAAAACTATGTCAAGACATTCACAGACGTCGGATTCCGCCATGCTTTCTGGAATACAGCGGCATTTGCTGTAGTATCGATCATACTCATAAATGTTCTGGCGTTCTTCATCGCTTACGCGCTGACACAGAGCATTCGCGGAGCCAATCTTTTCCGTACGGTATTCTTCATGCCTAACCTTATCGGAGGCGTCGTACTCGGTTACATTTGGTCGATGATCTTCGACGCTATACTGAAAGGTTACAACACATACCTTACGGCAAACGCTACATACGGATTCTGGGGTCTGGTCATACTGGTAGCGTGGCAGCAGATAGGATACATGATGATCATCTACATCGCAGGACTCCAGGCTGTCCCTGGTGACATGCTCGAGGCTGCGAAGATAGACGGCGCTACAGGATGGCAGACTCTTACAAAGGTCATCATCCCGAACGTGATGCCGTCGATCACGATCTGCACGTTCCTGACGCTGACCAACTCATTCAAGCTGTTCGACCAGAACCTGGCTTTAACAGGCGGTCTTCCTTCTGTCATGCTTGAAAACACAAAGGTGAACATGACAGAATTGCTTGCGCTGAATATCTTCTCGACATACAACATCAATAAGAATTTCCATGGAGTTGCACAGGCGAAAGCTGTCGTATTCTTCATTCTTGTTGCGGTTCTGGCCCTCGCACAGCAGAAGGCCACAAGGAGTAAGGAGGTGCAGCAATGAAAAAGAAACATGTACAGAAGTTTACTCCGCTCGGCAATGTGGTATCGGTCGTATTTGTGTTACTCAGCATCGTATGGATAATGCCGATTTTCGAAGTCATTATCAACTCGTTCAAATCGAATGCGTCGATCAACACAAACGCGTTCTCGCTGCCTACTGCTGAAACCTTTGTAGGGTGGGCAAACTATATCAAGGGCATGACTTTCGGTAACTATCCGTTCATGAAGTCCGTCGGATATTCATTCTGGATCACGATCGCTTCGGTATTCCTGATCCTGCTGTTTACTTCGATGACTGCATGGTACATAGCCCGAGTAAATTCAAAGTTTGCGAATGCGTTCTACTATCTCTGCCTGTTCAGCATGATCGTACCGTTCCAGATGGTAATGTTCACACTGACGTTCACGGCAGACAACCTCAAGCTGAATACACCTTGGACCATCCCGATCGTTTATCTGGGATTCGGAGCCGGACTTGCCATATTCATGTTTGTCGGCTTCGTAAAGGGCTTGCCGCTTGAGATAGAGGAAGCTGCCTCAATTGACGGCTGCGGCCCGATACGCACATATTTCAACGTAGTTCTTCCGATGCTCAAGCCGACACTTATTTCCGTCGGTATCCTTGAGACCATGTGGGTGTGGAACGACTACCTGCTCCCATACCTCGTACTCGACAGGACCAAATACATGACGATCCCTATCCACGTACAGTATCTCAAGGGAAGCTATGGCTCGGTAGACCTCGGCGCAACGATGGCTGTAATCATGCTTTCGATGCTGCCGATCATCATCTTCTATATGGCGCTGCAGAAGCACATCATCAAGGGTGTGGCTGCCGGCGCGGTAAAGGGTTAGTCTATGGAAAAAGCAGCGCGCTCAGCAGGTATATTGATGCCTTTGTTCTCGATTCCGTCACCGTACGGGATAGGAACCATGGGGTCTGCGGCAAGGGAGTTTGTCGACTTTCTGTGTTCCGCGGGACAGAAGTACTGGCAGATGCTGCCGGTATGTCCTATCAGTTACGGAGATTCGCCGTATCAGAGTTTTTCGTCTTTTGCCGGAAATCCGTATTACGTGGATCTTGAGATACTCATAAGAAACGGGCTTCTGACAAAGAAAGAGGCGGATGCCGCCGATTTCGGAGATGATCCTGACAAGGTGGATTACGGCAAACTGTATGAGAACCGGCTGGGATTGCTGAAAAAAGCTGCCGAAAGAGGTATCCCAAGGGACAGGGAGGCGCTTGACGCTTTCATCAGGGATAAAGCATGGCTTCCGGATTACGCGCTGTTCATGGCGCTCAAACAGAATTTTGACATGCGCCCGTGGACCGAATGGCCTGATGAAGATATAAGATATCATCAGCCTGAAGCCTGCGCCAGATGGCGTGAGTCGCTCTCTGAAGATGTGGAAGCGTTCGAATACATACAGTACCTTTTTTATCAGCAGTGGAAGGATCTTAAGGCTTACGCTAATGACACGGGCATAAGTATAATAGGGGATATCCCGATTTACATCGCTCTCGATTCGGCAGAGGTCTGGGCGGAACCGCACTGGTTCCAGCTTGATAAAAACAGCATTCCGAGGGAAGTTGCCGGAGTGCCTCCTGACTTGTTCAGCGATGACGGGCAGCTCTGGGGCAATCCGCTGTATGACTGGGACGCGATGAAAGAGGACGGTTTTGGCTGGTGGATCCGAAGGATCGCCGGGTCGGCAGAACTGTTCGACGTGATACGCATTGATCATTTCAGAGGTTTTGAGAGCTATTTCGCCGTTCCTTACGGGGATAAGACCGCCCGGCGCGGCCATTGGGTCAAAGGTCCGGGCATTACGCTCGTAGATACTCTGAAGGACAACTTTCCGGATCTTGATTTCATCGCAGAAGATCTCGGGTATTCGACTCCTGAGGTCAGAAAACTCCTTGCGGATTCGGGCTTCCCGGGCATGAGACTGCTGCAGTGCGCTTTTGACGTACAGAAGCTCGAGGCTTTTCTGCCTCACAACTACATCAGCAACTGCATCTGCTATACCGGCACGCATGACAATCACACGCTTGAGGGTTGGCTTGAGATAGCGGATGAAGAAGAACTGTCTGAGGCAAAACGCTACTTCGGTCTGAATGAAGAAGAAGGTTTTACCAGAGGGGTGATTCGTGGTGGCATGAGTTCCGTCGCGGGACTATTCGTCGCGCAGATGCAGGACTGGCTTGGGCTCGGTGACGAGGCGAGGATAAACGCTCCGGGAATACCTGAAGGCAACTGGACCTGGCGCATGAGGCCCGGCGCTGCTACTGAAGAACTCGCGGAAGAAATATTAAGCATTACCCGGCTGTACGGCCGGACAACAAAGTGATAACTACCCACTAAAGGCCGCATGATCACTCCACGATCTGATCAATGCGTCCTAAAGAAAGGAGGAATCAACCGTTAAACTCACGGTGCGGCAGTGTGGAGACCTGTCGTAATGCGGCGCGTCCCTCGCGGGCGGTCGCGAGGTATCCGGGAGGAGTCCCGTATACTAGAGTTAACAATATGGCAGAAGTAATCATCAAAGGATTAAAGAAGGTGTATGACAACGAGGTGACCGCGGTCCACGACGTCAACATTGACATCAAGGACAAGGAATTCATCGTTCTGGTAGGTCCTTCCGGCTGCGGAAAGTCCACAACACTCAGAATGGTTGCGGGTCTCGAAGACATCAGCGGCGGCGAGCTTTACATCGACGGCAAACTCATGAACGACGTATCGCCTAAGGACAGAGATATTGCAATGGTATTCCAGAGCTACGCTCTATATCCGCACATGACGGTCCGTGAAAACATGGCTTTCGCCCTCAAGCTTAAGAAAGCTCCTCAGGCTGAGATCGACGCCAAGGTAAAAGAAGTAGCCGAGATCCTCGATATCACGCAGTACCTCGAAAGAAGGCCTAAGGCACTGTCAGGCGGCCAGCGTCAGCGTGTGGCCATCGGCAGGGCGATGGTGCGTGACCCTAAGGTGTTCCTCATGGACGAACCTCTCTCGAACCTCGACGCCAAGCTGAGAAACCAGATGAGAGCAGAGATCATCAAACTTCGCTCCAGAATCAACACCACGTTCATGTATGTAACTCACGATCAGACAGAGGCCATGACCCTCGGCGACCGTATCGTCATAATGAAAGACGGCTATGTGAACCAGATAGGCACACCTGTTGAAGTTTACAACAAACCTGTCAATCTGTTCGTAGCCGGATTCATCGGAATGCCGGTAATGAACTTCTTTGACGGCTGCAAACTGCTGCTCGAGGGCGGCAAGTACTACGCTGAGATCCGCGGCGCAAAGTTTGAACTTTCCGAGTTCCAGCAGAAAGCGCTCAAGCAGAACGGCGCGAAGCCGTGCGACATAATCGCCGGCATCCGTCCTCAGCACATCAACGTCGGAGAAGGCGATCTGACAGCGGTCATCGAAGTTTCCGAGATGCTCGGATCCGAGTACAACCTGCATGCCAGAAGCGGTGATGACGAGGTCGTCATGGTGATCCCTACTGTCGGATTGGCAGAAGATGTCTCGATGGGCAGCACGGTGCATTTCAACGCTGCGCCTGAACTCATCCAGCTCTTCGACAAGGAGACCGGAAGGAACCTTATCTGGTTCGATGAGGAATCCGCGGCCATCGACGCTCCTGTCTGCAAATCGTACGATTTCTGACATATCTGACGAGAAGTCATATAATACGAAAAACTGTTGGGCGACCAGCAGTTTTTTGTTATTATAAAAGTTGGGATTAGGGGGAAATCAATGCACAACAAAGGAGTAAAACTTTATGCAGAAGAAACCCATCACCAATAAGCTTTTGTGGATATTCGCTGTAGGGCAGTTCGGATGGAGCCTGCTCGCGGGCATAGTGTCCAACTGGATGGTCTACTACTACACGGGCACGCCTAATGAACAGAATCCTCTGACGGGCATCTTTGCCTCGGGCATCACGCAGGATCATATTTTCCTGAAACTGACCCTTTTCGGTCTGGTGCTCGCTGTCGGCCGCATATTTGACGCCATAACAGATCCTCTGATCGCGGGCTGGTCTGACAGAGCCAAATTCAAGGGCGGACGGCGCATCCCGTTCATGAAAGCGATAGCGATACCGTTCGCTCTTCTGACGATCGGTCTGTTCACCCTGCCTCAGACGGCAAACATAGCTGTCAATGATACGATAGTCTTTGTGCTGATGATCTCGTTCTATCTGTTCATGACTATATACTGCACGCCGTACAATGCTCTGATCGCGGAGCTCGGCGATACGCAGGAACACCGCATCAACGTATCTACATACATTTCATTCACATACATTGCCGGTCTTTCGATCTCTTACATGCTGCCTAACGTTGCGGGCATGATACAGGGAGCGGTAGGACCGGAGAACTCCATCCGCTTTGCAGTCGCCATAATGTCGACAGTCGCCTGCATCGCGATGCTGATACCGTCGTTTTATATCAAGGAGCGTGATTATCTTGATGCCAGGCCGAGCGAGACAAAGGCTTTCGCCTCGCTGCTCAAGACCTTCCAGAACGGCATGTTCCGCCGCTTCGTATACAGCGACGTGATATACTTCTTTGCGCTGACGCTCTTCCAGACTGGCCTCGCGTTCTATGAGACAAAACTGATGAAGATAGAGGACACATGGACATTCGTACTGACTGCTACCATGACTTTCCTCAGCGTATGTCAGTATCCGATAGTCAACAAGCTGGCTCCTAAGATCGGCAAAAAGAAGATGATAATTACAGGGTTCTTCGCGTATTCAGCGGTGTTCCTCATCACTTTCCTGTGCGGAGAGGGACTTGTATGGGGATTCATTGTTGCCGTGTGCGCTTCAGTGCCTATGGCCATCCTCGGCATCCTGCCTCAGGCCTGTGTCGCTGATGTCGCTGAACTGAGCCGTCTGGAGACAGGCGAGGACAGGAGCGGAATGTTCTTCGCGGCGCGTACATTCGCGTTCAAGATGGGCCAGGCTATCGCCCTCGCGGTATTCACTTCGATGACCGCTATCGCGAATGTTCCCGGAACGACCGAGGCAGTCGCGGCAGCCGCTTACCGCAGGACCGCGCTGGTCGCGTTCATCTGCTGTGTCATAGGAGCGTGCCTGTTCTTCCTGTTTAAGGAGAAGGAGATCCTTGCAAAGATCGAGAAGCTTAAGGGAGAAGAGAAATAGATAAACAAGTCGCAGACAATCCGCTTGGCAGCGCGCCGCTGCTGCCGCTGATAGCAAGGTACGCCATACCTTCGATAATCAGCATGCTGGTAGGCGCCGTGTACAATATCACTGACCAGATTTTCATCGGCCACGTGGTTGGCATGCTCGGAAACGCGGCTACAAACATAGTATTCCCGACAGTGACGCTCACAACGGGCATAAGTATGCTGTTCGGGATAGGCACTGCTTCAAACTTCAGCATCAATCAGGGAGCAGGAAGGATAGAAGAAGCAAAAAAATATGTCCACACCGGTATCACCGGCGCGGCGGCGGCAGGCATCGTTACGGGCCTGCTGCTTTTTGTGTTCAAGAGCGATATAGTGGCACTCTGCGGGGCGGACCCCGCCGGGACCGTATATCCGCTGGCGATAACATATTTATCCGTGACCATGTTCGGCCTGCCGTTCCATCTGTTCACCCAGGCGTCCGCGCCGCTCATCAGAGCGGACGGAAGCCCTGCGTACTCGATGCTGTGCATGGTAGAGGGAGCGGTACTGAACGTGTTCCTTGACTGGCTGTTCATGTTCCCCATGGGCATGGGGCTCAGGGGAGCGGCAATAGCCACCGCTATATCACAGTTCTCCAGCTGCATGCTGGCGATCCTTTACTATCCGCGCTTTAAAGCTTTCAGAATACGGTTCAGGGATCTGGGGATCAGCGTGAAGCATCTTACCGGAAGCATGAAGACAGGCATTCCGAACTTCATCAACCATATGCTGATGATGTGCACCAATATAGTGCTCAACAACATGCTCGCGACATATGGCGCACTGTCGATATACGGGCCGGAGATACCCCTTGCCGTATCGGGCATCGCACAGAAGTGCAACATGATAATGATATCGTTCGCGGTGGGAATATCTCAAGGCTGCCAGCCTATATGGGGCTTCAATCTCGGCGCAAAAAACTACACGAGAGTCAAGAGCACGTACTGGAGAGCCTTCGGAGCGGCTTTTGGCGTAGGCGTGCTGTTCTTTTTCGCGCTGCAGACGTTCCCGAGGGAGATCATCTCTTTCTTCGGTACGGGAACGGACCTGTATTACGAGTTCGCGGAGAAATACCTTAAGATATACATGATGTTCGTATTCTTCCAGAACATACAGCCGGTCACTATCATGTACTTCTCGGCCACAGGCAACAACAAACAGGGGCTTCTGGTGTCGCTTTCGAGACAGGGGCTGTTCCTGATCCCGCTGCTTATAATACTGCCAAAGTTCTTTGGGATAAACGGCATACTCGCGGCGAGCCCTATATCTGACACAATGGCATTCACAATGTCTGTGTCGATGGTGCTTCTGAGTTTCAGGAGGCTGTCGGGACTGGGACCGCAGGGAACAGAAGAGCAGTAAAAGAAAAAGAGTAAAACAAAAACCGCAGCGCATGTGCATACGCTGCGGTTCTTTTATTGAGTTTTAATTTACAGGTCACTTGACGCTTACGAGTTCCAGAAGAACGTCCACCATTTTCTCAAGCGACTGCACCGGCATGTATTCAGTGTTGGAATGGAAGTTCATTCCGCCTGTCGAGAGGTTAGGGCAAGGGATGCCCCTGTAGGTGAGATCCGCTCCGTCCGTACCGCCTCTGATAGGCTGTATTATCGGTTCGACTCCGCATGCCCTGAAAGCAGCCTTGGCATTGTCGATAAGAAACATATGCGGTACTATGAGCTCTTTCATGTTGCGGTACTGGTCGCGTATTTCGAGGGTTATGACATTGCCGTACTTGCCGTTGAGGAAATCGACGCATTTCTGCATCACCATCTTTTTTTCTTCAAAAGCGAGCAGGTCGTGATCCCTTATGATATAGCGGGATTCCGCCTCCGCGCTTGTTCCCTCCATCCAGGTCATGTGGAAGAACCCCTCGTAATCATTTGTATATTCGGGCCGCTGGCTGTGCGGCAGCATCCCGTCCAGTTCCGCTGCGATCCGTACCGCGTTCACCATTATGTTGAAGGCATATCCCGGGTGGATGTCACGTCCCTTGAAATAGAGGCGTGCTTCGGCAGCGTTGAAGCATTCATACTCCAGTTCTCCGATAGGACCGCCGTCTACCGTATACGCGTAGTCCACTCCAAAGCCTTCTACGTCGAAGAATTCCGTGCCCTTGCCGATCTCCTCGTCGCGTGTGAAGGCTATGCCTATTTTGCCGTGTGGGATGGAAGGGTCGTTGATCAGTGTCTCTGCCAGTGTCATGATCTCGGCTATGCCGCCCTTGTCGTCTCCGCCAAGCAGCGACACACCGTCGGTGACTATCAGATCGCAGCCAACATATTTCTTCAGATCCGGATAGATAGCCGGGTCGAGTTTGACCGATTCGTTCAGTTTCACTATGCCGCCGTCGTAATTCCTGTGGATCCTCGCGTTGCTGGCATCGCCCGGCGTTCTCGGAGCGGTATCCATGTGCGCTATGAATCCAAGAGAAGGGACGTCTTTATCCGTATTTGAAGGTATGGTCCCGTATACATAGCAGTTGCGGTCATCGAGTCTTACATCCGATACGCCTATATCTATCATTTCTTCTGCCAGGAGTCTCGCCAGCCTGAACTGCTTGTAGGTGCTCGGAGAAGTAGTGCTGTCCTCGTCGGACTGCGTATCTATGGAGATATATCTCATGAACCTGTCAACGATCTTGCTCATTATCAAAAAACCTCTGTATTTGTAATTTGCGGAAAAGGCCCGCAGCACAATTATAATTATTTCGTGGTAAAATCACAAACAGGAAAAGGATATTTGTCACTGAACAGGGCCGTATTACCGGAAGGGACCGACATGAATGATGTTATTAAGCAATTGACGGAAAGAAAGTCCGTGCGCGCCTTTACGGACAGGGAGATCGATGAGAACATAGTCCGGGAAATCCTGCTGGCGGCGGTAAACGCTCCGACGGCGGGCAACCAGCAGCTGTACACGATATTGAGGATCAGCGATCCTGAGATACTAGCCGCGCTTGTGGAATCATGCGATCATCAGCCGTTCATAGCTAAGGGAAAGCTTGTGCTGCTGTTCTGCGCCGACTGTCTCAAGTGGTACGAGGCGTTCAGGCACGCGGGCTGCGAACCAAGGGAGCCCGGCGCGGGAGATCTTCTTCTGGCGGTAGATGACGCACTGATAGCCGCGCAGAACGCCGTGGTCGCCGCGCATTCGTACGGCATAGGCTCATGCTACATAGGGGATATCATGGAGAACATGGAGACTCAGAGAGAGATACTCGGACTGCCCGAATATGTATTCCCTGCTGCGCTTCTTGTGTTCGGATACCCGACGGAGCAGCAGAAGAACAGAAAAAAACCGGAGCGGGCCGATCTGAAACATATCGTTCACATCGACCGCTACCGGCATATGGATGAAGATGAACTCAGGGAGATGCTCCGCAAGAGCATGCCCGATGAAGAGTTCGACGCCTGGATCAAGGCGTTTTTCAAGAGAAAGTACGATTCTGACTTTTCCAGGGAAATGACCCGGTCGGTAGAAAAGTACCTAGAGCAATTCAGAAAATGATCCCTGCTTAATTGTTTACGGTCACATTGCCTGCGAGGACTTGTTTATAGTCCTCGTAGTTCTTTTTGAGAAGGTTAGGGGTATCGAGCTCATATGGGCAGTGAGCCGAACACTGACCGCATTCTATGCAGTCCTCGATCTTTTTCATCTCGTTCTGCCAGTGCTCAGTAAGCCACGCGTCTGAAGGCGCGCGCCTCAGCATGAGCGACATCCTTGCGCAGTTATTGATGGCTATGCCGACAGGGCAGGTAGCAAGGCAGTAGCCGCATCCCCTGCAGAAATCGCCCGCCAGCTCGGCTTTTTCCTTTTCTATGTATGCCCGCATCTCGTCCGTAAGGACAGGCGTATCATCCATGTATGAGAGCCATTCATCCAGCTCGTGTTCTCTCTGGACTCCCCAGATAGGCAGCACGTTCGGATAGTCTTCAAGGTAGGCCATGGCGACGTCAGACCTCGATATAAGGCCACCGGCAAGTCCTTTCATGGCGATGAATCCCATGTTCTTATCCGCGCAGAGTTTCGCGAGGCGTATCTCCTGGTCTCCGGAAAGATAGCTGAACGGGAACTGCATGGTCTCATAGAGCCCTGACTCGACCAGATCGAAGGCTACGCCTATCCTGTGAGCGGTCACTCCGATGTGGCGGATCTTTCCGGCTTCTTTGGCTTCCAGAAGAGCCTCATAGACTCCCGTGCCGTCACCCGGCTGATAGACTCTGTCGACCATGTGCAGCTGATAAACATCGATATAGTCAGTGCGGAGTTCGCGCAAAGATGTTGCCAGGTCTTCTCTGACCTTGTCTCCGGTCGTACCGGTCGTCTTTGTGGCGATATAGACCTTGTCGCGCATGCCTTCAAAGGCGATGCCGAGCTTGGTCTCGCTGTCTGTGTATGCTCTCGCGGTATCAAAATAGCGCATTCCGCCTTCATATGCCTTGCGAAGCAGGGCGACCGCGTCTTCAGTTGAGCGTCTCTGTATCGGAAGAGCTCCGAACGCGTTCTGCGGCACCGTGATGCCTGTGCTGCCGAGTGTAAGTTTTCTCATTTAAAGAGCCTCCTTTCTCCCTCAGACCAATTTTAACAATCTGAGCCGCGGGATGTCTACATTTTGTTCTCGGAAGGGCGTAATTATGATAGTATTTACACATAAGAGTAAACAATTGGATCGGAAAGGAGACCGGGAGATGTTTCAATTCTGGGGTGACGGTTCTCAGCTTTCGATGGACCTTGTGAATGCCATTCAGGTCCGCAGCACAGAGAACTTCAACTGGACGTTCATATTCATTCTTGCTGTCGTGTTCTACGTGTACTGGACTGAAATCCACAACAAGAACTACGACATGATTTACGCCGGGCTGGCGCTCTACGGAGTGCACTGGCTGTACGAGATCGGCAACGCCGTCATCGCGCACTTCGCGGGATATCCGCTGTGGTCGGTCAGCAACGCGTCGACGACCTTCATTCTGCTGATCGGCGTGAGCTGGGAACTCTCAATGATGTTCTCGCTGGCAGGCATGATATCACTCAAAATGCTGCCGGAAGACCGAAGCGCACGGTACTTCGCGAAGAACGGAAAGAAGGGCATAGACTGCAAGCTGGCGGGAGCCATAAGCATGGCGCTGCTGTTCGCTCTTGTAGAATCCTTCCTCGCGGCTACATCGAACCACTCGTTCATCTGGGTGTACAAATGGTGGGGAGTGCTTCCGGTATTCATCACCACATACATTCCGTTCTTCCTGGCATCAAACTACGTTCCTGACATGGAACCGGCAAAGAGAAAGAGATTCCTCATTATAGTATGGGGCCTTGTGGCTCTGCTGCTGGTGACACTCATACCTCTGGGCATCATCTGATCAATCAGAATAATATACGCAAAAAGATCACGCGGTCCTTCGCCTCGCTGCCGGCGAAAGACCGCGTGATCTTATGTATTTAGGAGTTAATGAAGAAAAAACTATCTTATGTTGATGCGGACGTCAATGTCCGACGGTGTATCCGGCACCGGTATAAGGTTGCCGGCGGCAGCCTCTCCGTTCACCGTTATCGATGCGCTGCCTTTTTCCGTACCGCCGCTGTTTTCGACACTTATATGATATGTCGATCCGCGGAATCTGCGTACGCAGCTGTATGATCCGATCTCAGGAGGCAGGCAAGGGTCGACGCGAAGTCCGTCCAGTTCCGGTCTTATTCCCAGGATGTACTGGCTCACGCAGACAAACGACCATGCGGCGGTACCTGTCAGCCAGCTGTTCTTGCCCTCGCCGTGAGTCGCGGCGTCTCTGCCCGCGATCGTCTGGCAATACGCGTAAGGTTCGGTGCGGTGCACCTCGCTTATGTCTTCAAGGAATACCGGGTTTGTCTTGCGGTACACTTCGAACGCGCGACTGCCGTGCCCGAGCATTGCTTCTGAAATGGCTATCCACGGGTTGCAGTGACAGAATATGCTCGCGTTTTCCTTGTAACCCGGAGGATATGATGTGATCTCACCGAGCTCAAGGCGGTATCTCGTATAAGCAGGCTGAAGGACCATTATGCCGTATTCGGTATCAAGGTGCTTTTCTACGCTCCTGAGCGCTGCTTCCGCTTCGCCCGTGTCTTTTCCGATTTCGGCCATGACGCACATTCCCTGCGGCTCTATAAATATGCGGCCCTCATCACAGACCTTGCTGCCGACAGGGGCTCCGAACGCGTCATACGCTCTTACGAACCATTCTCCGTCCCATCCCGCGTCGAGCACTGCGTCGCGCATCCTCTTGACCTTGGTAAGGACATCAGCCGCTTCTTCCTTGAGACCGATGCGTATCAGGATGTCTGCGAATTCCTTGCCGTACTTTACATACATACCGGCTATGAACACGCTCTCGGCGACCGGTCCTTCGCTCGGCCCGGTGATCTGGAAACTTTCGCCCGGGTGCTTTGAAAAGCAGTTGAGGTTCAGGCAGTCATTCCAGTCCGCGCGTCCTATGAGCGGAAGGGAATGAGGGCCAAGATGTGTCGTCGTATAATCAAAGCTTCTTCTGAGGTGTTCCAGAAGGGAAGCCTTGTCATCTTCGTTGCTGTCAAACGTGCACTGCTCATCAAGGATGCTGAGATCGCCGGTCTCTTTCAGATAGGCAGAGACGCATGCGATCAGCCAGAGAGGGTCATCGTTGAAACCGCTCCCGACTTCCATGTTGCCTCGCTTGGTCAGAGGCTGATACTGGTGATAAGTGCTTCCGTCAGGGAACTGAGTGTTCGCTATATCGATAATTCTTTCGCGGGCCCTTTCCGGTATCAGGTGGACGAATCCGAGGAGATCCTGGCAGGAGTCGCGGAATCCCATACCGCGTCCGAGGCCGCTCTCATAGTAGCTGGCGGACCTGCTCATGTTGAACGTGACCATGCACTGATACTGGTTCCAGATGTTTACAGCCCTGTCGAGCTTCTCGTTGCCCGAATCGACCTTATATCCGGAAAGAAGATCCTTCCAGTAGTTCCTGAGTTCATGCAGCGCGGAGTCGAACTGATCGTCAGTGCTGAAAAGGGAGATCAGTCTGTCCGCGGGATCTTTATTGATGATTCCCGGAGCTTTGAATTTCTTTTCAGCAGGGTTGCTGCAGTATCCGAGAATGAATATGCACGAATACAGTTTTCCCGGAGCAAGTGTGATCTTCAGATGGTGGCTGCCGACAGGAGCCCATCCGTGGGCGATGCTGTCATAGCTGACCCCGGCTTCCACAGCGCGAGGGTTGCCTGCGCCGTTATAAAGGCCGACGAATTCATCGCGGCTCGTATCAAATCCACAGATATCCTTATTCACATGGAATACTGCGTAGTGATCTCTGCGCTCACGGTATTCGGTCTTATGGTAAATAGTGCTTCCTTCGACTTCCACCTCGCCGATGGAAAAGTTCCTCTGGAAATTGGATGCGTCATCCTGAGCGTTCCAGAGACAGAACTCCACATAACTGTAGAGATCGATCTCCTTTGGCTCCGCTGAACGGTTCATAAGCGTCAGCCGTGTAAGCTCGCAGTTCTCATGAAGAGGGACGAACACTTCCTGAACGACATCAAGGCCGTTCTTTGAGGCTTCGAATACGGTGTATCCGAGCCCGTGTCTGCATTTGTAGGAGTCGAGAGGAGTCTTTACCGGCTGCCATCCCGGATTCCAGATGCAGTTCCCATCCTTTATATAGTAGTAATGACCGCCGCAGTCCATGGGACTGTTGTTGTAGCGGTAGCGGGTGAGCCTCAGGAGCTTTGCGTCCTTATAGAAACAGTAGCCGCCGGATGTATTTGAGATCAGCCTGAAAAAATCCTGTGATCCGAGATAGTTGATCCACGGAAGGGGAGTCTCAGGCGTAGTTATCACATATTCACTGTTGATATCATCGAAGTATCCGTATTTCATGTTTTGCTCCTGCTAGCGAATACGTTTTCGCATATCTAAGGTCATTATACGGGCGACAGGTGTTATTTGTAAAGAAAAAAGTGAAAAAAGCCTGAAAAAAGACGAAAACTGAAAACGGGCAGAGAGTTTCCAAGCGAAAAAACTCAAAAAAACAAAAACGCTATTGACTAAAACGATTTCGCAAATTACAATAAAGTTGCGAAAACGTATTCGCATTTTTAGCCGAAAACACCCCGAAACACCGCAAAAAGGAGGGAAAATGGTCACAATCAAAGATATTTCCAAAAAATGCGGCGTTTCCCCTGCAACTGTTTCGAAGGCGCTGAACGGATATGACGACATACGCCCGGAGACAGTAGAGCTGGTTCAGCGGACGGCAAGAGAACTCAACTATACACCGAACGCCGCGGCCAGACTGCTCAAGACCAACAGATCCCATAACATAGGAGTTCTGTTCATCGATGACAGCATGAGCGGTCTGACACACGAATACTTCTCACACATCCTCAACAGCGTGAAGGAGGAAGCCGAGGCGAACGGATACGATATAACATTCATCAGCAACAACATTGGCAAGCAGAAGACATCATTCCTTCAGCACTGCAGATACCGCAACTGCGACGGCGTCGTGATAGCCAACGTTGACTTCCTTAACACAGAGGTCATTGAACTCGTAAACAGCGAGTATCCTGTAGTGACCATCGACTATTCATTCGACAAAGCAAGTTCGGTGAACTCAGATAACCAGGAGGGAGCCTACGCGCTTGCTTCTTACATGATCGACCGGGGGCACACGAGGATAGCGTTCATACACGGTGAACACACTCTGGTCACACAGAAACGTATCAACGGCTACAAGAGAGCCATGGAAGAACACGGCATAGAAGTGCCTCCTGAATATATATCCGAAGCGATATACCACGATGTTAAATCGGTAAGGAAGGAGACAGCAGCATTGCTCGACCTTCCGGAACCTCCGACAGCGATCATGTTCCCTGACGACTATGCTTACATGGGAGGCCAGGCGGAGATACTCGAAAGAGGGCTTAACATACCGGGCGATATAAGCGTCTGCGGATATGACGGCGTAAACCTCGCGAAGATACTCGATCCCAAACTCACCACATGGGAGCAGGATACGGATCAACTGGGAAGGATCGCTGTAAAAAAGCTGATCGACCGGATAGAAAAACCGCGCACGGCGATACCTGAATACATCGTCGTCAAAGGCAAACTGTTTGCAGGCGAGACTGTCAAACAGATCTGATAATAAGAAAGTACAGAAAGACTCACATCAATGACGCGCGAACAGGCAAGAAAAGCAGCAGAAGAACTGGTAAGCCGTATGACGGTTGAAGAGATGGCCGGACAGCTGCGCTTCGATGCGGGCGCGGTAGAAAGACTCGGCGTTCCGGAATACAACTGGTGGAACGAAGCGCTTCACGGTGTAGCCCGCGGAGGCACGGCAACTGTTTTCCCTCAGGCAATAGGGATGGCCGCTATGTTCGATGATGAGTTTCTTGAAAAAGTCGCCGACACGATCGCGACGGAGGCCAGGGCCAAGTACAACGCTTTCTCTGCAGAAGGCGACAGGGACATATATCACGGCCTGACAATGTGGTCGCCGAACATCAACATCTTTCGCGACCCAAGGTGGGGCCGGGGCCACGAGACATACGGTGAGGATCCTTATCTTACCTCACGCATGGGCAAGGCCTTTGTCCGCGGCCTGCAGGGCACGGGTGAAACAATGAAAACATCTGCCTGCGCCAAGCACTTCGCGGTCCACAGCGGACCGGAGGCCCTGCGCCACGAGTTCAACGCCATAGCTTCCGGGAAGGACATGACGGAGACTTATCTGCCGGCGTTCAAGGCGCTGGTGTGCGAAGCCGGTGTCGAGTCCGTAATGGGAGCTTACAACCGCACAAACGGCGAGCCGTGCTGCGCAAGCCCCGCTCTGATGAAACTGCTCAGAGAGGATTGGGGATTTGAAGGCCACTTCGTTTCGGATTGCTGGGCGATCCGGGACTTCCATGAGAACCACAGATTGACTTCAGGACCGACGGAATCCGTCGCCATGGCGCTCAAGGCGGGCTGCGACCTCAACTGCGGCTGCACCTATGAATACATCATGGAGGCCTACGAAGAGGGAAAGATAACCGAAGAGGACATCCGCCGCAGCGCGGTCAGAGTATTCACAACACGCTTCCTGCTCGGAATACTCGGAGACGAGGGCAGTGAATACGATACCATCCCTTACGAAGTCGTTGAATGCAAGGAACATCAGACAATGGCATATCAGGCCGCTCTGAAATCCTGTGTACTTCTGAAAAATAACGGGATGCTGCCGTTGGACATAGAAAAATGCGGCACTATCGGGGTCATCGGACCGAACGCGAACAGCCGCGCCGCTCTGATCGGAAACTACCACGGCGTACCGTCAAGATTCGTAACGGTCCTTGAGGGCATACAGGCTGTGGCGGCCGGAAAGAACCGGGTGATCTATTCTCAGGGCTGCGATCTGTTCATGGACTTCGTAGAAGCGCTGGCAAAGCCGGATGACCGCATCGCCGAGGCTGTAACGGTCGCTAAAAGAAGCGATACCGTCATACTCGTTCTGGGACTGGATGAGACGCTTGAGGGAGAAGAGGGAGACACCGGAAACAGCTACAATTCCGGAGACAAGGAAGACCTGCTTCTTCCGGCATCACAGAGAAGGCTCCTTAAGAAAGTGCTCGAAGTCGGGAAGCCTACGGTGGTGATCCTGATGGCCGGAAGCTCGATCGATCTGACAGAGGCCGAGGAGAACGCGGACGCGATCCTCCTCACGTGGTATCCGGGAGCGCTCGGCGGCAAGGCAGCAGCCGATCTCCTTTTCGGAAAGGAATCCCCATCCGGGAAACTGCCGGTGACGTTCTACCGCAACGAGGCGCTGGATGAAATGTCTGACTTCACAGACTACTCGATGGCCGGCCGCACTTACAGATACTATCAGGGAACTCCGCTTTATCCTTTCGGTTACGGACTGAGCTACGGAAAGTGCAGTATCCTCGATGTCAGGGCAGACGGCAGCACCGCCTGTGTGAAAGTCAGAAACGACGGTGAAGTTGAGACAGATGAAGTCATAGAACTTTATCTGCACGACGAAGACTCGCCGGACGCGACGCCTAATCCGGTACTCTGCGGATTCAAAAGGATACGTCTGAAGGCAAAAGAAGAAGAAGAGTTTTCACTCACGATCGATCCAAACGCGTTTACCGTTGTTGACGATGAGGGAAAGCGCATTCCGGGAAGCGGTAAGTGGAAGCTGTTTGCCGGATTCGGAGCGCCGGATGAAAGAACTGAAGAGCTGACGGGCCGCAAGCCGGTCTGCACAGCGATAACCGGGTAAAGACCTGAAAAACATAGTTATTAATTTTAGGAAAGAGGCTCGCCTCCCGCCTGGATAGGGAAGGCCGAAGGCTCGTCCTGAATCTTAATAAAAAAGTAAAGAATAGTAGTAAGAGTTTATGCTTTATTAAGTAAGGAGGTTACCAAATGAAAAAGATTCTTGCTCTTATCCTTGCTCTGTGCATGGTGCCGTTCATGGCTGCGTGCGGCGGAGGCGGCGGTGAAGACCAGGGAGCTGCTGACGGTGAAGAAGTTACACTGAAGCTCTGGTGCATCGCTACAGAGAGTGACGCTAACCGTCCTGCGTATGAGCAGGCTATCGCGGACTATGAAGCCGCACACCCTGGCGTCAAGATCGAAATGGAAGCTTTCGAGAATGAGTCCTACAAGACAAAGATCAAAGCCGCTATGACAGGCGGATCCTCGGATGATCTTCCGGACATTTTCTTCACATGGGGCGGCGCGTTCCTCGGTGACTTCGTAGATGCCGGCAAAGTATATTGCCTTGACGATATCTACGCGAACAACTACACAGAGGATCAGATCCCTGCAGTCATGCTCAACAACTCGTCCTATGACGGCAAGCACTACGGCGTTCCTACAACATTCAACATCGTAGCTATGTACGCTAATATGGACCTGCTTGCTCAGGCCGGCTGGGACAAGGTTCCTGAAACTTATGAAGAGCTGACACAGTGCTGCGACGATCTGCTTGCTGCTGGCATCATCCCGTTCGGATGCGCCGGAAGTGAGACATGGTGCGTAACTGAGTACCTCGAGCCAATCATCCTCAAGTCGATCGGATATGAAGATCTCAACAAGATCTTTGCCGGTGAGGCAACATGGAATGATCCGGACATTGCAAAATCCGTTGACGTTCTGCAGGAAATGATCGACAAGGGATACTTCGATCCATCCGGCGTTGCGCTCGGCAATGACGAAGTAAAGGCTAACTTCCTTGCTGGAAAGACTGCTTTCTATCAGAATGGTTCATGGAACACAGGCGAAGTTGCTGCTGCTGATTTCAAGTCCGCTGTTGCTATGTTCCCTGTAATGAACGAAGAGCGCTCCACAGCTAACTGCGCTATCGGCGGTCCGTCCGACCACCTCGCAGTATGCTCTGAGAGCCCTAACGCTGATCTTGCTGCTGAGGTCGCTGTTGAACTCGGTAAAGAGATCTGCCACTACAACTATCTCAACGCTGTCGGACTCCCGGCTTGGACACCTGACTATGACACAAGCTCGCTCGAGCCGCTGATGGTAGATATCGGAAACATCGTAAATCAGTGCGAGGGCATGGTACTCTTCGGCGACACAGCCATGAGCGCAGACCCTGCTCAGATCTACCTCGACTACGTTGCTAAGGTATACGGCAAGGAGATCGACGGTCAGGGCTTCATCGATGGCCTGACAAAGGATCTTCAGTAGTATCGGGTAAGCGATATCAGAAAAACACAAGATTCTGTTGATTAGTTGACACATGCAGTCTCCCCGGTCTGTCCAGGGATTCGGGGAGGCTGCTTTTTCTTAAGAGAGGGCTGCTGAATATGAATAAAATGTACAGCAATAAATGGTATATTATCATTTTCCTGTTGCCGGCGCTGATCCTCTTCTGCGGCGTTCTTATCGCTCCGATCGGGGCCTCGGGCTATTACAGCTTCTTTGACTGGAATGGCTTTACCGAGAAAACATTTATCGGGCTTTCGAACTACAAAGAGTTATTTACCAGTGATTCCATCGGTTTCATGAAAGCGCTGGGCAATTCGCTGCTGCTTGCAGCATTATCCGTCTTTTTGCAGCTGCCGCTTGCCCTTGGGCTCGCACTGGTGCTCGGCAAAAAGATAAAAGGCGAAAGAGCCTTCCTTTCGGTATTTTTTATGCCGGTCCTTATTTCTACAGTAGTTATCGGCCAGCTCTGGCTGAAGATCTACAACCCGGACTACGGTGTCCTGAATGTCGCGCTTCGCGCTGTCGGCCTTGGCAATCTTGCGCATATCTGGCTGGGCGATAAAGCAACTGCTCTGGGCGCTGTGTTCGTACCGATATTATGGCAGTATGTCGGATATCACATGCTGCTCCTTTACGCGGGAGTCAAGAGCGTTCCGCCTGAACTCAGGGAAGCCGCCATGCTTGACGGCGCTACTGACGGTCAGGTCAACCGCTACATCGTCCTGCCTTACATCAAACCTATTTTAAAAATCAGCGTTATATTCGCTGTTACCGGTTCTTTGAAATCATTTGACCTTATCTATGTTCTGACAAACGGCGGACCGCTTCACGCAACTGAAGTGCCTAGTACGCTGATGATAAGCATGCTGTTCCTCCGCAACCGATACGGCATGGGAAGCACGATCGCTGTCCTGCTGATCATTCTCTGCTTCGCCTTCGCGTTGCTGATCAATTTTGTATTCAAGGAGGAGGAATGAGACCATGAGAAATTCAAGCAAAACAAAAGAGGTCTTGATATATATAGGACTAATCATCTGGATGATAGTCAACCTGTTCCCTGTATACTGGATGTTCACATTCTCCCTGAAGAGCAATCCTGAGATCTTCGGAGAAAACGTGATAGGGCTGCCTAAGGAATGGCTGTGGTCCAACTACAGCACCGCGCTGAGCACGGGCAATATGGGACTTTACTTCATGAACAGTGCCATCGTGGCGATCTCGACGATCCTTATCACTCTGATCGTCGCGCTGATGGCCACATTCGCTCTGACGCGTCTTATCTGGAAGAAGCGCAAGACACTGAACAAGTTCTTCATGCTGGGACTTACCATCCCGATCCACGCGTCGATCGTACCGGTATACGTAACACTTTCGAAACTGAACATGCTCAATACATACTGGGCTCTGATAATTCCGTACTCCGCGTTCTCCTTGGCAATGGCCATCCTGGTCTGCACGGGATTCATGAACGAGATACCGCGTGAACTCGACGAGTCAGCATGTATCGACGGATGCGGCGTATTCGGGATCTTCTTCCGCATCATCGTTCCGCTGATGAAACCGGCTGTCGCAACGGTAGGCATCTACACGTTCCTGCAGTGCTGGAACGAGCTGATGTTCGCGAACGTCTTTATCAGCAAGAACGCGTACAGGACGCTGCCTGTAGGTGTACAGGCTCTTTCAGGACAGTATACGACTGAATGGGGACCTATCGGAGCGGCTCTGGTACTGGCGACATTCCCGACGCTTTTCGTCTACATCTTCCTCAGCAAGAAGATACAGGAAAGCTTCATCGCCGGTGCAGTCAAAGGTTAATCAAAGGAGAAAAGCGGTATGGCAACATTATCACTTCGAAATATCAAAAAGGTATATGACAATAAAGTCACTGCGGTCGACAATTTCAATCTTGAGATCGCAGACAATGAATTCGTAGTATTTGTCGGGCCGTCCGGCTGCGGCAAATCAACGACGCTGCGCATGGTAGCGGGCCTCGAGGACATCTCAAGCGGAGAACTCTATATCGACGGCAAGCTGATGAACGACATCGCGCCGAAGGACAGAGACATCGCGATGGTCTTCCAGAACTACGCGCTTTATCCTCACATGACAGTGTTCCAGAACATGGCGTTCGCGCTCAAGCTGCGCAAGACTCCGAAGGATGAGATCGACCGTCAGGTACGTCAGGCGGCAGAGATCCTGGATATCACGGAATATCTGGAGAGAAAACCGAAGGCGCTTTCCGGAGGCCAGAGACAGAGAGTCGCGATCGGACGCGCCATCGTCCGCGAGCCGAAAGTCATGCTGATGGACGAGCCGCTCTCCAACCTCGATGCAAAGCTGAGGAACGAGATGCGTGCTGAGATCATCAAGCTGCGTCAGAGGATCAATACGACATTCATCTACGTTACGCACGACCAGACAGAAGCCATGACGCTGGGCGACCGCATCGTCATCATGAAGGGCGGTTTCATCCAGCAGATCGGAACGCCGCAGGAGGTCTTCGATCACCCGGCAAACCTGTTCGTAGCGGGCTTCATAGGCACGCCGCACATGAACATTTTCGACGCGGAACTCAGGAAGGACAACGGAAAGTACAGCGTCGTGGTAAACGGCGTGACTATTCCGTGCTCAGCTGAAAAGCAGGCGGAGTATGAGGCAAAGGGCCTCGCGCCGCAGAAGGTGAAGCTCGGCATACGTCCTGAACACCTGAGCCTGACTAAAGAGGAATCGATGTCGATCCCGGCGCGCGTGGACGTTTCAGAGATGATGGGATCATCGATCCATCTCCACGCGAATGCCGACGGCAAAGATGTCGTTCTGGTACTCCAGTCCGCTGAGCTGCCGGCTGCGCACCGCACCGGATTTACATATGGTTCAGACATCCGTTTCACTTTCGATACAAACCTGATGCATCTGTTCGACGCGGAAACAGGGGAGAATTTGATATGACAGGAACAAAAAAGTTCATCGGGATCGATCTGGGGACTTCCTCGGTAAAGATCCTGCTTGTCGATGAGACAGGAGCCATTCTTAAGGCTGTAACAAAGGATTATCCGCTGGCTTTCCCTAATCCGGGATGGAGCGAGCAGGAGCCTGCCGACTGGTGGGAGGCCTGCTGCACGGGCATCAGAGAGCTTCTCGCGGATCAGGACGCGGCTGATGTCAAGGGCATAGGCTGCGGCGGTCAGATGCACGGCCTTGTGGCGCTTGACGCGAATGATGAGGTCATCAGACCGGCGATCCTCTGGAACGACGGAAGGACCGCTGAAGAGACCGCATGGCTCAACGAGAAGATCGGCAAGGAGAAACTGTCGAAACTGACAGCGAATATCGCATTCGCGGGGTTCACGGCTCCGAAGATCCTCTGGATGAAGAATAAAGAGCCTGACAACTTCAAGCGCATAGCGAAGATCATGCTTCCGAAGGACTATATCAACTACAAGCTGACGGGAGTCCATTCGTGCGATTATTCGGACGCCAGCGGCATGCTGCTTCTGGATGTCGAGCACAAGTGCTGGTCAGACGAGATGCTGGATATCTGCGGCATAGACAAAGCTGTCATGCCGGGACTGTATGAGAGCTATGAATGCGTCGGAACGGTCAGACCTGAGATCGCTGAGGCGCTGGGCTTGCCTGAAGGCGTCAAAGTGGCAGCCGGAGCAGGCGACAACGCCGCGGCAGCGGTTGGCACGGGCACTGTCGGAGACGGTGACTGCAATATCTCGCTCGGAACATCCGGCACCATATTCATCTCGTCGGACAAGTTCGGAGTGGATCCTAACAACGCCCTACACTCGTTCGCGCACGCTGACGGCAAGTATCACCTGATGGGATGCATGCTTTCGGCCGCGAGCTGCAACAAGTGGCTGTGCGATGAGATCCTTAAGACGCAGGACTACGCTGCCGAGCAGACGGACATCACGGATGACAAAATGGGCAGAAACCGCGTGTTCTTCCTGCCTTATCTTATGGGCGAGAGAAGCCCTATAAACGACACGGACGCGAGAGGAACTTTCACGGGACTGTCCATGGACACCACCAGATCGGATATGGTGCAGGCCGTTCTTGAGGGCGTTGCGTTCGCTATCAGGGATTCATTTGAAGTCGCAAGATCGCTCGGCATCGACATAAAAAGGTCGAAGATCTGCGGAGGCGGAGCGAAATCACCGCTCTGGCGCAAGATGATCGCCAACGTACTGGGCATCAGCCTGGACATCCCTAAGACCGAAGAAGGTCCGGGATACGGAGGAGCCATGCTGGCCATGGTCTGCTGCGGCGAGTTTGAGAGCGTGGACGCGTGCGCTGAAGCTCTGCTCTCGGTCACGGAGACCATAGAGCCGGATCCTGAGATCGCGGCACGTTACGAGGAACAGTATCAGAAATTCAGCAGGATATATCCTGCTCTTAAAGGCGTATTCCCGCAGCTGCGTTAGGAGGACACATGAAGATCTATTCTGTATATGACAAGGAGTTCAAACCTTACGGAAAAGTTCTGGACGGCTATGATACGGCAGAGCTGATCGACGCGATGAACAGGATCGCGCTGCCTGAGTCAGGCGTTGCGTATGAACCTGCGATCCAGAGCCTTGAAGACTGCTCTATATTCGGAGAACTGTCGGACCGCGCGTACGGAGGCATGCCTGTAGAACTCGGAATGTGCTGGGGAAGGAACACCAAACTGAACTGTCTCGAATACCACAAGGACAGCGAGATCAACATCGGAGCGGGAGACTTCGTGCTTCTGCTCGCGCTCATGAGCGATATTGAAGACGGCAAGCTGGACACGGCTAAGGTAAAGGCGTTCAGGGCGCCTGCCGGCGTCGCGGTAGAAGTATATGAGACCGCGCTCCATTACGCGCCTTGCCATGTCGACGCAGAGGAAGGCTTCCGCGTAGCGGTAGTCCTGCCTCGCGGCACCAATACGGACGCGCCTTCAATAAAAGCCGCAAATGAAGAGGATAAAATGCTGTGGGCGCGCAACAAATGGCTGCTTGCTCATCCGGAATCGGCTGAGGCGGCTGACGGCGCGTACATAGGTCTCACCGGAGAAAACATAGATATCGCTAAATAGAACAGAAGCACTTAAGGAGGCGCATACATGAAAAACATTCCTGAAGTCAAACTGGGGATCATAGCAGTTTCAAGAGACTGTTTTATCATTTCCTTATCTGAAAGCAGAAGAGCCGCGATCAAGGCGGCATATAAGGGCGACCTTTATGAGTGCCCTGTTACCATCGAAAACGAGAAGGACATGCTGGCTGCGGTAGCCGACGTCAAGGCTGCGGGCTGCAACGCCCTTGTCGTATTCCTGGGCAATTTCGGTCCTGAAACACCTGAGACGCTGATAGCCAAGTACTTCGACGGACCATGCATGTTCGTGGCGGCAGCCGAAGGTGACGGCAATCTCATCGACGGCAGAGGAGACGCTTACTGCGGAATGCTCAACTGCTCATACAATCTGGGCATGAGACATCTGAACGGATACATCCCTGAATATCCTGTCGGCACAGCCGAGGATATCGCGGGCATGATAGGAGACTTCGTTCCGGTAGCGAGAGCTATCATCGGCGTAAAGAACCTGAAGATCATCACTTTCGGACCTCGTCCGCAGGACTTCTTTGCCTGCAACGCTCCTATCAAGGGGCTTTATGAACTTGGCGTAGAAGTCGAAGAGAATTCAGAACTCGACCTCTTCGTAAGCTATAAACAGCATGCGGGAGACAAGAGGATCCCTGAGGTCTGCGAAGACATGAAGGCAGAGATGGGAGAAGGCAAGTATTATCCTGATATGCTGGAGAGAATGGCGCAGTTCGAACTGACACTGCTCGACTGGGCTGAGGCGCACAAGGGCGCGCGCGAGTATGTCGCTTTCGCCGACAAGTGCTGGCCTGCGTTCCCTGAGACATTCGGATTCGAGCCTTGCTATGTAAACTCGAGACTCGCGAGCCGCGGCATCCCTGTATCCTGCGAGGTGGATATCTACGGAGCTCTTTCGGAGTACATCGGAGCCTGTGTATCGGAAGACGCGATAACGCTTCTCGACATAAACAACTCAGTGCCTAAGAGCATGTGGGAAAAGAGCATCAAGGGCAAGTTCGACTATGAACTGACTGATACGTTCATGGGATTCCACTGCGGCAATACACCTTCGTGCAAGATGTGCGCGGATCGCGCTGTCAAGTATCAGCTGATCCAGCACAGACTGCTTGAGCCGGAAGGGAGCGACCCTGATTTCACAAGAGGTACGCTTGAAGGCGATATCGCACCGGGAGAGATCACATTCTACAGACTGCAGTGCGACAGCGAAGGCAATCTCAGATCCTACATCGCTGAAGGTGAGGTTCTGCCTGTAGCGACAGAATCGTTCGGCGGCATCGGCATCTTCGCCATCCCTGAGATGGGAAGATTCTACCGTTATGTACTTCTCGAGAAGAGATATCCGCATCACGGAGCGGTCGCGTTCGGCCACTTCGGAAAGGCTCTCTTCGAGGTGTTCAGATTCCTCGGCGTGAAGGATATCGCGTACAATCAGCCTAAGGCGCTGCCTTATCCTACAGAGAATCCATTCAAGTAAAACATGAACTAAAAAAGGGTATAGATACAGCACGGCCGGAGAGCCTCTCCGGCCGTGTTTTTTCTTGTCGGAAATAGATATTGAATGGTAAAATATTTACATTGTAATTCAATATGAAAGGATATGGGGAAAGGCGGAGGACAGGTGAGCCTTTTGATACACGACTCAGCCCTGAAGAGTGGGCGAGGGTCAGCCGTGAATACGACGGCTGGGACATAGTCTCAGATAACGGCATAGATCCGAAAGAACTATACAGGCAGTTATAAAAGATATATTTAAAGGACAAGTGTAAAGGATAGGAAAAGAAGGGAGCAAAAGGACTATATGTGCGGAATAGTAGGATTTACGGGAAGACAGCAGGCAGCGCCGGTACTTCTGGACGGTCTGTCAAAACTGGAATACAGAGGGTATGATTCGGCGGGCATCGCGGTCCGCGACGGCGAGTCGCTGGCCGAGGTCGTAAAAGCGACCGGAAAACTGAAGAATCTGGCTGAGAAGATCAACGGCGGAGCAGACCTCCCGGGAAGCTGCGGCATAGGCCACACAAGATGGGCCACTCATGGCGAGCCGACACAGGTGAACGCGCACCCGCATGTCAGCGGAAACGCGAAGGTCTCCGGATCGGGCCCTGTCGAATCCGAAGTTGTAGGCGTGCACAACGGGATCATAGAGAACTACGAGGAACTCAAAGCCAAACTCATAGGCAACGGCTACACATTCTACAGCTCGACCGATACCGAGGTCGTCATAAAGCTGGTCGACTACTACTACAATAAATACAAGATCGGACCTATTGACGCCATCAACAGGATGATGGTACGCGTACGCGGTTCATATGCCTTGGCGCTGATGTTCAAGGACTATCCGGGAGAGATATACGCCGCCAGAAAGGACAGCCCTATGGTAATAGGAGTTGCCGACGGAGAGACATTCCTTGCTTCAGACGTGCCGGCGGTGCTCAAATACACAAGGGACATCTACTATATAGATAACCTGCAGTCAGTCAGACTGCTTCCGGGCGAGGCGCATTTCTTTGACCTCAACGGAGACGAAGTCGAAGTGGAATGCACGCATATCGAATGGGACGCTGAGGCTGCCGAAAAGGGCGGTTACGAGCACTTCATGATCAAAGAGATCCACGAACAGCCGAGAGCCGTACAGGACACCCTTGCCAGCGTGATAAAGGACGGCAAGATAGATCTTTCCGGCGCCGGCCTTTCGGACGATATCCTTAAGGGAGTGAGCGAGGTGCGCATAGTCGCCTGCGGCTCGGCATGGCACGCCGGAATGGTGGGAACATACGTAATAGAAGATCTGGCCGAGATCCCGGTCAGGGCAGAGATAGCGTCAGAGTTCAGATATAAGAAGATGCTGATCGACAAGGACGCGCTGGTCGTCATCATATCGCAGTCGGGCGAGACGGCAGATACGCTGGCGGCTCTAAGGGCAGCTAAGGCCAATGGTATAAGGACGCTCGCTATAGTCAACGTAGTAGGCTCCACCATAGCCAGAGAAGCCGACAATGTGCTGTATACTCTGGCGGGACCTGAGATAGCCGTTGCTACCACAAAAGCCTACAGCGCACAGCTGGCGGCGATGTACGCCCTGGCTGTCGAACTTGCTTTCGTAAAGGGAAAGATCGGCAAAAATGATTATAAGTATTACATCGAAGAACTGCAGGCCCTGCCTGAAAAGATCGATTCAGCCATAGCGAACAAGGAGCGCATCCAGTGGTTCGCTTCGAAGCACTCCAACGCCAACGACATCTTCTACCTCGGCAGAGGCCTCGATTACGCCATCAGTCTTGAGGGCAGCCTCAAGATGAAAGAGATCAGCTACATCCACAGCGAGGCTTACGCGGCAGGAGAACTAAAGCACGGTACCATCAGCCTTATCGAAGACGGCATGCTGGTGATAGGAATACTGACCCAGGGAGAACTCATGGAGAAGACCGTCAGCAACATGGCCGAATGCAAGGCACGCGGAGCTTATCTCATGGGCGTGACCGCTGACGGCAATTACGGGATCGAAGATTCCGTGAATTTCGCGATATACGTGCCGCGGGCAGATGAGCACTTCATCGGAAGCATCGCGGTGGTACCGCTGCAGCTCCTGGGCTATTATACGAGCGTAGCCAAGGGCCTCGATGTAGATAAGCCGAGAAACCTCGCGAAATCAGTAACGGTTGAATGATCAGCAGGGACGGAGGAAAGAATGAAAACACTATTCAAGGGCGGCACTGTCTATGACGGCAGCGGAAGAAGACCTTATGTGGGCGATGTGCTCATCGAGGATGACAGGATAGTCAAGGTCGCTGAGAAGATAAGGGCAAAGGCCGACAGGACCATAGATATAAGCGGAAAGCAGATATGCCCTGGCTTCATAGACGCGCACTCTCACAACGACTTTTTCTATGACAGGGATAACGCCGAGAAGTTCTACAAACCGTTCATAGAGCAGGGCATAACGACACAGATCACCGGAAACTGCAGCTTCTCGCCGTTCGGAGTCGACCCTGACACGCCTTATAAGGACAAGATAGGCGGCGGCCTCTTTGATACCGTTCATCCCTGCAGCTTCGCTGAGTTCAGGAAGCGCGCCGAGGGCAGGCTGTATGTCAACATAGCCCCGCTGATAGGACAGGGATCGGTAAGAGCGGGTATGACAGGCTATGATCCGGCCCCTTACACAAAAGAACAGATAGAGAAGGAGCTTGAGCATGTGCGCGAAGCCATGGAGGGCGGCGCTTTCGGAGGCTCGTTCGGCTTCATGTATGAGCCTGACCGCTACGCTCAGGAGGATGAGATCATCGCTTTCGCTAAGGAGATAGCTAAATACGACGGCATAGTCACCATCCATCCGAGGGCGTGCTCCATAGTCAGCGCGGATTATCCTCTTATCACAAAGAAGTCCCACCTTGAGATGGGACTCGACGAAGCAGTGGACATCATGCATAAGTCCGGCTGCAGGCTCGAGTACAGCCATCTTATCTTCACCGGCCAGAGGAGCTGGAAATTGCTGGATAAGATGCTCAAGACGTTCGATCGCGAGTACTTCAACGGAAATCCGATCGCGTTCGATAACTACGCCTTCCATTACGGAGCGTCGGTCATCACAGTCGTCTTCCCTGAGTGGTACGCTCAGCTAAGCAAGGAAGAAGCCGCCAAGCCGGCAAACCGCCGCAAGCTCGAGCTGACTATACTCATGTACCGCAAGGTGCTCGGCATCGACTGGGACGACATGGTGGTCGCGTATATCTCTGATGATCATCCTGAGTACGAAGGCAAGACGATACCGCAGTGCGCTGATGAAGAGGGACTTTCGTATCTCGATATGTACCTCAAGCTGGTCGACCTTTCGAACAGAGCCGGCAGCATCTATCTCGGCAAGTACTATAACGATGAGATAGTGCGACGCCTCATGAACGATGAACTGTCAGTGTTCATGACTGACGCGTGGGTCGAGGAGAAGGGCTTGCAGAACATCGCGGCTTTCCAGACCTTCCCGCAGTTCTTCCTTCTCGCTAAAAAGAACAACATTCCTATTGAAAAAGTCGTCCATAAGATGACGGGCAAGACGGCAGACCGCTATAAGATACCGGAAAGAGGATATCTGCGAGAGGGATATAAGGCGGATATCACAGTCATCGACCTCGACAATATAAAGGTCGACGAATCAAAGCCGGATTTCCGTCCCGAGGGCATCATCCACGTGTATGTGAACGGCCATCCTGTGATGGAAGATGGCGAATACAAAGGCGGCAGGGCCGGAAAGGTGCTGCTCAAAAAAATAAAAAAGACATAAGAGAACGGCCGCCGGTGACCCGGCGGCCGCTTTTATTGCTCAGTCTATCTTTCAAAGAATCGGACTGCTTTTTCTTTATAGCGGTTTTTTATGCCTTCATACGGATGCTCACGGAGAGGCAGGTTGAACTTTGCATTGCCGTACAGGACTGTCTGCGGGTGTGTGAATTCCCTGAACCCCCATTCACTGTGATACGCTCCCATGCCGGAATGCCCCGTGCCGTTGAAAGGAGCGCCCTTTACCATCATGTGGATGCAGACTTCGTTGATGCAGCCGCCCCCGTACTGCTGGGTGCGCATCACTTTATCAGCCCACTTCACATCATTTGTAAAGATGTACATGGCAAGGCCGTGCTCTCTTGAAGCGATGATCTCAAGGACCTTGTCGATCTCCGCGTCCTTGTACGGAACGACCGGGAGGATAGGGCAGAAGAGCTCGTGCTGTACGATAGGCTCATCGATACCGACAGGATAGACGATCGTCGTATCGTATTTGCAGCTTTCTTCATCACCTGTGCCGCCAAAGACGATGCGGTCTCTGTACTGATCCGCTTCAGCGGCGCATTTTTTATACGCGGCGCCGGTTATCATGCGCGGATATTCAGGATTATTATGAGGGACCTCTCCGATCTGCTTTATCACGGCAGCCTTCAGCTTTTCTACGAATTTATCCGCGACTTCTTCGGCGACCGCGACCTGATTGATATTGATGCAGATCTGACCGCTGTTGCAGATCTTAAAGAAGGCGATCTTCCTTGCGGCATCATCAAGATCGGCATCCTTTCTTACTACGCACCAGTTGCCTGTCTCGCCTCCGAGTTCCAGAGCCACTGGAGTGAGATTGACGGAAGCGCGCTCCATGACGTGCTTTGCCACCTTAGGCGAGCCGGTATAGAAGATCTTGTCAAAACGTTCGTCGAGACACATGTCGGCTACATCATGTCCGCCGTCTATGACTGTTACATACTCTGCGGGGAAGGTGTCACGTATGATCTCGCGCAGGACTGCCGTGCAGCTTTTGCTCTTTGAGCTTGCCTTTATAACGGCGGTATTTCCGCCTGCTATTGCCGCGACAAGCACTCCGAGTGACAGATAGAATGGGAAGTTGAACGGACTGATTATAAGCGTTGTGCCATACGGCATCTTATATACTTTGGTCACTACGCTCGGGAAGCACAAAGGACCGCTGAGGCGCAGATCCGGTCTGGCCCATCTCCTGAGCCCGCGTATGGCTTCGTTTATCTCGATGATAACAGTGCCGATGTCGCAGAAATAGCCTTCGGTAGGATGCCTTCCGAGGTCTTCGTTGAGCGCGCGGACCATCCGCGCTTCGTGGGATCTGATCGACTCGCGCAGCTTCTTCAGCTGTTCGATCCGCCATGAAACTTCAAGCGTAGCGCCTGTCGCGAAGAATGCTTTCTGCTCTTCAACTACGCCATGTACCAGTTCTTTGTTCCACATGATTTCTGACATTACTGTTTCCTCTTAAAACAATGTTATTTTCCAGCACCTTGTTGTAAAATAATTCTAATTGAAACACTCTTTCAATACAACCGGCAGTCAGAAACACTGCTGCCAATAAGTTAAACAAGGAGCAAAGGAATGAGCGATTTTACACATTTTGATGAATTGGGCAACGCGCGCATGGTAGATGTTTCGGATAAACCGGTCACAAGAAGGACGGCGAAAGCCAAGGGGACCATGACGGTCAGCCGTGAACTCATGGATGCCATCATGTCCAAATCAGTGAAGAAGGGTGATGTGCTCACAGTCGCGCAGGTCGCGGGCATCATGAGCACCAGAAAGACCGCGGACCTCATACCTATGTGCCACCCTCTGGGGCTTTCTTACGCTACGGTGACATTCGAGGTCGATGAAGAGGCCTGCACCATCACCGCTATCTGCGACGCGACTACCGAAGGCAAGACGGGAGTCGAAATGGAGGCTCTCACGGGTGTATCGGTCGCGCTGCTCACAATTTACGATATGTGCAAGAGCGTCGACAGAAGAATGGTGATGAGCGATATCCACCTGGTCGAGAAGACCGGCGGAAAGAGCGGGGATTTCGTTTTTTAGATAATGACAGACAATTACGGCAGAGAAATCAATTATATGCGTGTATCCATCACCGACAGATGCGATCTCCGGTGCATTTATTGCATGCCTGAAGGCTGTGAGAAGGTATCGATGGCGCAGATACTGACGTATGAAGAGATAGAACGCGTATGCAGGGCAGCTGCCGGACTCGGCATAAGCAGGATCAAGATCACCGGCGGCGAACCTTTTGTCAGACTCGGCTGCACGGGCCTTATCCGCAGCATCAAGGAGATCACCGGGATAGAGGAGGTCACGGTCACTACAAACGGCCAGACCCTCGATAAATACATCGATGAACTGAAGGATATGGGGATAGACGGCATCAACATCAGCCTCGATACGCTGGATCCTGAGAAGTATGAACAAATTACCGGAAGAGGCGAGCTCGCGAAAACCCTGAGATCGTTAGAACTGTCGGCAAATTCCGGGATCAGGACAAAGGTCAACTGCATACTTCAGAAGGGATGCAATGAAGATGAACTTTTCGATCTGGCAGGACTCGCCTTTAAGTACGGCATAGACGTGCGCTTCATCGAGGAGATGCCTGTGGGAGCGGGAAAGCTGAGAGCGGGCATTTCAAATGATGATGTTCTCAAAAAGCTGAAAGAAAGATGGCCGGATCTTGAGCCGGATGAAAGCATCCACGGGAATGGTCCCGCGGTTTATTACAAACGCGGCGGCATTCCGGGAGCGATCGGGCTGATCAGTCCCATACACGGGGTCTTCTGCGCGGAATGCAACAGGATAAGACTTACATCTCAGGGGAAGATAAGGCCGTGTCTTTGCTACGATACGGAGATCGATATCGTGCCCGCGCTGGCCGGAACGGACGCGGAACTTGAGGATGCCCTGCGCAAGGCGATACTTGCGAAGCCGGAGTCGCATTGCTTCAACGATAAGGGGTTTGAGGGGGCAGAAAGCCGCCTTATGTCACAGATAGGAGGATAGGCATATGAGCAGCACGGGCAAGGTAGTTGCCGTATGCATAAGTGAAAAAAAGGGTACCCAGAAGACTGAGGTGCCGTCGATAACCCTCATCCCGGACTGGGGCATAGAGGGCGATGCTCACGCGGGAAAATGGCACAGACAGGTGAGTTTGCTTTCCATTGAAAAGATAAACGACTTCCGCGCGAGAGGAGCCGAGGTAGATAACGGAGCCTTTGGCGAGAACATCATTGTCGAGGGATTCGACCTCAGAACGCTGCCGGTGGGCACGAGGTTCAGAATAGGGGACGCTCTTCTGGAACTCACTCAGATAGGCAAGGAATGCCATGAACATTGCGCGATATATCATCAGGTAGGCGACTGCATCATGCCGAGAGAAGGAGTGTTCACAGTCGTTCTTGAAGGCGGAGCCGTAAAGGCGGGAGATACGATAGAAATGATAGAAGCAGACCCGAAAAGACGTTTTACAGCAGCCTGGATAACGCTATCGGACAAGGGAGCCGCGGGCGAACGCGAAGATAAGAGCGGCCCGCTGATAGGAGAGATACTGACAGAGGCGGGCTACGATGTGATCGAAGGCCTGCTGATACCAGACGATCCGGCTGTTCTCAGACTCGAACTGATGAGACTTGCTGACCAGAGACAGGTAAATGTGATATTCACGACCGGGGGCACAGGCTTTTCAAAGAGAGACAGGACGCCGGAGGCAACGGAACAGGTATGCGAACGCATGACTCCGGGCATATCCGAAGCGATAAGAGCCTATTCGATGACAAAAACTCCGACAGCCATGCTTTCCAGAGCGACATCAGGCATAAGGAATGAGACTCTCATAATCAATCTGCCGGGAAGCCCAAAGGCAGTGAAGGAATGTCTGGAATTCCTGCTCGGACCGCTTGAACACGGCCTTGAGATCATGCTGGGACGCACGGGAGAATGTGCAAGACAATAAATGGTTATCGGTTATTTATTTTCGCACACTGATAATAAAGGGACAGGAGGCTGAACAATATGAAATGCGCGATCTACGGTGCCGGTTCTCTCGGTACCATCATGGGTGCTTATCTTACAAAAAACGGGTTCCCGATAGAACTCGTTAACCGCAACGTAAAACACGTTGAGGCGCTTCAGAAAAAAGGGGCGCATATAACAGGCACAGTAGATTTTTCAACACCGGTAAACGCCATACTTCCGGATCAGATGCAGGGGCCTTATGACATCATCTTTCTGATGACAAAGCAGCTCCACAATCCTGAGGTCGTCACGATGCTCAAGCCTAAACTGGCTGATGACGGCGTCATAGTCACGCTTCAGAACGGCATCCCTGAGCCGGGTATTGCCGAGATAGTCGGAGAAGACAGGACCATCGGATGCACGGTGGAGTGGGGAGCCACAATGACCGAGCCGGGAGTCTGCGAATTGACCAGTGACCCTGACAGCCTGTCGTTCCACATGGGCGGCATGCAAGGCATATCCGGAGAGAGTCTGGAAAAGGTAAAAAAGGTCCTCGAATATATGTGTCCGGTCGATCTTGAAGACAATCTGATCGGCGCGCGCTGGTCGAAGCTTCTGATCAACGCGACATACTCAGGCCTCGGAACCGTAATAGGCGGCACGTTCGGCGACGTAGCGGGATGGAAGCCCGCGCGCAAGGTAGCCGTGAAGTGCATGAAGGAGTGTATCGACGTTGCTCACGCGGGCGGGATCGAGTTCGCGCCTGTACAGGGCAAGGACATTACCAAACTCTTTTACTACAACAACAAGGCGAAGCAGAAATTTGCCGAGATACTGGTGCCGATCGCTATGAAAAAGCACTTCGGCATCTTCCCGTCGATGCTGCAGGATCTGCTGAAGGGCAAGCCTTGCGAAGTGGACGCGATCAACGGGGTCGTCTGCGAGTGGGGCAGAAAGTACGGAGTACCGACACCGGTAAATGACAAAATAGTTGAGATCATAAAGAAGGAGCAGAACGGGGAACTGAAACCGATGCTCGCTAATATACAGTATTTCGAAGAATTCTATAAATAATGAATAACGGAACGTTCGAAAAACAAAACAGGATACTTGCTCATGATGACAGCGGTCTGGAAATCATACGCAAGACGATGTTCAGACTGCTGCCTATACAGGTGCTGTTCGCGGCGGTAGGACAGGTGAACGGTCTGGTCTCCAGTTTCTTTGCCACGAACTACGTGGGCATAGACGCGATGACCGCCGTAGGTCTGTACAATCCTTTCACGCTGCTTATCGGCGCGATCTGCACAGTTTTTGCCGGAGGCTGCGCCATAATATGCGGCAAATATCTGGGACAGAACCGTATCGATAAGATACAGGACATATTTTCCATGGATCTGCTTATCACAACGGCGGTGGCGCTGGTCATTACCCTTATCGTCGCGCTTATGGGAGCATTCAACCTGACGGGAATGTTTACGCACGATCCGGAGGCGGGGAAGGTCCTCAGCATCTACATGACCGGTCAGGCGATCGGCATAGTGCCGTTCATGCTGAGCACACAGCTCGCGCCGTTCCTGTCACTTGAAAGCATGAGCAAAAAGACGATGCAGGCAGGTCTCATCTACATAGCCGCGAACCTGATCCTTTGCTTCCTCTTTGTACAGGTGAAGTCAATGGGGGCTTTCGGACTCGCGCTTGCCTCATCGCTGGGTATGTGGGCGCTGTTTGCCGCCGAATTACAGTATTTCATATCAAAGAAATCGAATATTAAGGTGTTTGGCGGAAGCGCGAACCTGAAAGAACTGGCCGGAATCATAGCGGTCGGATTCCCGGGCGCCGCGAGCGCGCTTTACCTGACCATCAGGGGCCTGATACTCAACAATCTCCTCGACACTCATGTAGGGGGAGCGGGCATATCAGCGTTCGCCACAGCCAACAACCTGCTGGGTATCTTCTGGGCCATACAGGCGGGCATGCTGGTGGTATCAAGGCTGCTGATCAGCGTAAGTGTCGGCGAAGAGGACCGGAGCACTCTGATCAACATCATGAAGGTGATGACGCGATATTTCATACCGCTTATGATAGCGGTCGATGTGCTCATATTTGCCTGCGCCGTGCCACTCACGCACATTTTCTACAAGGATCCTTCGCAGAGCGTATACGCAATGACTGTGACGGGTATCCGCATGCTCTGCTTCTGCATGCCGTTCGAGGTGTTCGCCTGCATTTTCTCATGTTATGAACAGATCAGCGGAAAACAGCTGTATGTAAACCTGCTGGCCCTGATAGACGGAGTTCTCTGCGTAGCGGGCTTCTCGGCCATCCTGATAGGCCCGATGGGATTCAACGGAGTCTGTGTGGCAAACTTACTGAACGGCGCGGCATGCGTGCTCTTTGTCATAGTATTCGCGTGGGTATACCGTAAACAGATGCCGCGAAGCCTGGAAGATCTGATGATGATACCGGCCGACTTCGGAGTATCCGGGGATGAGCGCATAGACATCACTGTCCGCTCCTCAGAGGAAGCAGTAGTGGTCGCAGAGAAGATACAGGAGTTCTGCCTCGGCAAGGGCATAGATCAGAAGCGGGCCTACTATGCCGCTCTCGCCATGGAGGAGATGGCGGTAAACATAGTTGAGCACGGGTTCACCAAGGACAGCAAGGAGCATACCATCGACGTGCGAGTGACACACAAGGAAGGCAAGGTGATACTCCGTATAAAGGATGACTGCATCCCGTTCGATCCTAAGGAGAGAAGCGAGGTGTTCAACCCGGATGATCCCGCAAAGAACATGGGCATCAGGATGATCTACAGGATCATGGAGGACATAGAGTACCGCAACATGTTCGGACTGAACGTTCTGACAGTCAGGATCTGAAGAAAAAAACCAAGACCGCGGCATTTCAGCCGCGGTCTTTTGTTGTGAGGATTTTTTACAGCCCGTATAGATCTGAGTACTTCTTTGTGAGGTAATCTATGTAGTACTGCGGGTCGAACGGCCCGCCGTATACGCGGTCAAGCAGTTCGGCAGGCTTGAATCTGCAGCCGTGCTGCCAGATGTGTTCGCGGTTCCACTCGTTGACAGGCCCAAAATCTCCTGCAGCGACGCAGGCGTCCACGTCCACTGTCTCTTTCATCTTTTCCAGGAACTGCGCCCCGTAGGCGTTGCCGAGCGCGTACGAAGGGAAGTATCCGATGGAGCCGTTGCCCCAGTGGCAATCCTGCAGCACTCCGCTTCTGTCATCCGGCACGTCTATGCCGAGATATTCCTTGTACAGGCGGTTCCACTCGGCAGGGAGATCCTCCACTTTAAGCTCGTCATGCATCACGCGCTTTTCCAGCTCATAGCGTATCATGATGTGCAGCGAGTATGTCAGCTCATCGGCTTCGGTCCTTATGAGCGAAGGCTCGACTTTGTTTATGCCGCGGTAGAGATCATCAGCAGTGTACCCGGCCATCTGTTCCGGAAGAATGCGCTCGAGCTCAGGGAATATCATGCCGCAGAAGGCTTTGCTCCTGCCTATGATATTCTCGTAGAATCTGCTCTGGCTCTCATGGATGCCCATCGAGACACCGCAGTCAAGGGCCGTGAAGGCAAGCTCGCGCGCCGAACCCGTGTCATAGAGGGCATGACCGCCTTCGTGTATGACGCTGAACATTGAGCAGGCAAAATCGTCTTCGTAGTAGTGAGTGGTAATGCGCTCATCAAGGTGCGATCCGAAATTCGTGGTGAAAGGGTGCTCCGTCGTAGCCAGACCGACATGACCGAGGTCGAGGCCGATCCTGTTCATCAGCAGATACGCAAGCTCTTCCTGCTTCTCCGGGGAGAAATAACCGTGCCTGATGCTGTCATCCAGCTGCGGCTTTTCCTTGATGCGCTTCAGAAGAGGAACGATCCCGGAACGAAGCTTGTCGAAGAACGCGTCGCAGGTCTTCATGTCAAGGCCTTCTTCATATACGTTCAGCCAGTGATCGTACGGATCCTTGTCAGGCTCGATGTATCTCGCGAATTTCTTGTGCGTATCGAAGATCTGCTCAAGATACGGACGGAATAGCTCAAAATCGGATTCTTCTTTCGCTTTGTGCCATACGTCGTCCGACATAATGAGAAGTTCCTGATAGGCGATGTATTCATCCGGCGGGATCTTCTTCATGTCGCGTATGTCCTTAAGAAGCAGGTATACCATGCGCTGCTCATCAGAGCTGAGTTCATCTTTGTGCGCGTCGAGGAACTCCAGGAGTTCTACAGTCTCTTCAGAGGTATTCTGTCTGTAGATCTCTTCTGAAAGGATGGCCATGGTCGTGGCTCTGTTCTCTGCCGTATTCTTTGGAGCGTACGTGCATCCGTCAAAATAAATGAGTCCTACCGCGTGATCATAGGCAGCCATCTTACGCTGCAGAGCCATGAGTGCGTGGCGGGCCTCAGTAATTGTCATTTTTGTCATAAAAAAATACCTCCGGGGTGCTGTTTCTAATATAATAATACTAACTCAAATCGAAAGAATATGCCATAAGCAACTGAACATGGAATTTGATACCAAGCAGGTAAACAGAAAACTGGCAAGGATAGCCACGCCGATAGCCGTACAGGGAGTGGTATCGGCGACACTCATGATGATAGACAACATCATGGTGGGATTCCTCGGAGAGACAGAACTTGCCGCCGTTGGAGTGGGTTCCCAGCTGTTTACCGTGCACTATCTTGTGCTCTTTGGCATCCTGTCCGGATCCGCCACATTCATGGCGCAGTTCTACGGGACCAGGGACATGGCCAACATCCGCAAGGTGATAGGTTTCGACTTCACTCTGCTTGCCGGACTCGGCGCGTTTTTCTTCATCATGACCATGGGGCTCACGGGCCCGATAATATCTATATATACCGAAGATCCTGCCGTAAAAGTCCTCGCGATGCAGTACGTGAGGATCAATGCCATATCTTTCCTGCTGCTCGCTGTATCTGCGCCTCTTGAGATGGCGTTCAAGGCTACTCAGCAGGTGAAGATACCGATGATCGTGAGCGCGGCGGTGTTCATAACCAACATCACGGTCAATTACGTATTCATATTCGGAAAATTCGGGGCGCCCGCGCTGGGTGTAGCGGGAGCCGCGATCGGCACTCTGTCGGCAAGGATAGTCGAAGTCGTATTGAACGGCTATTTCGGTTCCCGCAGAAGCAATGAGTTCCGGGGGAGCATACAGAGCTTCTTCGGCTGGGATCCCGAGCTTGTACGCCGTGTCATAAAGAACGCGACTCCGACGACTATAAACGAATTCTTCTGGGGCTTTGGCCAGTCCATGTATGTAGCGGCGTTCAGCCGCATCAGCACGACAGCCTACGCGGCATACCAGGCGGCCAACGCCATATTCAACATATTCAACTTCGCGGCCTTCAGCATAGGCGACGCGTCTCTGATACTCGTCGGAGAAAAACTGGGAGAGGGCGACATGGATTATACATGGGAGCTCTCAAAACATCTGATAAAAGCGATCCTGACAGTCGGCACGGCAATAGGACTGCTCGCCATCGTCCTTTCCGGCCAGCTCTCACATGTCTTCAGACTCACTGAGGCGGGGCAGATGTATACAAAGTACATAATCATAGTATTTGGCGCTACGATGGCAGCTGACCTATATAACGGGTTGCAGATAGCGGGAATACTGAGAGCCGGAGGCGACACCAGATTCGCGATGATCGCGGAGATGACATGCATCTGGCTGATAGCCATCCCGCTTGCCTTCATTTCGGCTCTTGTGTGGCATCTGCCGGTGCATCTGGCGCTGCTGGTGACCAGGATCGAGATATTCATCAGAGCAGCAATAGTAACCAAAAGATTCGTTTCGAAGAAGTGGATGAATACTGTCATAACTGATCTTTAAATAACAGCACACAGAAAGGGGAGGTGCGTTTTGGATAACGAAAAAAGACGGAAAGCTTTGCCGCCGATATTGCTGTTTCTCATGGCATATATTGCCTTGCTGATGATCCTGACAGTTGCCGAAAGGGGCCAGCCGGGTTCACAGATACAAACATTTTCGGATGCGATATGGTTCTCGCTTGTTACCATATCGTCAGTAGGCTACGGTGACATGACGCCGGTCACGCCGCTTGGGCACGCCATAGGCGTCATATTCCTCATCATGTCAATGGGCGTATTGGTCGCGCTGTTTGGCTACGTAGTATCCGCTATCTCAAGTGAAGGACTGCCGATGTTCAGACTGGGACTCAGGAGGAGTAAAAACTGGTACTATTTTGCCGAGTTCACTGCCGAGGCTGATGTGCTCGCAAGAGACGTGCTTCGCGAGGATCCCGATGGTGTCATCATATTCGGCATCAACAGGGAGAAGGAGATCGAAGTGCCTGACTATCAGTGCTTATTCATCAATGTTTCTCCCGCGAGGATAGTTGCCCACAAAAAAGGAAAAGGGCAGAGATGCAAGCTTTTCTTTCTCGATGAGAACGACATAGGACGCAGCCTGAAAGCAGCCAATGTACAGGAACTGGACGCCGATGTCTATGCCCGTACTACAAGCGGTCAGGAGAAGATGGCAGGCAACCTTAACTTTTTTCAAAGCTATGACTGCTGCGCAAGAAGCTACTGGAGAGACAATCCGCTCTTTGCCTGGGAGAACATCGTAGTGATAATAGGTTTCGGCAACTACGGTATGGCCCTGCTGGAGCGCGCGATACTTATGAATATAAATGACTCGGATTTTGATGTTTCGTATCATGTGTTCGGCGACAGCGAGCATTTCCGGAAGATACACGTAAACCTCGGCGCCGCGATGGGTATAAACGAGGTACATCCCGGTCATGACAGCATCTTTTTCCATGATGAAGACTGGACATCCGCGCATGATCTTATCAGCAAAGCCGACCGTATAATCATATGCGAAGACAGGGAAGATACCGGATGGGATGATTACTGGAAGCTGAAGCGCTATTATGAACATGACTGCAAGGTGCATCTGAGAACCAATCTCAAGGCGCAGGGAGTGGATATATTCGGCACGAATGAGCAGATATATACCGTCAATCAGATAGTGCGGACAAGACTCAATGACGCGGCGAGGATCATGAACGATCTGTACCGCAGGAGCGTGGAGGAAAGCCTTGACTGGGATGAACTAAGCGATCAGCTGAAGCAGTCAAAGATAGCCGTGGCTGACCATCTTATGATGAAGGTCAGAGTACTGCTGCGCGACAGGACGATATCGACCTTTGACCGCAAGACTTTCCTTGCGGCTTATGAAGCCCTTCAGGAAGCCGTTAAGGACCCTGAAAAGCTTGATATGCTGAGAAGGATAGAACATGCGCGCTGGGTGCGTTTTTACGCTTACTGCAACTGGAAGTACGGTAAGGTCAAGAATCCGAAAAAGCATGAGAATCCGATGATATGCGAATATGAGGACCTGAGCGAAGAACAGAAGGCACATCACGATAATGCGTGGGAGCTTATAGGAGAGATAGCAAGACAGCTCAGCTGATTATCCTCGCTTCCAGGTAGAAGGATAGAACAGCAGCAGAACAGGGAATAGTTCGAGCCTGCCGGCAAGCATGTCGAATGAGAGCACAAGCTTGGATAACATTGAGAACGATGCGTAATTGCCCGCGGGACCTACCATTCCGAGTCCCGGACCTATGTTGTTGATACATGCTATTACGCCGGTAACATTCGTCTCTAAAGGGAAGTTGTTCAGAGACACGAGGATCACGCTGGCTACTGAGATCATGCAGTAGACAGCCAGATAATTAAGGCAGGCGTTTATGGTATCCTCTTCCATCATGCGGCCTTCGAAGCGGACGCTTCCGACAGATCTGGAGTGGATCATCCTGCGCATGCCTCTTTTGACGGTACGCTGTAAAAGTATCACCCTGGACACCTTGAGACCGCCGCCTGTGCTCCCCGCGCACGCTCCGACGAACATAAGGAACACGAGCAGAGTGCGTGAGTACTGCGGCCAGGTATCGAAGTCCATGGTGCCGAAGCCGGTGGTCGTGATGATCGATGAGACTGCAAAGAATGAATGACGGACAGCCTGGTGGACACTGCCATACAGGCTGTTTATATTTGCGGCGATCGTGATGACCGCAAAGGCGACAAAACCGAAATACCAGTGAAGCTCCTCACTGCTTAACGCGGTCCTGAAGCGTTTCAGCAGCATAAGGAAGTACAGGTTGAAGTTCACTCCGAAGAGCAGCATGAATACTCCAATGACCACTTCGAAGTATTCGCTGTCATAGAAGCCTATGCTTGCGCCGTGATTGGAGAAACCGCCTGTGCCGGCTGTTCCGAATACGTTGATAAAGCAGTCATATAGAGGCATTCCTCCGGCCAGCAGAAGGACCAGCATGAGAGCGGACATAGTGATATATATCCCGTAAAGGATACCGGCTGTGTCACGCATATGCGGTACCAGCTTGCCCGATGAAGGTCCCGGAGATTCTGCCCTCAGAAGGTGCATGCTTCGCTTGCCCCCGAGCGGGACTATGATCATGCCGAATACGAGTATGCCCATACCACCGATCCAGTGAGTGAAGCTGCGCCAGAACAGCATCGACTTGTCGAGAGCCTCTATATCCGTCAGGATGCTTGCTCCTGTCGTAGTGAAACCGGAGACGGTCTCAAAAAACGCGTCTACAGGGTTCGGGATCTGACCGCTGATGATAAAAGGCAGACTTCCGAAAAGACTCAGCATGATCCAGGACAGGCCGGTTATGACAAATCCTTCGCGCGCGTAAATAGTGTTTGCGGCGGGCTTCACAAGGAGAAGCAGTCCGCCGGCAGCCGCGGTGACGCAGACTGTTATAAGAAACGCGCGAACAGAAGCCTGCTCATGAAAAATCAGCCCTACGACGAGGGGGATAAGAAGCAGGCCTGCTTCTATCAGCATTATCAATCCGACTGTATGTAGTACTACCTTTGTTTTCATATGTTAGTGAAGGATCATCGAAAGATCCGACAGCTGCTTTATCGTTGTCGCTATGACTACATGGTCACCTTGCTCGATAGTATCGTCGCCGCGCGGGATTATTACGGCGCCCTTGCGCAGTATCGCGCAGATAATAACTCCGTCTCTTGTCTTCAGATCCTTGAGAGGAGTGCCGGTAATGGACCCATGCTCCTCATATACGACGAATTCAAGCGCCTCGGCCGTGCCCTGGGCTATGCGGTAGAGTGTCTCCACATCGCTGCCTCCGGCGTTTTCCTTTGCGCGTACGTAGCTGATGATACGCGAAGCCACTATGTCACGCGGACATACGACACTGCCTACGCGGTCCATGTCTATGAGATCGAGCATGCTGCTTTTGGAGACTTTTGTAACGACTTTAGGCACACCTTCGCGGAAAGCGTACATGCCCATCAGCATGTTGATCTCATCCGTTCCGGTAAGAGCAATGAAGGCATCCGCGCTATCCAGACCTTCTTCGCCCAGAATGTCGCGGTCAGTCCCGTCGGCATTGATGATGAGGACCTTAGGTATCGCCTGATTCAGTGTTTCCGCGTTCGCCTGATTATTCTCTATCACGACAGGCTTCATGCCGACTTCACGCATCATGCGTATCAGGTAATACGCGATCATCCCGGCTCCGATGATTATCACATGCTTCGGCATACGGCTCTTGATGCCGCACAGTTTAAGGAAATGCTCGGTTTCCTTTGGCTCCGCGGCAAAACTGATAAAGTCGCCGGCCCTGAGAGTAGCATTGCCGTCAGGAATAACAGTGTTTCCGTCACGCCTTATGGCGCAGACCAGAGCTTTTGAATTGTATTTCCTGGACAGTTCGTTAAGCGTCATCGATGTGGCAGGGCCTTCTTCAGACAGGCGGAATTCCACCATCTGGAACAGGCCGTGACCGAAGGATTCCACGGACATGAGCCCCGGGAAACGAAGCACCGAAAAAATCTCCTGCGCCGCGTACAGCTCAGGATTTATGGTCATGGAAAGACCCATGTCTTCTGCGAACATGTCGATCTCATCCGCGAGTTCGTGCTTGCGCACACGGGCGATCGTATGTGAGGTGCCCAGCTTCTTTGCCAGCAGGCAGCAAAGCATATTGACCTCGTCACTGTTCGTGGCGGCGATCACAAGGTCCGCTGTTCCGACGCCCGCCTCAAGCAGCACCTTGCGGTCCGCCGCGTTACCTGCAAGGCACAGCACATCAAAACTGTTCTGCAGATCCATGAGTTTTTTCTCGTTACGGTCTATGGCGACGATCTGGTGTCCTTCCTGTGTCAGCTGCTCTATGAGCACGCTTCCCACCTTGCCGGTGCCGATCACGACTATCTTCATATAAATGCCTCACAATCCGGGAATATCCGTTATAATGTGTATATGATAATACTTTCTGAATGATTAAACCATATAAGAAGCGTAAAAGATACATATAAAATTATGCCCGATAAAAGGTTGACATTGGGAATACTCGCTCACGTCGATGCCGGCAAAACTACACTGTCGGAAGCTTTGCTCTATACGACCGGAGAGATAAGGAAACCCGGAAGGGTGGACCACGGAGATTCATTCCTCGATGATGATTCGATAGAGAGAAACCGCGGAATCACCATTTTTTCCAGACAGGCAAGGTTCAGGGCCGGCGATACAGAAGTGACTCTTATAGATACACCGGGCCACGTGGATTTCGCGGCCGAGATGGAGAGGTCTCTTTCCGTACTGGATTACGCCCTGCTGGTTGTGAGCGGATCCGAGGGGGTGCAGGCACATACAAAGACCCTTTTCAGGCTTCTGAAAGAGAGGGGCATACCGGTCTTCGTATTTGTCAACAAGATGGATATTGCCGTGAGACCCAAAGAGGACATACTGGCGCAGATGGCTTCTGAGCTTGAAGCGGGCATGGTCGATTTCAGCGAAGCCGCGGCCGGGACGGAGGCGTTCACGGACGCAGTGACTCTGTACTCGCCTGAACTGGCGGAGATCGTTCTTGAAGGCGGCATGCCTTCCGATGATCAGATAGCGGATGCAGTGCTGAAGGCTGAGATCGTACCTTGCATGTTCGGATCGGCTCTGAAGATAGAAGGTATCGAAGAACTCATAGAAGTGATCGGAAGATACACGAAAGCGCCGGAATACGGCAGTGAGTTCGGCGCCAGAGTGTTCAAGATCGCTGACGCGGAGGACGGGGAGAGGCTGTGCTTCATCAAGGTGACCGGAGGAGAACTGAAGGTCAGGGACAGGGTGAAGGTGAACAGCGCATCCGGTGAAGAGCGGGAGGAGAAAGTCAATCAGATAAGGCTTTACTCCGGCAGCCGCTGCGTCGCCGCAGACTCCGCAGCGGCCGGCACGGTCTGCGCCGTGACGGGGCTCGGACGAGCCCTGCCGGGTGACGGACTGGGATCTGAAAAACCGCTGAAAGACAGTGTTATCAAGCCTTTCATGGCATATACCGTGAGCGGACCGGAAGGCCTGGATCCTTATATTCTGCTAAGAGATCTCAATAAGCTTACTGAAGAAGACCCGATGCTGAGCGCTTCCCGGAGGGCGGATGGCAGTTTAGAGATAAGGCTTATGGGTCAAGTACAGCTCGAGGTCCTGCAGACAGTTATCAGGGACAGATTCGGTTATGAAGTAAGCTTCGGATCGGGCAGCGTGCTGTATCTCGAGACCGTGAGCGGCACCTACGAGGGCATGGGACACTTCGAACCTCTGAGGCATTACGCGGAGGTGCACCTTATTGTCGAACCTGCCGAGCGGGGCAGCGGCATTGTCATAACTAGTATCGTCCCGGAAGACGAGTTGGCGCTCAACTGGCAGCGCCTCATATTGACACACCTAGAGGAAAAGGAACATGCCGGCGTACTGACCGGCGCTCCTCTTACTGATGTGAAGATAAGCCTTGCCGCGGGCAGGGCTCATGACAAGCACACTACGGGAGGAGATTTCCGTGAGGCCACATACCGGGCGGTAAGGCACGCGCTGATGCAGGCAGGAGCGGACGGCAAGGCGGTCCTTCTGGAGCCGTGGTGCGAATACGAGATAGAACTGCCGGCGCAGAGTGTGGGACGCGCCATGACGGATATAAGACAGATGGGCGGCAGTCAGGACGGTCTTGAGCAGTCAGGCGACATCGCGAGGATAAAGGGCCGTGTTCCCGCAAATGAGATATCCGATTACCAGCTGACACTGGCGGGATATACATCAGGCGAGGGAAGGCTGTCCGTTACACCGTGCGGATACGACGTCTGCCATGACGCCGCGAAGGTCATCGAAGAAAAGGCGTATGAGCCTGAAAGAGATACGGACAACCCGGCGGATTCGGTCTTTGTGAACCACGGCGGCAGCGACATAGTGAAGTGGGACGAGGCCGCGGAACACATGCATCTCGGCAGTGTACTTAAGCGAAGAGCGCAGACGACGGCTGATCCTGCGGGATACGCGCCTAGGTCAAACACCGCGGCTGATGAGAACATCGACGTAAAGGAAGCGGCGCGCCGGAGGGCAGCCGCAGAGAAGGAGCTCCGCAAAATATTCGAGCGTACTTACGGCGCTTCAAAAGAGACGCGCCGCAGGGAGGTAAGCGAGGCGGACTACAGAAAAAAGCCGCGCATTTCAGATGAAGAAGCCGCCCGCAACGAGGCGCGCAATCAGGAGATAAAGGCCCGTCACGAGAAAAAGACTGAAAAACCTGACGACAGACCGGTCCTGATCCTTATAGACGGCTACAATCTCATATTCGCGGACGGGTATCTTAAGGATCTGTCGGCCCGCGACATGGGGTCCGCAAGAGACCAGCTGATCGACAGGATATGCAATTACGCCGGCTATACCGGCTGTGAGACAGTCGTGCTGTTTGACGCTTACAATGTCCCGTACGGAACGGGCCATGAGGAAGTCATCAACGGCGTAAGAGTGATGTTCACCGCAGAGGACGAGCCTGCTGACATACGAATGGGCATGATGGCTGCTGAAAGCAGGGGCAGGCAGGTCTACGTGGTAACTTCGGACAATCTGGTACAGACGGACGCGTGGGCGCACGGAGCTCTCCGCATATCATCGAGGGAGTTCCTTGACATGCTGGCCCGTACTGAAGAAGAGATACGATCTCATCTGTGACGGCATTGATTTGTGCTCCGCGGGGTGCTATCTTTTTGGTATGCATGACAGGCAAAAAATGATATTGAAAGGACATATCAGGCAATGAAAGGAAAACTCAAATATTTATTAGTGATGATGATCTCCGTATCGCTCATGGCTCTCGCGGCCTGCGGTGGAGGACAGGCAGAGCCGTCCGAACCGGAAACACCTGAGAAGGAGGGCATAGGCATCCACCATGCGGAGATAGAAATAGCCGATTACGGTACGGTCACTGTCGAACTCGACGGGGATACGGCTCCTATCACCGTGCAGAACTTCATGGACCTCGCGAACAGCGGATTCTATGACGGGCTCACGTTCCACCGCATAATAGATGGATTCATGATCCAGGGCGGAGACCCGAACGGGAACGGTACGGGAGGCTCGGACAAGAATATCGTCGGAGAATTCGCATCGAACGGTTACGAAAATAACATAGCTCACGTGAAGGGAGTAATATCGATGGCAAGATCGCAGGATCCTGACAGCGCCAGCTCGCAGTTCTTCATCATGGTGGCGGACGCTCCGCACCTTGACGGCGAATACGCGGCTTTCGGCCATGTTACTTCCGGACAGGAGATAGTGGATAAGGTAGCTGCAGACGCTCAGCCGTTGGACAGCAACGGCACCATGGCGCCTGAAGACCAGCCGGTGATTACCGCTATACGGATCATCGACTGAAATATAAAACGTTAAATCCAATATGAAAGGCGGGCCGTGATGACCGCGGCTCAGAAAAGGAGAAAGAAATGATCAAGGAATTTAAGGAATTCATCAGCAAGGGCAATGTAATGGACATGGCAGTAGGCATCATCATCGGCGGAGCGTTCACGGCTATCGTTAATGCTCTGGTCGAGTTCATCCTGATGCCTATCATCGGTATCATCAGCGGTGGAAAGAGCCTTGCCGACATGGCTTTTAAGGTAGGCAACGCTGCGATAGGCTACGGCGCTTTCATTCAGGCGATAATCGACTTTCTGCTGATCGCCCTCGTGCTGTTCTTCATCATCAAGGCTCTCAACAAGGCAAAAGCAATGACAGAAAAGGCAGAAGAGGAAGCTCCTGCAGAACCGGAACCAGTACCGGCTGACATCGAGCTGCTGACAGAGATCCGCGACCTGCTCAAGAAGAACAAATAGACAATCCAAAAGACAAAAAGGGGACTAAATGGACGATCAAAGACAGGAGAGATACATAGAGAACTTCCGCAAGCTGATCAGGTGCGAGACTGTCTCAGATCCCGATTGCGGCAGCCCTCAGGAGAACTTTGACAAGTTCCGCGAACTTCTGTGGGAAATGTTCCCGAATATCCGCAGCGCATGTGAGTTCGAACTGATCGACGGCGCCATGCTTCTCAGATGGAAGGGCAGCGATGTTACCAAGATGCCGGTGATGTTCATGAACCACCATGACGTTGTTCCGGCAAGGGCTGAGGACTGGAAGTACCCTCCGTTCAGCGCGGAGATCGCTGACGGAAAGATATGGGGACGCGGCACTCTTGATGATAAGGGCGGTACCTGGGCGATGTTCCAGGCAGCCGACGAACTCGCCGCGGAGAGATTCGTTCCGGAGCGCGACATTTACTTTGAAAGCAACTGCAATGAAGAGACCTTCGGAGCAGGCGCCCGTGCCATAGCGGAAAAACTCAGGGATCAGGGTATGAGATTTGAGATGATCTTCGACGAGGGCGGAGACATAGTCCGTGAACCGATCAGCGGAGCCAAGGGAACCTTCGCGATGATAGGTGTGGGAGAAAAGAGCGTTGTCAATATGAAGTTCACGGCGAGATCCACCGGAGGACACGCTTCAACGCCCGAAAAGAACACGCCGATCGCAAGGCTCGCCAAATTCATCGCCTATGTCGAGAGACATCAGGTGTTTGACGTCGAGCTGGCCCCGGCCCTGGCGGAGATGCTCAAGATCATAGCGCCGCACATGGGAAGAGCCGGAAAGCTCATGGAGAAGGCCGACAAGTACAGAAAACAGCTCGGAAGGCTGATGCCGGTGCTCGGATCGGCTACGGGAGCGATGGTCTCGACCACCATTGCCTTCACGATGACAGGCGGAGGAGAAGCCGTGAACGTGATACCGTCCGAAGCCTGGGTGGTAGGTGACATGAGATGCTCACACCATCAGGGTCAGGACGATTCGATCAGGGCGATCAGCAAGATCGCGAAAAAATTCGGCGTTGAGGTCGAGATAGTTCAGAAAGAGCCGGAATCGAGGCTCGCGGACTTCAGGGGAGAGGCCTTCAGGCTGGTAAAACAGGCTGTCACGAATACAGTGCCGGGCGTCGACGCCTGCGCGCCGTACATAATGACAGGAGGCTCGGACGCGAGGTTCTTCGACATCGTCTGCGATCAGTGCATAAGATTCCTGCCGTTTACCATTGACAGGGAGCAGCTGGATTCGATACACGGGATCAACGAGTGCGTAAGCATCGATACTCTGGTTCCCGCGGTCGATTATTACAGATACATGTATCAGCATCTCTGATCTGAGAGGAACTGACAGATGGCGGGCAAGGGCAAGAGAGACAACAGCGACGGCATAAACATAGGCGCGAGGTCGTTCCTTATAGCGATCGGGATAATCTTCATCCTGATGGTGGCCACTTACGTGCTTACTCTGGTGATACCGGGCGGAGAATACGCCAGGATCACAGACGAGGCAGGACATTCGGTCATAGACACCGAGTCGGGGTTCCATTATGTTGAAGGCGGGATCCCGTTCTGGAAGTGGCTGCTCTCGCCGTTTCTGGTGCTGGGAGCGGAAGGCTCCGGCACCATCATTGCCGTGCTCATATTCCTTCTGGTCATAGGAGGAGTATTCAATTCGCTCACGGCGTGCGGCATGATGAATTACATGCTGGGCAAGATAGTGGACAGGTTCGGAGACGTCAAGTACAGGCTGATGGCCGTACTTATATTCTTCTTCATGGCTCTGGGTTCACTGGTCGGATCGTTCGAGGAGGTCATACCTATGGCGCCTATAGTGGTGGCGCTTGCGGTGGCTCTCGGATGGGACTCGGTGACAGGCGTCGGAATGTCTCTTCTGGCGACAGGCTGCGGATTCGCGGCCGGCATCGCAAACCCGTTCACCATAGGAGTCGCGCAGAGCCTGGCGGGGCTTCCGATGTTCAGCGGCATGTGGCTCAGGGCGCTTTCGTTCGTCCTGATATACGCGCTTCTGCTGTGGTTCATAAGGCGCCACGCACTTAAGATCGAGAGACCCGCGGCTGAGGCAAGCGGCAGCATAGAGTATCTGCAGGATGACCGCATGGACAGGGGCCTCAGGGTGTTCGCTGTAATTCTCGGCGTCGGCATCGCCATCGTTCTGAGTTCGGGATTCATAAAGGCGCTTCAGGACTACACCATGATAATCGTGGCCCTGATGTTCCTTTCAGCCGGCATCGCGTCGGTACTTATTTCCGGCACGAGCCTCAAGGAACTCGGAAGGACCTTCCTGAACGGCATGATCGCCATAGCGCCGTCCATACTCATGATACTCATGGCCTCGTCCATCAAGTACACGATGGTCGAGGGCAAGATACTCGATACTATACTTTACAGGGCCGCCGGTATGGCGGACAGCATGTCGAAGGCGGGAGTGGTGCTCTTTATCTACGCGATATGCCTGGTGATGAACTTCTTTATATCGTCGGGCTCGGCAAAAGCGTTCCTGCTTATTCCGATAATAGCGCCGCTCGCCCAGCTATTCGGCATCAACATGCAGCTGGCGATAGTCGCCTTCGCGTTCGGCGACGGCTTCAGTAACGTTATCTATCCGACCAACGCGGGACTGCTCATCACGCTCGGACTGTCCGATGTGAGCTACGGAGACTGGTTCAAGTACTCCTGGAAGTTCCAGGCGCTGAATCTCGTTCTTACTTCAGCTATCCTGATGTTCGGACTCGCGGTCGGTTATTAGAGGTTCTATATGAATAAATACGAAAAAGACAATATAGAAAGGCTGAGGCCTTATCTGGGGGAATGCACCGTGCTGCTAAAAAAGAACGACGCTTTTCCGCTTGACGGGCCTTGCAGCATAGTCGCCTGCGGAAGCGGCGTAAGAGACACCATAAAGGGCGGTACCGGATCTGGAGAGGTCAACTCGCGTTATTTCGTGAGCATAGAACAGGGGCTTAAGGACGCGGGCTTTACCATAAAGAACCCGTTCTGGCCGGACATGTTCAAACCTTTCAGCGAGTGGGAAAAGGACAAGCGCCGCGCCGAAATACGCAGAAAGGCGCGCAGGGAGGGGGTCAATATCATGGCGGCGTCGATGGGCGCGGTAGTGAAGCAGCCTGAATACATCATCCCGCTCGACTACACGGCCGACGCGGCTGTTTACGTCGTGTCGCGCATATCCGGAGAGGGCAACGACAGGCTGGCGGAGAAGGGCGACCTGCTCCTGACTGACAGTGAGGTGAGGGATATCCTCAATCTCAACGCGCGATACAAAAGGTTCATGCTCGTCATAAACTCGGGCGGACCGGTCGATCTTTCTCCTGTGATGGGAGTTGGCAACATACTTGTCCTGTCACAGCTCGGAGTCGAGACAGGCGCCGCGCTCGCGGACATACTCCTAGGCAAGGCTTATCCTTCGGGCAAACTCACCACCACATGGGCCGCGACAGAGGACCTCTGCACCGCCGGAGACTTCGGCAAAAGGGACGACTCGCGCTACAGAGAGGGCATATTCGTCGGATACAGGTATTACGACTCATTCGGCCTTGAACCTCTGTTCCCGTTCGGATATGGGCTCGGATATACGGAATTTGAGATCGGAAATGCGGATGTCAGAACCGACGGGCCTCTGGTCGAGGTATCCGCAAAAATAGAAAACACAGGCAGACTGGAAGGCAAGGAGACTCTTCAGGTATATGTTTCATGTCCTCAGGGAAGGCTTGGCAGGGAAAACAAGAGCCTGGCAGGCTTCGCGAAGACAGAAGGACTGGCGCCGGGAAAGAGTCAGACGATCACGGTCAGCTTTGACATAAGAGAACTCGCCGCGTTCGATACGAGGGTGGCTGCTTATATACTTGAAAAAGGCGAGTACATCGTTCTGGCAGGCGCGGACAGCAGGAACGCTGAACCGGCGGCCGTGCTCAGACTCAATGAAGATTTCATAGTAAGGCGATCGGCAAGACTTTTTGAGGGCGCTGACTTTGACGATCTTAGGAGCCCGGGCATAAGGGACTTCAGCACGGTGGGCCTGCCGGTCCTGGATCTCGATCTGTCGGAGTGCGAGACCATGCTCCCGGGTGAATGGGGCGCCGCGAAGGCGGATGACAGTCTGCTGGATGGATTCACGGCAGAGGAACTTGCGTATCTGAACGTCGGCAATTTCGACCCATCCAAAATGAGTATAGCTACTGTCATAGGAGATTCAGCTCAGAGCGTCGTAGGCGCGGCGGGCGAGTCGACAGTCCTTTTCAAGGACAGAGGAATAGACAGCATTATAATGTCTGACGGTCCGGCCGGAATAAGGATAGCCCGCCGCTACTTCGAAGACGAAAAGGGCGCGCACGTCCTGGGCTCAGCCATACCGGAGTCGATGACCGAAATGCTGCCGAACGTTCTCAGAAACGCGCTTACAAGAGAAGCCAAAGTCAAAAAAGGCGCGCGGGTCATAGAGCAGTACTGCACCGCGATACCTATCGCCACCGCCATAGCGCAGAGCTGGAACACGGACTTTGCCGAAATGTGCGGCGACATAGTCGGAAGCGAGATGGATATCTTCGGTATAGACCTCTGGCTGGCTCCTGCGCTCAACATACACAGAAACATCCTTTGCGGGCGCAACTTCGAGTACTTTTCGGAGGATCCGCTCATCAGCGGAAAATTCGCGGCCGCACTCACAAGGGGAGTGCAGAAGCATCCGGGACGCGGAGTGACGATAAAGCACTTTGCCGCAAACAATCAGGAGACCAACCGTTACGCGAGCAACAGCATCGTGAGCGAGAGGGCTCTACGCGAGATATACCTGAAGGGATTTGGCAAATGCGTGCGCGAGTCAGATCCTATGGCTCTGATGACCTCGTACAACCTGCTGAACGGCGTACACACTTCGGAAAGCAGGGCGCTGACAGAGATACTGAGGAGCGAATACGGATTCGACGGCCTCATCATGACCGATTGGGTCATTGGAGGAGATCTTCTGCTTGCAAAGGGCTCAAAATACGGTACTCCTGACGCCGCCAGAGTGGCCGCGGCGGGCTGCAGCCTGTTCATGCCGGGCGGAAAGAAGGACTACAGACAGATCATCGCCGGGCTTAAAAACGGCACCGTAACTGAGCGGCAGCTCAGAGAAAACGCCGGATGGACGCTGCACATCCTTGAAAGGCTCGGTAAAGGAAAGAAATGAAAGAGACAGTATCAAAGACGTTCAGAGAGATCTACGGCGCGGCGGATGATGTTCGCTCGTACTTCGCGCCGGGAAGGGTCAATCTCATAGGAGAGCATACAGACTACAACGGAGGTCACGTTTTTCCGTGCGCTCTGTCATACGGCACATATGCCGCCGCTGCCAGAAGAAACGACAGAAAACTGCGCTTCTACTCTGTTAATTTTCCGGGAAACGGCGTGACCGAAAGCAGTGTGGGTGACTACAGACCGCTAAGAGACAAAAGCTGGACTTCTTACATGAAAGGAGTCATGTGGGCTTTAGCGGGGCGCGGCTTTGAGATGGACTGCGGACTGGACATCGTAATAGGCGGAGACATACCGGCAGGCGCGGGGCTTTCGTCATCAGCGGCTCTCGAGGTGCTTACCGGGATCATGCTGAGAGACATGTTCGGCTTTGATATAAGCAATCAGGAGATCGCCCTTCTGGGGCAGAAGGCGGAGAACGAATACTGCGGTCTCAACTGCGGCATCATGGACCAGTTCGCGTCCGCGATGGGAAGAAAAGATCACGCGATATTCCTTGATACTTCGGATCTGTCGTTCCAGTATGTGCCTTTCGTTCTGCAGGACGAAGTCCTGATCATCACCAATACAAATAAAAAGCACTCACTGAAGGACAGCGCGTACAATGACAGAAGGAGAGAATGCGGAGAGGCGCTGGAAGCCCTCCGGAAGGTCACGGATGCCGAAGCTCTCTGCGATCTCAGTCCGGAAGACTTCGAAGGTAACAAGGACGCTATAAAGGATCCGGTATGCCTCAGAAGAGCCAGACATGCGGTATACGAGAACCGAAGGACCATAGAAGGCGTCAGGGCGCTCGAAGCCGGCGATCTTGAGGAGTTCGGAAGATTGATGAACGCTTCACATGTTTCACTGCGAGATGATTACGAAGTATCCTGCAGGGAACTCGACATACTTGCGGAAACAGCATGGGAGATCCCGGGAGTCCTGGGGTCGAGAATGACCGGCGGAGGCTTCGGAGGCTGTACGGTTTCGATCGTAAAAAAAGAGGCGGCTGATGAGTTCTGCCGCGTCGTAGGAGAGACTTATCGCGAAAAAGCCGGATTTGACTGCACGTTCTATGTGGTATCGCCGGGCGGCGGCCCGGAGGTGTTTTGAACCGCCGGACAGAAATGTTGAAAAGACTTTTTATATCCATATTTGCAATAATGACCGCGGCAGTGATGCTTGCGGCCTGTTCGGGAACGGACGGCAAAAATGACAGCGCGAACGATGAGGGCAGACGGATACACGTTGCCGCAAACGGAAGCGATGAGACCGGCGACGGCAGTGAGGATAAGCCTTACGCTACGCCGGCTTTTGCTGTGACAAAAGTATCGCCGGGCTGCGAAGTGGTGGTCCATGAGGGCGCATACGGGCAGTTTGCGATAGATGAGAAAGCCTCCGGAACGGCAGCGGACCCTGTCGTGATAAGAGCGGCTGAAGGAGAGAAGGCTGTCATCGAGTCCGCGCCGGGAGAAGAGAGCGTCGGCATTTACTTGGTAAATGTCGACAACATAACTCTGGACGGATTTGAAGTGCGGGGCGGAACGCACGGCATCTATTACGAAAGCACTCAAGACAGGGGAGAGCAGGTGCTTGAGAACATCACGATAAGCAATTGCGTGGTACACGGCATCCGCGGCATCCACGGCATCTGCGTATATGCCGGAAACGACCTCGCTCCCGTTAAAAACCTTGCAATGAGCGGCTGTGAGGTGTATGACTGCGAATGCTATGACAGCGAGTCTGCCGTGTTCAACGGTAACATAGACGGGTTTTTAATTAACGATAACGTTATACATGACAACAATAATATAGGCATAGACATGATTGGATTTGAGGGGACAGCCATGCATAACAACCCCGGGTCTGATAATGCTTATGACAATGACTTTGTCAGGAACGGCGAATGCTGCGGAAATGTAGTGTACAACATCAGCTCGGACGGCAATGAGGCTTACTTTGAGGATGGTGAGTACCAGCTGTGCGCTGACGGCATATATGTCGACGGCGGCCAGGATATAAAGATCCACGGTAATTTCGTCTTCAATTGCGACATAGGCATTGAAGTGGCGACTGAACACAGCCCTGATGACAATGAACTCTTCAGGGTGAGCGGAATAGAAGTCTATGATAATGTTGTAGCAGGATGCATGGGGTGGTGCGGCATGTGCTTCGGAGGCTACGATGCCGCTCTTGGCTTCACGGAGAACTGCAGCTTCCACAACAACACATTTGTCGATAACGATACGACCATAGGCGTTCAGCGGAGCAGAAACAATAAGATATTCGACAACATCTTTTCCGGAGAGGGCGAAGAGATAGAATACAATGAAGACATGGCAAAAGAGGACATGGACAATGAATTCGACGGGAACGTTTCGACTCAGGACGGAGAAGGGGTCCTTGACGGATTCAGATCGCTCGTAGAGGGCAAGGGATCGGCGTTCGTGCCGGATGAAAAGTACGTGGAGATATACAGGGAGATATGCCTACAGGAATAATTCGAATATGAGTACGGTAAGGCAGCCCAGGACGGCCACTGTAAAGAGTCCCTGACCGAACCAGGCCGCGGCGATGCACACGACAAGAGCGGCGGCGCCCGCGAGGGGCGACTGGGTCGCTTCCACGATGGCAGGGAATGTCATGACCGCGAGAGTCACATAAGGAACGTAATAAAGAAATGACTGGAAGAACCGATTCTGTATCGGTTTTTTCATTATGAGCGAAGCCGCGACCCTCATGAGCCATGTGGCGAACGCCATTACGAAGATGTACAGATAAATGTTAGTCTTCATCGGCCGCGCCTCCTTCCGATCCTTCGGTCTTTCTCGGGAAGAGAACCGCGAAAACAGCGGCAATGACCACTGTGAGGAGTATGGTGCGGTTGCCCTGTGAAAGATCTGAAATATATGGAAGCTTCACTGCCGCGTACGAGCAGGCGAAGCTTACGGCGACCGCGCCGAGGACTGCCTTGTCCTTGCGCGCCGGCGGTATGATTACGGCTATGAACATGCCGAAAAGGGCAACGCTGAGGGCGCTGACTATCCTTGCGGGCAGTATGTTTCCCATCGATATGCCGCAGGCCGTACCGAGTGCCCACAGAGGTACCGCGGCTATGAGAGCTCCGAATGTGTAGTAAGGAGTAGGCGCGCCCGGTCTCGCGATGGTGATACCGAATATCTCATCGGTTATGCAGCTCCCCACAAGAAGACGGGTGCTGAGAGGGGTCCCTTCAGGCATCCTCTGATTGAGCGCGAATCCCATAAGGATATATCTGGCGTTGATGATGAACGTCAGAAGGATGAGTTCGGCGAGGGTTGTATTGGTTGCGTAAAGAGCGAATCCCATGTATTGCCCGGCCGACGCATAGGTGATAAGGCTGGATATGAATCCCTGTACGGCGCTGAAGCCGTAGTCGCGGGCGGCTATCCCCAAAGAAAAAGCCACGGCAAAATAACCGAGTCCGATCGGTATGCCGTGCCTGTATCCCTGCATGAAGACATCGCGTCCTTTTTCCATACTGCAGCCCTTTCTTTGTTTGATGCATTTTACTTTAGCACGATGAGAGAAAGCATGCAATCACGGTCTAATTGCTTATCGATAAAGATGCCGTGATGTGATAATATTATTATGTATGATTATGTGACGGAGGTAGTTCGCCATGTGGGATAGAAAAGAATTAAAGGCAAAGGGCAAGGCGGCGTACACAGCAAACCGCGTAACGTGTATCATAGCGTCTTTCCTGCTTTTGATAGCGACCGGCGCGGCAGGCGGAGGAGCGTCCGCCGGGAGCGGCGTGAACAATATACAGGAATCATCGCAGTCTTTGGACGGCTCTCTGAATTCTATGAGCGGTTCTTTTGACGGATCGTTTATGACACCGGCGATAATCGCCCTGATTCTCGTGGTCGTTGTCATAGCGATAGCGATAGGCGTGTCGCTCGGAGTATTCCTTCTGAACCCTCTGCAGGTGGGACTGCAGAAGTTCTTCATAGACAACGCCACAGACCACACGACAGGCCTCAACCGTAACAACATCGGCGTGGCGTTCAATGAGAATTACATGAAAGTAGTGGGATCCATGTTCACCACCGGCCTGTTCACGGCGTTGTGGTGCCTGCTGCTCATATTTCCGGGCATATACAAGGCGTATTGCTGGCGGCTCGTGCCGTATATCATAAGCGAGAACCCGGGCATCACGGGCGCTGAGGCCAGAGACCGGTCTGCCATGATGATGAACGGCAGCAAGTGGGATTCGTTCGTGCTCGATCTTTCGTTCCTCGGATGGAAGATACTCGGAGCGTTCACTCTGGGAATACTGAATATCGTATTCACGAATCCGTATCAGGACGCTACCAACGCCGAACTCTATCTGACTCTGAGCGGCAGACCGTCGGAGATCGCGGCTCCGGTCAAGTTCACGGAGGAATCCGCGCCTGAAGTTGAGTTTGAATTTGATCAGGAGGGCATGAATGACTAACAAGAGATGGCTTTATCTGGGTATGGGGACACTAACGCTGCTGTTTCTTGGGCTGATCTACGCGTGGTCTATTTTCAGAACGCCATTCGGTGAGATGTTTCCTGACTGGAGCATCTCGCAGCTCTCACTGACATTTACGATATCCATGATATTCTTCTGCCTCGGAGGTTTCGCGGGCGGCGTGCTCAGCAAGAAACTGAGCATCAGGGCAAGGATGCTCATATCCGCCGCCATGCTGCTGGTTGGCTTCTTCGTTGTTTCAATGATAAAGACCGACGCGCCGGGACAGAGTCTGACGTTGCTGTACATCTTCTACGGAGTATTCGGAGGCGGCGGAGTCGGCATCGCGTATAACGGTGTTATCGGCACGCTCAACAAGTGGTTTCCTGATAAGGTCGGGCTCGCGTCCGGCATAATGCTCATGGGATTCGGGCTCGGAGGCCTTGTTCTGGGCTCTGTAGTCAACAGCATGATAGGGTCCATGGGACTGCTCCCGGTATTCAGGATACTCGGCATCGCGATCTGCGTGGTATGCGCGCTCGCGGCTGTTATAATAAAAACACCGGGTCCTGAAGAAGCTGAATCTCTTGCGGCAATGACCGTGAAGCCAGCGGGGGACGCGAAGTCATCCGGCAGCGAAGGGGCAAAAACGGATTACAGCGCGGGCGAAATGCTCAGGACATCGAAGTTCTGGTTCTTCACGATATGGGCGATACTGCTCAACTCGGCAGGCCTTCTGGTGATCAACAGCGCCGCGAACATATCTGTCGCGTTCGGAGGAGCCGCGATACTCGGCATGATAGTCTCGCTGTTCAACGGCGCGGGACGAATAATCGCCGGCAACAACTTCGATAAATTCGGAAGGTTCACCGCGACGCTCGTAAACAACGCCTTCATGCTGGCGGCAGGCATTCTTCTGACGTTCGGAGGCATGAGCGGCAAATACATATTTATACTATGCGGTCTGGTGTTTGTAGGGCTGGCTTACGGAGGCTGCCCGACCATCACGTCGGCGTACATCAACAAGGCCTTCGGCCCTGCCAACTTCCCGACCAACTTCAGCATAGCGAACTTCAGCCTGATCCCGGCCGCTACCATAGGGCCTATGATCTCTTCGGCGCTTCTGGAGTCGGCAGGAGGCAGTTACGACACGAACTTTTACGCGATAGTAGGCTTTTCCGCAGCGGCAGCCGTATTCTGGCTGCTTCTGAACAGGGCAAGCGGGGATGAGAGATAGGAGAGAGAAAGGAACTGACATGGATTATGATGTGATAATAGTCGGCGCGGGTCCGGGCGGCATCTACGCTGCCTATGAACTCACCAAGGACGGCGCGGGACTTAAGACCGCGGTCTTCGAAGCGGGCAAAAAGCTCGAAGAAAGGAAGTGCCCTATAGACGGAGATAAGATAAAGTCCTGCATCAACTGCGAGAGCTGCTCCATCATGAGCGGATTCGGCGGCGCGGGAGCTTTTTCCGACGGCAAATACAACATAACTAATGACTTCGGCGGCACTCTGCACGAGTACATAGGCAAGGAGGAAGCGATACGCCTCATGGAGTACGTAGATTCCATCAACGTGTCGCACGGCGGAGCGGGCACCAGGCTTTACACTACCGCGAATTCGTCCTTCAAGAAACTGTGCCGTCAGAATGATCTCATCCTTCTTGACGCGTCCGTCAGGCATCTGGGAACGGATATCAACTACATCGTGCTGGGCAAGCTGTATGACGAACTCAAAGAGAAGGTGGACTTCCGGTTCCGTACCCCTGTCGAGGGTATCGAAGTGATCGACGGCGGATACAAGGTCGTGACGGGAAGCGGCAGTTATACATGCTCAAGGTGCATAGTCTCCGTAGGCAGGAGCGGAAGCAAGTGGATCGAAACAGTCTGCCGCGATCTCGACATCCCTACGGAGTCAAACAGGGTGGACCTGGGCGTAAGAGTTGAACTCCCGGCTGAGCTGTTTTCACATATCACCGACGAGCTTTACGAGAGCAAGATCGTTTACAAGACTGAAAAGTTTGAAGACAAGGTGCGCACGTTCTGCATGAATCCGCGCGGAAGCGTCGTGACCGAGAACACCAACGGCATAGTTACCGTGAACGGCCACAGCTATGAGGATCCCGCCAAGCAGACCAACATGACCAATTTCGCGCTGCTTGTTTCCAAACATTTCTCACATCCTTTCAAGGACAGCAACGGATACGGTGAGAGCATTGCCAGGCTTTCCAATATGCTCGGAGGCGGAGTCATAGTGCAGAGGTTCGGCGACCTTATCAGAGGCAGACGCACCAATTACAAGCGACTGGCAGACTGCTTCGTAGTACCGACACTGAAGGCGGAGCCGGGCGATCTCAGCCTCGTGCTCCCAAAGAGGATACTCGACGGGATCATCGAGATGATATACGCGCTCGACAAGATAGCGCCGGGCACGGCAAACGACGATACTCTTCTCTACGGCGTTGAGGTCAAGTTCTACAACATGGAAGTGAAACTGAACGAGCGCCTTGAGACGAAATACAGCGGTCTCTACATGATAGGAGACGGCAGCGGCGTCACGCATTCACTGTCTCACGCGTCCGCGAGCGGTGTATTCGTGGCAAGGGATATCTTAAAGTCAATGCAGGCATGAAAGCGAAAGGAGCAGAGCATCCATGAAGAACGTAAAATGTCTTAAATGCATAAAGTGCGGCAAGGAGTACGAAGCGCTCCCTGACGCCACCACGTGCGAGTGCGGGGGCATACTCGACGTCGTATATGATTACGACTACATCAGAGAGAATTTCACCCCTGCGGACATAGAAGCGAGCGACAATTACACCATGTGGCGCTACCGTCCGTTCCTCCCGGTAGAAGAGGACACGGTACAGCCGCCTCTCAGAGTGGGCTGGTCGCCGCTCTATGAAGAGCCGAGAATGGCAGAGAAACTGGGCATACGCAAGTTCTGGCTGAAGGACGACGGACTCAACCCGACAGCGTCTCTTAAAGACAGAGCAAGTTCGATGGGAGTCGCCAAGGCGATAGAGGCGGGCTATGACACCATAGCGTGCTCCTCGACAGGAAACGCGGCAAGCTCGCTTGCGGGAAACGCAGCCGCTGCGGGACTCAAGACTTACATCTTTGTTCCGGAAAGAGCTCCGATCGGCAAGGTCGCCCAGCTCCTGATCTTCGGAGCCACGGTCATCTCGGTAAAGGGCAACTACGAGGAGACATTCGAACTATCTAAGGACGCCATCGATGAGTACGGCTGGTATAACAGGAACGCCGCCATCAACTGCTATCTTATGGAGGGCAAAAAGACTGTCGCGCTTGAGATAGCCGAGCAGCTGGGATGGGAGGTCCCTGACTACGTGGCTCTTTCGGTCGGCGATGGATGCACCATCGGCGGAGTCTGGAAGGGATTCAAAGACCTTTACAATGCCGGATTCACAAACAAGCTGCCGAAGATCATTTCGGTACAGTCCGTCAACACATGTCCTATCAACAGGGCAGCCCGCACCGGCGAGCCATGGGAACCAATGGAGGAGAACACTCTTGCCGATTCCATCTCGGTAGGTGTACCGCGCAATCCTGACAAGGCCATCAACGCGATACTGGAGTCAGGCGGCATCCCTGTGGAAGTAACCGATGATGAGATCCTCGAAGCAATGAGAGTCACGGGCAGGGAGTGCGGAGTATTCGGCGAACCTGCCGGAGTTACCGGAATGGCGGGACTTACAAAGCTCTGCAAGGAAGGTAAGATCCCTGCTGATGCGAGCGTAGTAGCCATAGTTACGGGCAACGGCCTCAAAGATACAGCGAACGGTATCAAGGCGGCAGGAGAGCCAATCAAGCTGGAGCCGGATATTGCTAAATTCCGCAAGGTATATGAAGAACTCAACAAGTAACAACCGGAAGGCTTTCCGCATTTATCCGTCCGGACCGTACGGCTCTCGCCTCGTTGCGGCGACGCAGCGGTACTAAGCTCTGACTTCGCAGCGATGCTGCTTGTCAATCGCCGGGTACCTGCTGCCGCAAAGCCGATCCTGCCGGACAAATGCTTGCGGCCTTTCAGAAATAGATTGTTGACATATAAAAAAGTTTTTGGCATCATAAAAATATACGAGATAACTATTTCCAATTTCAGATAAATATTTTCATAAGCATAATTTACGGAGGTGTGAAAATGCTTGATCTTACTATCAATGAAAAGGGATTGAAAAATAATATCGAGCGCGCCAAGGCCCAGAATATCATCCTGCCGACATATGAGCAGATGATGCATCCTGAGAAGGTGCCTCAGAAGATCCTCGACAAACTTGCTAAAACGGGTCTTTGGGACGTGGATCCTGTCAACCTCTTCCGAATCACATGGAAGAACGAGCAGAAGGAATCCGGAGGACTCTTCCATGGTCCTAACTACATCGTTATCCCGCCTGAACTCTCCGGCGTAAAGTGCAAGATCATCTGCATGATCGGCAAGTGGTTCCCTACAGGCTGCCACAAGGTAGGAGCTTCCTACGGCTGCCTCGTTCCTGAACTGGTAACAGGTCAGTTTGACTCGGGCTATCACAAGGCTGTATGGCCTTCCACAGGCAACTACTGCAGAGGCGGAGCGTTTGACAGCGCGCTTCTCGGAGTTTATTCCGTAGCTATCCTCCCTGAAGGAATGAGCAAGGAAAGATTCGACTGGCTCAAGAACATCGCCAGCGAAGTGATCGCAACACCTGGAACAGAGTCCAACGTAAAGGAGATCTTCGATAAGACTCACGAGCTGAGAGAGACAAGAGAAGACGTATGGATCCTCAACCAGTTCGAGCAGATGGGCAACTATATGTGGCATTACAACGTAACAGGTAATGCCATCGCTGAAGCGTTCGAAGAGATGAAGGGTGAGAATGACAGACTCTTCGGTATGGCGTTCACATCCGGTTCCGCAGGCACAATGGCTTCCGGCGACAGATTGAAAGAGCTCTATCCTGGCGCTAAGCTGGCTGTAGGTGAAGCACTCCAGTGCCCGACACTTCTCGACAATGGATTTGGCGCACACAGGATCGAAGGTATCGGCGACAAGCACGTTCCATGGATCCACAACATCAAAAATACTGACATGGTCATCGCCATTGACGATGAGGATTCGCAGAACCTCCTCAGACTCTTTAATGAAAAGGTCGGACGCGATTACCTCAAAGAGCAGGGTGTCGATCCTGAACTCGTCGATCTTCTCGGATACTTCGGCATCAGCGGCATAGCCAACCTGCTCTGCTGCATCAAGATGGCCAAGTACTATGAGCTGACAGAGAACGACGTACTGGCAACAGTAATGACCGACTCCTCAGACATGTATCAGTCAAGGATCAAGGAACTTCAGGATGAGCAGGGTGAGTACACACACGAGAAGGCTGCGCTCCACTACAATAAGCACATCCTCGACGAGAAGGCAGACAACCTCATGGAGCTGCGTTATGTTGACCGCAAGAGGATCCACAACCTCAAGTACTACACATGGGTCGAGCAGCAGGGCAAGACAGTTGACGAGATCAATGCTCTCTGGTACGACGAAGAGAACACATGGGGTGCTCTCCGCAAGGAAGCAAGCAAGGTGGACGAGCTCATCAACGAATTCAACGAGGCTACAGGTCTGCTCAAGAATCTGTAAAACTGTGTTAAAGAACAAAGGAGACTGCATGCGCGCAGTCTCCTTTGTTCGTTTATGACAAGCCGTGGTTTTATGCTGAAACATAAAACCATTTTGCCACTTTTTCTTGTCTTTAAGAATGTTAGGAATTATAATTAGTCCATCATAAACTTTCTGCTGATATGCTCGGCTAACTTTTAGCTGAACGCGGCAGAGTTTCTATCCATGTTTAAACAGGAGGATGTATTTATGAAGAAGAAACTTGTTGCTTTTATCGTTTGCCTGGTAATGGTAATGATGCCAATGCTGGCAGCCTGCGGTGGCGGCGGCGGCGGAGAAGAAGAACCGGCAGCTGAAGCTGCAATGAAGGTCGGTCTGATCTGCCTTCACGATGAGAACTCCACTTATGACCTCAACTTCATCAACGCTTTCAATGAGAGTTGCAAGAAGCTCGGAGTCGAGGGTATCGTAAAGACAAACGTACCTGAAGGACAGGAGTGCTACGATACAGCAGGAGAACTCGTAGATGAGGGTTGTACAGTCATCTTCGCGGACTCGTTCGGACATGAGGACTTCATGATCCAGGCGGCCAAGGAGTATCCTGACGTACAGTTCTGCCACGCTACAGGTACAAAGGCCCATACTGAAGGCCTTGCAAACTACCACAACGCATTTGCCGCTATCTATGAGGGACGTTTCCTCGCAGGCGTTGCCGCGGGAATGAAGCTCAATGAGATCAAAGAAGCCGGCAACCTCAAGGGTGATGTTCCTAAGATGGGTTATGTAGGCGCATTCACTTACGCAGAGGTAGTTTCCGGATATACTTCATTCTATCTCGGCGCAAAGAGCGTATGCCCGGATGTAGTAATGGATGTTACATTCACAGGTTCGTGGTATGACGAGACTGCTGAGAAGGAGGGCGCTACAAACCTGATCAACGGCGGATGCGACCTCATCAGCCAGCACGCTGACTCCATGGGAGCTCCTACAGCATGCGAGAACGCAGGTATTCCTGACGTTTCCTACAACGGAAGCACAGTTGACGCTTGCCCTAACACATTCATCGTAGCTTCCAAGATCAACTGGTCGCCTTACTATGAATATGTAATCAATGCTGTTCAGAACGGCGAGACTATGGAGCCAGACTGGACAGGAACTATCGCTACAGGTTCTGTTGAGCTCACAGAGGTCAACGAGCAGGCAGCGGCTCCTGGAACAGTTGAGAAGCTCGAGGAGGTCAAGGCCGGTCTCGAGGACGGTTCTATCCATGTATATGACACAAGTACATTCACGGTTGAGGGAGCGGCTCTCGATTCCTACAAGGCTGACGTTGACACCGATCCTGCATATGAGGGCGACACAGAGGTAATCTCCGATGGTTACTTCCATGAGTCCGAGTACAGATCGGCTCCTTACTTCGATCTGCAGATCGACGGCATCAACCTGCTCGATACTGCGTTCTAAGATCAGTTAACAGAGCAATCGCTTGATCACAAAGACTTGACCGGTCTCGCGGGAGCGAGGCCGGTCAAAGTTTAAGAAAAACGGGATGTGATCCCGGAAGGGGGATGATTTTTTGCAAGACAACAGAACACCCGCAGTTTCGATGCGAAACATCTCAAAATCGTTCGGCTCGATCCAGGCTAACGACAAAGTCAATCTGGATATTTATCGCGGAGAGATCCTTTCGCTTCTCGGCGAGAACGGATCCGGCAAGACCACGCTGATGAACATGCTCTCGGGCATTTACTTTCCTGATGAAGGCGAGATCCTGATCGACGGCGAACCGGTAATGATTTCATCTCCTAAAGACGCATACGATCACGGTATCGGGATGATCCACCAGCATTTTAAGCTGGTGAATGTTTTCAGCGCCGCGCAGAACATAGTACTCGGCATGGAGACTGACCCGGACGGCAAACACATATCGAAGGGCAAGATGGATATAGCGGCAGCTTCAAAGCGCATACGCGAGATTTGCGACCTGTACGGCTTCGATGTGGATCCGGATCAGAAAGTATACGACATGTCTGTATCTCAGAAGCAGACCGTAGAAATCGTAAAGGTGCTCTTCAGGGGAGCGGACATACTAATACTGGATGAGCCTACCGCAGTACTGACCCCGCAGGAGACGGAGAAACTGTTCAACGTGCTTCGCAACATGAGAGCGGACGGCAAGACCGTGGTGATCATCACGCACAAGCTGCACGAGGTAGAAGAGATCTCCGACAAGGTGGCAGTATTGCGTAAAGGACAATTCATAGGAGAACTGATAACAAGCGAGACCAACGCCCAGGAAATGACCAACATGATGGTAGGGCGTCAGGTCGAGCTGAATATAGACAGGCCTGAGCCGAAGGATGTGAAGCCTCGTATCGAGGTCAAGGATCTGACCGTCAGGTCTGAAGACGGAATACTAAAACTGGACAATGTTTCGTTCACAGCCAACACGGGCGAGGTGCTCGGCATCGCCGGCATTTCCGGCTGCGGTCAGAAGGAGCTCCTTGAGGCCATAGCCGGACTTCAGCCAATAGAAAGCGGCGATGTGCTGTATGTGAACGATGACGGCTCAAAAGAGAGCCTTATCGGAATGGATCCTATAGAGATCGACCGCAAGGGCGTATCCCTCGCGTTCGTCCCTGAGGACAGACTCGGCATGGGACTCGTAGGAGACATGAACCTCGCGGACAACATGATGCTCAGGTCTTACAGACACGGCAGCATCCCGTTCACTGACCGCAAGACACCTAGAGAACTCGCGGAAACAATAGTAGACGAGCTCGAAGTAGTTACCCCGAGCATAGATACTCAGGTGCGAAGGCTTTCCGGAGGAAACGTCCAGAAAGTGCTGGTTGGACGTGAGATAGCTTTGTCTCCTAACGTACTCATGACAGCTTATGCTGTAAGAGGACTGGACATCAATGCTTCGTATATAATCTACGATCTGATCAACCAGCAGAAAGAACGCGGCGTAGCGGTCATATTCGTAGGCGAAGACCTCGACGTACTGCTTGAGCTCTGCGACCGCATACTCGTACTCTGCGGAGGCAAGGTCAGCGGCATCGTAGACGGCAGAAAGACGGATAAGCATTCAGTAGGACTGCTCATGACAAAGGTGGGAGGTGGTGAAATTGGATAAAACAGTAAAAGAACCATTGATCCACATCACTAAGCGCAGGATGGTATCCAAAAAGCGTGAATGGACCGTCCGTATTGTGAGCATATTGCTCGCGCTCATAGTCTGCGCTATCGTGACCGCGGTCACTACACATCTTAATCCGTTCGCTGTTTACGCTTCCATGTGGAACGGATCGTTCGGAAGTGAAAGAAAGATGTGGGTGCTTGCCAAGGAGCTCGCCATACTGCTGATGGTATCCGTAGCGCTCGCTCCTTCATTCAAGATGAAGTTCTGGAACCTCGGAGGAGAAGGCCAGGTGCTTGCCGGCGTACTCGCTACAGCGGCGTGCATGGTATATCTCGGAGACAAGATGGGCAACGCCGGAATGATACCTCTTTCGTTGATCTCAGCCATTGCTCTCGGAGCTCTCTGGGCATTCGTCCCTGCTTTCTTCAAAGCTAAATGGAACACCAACGAGACCCTGTTCACACTGATGATGAACTACGTGGGCATACAGCTCGTAGCCTACTATATCATCAAATGGGAGTCTCCTAAGGGATCCGGAAAAGTCGGTATCATCAATCAGAATACTCAGGTCGGCTGGCTGCCTTCATTGGGAGGAAAGCCGTATCTGCTGATAGTTCTGGTTGCCGTACTGGTAACGGTGCTCATGTACATCTACCTGAGATATACAAAGCACGGATTCGAGCTCTCTGTAGTAGGAGACAGCCAGAACACGGCTAAATACGTAGGTATCAAGGTAGACAGAGTCATCATGAGAACACTCGTCCTGACCGGAGCTATATGCGGACTCACCGGCTGGCTCATGGTAGCCGGTACTGACCACACCATCACGACGACTCTTGCGGGAGGCAGGGGCTTCCTCGGAGTACTGGTCGCGTGGCTGGCTCACTTCAACCCGATCGGCATGCTGCTTTCAGGCTTCCTGATCGTATTCATGTCGCGCGGAGCTTCCGAGATATCGACAGCGTTCGGTCTGAACAAAGCGTTCGGAGATATCCTGACAGGTATCATCCTGTTCTTCGTAATCGGAAGTGAGTTCTTCATCAACTATCAGATACACTTCCGTAAGTCACACAGAAAGGAGGCTGCTGATGTTTAGTCTGGTCAATTTCATTCCGAGAGCGATCGTACAGAGCATACCGCTGCTTCTCGGATGTGTCGGAGAAACACTCAATGAGAAATCCGGCAGCCTTAACCTCGGTATTCCGGGAGTCATGTACGTAGGAGCCATATCCGGTGTTATCGGATCGTTTATCTACGAAAACTCCGGATCACCATTTAATCCGGTGATAGGCGTACTGATACCACTGCTGGCGTGCCTGTTCGGCTCGCTGATGATGGGACTGATATTCTGCTTCCTGACCGTATCACTCAGGGCTAACCAGAATGTTACCGGCCTGGCGATGACTACCTTCGGAGTAGGATTCGGTAACTTCTTCGGCGGCTCCATCATGAAGCTGACAGGAAGCGACGTTCCGTCGATTGCGCTCTCCGCAACGAGCAAGGCGTTCAAGACGGGCTTCCCGACATCCCTCCAGCACGGAGCTGTCGGACAGCTGCTGCTGTCATACGGATTCATGACATATATAGCGATCATAATCGCTCTGGTCACAAACTACATCCTGAAGAAGACCCGTACCGGCCTCGAACTCAGAGCTGTAGGAGAGAACCCGGCGACAGCTGACGCCGCAGGTATCAATATCAACAGGTATAAATACTTCTCGGTATGCATAGGCTGCATGATCGCGGGACTCGGCGGACTCTACTACGTAATGGACTACGCCAACGGTGTATGGTCCAACGACGCGTTCGGAGACCGCGGATGGATCGCCATCGCTCTGGTAATCTTCTGTATCTGGAGACCGAACGTAGCGATACTTGAGTCGATACTCTTCGGCGGACTGCTGATCCTTTACCTGTACCTCCCGACGGGCACGAATTTCGCCACCAAGGAGCTGTATAAGATGATCCCTTACATCGTAACGATCATCGTGCTGATCCTCATCAGCATCAGGAACAAGAAGGACAGCCAGCCTCCTGAAGCGCTCGGACTTCCGTACTTCAGAGAAGACCGGTAGTAAATCATTATTTCGGATAACACAAAATGAAAGGCGCAGATATGCGCCTTTCACTGCATAAGCAGAAAGGAGTGAGTCTTGAAATACGAAACATATAAGAAACTGGCGCCGGCCGCGCTGGGAAAGGTCAAGGCCGACCTCATTTTCAAAAACTGCAACATTGTAGATGTGTTCACCGGCGAAGTTGTCAAAGGAAATGTCGGCGTGAAGGACGGCATCATCATCGGTGTTTCAAGATCTATTCAGGGCAAAAAAGAGGTGGACCTCAACGGCGCGTTCATAGCTCCGGGATTCATAGATGCCCACCTTCACCTTGAGTCAACGATGGTCGCTCCGGCAGAACTTGTCGCTACGGCAGCATCGTTCGGCACCACAACTTTTATCGTAGACCCTCATGAGGCATGCAACGTATCAGGCGCTGACGGCATACGGTACATTCTTGACCAGACCGAGAAGTCGAACGCCAACGTATTCGTCATGATGCCGTCGTGCGTGCCGGCTACAAACATCGATGACAACGGATGCATGTTCGCGGCAAACGATATGTATCCTTTCGTAGGCAATGAACGCATACTCGGACTTGGAGAAGTCATGGACGATGACGCTGTCATCGACGGCGATCCGAGGATGTTCGCGAAATTCGCGCTCTTTGAGCATCAGACGATCGACGGTCACGCGCCGTTCCTTCCTAACAGGAAGCTGTCGGCCTATAAACTGGCGGGAGTTGACACGGACCATGAGGCTTCATCGTTCGAATACGCTCTTGAAGAAGCCAGAAGAGGCATACATGTTCATGTCCGTGAAGGTTCCGCGGCCCACAACGTGGATGACATCATCAGCGGCATCGTGAGGACCGGCATAGACACCGAACACTTCAGCTTCTGCACGGACGACAAGCATATAGAGGATATCCTCAGGGAAGGCCATATCGTCTACAACGTAAGGAGAGCAGTGCAGCTGGGTCTCAATCCGTTCAAGGCGATCAAGATGGCTACCATCAACACCGCCAAGTGCTATGGTCTCAAGCATATCGGAGCCATCGCGCCGGGCTATCAGGCGGACTTTGTCATCTTTGACAACATGAAGGACTTCAACGTTCTTGATGTATATTTCAAGGGCAAGCGCATAGACAAAGACGCTCCTGTCAAGGTCAAAAAATGCCCTGCGCATTTAAGGCACACAGTAAACATCAGCAAGGTGCACGCCGACGATTTTGTGCTTCCGATCAGGTCAAAGAACACTCATGTCATAGGAATGGAACCTAAACAGATAGTGACCAGCGATATTGTCGAGCACTTTGCAAAGACTGAAAACTTTGTGCCGCATGACGGCTATCTCAAGATCGCTGCTGTTGAAAGACATCAGAACAGCGGAAAGATCGGAGTGGCTGTCGCGAAGGGTTACGGCATCAGGGGCGGAGCCATAGCGTCGTCAGTTTCACACGACTCGCACAACATCATCGTTATCGGCGACAATGATGAAGATATCGCCATCGCCGTCAACGAGATAGCACGCGTCCAGGGCGGATACACTGTCGTGGAAAACGGCAAGGTCTTTGATACGCTGCCGCTGCCTATCATGGGACTCATGACGGATGTCCACTTCGAGGAGGTCAATGACAAGCTCAAGGTCATGAAAGACAAGGCGTATGAGATGGGAGTCTCACAGGACTTCGACCCGTTCATAACGCTGTCGTTCATGGCGCTCACGGTAATACCTGAACTGCGTGTGACGCCGAGAGGCCTTTACAGAGTATCGGCGAAAGGATCCGGATTCATAAAGTAAAGTGCCGTGTTGTTCCGGCATCCGCAATAAGTTTATGACTGATGGGCCGCGACTCCGGGCGCGAAACGCTCCGGCGGCGCGGCCTGTTATTGAGGGACAAGATGGATAAAGAATTGATGAGACATGCCGTCAATAGGGCGGAAGAACACAGAAAATATCTCCATACCATTCCGGAGAAAGGTCTTGAAGAGTATAAGACTACTTCATATATCAAAGAAGTCTGCAAAGACTACCAGGTCGAACTGATAGACATAGGCATGGAGACCGGAGCGGTTTACTGGCTCGATGCCGGTAAGAGTGAGACTATTGGTCTCAGGGCGGATATCGACGCGTTGCCGAGTGAAAACGGCGCGCAGCATCTCTGCGGACATGACTCGCATACGGCGACTTTGCTCGGCGCCATGGATTATCTCTGCGCTGTAAGGGACAGCCTGCCGTATAACGTACTCTTTGTGTTCCAACCGGCGGAGGAGGGGACACGCGGCGCGTACAGAATGCTGGAAGCCGGACTTTTTGAGAAAGTCCCGCAGAAGCCTGTCCGCATGTTCGGCATCCATAACAGACCTGAGGTGGACTGCGGCGATGTGGTAGTGCACAAGGGGCCGCTGATGTCCGAGAAAGGCATCTACACAATCACATACAGCGGAGTGGCGGGGCACGCTTCCACACCTCACAGGTGCATCGATCCTATAGTAGCGGCAGCAAGTTTTGTGACGGGCCTGCAGACCATTGTGAGCAAGAATATCGATCCGTTTAAGCCTGTGGTGTGCACTGTCAACAGCCTGACCGCGGGAGACCCTTACATAGCGGCTCCGCGGGACGCGGTCATCACCGGATACTTCAGATCCTTTGACCATGACACCCATACGCGCATGGCGGAGAGGCTGAGAGGACTGGCGGAGAACATAGCCGCGGCATACGAGTGCAGATGCAGCATCGAAGTGATAGACGCGGTACCCGTGCTTGACAATCCTGAAGAACTCTATGATATCGCATACCGCGCCGCTGAATCGGCAGTCGGAGCGGACCACATCGTGGATGTCGATCCATGCCTCGCTTCTGAAGATTTCGCGATGTACGGCACAATAATCCCCGCGTTTTTCTACTGGGTAGGCAGCGGCACGCCGGGCAAAAAGTGCGCGCCATGGCACGACCCTGAATTCCGCGTTGACCCTCACTATACTGAGACCGCGGTACCTGTGCTCTGCGCAGCCGCCATCACTGAGTGAGTACGAGAACGTGTTCAAATGAGATGATATAAACTAAAACCGTTTTAGCTTTGAAAGTCAAAAAACAGCCTGAAAATAGGCTGTTTTTGTTGTATTACACATAAAAATCACGCTATAATTATACAACGGTTTTAAGTATTGGACCGTTCAAAGCACTGAATCATATCAAGGGACTGAAACATGAAACTGATGAGAACGGAGGATGCCGTAGGGCAGGTCATCTGCCACGACATCACACAGATAATCAAGGGCGTCACAAAGGACGCGGTATTCCGGAAGGGACACATCATCACGGAAGAGGACATACCTGTGCTGCTTTCTGTCGGCAAGGACAACATCTATGTCTGGGAGAACGATGAGAGCATGATGCACGAGAATGAAGCTGCAGAGGTTCTCTGCGCCATCTGCAAGGGCGAGAACATGCGCCGCGGAGAGGTGAAGGAAGGCAAGATTGAACTCTGTTCGGAGATCGACGGCGTTCTTCGCATCGACAGAGAAAAGCTCATGGCGGTCAATTCATTCGGACAGATGATGATAGCCACGCGCCACGGAGACTTTCCGGTAAAGAAGGGTGACAAGCTCGCGGGCACACGCATAATCCCCCTTGTCATAGAAAAAGAAAAGATGGAGCAGGTGAAGGCCGCTGCCGGAGATGATCCGATAATGAAGGTCGAACCGTATATCAACCGCAGGGCCGGTATAGTCGCGACGGGCAACGAGGTGTTCTACGGGCGCATAAAGGATGAGTTCACTCCCGTTGTTATACAGAAACTCGAAGAGGCCGGCGCTGAAGTGGCCGGAGTAAAGGTGTCTGATGACAACAACGGGAATATAGAGAAATGCATCAGGGAATTCCTTGATGAGGGATGCGACCTGATAGTCTGCACCGGCGGCATGAGCGTCGATCCCGATGACAGGACACCGCTTGCCATCCGCAATGTGTGCGGAAGCGCAGTTACTTACGGAGCTCCGGTGCTGCCGGGCGCCATGTTCATGCTCGCGTACTACGGAGACGCAAAGATCCCGGTCATGGGGCTTCCGGGCTGCGTCATGTACGCCCGCAGGACCATATTCGATATCGTTCTGCCGAGAGTAATGACAGGAGAGATCCTTGAGAAGAGTGACTTCGACAAACTAGGTGAAGGAGGACTTTGCCTAAACTGCGAAGTCTGCACATTCCCGAACTGCGGATTCGGAAAATAGGATGTTGGTCTAATCATGGTGTTACTGATCCGAAGCGCGCCGGATCATGACATAAACAACTTATTTCAAATGATCGCCGTGTAATGCGGTGATACCGGAAAGAAGGGAACCATGAAGAAGAAACTGTTTACATTATTTCTTGCTTTCGCTATGATCTTCGCTCTTGCGGCGTGCGGTGGTGAAAGCGGAGAAAGCGATGATGCCGCGCCTGCTGAAAAGACTGCAGTCAATGTATTCGCTGCCGCTTCACTCAGCAATGTCATGGCAGATTTTGAGGCCTCTTATGAGGAAGCGAATCCGGGCGTCGACATCGTTGTCAACGCCGATAGCTCGGGCGCTCTGCTGACACAGATACAGGAAGGCGCTCCATGTGACATATTCTTCAGCGCGGCGCAGAAGCAGATGGACGAACTTGAGGGGACCGGGCAGGTAGTCGAAGGTACGAGGACCAACGTCGTAAACAACCAGCTCGTAGTCATCACTCAGCCTGACAGCGCGACAGAGGTCACAGGCCTCGCAGATATTGCCAAGGCTAAGAACATCGCTCTTGCTGACGGCAGCGTACCCGTAGGAAAGTACACAAGACAGGCCATGATCAACCTCGGACTTCTTGCTGAAGTTGAGGATCCTGCAGCCATCACGACTCAGGAAGTATCCGATCAGCTTGGCGGTGTTGAGATCAGCGAGCAGGGTAACGTGAGCAAGGTCCTGGCGGCTGTTGAAGAGGCATCCTGCGAAGTAGGCACAACATATCTTTCAGATACAGTAGGTCATGAGGACGGTGTTAAGATCCTTGAGGTCGTACCTTACGATGTTACGGGCAATATAATCTATCCTGTAGCGCAGATCGTCAATCAGGACGCGGATGAAGCGGAGTCTGCTGCGGCGGCAGATTTCATCGCTTTCATCACAAACGATGACGCCAAGGCTCTTTATCAGAAGTACGGATTTGATACCAACGTAGAATAAGAGGGCAAGTGAGCAGCTTTATCGAGCTAGCAAAAACACTGGATTGGAGTCCGCTTTGGATATCACTGAAGACCGGGGCCGTAGCGACTGTCATATCGTTCTTCCTCGGTCTTTGGGCTGCCCGCAAGGTCATAAAGAGAGACTATAGGGCAAAGTCGATCCTTGACGGGATACTGACTTTGCCCATGGTGCTTCCGCCTACCGTTGCGGGCTTCTTTCTTTTGCTGATCTTCAGCCGCAGAAGGACGTTCGGGATATTCCTTAACGACACTTTCAACATCCAGGTGGTCCACACCTGGCTGGGCTGCATACTGGCGGCGACTGTCATAGCATTCCCACTCATGTACAGGAACGCCAGAGCGGCATTCGAGCAGATTGACGCGAATCTGGTCTATGCCGGACGTACGCTCGGGATGTCGGAGACATCGATATTCTGGCGCATCGTCGTACCGACCGCCGGTCCCGGCATCGCGAGCGGGACCATACTGACATTCGCAAGGGCAATGGGCGAATACGGCGCCACGTCGATGCTTGCGGGCAACATACCGGGCAAGACCGGTACTGTATCGCAGCGCATCGCCATGGTGATTCAGGATGGTGACTATGTCACTGCGGGGTTCTGGGTAGCCGTAGTGCTCATAATCGCCTTCGTGCTTATCTTCCTGATCAATATGATCACAGGCAAGCACATGAAGAACATCAGGAAGTGGTAGGTGTACGGCATGAAGAGACTGTACGCGGATATCCACAAAAGAATAGGCGGATTCGACCTGAACGCGCTGATCGAAAGCGATGCCTCCAGAATAGGAATACTGGGAGAGTCCGGAAGCGGAAAGAGCATGACGCTCAAGAGCATCGCCGGCATCGAGACGGTCGACTCAGGACATATCGAGGTCAACGGAAGAGTACTCTATGACTCCGCAGGCAAGATCGATCTGAAGCCGCAGAAGCGCAATGTGGGATACATGTTCCAGAATTACGCTCTTTTCCCGACCATGAGCGTAATGAAAAACGTCATGGCCGGTCTTGGCAGAGCGACCGAAGAAAACCTCGATAAGGCAGCGGATATGCTGAGACGCTTCCGCATGGATGGTTTCGAAGACAAACTTCCGGGCGAACTTTCCGGAGGCCAGCAGCAGAGAGTCGCTCTCGCGCGCATCATGGTAACAGAACCTGAACTGATCCTTCTGGATGAACCCTACTCGGCACTGGACAGCTATCTGAAGGACCGCATGCAGGTGGAGATGCTAGAGATGCTCGAAGACTATGCCGGACAGGTCGTGATGGTCTCACACAGCAGGGACGAGCTTTACAGGTTCAGCGAGGAACTTTTCATAGTAAGCGACGGAAGGATCATCAGGCACGGAGAGACAAGATCCGTTTTCAGCGATCCGGGGGACTCTGTGGCAGCAAGATTGACGGGCTGCAAGAACCTCTCAGCTGCAAGGCTCATAGATGAGCATACCATCGAAGCTGTTGATTGGGGTATCACACTCAGCATTGACAGGACAGTTCCTTCATCCGTAAACTGTGTAGGTTACAGAGCACATTGCTTTGAGCCGGTCTGGGGCGGGAGACAGAAGAACTGCATAAGTTGCGATATCGTGAGAGTCGACGACCTTCCGTTTGAAAAGAACTACTATATCCGCACACCCGGCGATGATCCTCTGTGCTGGTTCGTACAGGGCGAAGAGCAAAAGATCATAGACAAGAAAGGTCTTCCGGACTATCTGAAAATGCAGGAAGACCAAATACTCCTTTTAGGGCAGGATCAATGAGATTCCATGAAGTGCTTAATGAACTGAATATAAATCTGGAGAACCGCCTTTTTACGGTCTGCGATGGAGCTCACGCGGGAGAAAAGATGATAGTATCCTCGGGCGAGCCTGTCTGGATGAGCGATGAGGAAGGTTTCTTTGCTCTGCATGGGTCCGAAGCCGTCTCCGCGCCGGATGGAAGGCTGACGGAGATAGGCGGTGAGCGTGTATTCGCCGAACTCCTTGGAAAAGACAAGGAGATAGTCATATGCGGCGCCGGCCATGTGTCGATGCCTGTGATCGCAATTGCCAAGATGATGGGATTCAGGGTAATCGCTGTCGATGACAGGGAGAGTTTCATTCAGAACGCTCTTGACCGCGGCGCCGATGAAGGCATGTGCATGGCTTTCGGTGAAGCTCTGGATAAGATACCGGGCGGACCTGATACGTACTTTATTATCGTGACAAGGGGACATCGCGGAGACGCCGAGTGCCTTCTGAGAATAGTGAAAAAGCCTTTCGCGTATGTCGGCATGATAGGGAGCCGCCGCAAGGTAGCGCTGGTAAAACAGACGCTTGCGGACGCGGGCGTCCCACAGGATGTCATCGATTCCGTGCACACTCCTATAGGGCTCGACATAGGCGCGGAGACGCCCGAAGAGATAGCGGTCGCGATAATGGCTGAGATCATAGAGGTCAAGAACAAGGGCAAAAGGGCAGAAGGTTTTTCGCACGAGATCATGAAAGCTCTGCTTTCAGAAGAAAGAGACCCTGCGGTGATGGCTACCATAATATCCAAGGAGGGATCGGCTCCGAGGGGAGCGGGCACCAGAATGCTCGTGATGCATGACGGTTCCATAAGAGGGACCATCGGAGGGGGATGCGCTGAGGCAACTGTAATGAACTACGCGAAAGAAGCGCTGCGCGATCTTGACGGCAAAGAGAATAACGAGGCGGTCAGCCCCGTGATAATGCATGTCGACATGACAGGAAAACAAGTCGAGGAGGATGGCATGATATGCGGAGGAGCCATCGAAGTGCTCCTTGAAATAGTATAGACCGCTCTGATCAGAGGCGGTCTATATCTTTTACTTCATCTTCGCTTTCTGCTTCGACAAGGAGCAGATCTTTTTTATGAGCGTCTATTATCTGGCGCCCGCCGGTGTCACCTGATAACTTCATGAGGTCCTCCCTGTAACGGGATGAGAATATCTTGGGATTGCGCATCTGTCCCTGCCACGCAAGGGAAACGATGCCGGCAGTTCCTTTTTTATATGCCTCGATGAGCTTTTCAAGTGCCTCTGTCGTAAGGCCCGGCTGGTCGCAGACGCAGAACATATACGCGTCGGCATCGCCGGCTGCCAGAAGACCGAGCTTCATGCTTCGGGATATCCCCAGATCCGGCCTGTCATTCATGACTGTGTCGAAGTCAGATGCCAGTGCGGCGACCTCGTCGTACTGAGTGACTATTATCTTTTTGTACACATCAAGAGGGCGGACGGAGTCGAGTATGGAAGCTATCATCGGACGTCCGTCATCCATGACGTGAAGCAGCTTATTGCTGCCGAATCTCTTGCTGTCGCCGGCTGCCTCCAGTATGACAGCTATCCTTCTTTCTTCAGGCTCAATGAGCGAGCCCCATGCTGTCTGTATCCCAAACACTCCGAGTATCTGCTGCAGTCTGTAGGAAGCAGCGAGCCTGTCTATGTCATCATCGACCTGATTCAGAAAGACGCGGAACTCTCCGCGGACGCCTTTCTGCCCGCCGCTGCGTGACGCGAGGATCTTGTGCAAGAGATTCACGTCGACAGTATCGCTCTTTATGGCTTCAGGCAGCTCGTCCGCGCGGAAAACGACATCTTCAGTACGCTTTCCGACGGCTGAAAGACCGGCAACGCAGACGGTTATATCAGTATGATCAGGGATGACAGGTTCAAGGTCGCCGGGCCACTTGAGCGGCATGCGGCGTGAACCGTCAGCTTCAATAAGGACCACATCAGCCGTATCACGCAGGTTTTCAAGTACGCCGGCAGGAGGAGCCGTGACCTTGTCAGGCCTTTCGGGATCATCTGAAACCACTATCCTGACGCCTTCTTCCTCCATGCGCTCAGGCTTGTACATATGTGTCGTGGTCGTTATGACGACACTTTTGCCGGCTGCCGCAAGCTCGCGGGCCCACGCGAAAACAAGCGAGGTCTTTCCGCCCGCTCCAACGACGCTTATCACTGCATGCTCAGGCAATCTGAGCTGAAGAGCGTCCGTGATACTCTTTTGTTCGCCTCTGAAATTCCACAGTTTCATAACAGTATTGTACAGCCCGCAAAACAGCGCGGCAATACATTACGGAGACGCGGAAAAGAAATTGATGCTTTTTTTTCGCTTTATGTGTCTTTATAATTAAGTCATAAGAGAAAAAGGATGCGTTACCGTCATCCCAAGGCAAAAGCAGGGAGGTAATCATGAAACTCGGAAAGAACAAAGAAAAAGACACAAGCGTCAGCATAAAGAACGTATACCGGCTTGAGGGCAGGGTGCCGATCAGCAGGGCTATCCCGTTTGGCCTCCAGCACGTGCTTGCCATGTTCGTGGCGAACGTCACTCCGCTGATCATCATCGCGTCGGTCGCTGTATATGACGGACAGCCGTTCAGCGCGGTAGAAACCGCGAGGCTGATCCAGAACTGCATGCTGATCGCGGGTATCGGTACATTGGTGCAGCTGTATCCGGTATGGAAGGTAGGTTCAGGACTGCCTATTGTAATGGGCCTGTCGTTTACATTCCTGGCTGCAAGCATGTCCGCGGCGTCGAAGGACTACGGCGTGATGGTGGGAGCCATCATAGTCGGAGGTATTTTCGAAGGCTGCCTCGGACTTCTGGCCAAGTACTGGAGAAAGATCATATCGCCGCTGCTCTCTTCATGCGTTGTAGTCGCTATCGGACTCAGCATCCTGAACGTCGGCGTATCATCTTTCGCGTCATCCGGAAAGTACCCGGTAGGCGCGTGGCAGAACCTCTTAGTCGCCACCCTGACTCTTATCGCGGCCCTGGTATTCCACATCAGGATGAAGGGCGTCGCAAAGCAGATGTACGTTCTCTTCGGACTGCTGTTCGGCTATGCGATATCCATGATCTTCGGAATGGTAGACTTTGCCGCGATGGGAGACACCATCAAGGAGATGGGAGTCTTCTCGGTGCCTGAACTCTTCGCCTTCAAGCCTAAATTCCAGGCCGGCGCCATTATATCGTTCTGCCTGGTATTCATGGTATCAGCCGTAGAGACGATAGGTGATACGACGGCGGCCTGCACGGGCGGACTCGGCAGAGACATAACCGAAAAAGAGATCTCCGGATCCCTCTGCTGCGACGGATTTATGTCGGCTATTTCCGGCGGAGTATTCGGATGCTCACCGATCACATCGTTCAGCCAGAACGTAGGACTCATCGCAATGACACGCGTAGTCAACAGGTTCTGCATCATGTTCGGAGCGCTGGCCATGATCCTCGGCGGACTCTTCCCGCCGATAGGCGCGTTCTTCACGACGCTGCCTGACTGCGTACTCGGAGGCTGCACCGTAATCATGTTCGGATCCATCATGATGGCGGGAATCAAGATGATGATAGAAGCCGGACTCGACAACAGAAACACATTGATCGCGGCCACGGCGCTGTGCCTCGGTGTAGGAGTGACTCAGGTAGAGGGGTTCTTCGATCATCTGCCGGCGATAATCGGTGAGATCTTCGCGGGCAACATGGTGGCCGGAGTATTCGTAGTCGGACTCATCATGGAGATCCTGCTGCCGAAAGATCCTGCTAAATATGAGGCGTTCATAGAGCACATGGATGAGGCTCTCGACATCGTCGATCTGGACACACACCTCATGTTCGATCATGTGCAGGAAGACCACGAAAAGACAGAATAAAATAAAACAAATAAAGCTCAAAAGCGGCCGCGGGGCATGTCCCCGTGGCTTTTTTTAGTACAAACCCAAAATAATGTTAGGTTTTTGATGATAGACTCTTGTCTTGGTACTTTAGAGCATTTATAATTTTGATGAAAGAGTATATCCAAACTCAGAAACTGCAAGGCAAAAACCATGAAAAGCCACTATGAAAGGACATGGAAAATAGGCGAGCTTGCAAACATGTTTGACATCAATGTCCAGTTGCTGCGGCATTATGACAAAGAGGGCTTGCTGGTGCCGGAAATAAGGAATCCGAAGAACAATTGGCGTGCCTACAAGTACGATCAGATCTATCCGCTCGGCATGATACGCTTCCTGCGTCAGCTCGACTGTTCGCTGGACGATATCGGCTCGTTCATGCCGGGACGCAATCCGGATAATACCGAAAAATACCTGAGAAAACGCATGAAGATGATCCGCGCGAATTACGAGAAACTGCTCAAGATGGAGTCGGTGATGAACGACAGATTCGCGATGGTCAATCGTGAGATGAAATATGCTGCGTTCGATCAGGTTTTTGTTTGCTCTGAAGAGGATATCTACTACATCGAAATCGGAGGGATAGAAGAGATCTTTGTAAACGAGCAGTTCTATCTGTATCCGACGATCGTGTTTTACACGGAAGATAAAACGACGTTCGCTGTAATGATCCCGGGTGAGGAGACTGCGAATTTTGACAGATACAGCGACAGGATACGCGTTCTGAATCCTGAGGAATACCTTGTCGGTTATCACAAGGGCCCGCACGAAAGGCTGGGAGAGACATTCAGCAGGATGCGCGCGGCAGCGGAGGGAATACTCGACGAAGGCTGCAGCCTCAGCGACACGGAGATCTGTATCGACATCATCGATCAGTTCATAGAAGCAGATAGTAATAACTTCGTAACGAAGGTAATGATAAAGATCAACAGAGACTAAGCACTATTCTCAGAAAGGAGGGCAGAGCATGTCCAACAAATATATAGGACAGGCGGTGACAAGGCTCGACGCTTATGACAAGGCGATGGGACGCATCAAATATACTGACGACATGTGTCCGAGCGGCGCGCTCGTCATAAGGGTGCTCCATTCCACGGTGGCCAACGGCATCGTCAAATCCATAGACACGAGTGAGGCCGAGAAGATACCCGGCGTGGTACGCGTCTTCACATGCTTCGACCTTAAAGAAAAACACTATTTCCCGACCGCGGGCCATCCGTGGTCAACGGATCCTCATCATCAGGACATAGCCGACCGTCTGATCATGACCGATCATCCGCTGTTCTACGGCGATGACATCGGAGCGGTCGTGGCAGAGGATGAAGTCGCAGCGTCGCAGGCGCTCGCCATTCTCGAAAAGTCCGTCGAATACGAGGAACTTCCTTTCGTGCTCGACGCTCAGGAGGCAATGGAAGAAGGAGCTCCGCTTCTGCACGAGAAATTCCCTAATAACGTTCTCGCACACACCGAGATACACATGGGAAGCGTAGAAGAAGCGATCAAGGAGCCGGGACTCACCAAGTGCGAGGGCTGGTACGAGACCCAGCCTGTGCAGCACTGCCACATAGAGAACTTCATCTGCTATGCCTACGGCGAGGGCGACAGGACCGTGGTGGTATCATCCACTCAGATCCCGCATATAGCAAGGCGTGTCATAGGACAGGCTACCGGAATGGACTGGGGCAAGTTCAGAGTCATCAAGCCTTATGTAGGAGGAGGATTCGGAAACAAGCAGGACGTGCTCTATGAACCGCTGTGCGCGTGGATATGCATGCAGCTCGGAGGACGCCTGGTGAAGCTCGACGTCCCGCGTGAAGAGACATTCATCTGCAACCGCATCAGGCACGCGATCAGATACCATATCACATCGTGGATGAGACCTGACGGAAGCTTCGCGGCCCGTACCATCAAGGCATGGTGCAACAACGGAGCGTACAGCTCGCACGGTCACGCGATCGCGGCAAAGGGCCTCAACGCCTTCCCGCAGCTCTACCCATGCGACAACATCGACGGAGAGACCTGGACGGTCTACACAAACCGTTCTGTCGCGGGAGCGATGAGAGGATACGGAATGCCTCAGGCCAGCTACGCGTTCGAATGCCACGCGGAGGACTGCGCAAGGATGATGGGAATGGATCCGCTCGAGTTCCGCCGCAAGAACCTGATGCCTGTAGGATACTATCACGCGTTCTCGCAGAACGAGCTTTATTCCGATACATTCAATCAGTGCTTCGACAAGGGAGCTGAGATCATCGGCTACTACGACAAGGTCAAAAAATACGCTAAGCAGAAGGGCGATATCAGACGCGGCATCGCGGTATCCACATTCTGGTACAACACAGCCGTATATCCGATCGCGCTTGAGACTTCATCCTGCCGAATAGTCATGAACCAGGACGGCTCGGTACAGTTCCAGCTCGGCGAGACCGAGATCGGCCAGGGCGCGGACACTGCTGCCGCTCAGATGATCGCGGATACCCTGGGCATACCACTCAGCATGGTGCATCCGGTATCATGCCAGGATACAGACATAACACCGTTCGGTACCGGCGTATACGCTTCGAGAGGCACATACACGCTCGGCTTCTCGGTAAGGCAGACAGCACTGCTCCTCAAGGAAAAAGTGCTGGAGGCGGCGCATCAGTTCACGCGCATGCCGGTCTACAACCTCGATCTTGTCGACGGCAAGATCATAAGGACGACCGACGGACGCGAGCTCATGACGATAGGAGAACTCGCACTTTCAAAGCTCTACACAACTGACGGTTCGCAGCATCTTACAGCTGAGTCGACTTATCAGATCAAGTCGAACGCGTACTCATTCGGCTGCTGCTTCGCGGAGGTAGAAGTAGACATACCGATGTGCCGTGTGAGACTGCTCAACATAGTGAACGTGCATGACTGCGGACAGGTCATCAATCCTCTGCTCGCGGCAGGGCAGGTCCACGGAGGACAGAGCATGGGTATCGGCTACGCTCTCTCGGAAAAGCTCATGTGGGACGCCAAGACGGGCAGGCCGCTCAACAACAACCTGCTCGACTACAAGATGTCGTCGTTCATGGATCACCCTAGACTGGTCGCTGACTTCGTAGAGAACTACGAACCTACCAGCGCGTACGGAACAAAGGGACTCGGCGAGCCTCCTGCTTGCCCGGTCGCTCCGGCTATCAGGAACGCGATAGGTCAGGCGACAGGGCTGTACATAAATGAACTGCCGCTGTCACCGCACACGCTGTTCCGCGAGTTTACCGACGCGGGGCTCATAAACGATCCTTGGAGAAAAGAAGAGGGAAAGGAGGGCAAGTAGCATGTATGACATAAAAGCTCTGTATGAAGCTGAAAGCGTACAGGATGCCGTCAGACTGCTGCAGGAACACCCTGAAGCGCAGATACTGGCGGGCGGCTCCGACGTGCTCGTTCAGATACGTGAGGGCAGAAGGGCCGGCAAGGAATTTGTCAGCATCTACATGCTCGACGAGATCCGCGGAGTAAGCATCGATGAAGAGGAGAACATCCGCATCGGTTCGCTCACAAGCTTCTCTCACATAACGAAAGATCCGATCATTCAGAAATACATAAACGTCCTCGGTGAGGCTGTCGATATGGTGGGAGGCCCTCAGATCAGGGCGATCGGCACCATAGGCGGCAACACCTGCAACGGCGTGACTTCGGCCGACTCAGCTTCGACTCTGATGGCTTGGGACGCGGTCATGGAGATGACAGGTCCTAACGGAGTAAGGCGCGTGCCTATCAAGGACTTCTATATCAAAGCAAAGGTCGTTAACATCGAGCCTGCGGAGATACAGACAGCGATCCTTATCCCGAAGGAATCCTACGACAGGTGCTACGGCCACTACATTAAGTATTCGATGAGAAACGCCCTGGATATCGCTACGACGGGCTGCTCGGTCAATGTGAGGCTCAGCGAAGACAAGAAGACATTTGAGAGAGTCCGCATAGGCTACGGCGTAGCTTCGCCTATACCTGTACGCGCTCCGAGCGCTGAGGCGTTCATCAACGGAAAGAAGATAACTGACAAGAATATCAAGAAGTTCGCGGAGACAGTCCTCGAAGACATCAATCCGCGTGACAGTTGGCGCGCGGGCAAGGCTCTCCGTCAGCACATATCCGTCGTCATGGCGGAACGCGCGCTTCGTGAGTGCGTGAGCATGGCAGGAGGTGAGATAAATGGCTAAACAGTACAAAGTGGTCCACTGCACCGTCAACGGCAAGGAAATAGAGCAGGTCGTAGACGTGCGCTCATCGCTTACGGACATGCTCAGAAACGATCTGCACCTGACTTCCGTAAAGAAGGGCTGCGAGGTAGGAGAGTGCGGAGCCTGCACCGTGATAATCAACGGCGAGGGTTTCAACTCCTGCATATATCTCGCGGTATGGGCAGAAGGCAAGGAGATATGGACTCTCGAAGGTCTTACGGGACCGGGAGGAGAGCTTTCGGACATCCAGCAGGCGTTCGTAGACGAAGGAGCCATACAGTGCGGATTCTGCACTCCGGGCTTCATTATGACAAGCTGGGAGATAGTAAACTCCGGCAGGGAGTACACCGACGACGAGCTCAGAAAGGCCCTTTCGGGACATCTCTGCAGATGCACGGGTTATGAGAACATCTTCCGCGCTGTCAAAAAGACGATGCTGAGACATCTCGGCAAGTACGAGGAAGCCGAACTCGTCAATTCTCAGGGTATCACGGAATATCCTGAGCCGATGCCTTTCAAGTAGGGTAAGGGGGAGAAAAATGGCAACTAAACTCATATTGGCAAAAACCCCGGCTGAGGCGGTCGATGCCAAGACATCATCCGCGGCTTTCATCGCGGGAGGTACCGAGGTCAACCGGCTCGGATCGGATATTGCCGGGGAAGCTGACGTTCTTATCTCGCTCAAGAAGTGCGGCGCCCTCAAAAGCATCGAGAGGGATGCCGGATATGTGACTGTCGGCTCGATGTGCACATTCCAGCAGATCGTGGAATCCGAATGGATACCGGCGTATCTGAAGGAAGCCGCGCTTTTCATGGCCTCGCGCACAAAGCGCAACATGGCCACCATAGCCGGAAACATCGCCGCCAACAGAAGCGATTCATATCTGATCCCGGCTCTGACAGTAGCCGGAGCGGTGATCGAGCTGTGCCGCAAAAGCGGGGAGACCGTTAGGGTCGGAATACAGGAGTATCTCGAAAATAAGGAATCTTACGGGAACGACCTGATCGTGTCGGTCACTGTGCCTGAAGATATCAGGCTGGTGTCCAAGCGCTATGCCAATACCGCTCAGAGCCACGCTGTCCTCACAATGAGCGCGGCGCTCACAGAAGAGGGCATATACATGGCAGGCGGGGTAAAGAACGTCGGACAGCTTCACTTCTGCGATCTGGAAAAGGCTTTCAATGAAGATCCTGACATCAGCGAAGAAGCGATCATAAAGATGGTCAGAGATTGCACCGGACTTCACACTGAAGATGACATGTTCGGGAGCGACGCATACAAGCGCTACCTGATAGCGGTGACCGCCTTCGATCTTCACAGAAAGCTCAAGGGGAAGGAGGTATAGACATGATCACTTGTACCATAAACGGCAAAAAACGGTCATTCGATATCGACCCGACCAGGAGACTGCGCGAGATGCTGCTGATGAACGGCAATTTTGCCGTCCGTGACAGCGATGACGCCGAAGGTTTTTGCGGAAGCGACACAGTCATAATGAACGATGTCCCGGTGTTCTCCAACCTTGTTCTGGCGGGAGAAGCAGAGGGCTGCGAGATCATCACGCCTGATTCACTGGGCGATTCGATGCATCTTTCGGTAGTGCAGCAGGCTCTCGTAGACGCGGGAGTCGTGCAGAGCGCTTACAACGCGCCTGCCGCAGCGCTGCTTATGACATGGCTGTTCGAAAAGAACCACAATCCTTCAAGAGAAGACGTAAAGGACATCCTTTCGGGAATATTCATCAGGGACGCCGGATACGAGCATTACTACCTCGCCGCGGATCTGATCAAGGAAAAACTCGCTACGGGAAAATACAAGACTCAGATAGCGCCTGAATTCAGGCCGAACCTGAAGGCTGTCGGCAAGGTGATGCCTAAGGTGGACGCTCCGCAGCTCGTCTCGGGCGAGAGGGCGTTCGTAGAGGATTACGTGGATGACGACACATGCTACATGGTCGTCCTGCGCTCACCTTACGCTCACGCCTATGTAAACAAGATAGATACTTCGAAGGCAGAGGCTCTGCCGGGCGTCATCAAGGTGATAACAGCGTACAACTGCTCCGACGCCACATACATGTCAGCCGGACAGGGCAACCCTGAACCTTCGCCTCATGACAGAAAACTGCTCAACAAGAAGGTCAGACACGTTGGCGACCGTGTGGCCGCTATCGTCGCTGAGACGCTCGAAGAAGCGATTAAGGCACGAGACCTCATCGAAGTGGAATACGAGCCTCTGGAGGCCGTTTTCACGGTCGAGGAGGCCATGGCTGAAGGCGCTCCGCTGGTACACAACGGAAGGGTGCAGTACAACGCGGGCGCTCCGGACGATCTGGACGAGTACAACGCCAAACTGTCCGGAGACGAGAGAGAGGGAAAGGTAGTGTATCAGTTCCCGCTCCACGGAGACATCCTACACAACGTTGCGGCGGCTAACCACGGCGGCATCGGCGATGTCGACAAAGCCTTTGAAGAGGCTGACGCCGTCGTTGAAGCGACGTTCCAGACCAGCCAGATCCAGCATACGCCTCTCGAGACGCACATCTGCTTCTCCAAGCTCGAGAACGGCAGACTCATCATCTACGCCAGCACGCAGGTACCTTACCACGTGCGCCGCATCGTGAGCTGGGTCACCGGGCTTTCGGAAAACAAGATACATGTAATAAAGACCAGGGTCGGAGGCGGCTATGGCTCCAAGCAGGACATCCTCGTAGAGGATCTCACGGCTTACGCCACTTACGTGACCGGCAGACCTGTGCTTTACCACAATACGCGCGAAGAGGAGTTCATAGCCAACTCCACCAGGCATCCGATGCGCGTCCATGTAAAGATGGGCGGCAAGAAGGACGGATCGATCACGGGCATCTACCTCAAGGTTGACGCCAACACCGGACCTTACGGAAACCACGCGCTTACGGTGCCTATGAACAGCTGTTCAAAGACTCTGCCGCTGTTCAAGTGCGACAACATGAAATACGATCTGACGATCTACTACACCAACACGCCTCCTGCGGGAGCGTACCAGGGCTACGGCACGCCTAAGGGCACATACGGTCTCATGATGGCCATGTGCGAGCTGGCCGACAAACTGGGTGTCGACTACAAGGAGATGGTGCTGAAGAACCACGTAGAAGAAGGCTACATGCTCGAGATCCTCAGGGGACTCGGCGAGGGCCGCGAAGGAAACGTGGTGCCTGTAGGATCGTGCGGATTAAGAGAGGCAGTCGAGAAGGGCTGCGAGATGATAGAGTGGGGCAAGCGTGAGGAAAGCGATGATCCTGACTGGAAGATCGGCAAGGGCTTCGCGATGATAATGCAGGGTTCCGGACTTCCGGGACTCGACCACGCCAACGCGATCGCCAAGCTCGAGATGGACGGATCGATAATCGTGCTCTCGGGAGCGGCGGATATCGGAACAGGCCTCGATACCATCATCGCAAAGGTCGCAAGCGACATACTCTGCGTGCCTATGGACAGGATAACGGTGCTTTCGGGAGATACAGACTCCGGAGCATTTGATACAGGCTCATACGCTTCGTCAGGAACCTTCTTCAGCGGCAATGCCGCGGTAGTGGCATCCACAAATCTGAAGGAGAAGATACTCGATGAAGCGGCTTACCAGCTCGGAGAAGACGTAGAAGACATAGAAGTCGACTGGCCGGGAGTCGCGAGATCCAAGAAGACAGGTAAAGAGTTATCGTATTACGATATCATCCACACGACTACTTCAGGAACAGGCCGCGGTCACCTCATCGCGCCGGGAAGCTTCACGACAGCGGCGTCATCCGTACCTTACGGAGCGCACTTCGCGCAGGTCGCCGTAAACGTGAGAACGGGCGAAGTCAAGGTCCAGAAGTTCTACGCCATACAGGACGCGGGAACGCCTATCAATCCGGAGGCCGCTCTCTGCCAGATGTACGGTGCTTCGCTCAAATCGATAGGTCATACACTGTACGAGGACATGATACTCGACAAGTACGGACGCTGCGTTAACGCAACGATGACTGACTACGGTGTCCCGATGATAAGCGAGCAGCCTGATGACTTCAAGGCTGTGCTCATAGATGTGGACGATCCGGACGGACCGTTCGGAGCCAAGTCCATTTCGGAGATCGCGTGCAACGGCGCGGCTCCTGCCATAGGAAACGCCATCCACGACGCGTGCGGCGTCTGGATGAGAAGCTGGCCTATGACGCCTGAAAAGATACTCCGCGAGTTGGGTAAGATATAAATCCTACCCTGGCAACTCTGAACGAGTGTTGTGCAGGAACAAACGAAACTGTGCTGATGCTACACAAATTAGCAGATTTTCAAGTGAAACATCATCGGAATACATACTTTTTGTGTATGAAAAGGAGAAGATGGGACCGATATACACAACAATAACGAAAAATTGTGTATGCAAGGAGTTTTTTCCTTGTGGAATACACAAACAGGCTAATGTAAGGGGAGTCTCATCTCAAATGATCCAACATCTGTGTATCTGGTTAGGGAAAAACATAACAAATACACAAGCGTATGCGATGTGGATGTAGATACGATATAAAAACAATCGCTGATACACCCAAAAGCCCATCTCAAAACGAGATCATTGCTGAAAAAGCACCGTCCGGTGTATGAAACAAAGAAAAAAAGCCTGCAATACACCCAAGTATCAAAAGAGGGTGTATATGCGAAGGATCTTTTAAGTTAGATACACCCACATGCCACTTTGATGAGGAGTTAAAGGCAATAATCACGAAAGGCGGTGTAGCTGCAGGAAGAAAACCTATGCAAATACACCCGCACATGTGGCAGGGCACATACTTATTCAGACAGGGCATGGGCTTTCGCTTAAAAGGGTGTGAAACTGCAGCTTAAAGAGATCATTTCACACCAATACCGCGCTAACGAGGGTGGTAAAGACACATAAAAGTGAATAATGGTGTGGTTTTCACCGATGATCCCAAAGAATCACACCGAAAACAGAGAAACGGGTGTGAAATCAGCAAACATTCTCTAGATTTCACACAAATCGGGATCAATAACAACAAATCAGAGATTATTAAGCCTGAAATGGTGTGAATCATCACGATATTATTCTGAAATCACACCCGGGCAATCCAGAAGGGAGGATGAATCATGTTACTGATCGGAAATGGACAGTTAATTACCAGAGACCCGGAGTTCCCTTATCTGAAGGACGGCGCTGTCGTTATCGACGGCGAGGTCATCAAGGATGTGGGAAGTCTGGCCGACATGAAGGCGGCTTATCCTGACGCTGAATTCGTGGATGCCAAGGGCGGCGTGATCATGCCGGGTCTTATAAATGCGCATACGCATATATATTCGGGCCTTGCCAGAGGTCTTGCGATCGAAGGCCATAACCCGACCAACTTCTTTGAGATACTCGACGGGATGTGGTGGAACATCGACCGTCATCTGACGATAGACGGCACAAAGGCCAGCGCTTACGCGACCATTCTCGACTGCATCAGAGACGGCGTAACAACTATCTTTGACCATCACGCGAGCTTCTGCGAGATACCGGGTTCGCTCTTCGCTATCAAGGACGTAGCCAAGGAACTGGGCATGAGATCCTGCCTCTGCTATGAAGTATCCGAGAGAGACGGCGAGCAGAAGACCATGGAGGCCATCAAGGAGAACGCTGACTTCGCCAAGTGGGCTCTCAAGGAAGACGATGACATGATCAAGGCCATGTTCGGCGGACACGCTCTCTTCACCATTTCAGACAAGACATTCGAGAAGATGGTAGAGGCTAACGACGGCATGACGGGCTTCCACATCCACGTATCCGAGGGCATGAACGACGTTTACGACAGCATCAGAAACTACGGCTGCAAGCCGGTCAACAGGCTGCTCTACAACGGCATCCTCGGCGAGAAGACGCTTCTGGGACACTGCATCCACGTGAGCCCGGCCGAGATGGATATCATCAAGGAGACAGGCACCATGGTAGTCAACAACCCTGAGTCCAACATGGGCAACGCGGTAGGCTGCGCGCCTGTACTGAAGTTCATTGAAAAGGGCATCACCGTCGGAATGGGTACCGACGCGTACACGCACGACATGCTGGAGAGCCTGAAGGTATTCCTGATCATCCAGAGACACAACGCTCAGATGCCTAACGTCGCGTGGATGGAAGGAACGAGCATGCTCTTCGATAACAACCGCAAGATCGCGGCCAAGTACTTCAAGAAGCCTCTGGGCATCCTGAAGGCAGGAGCGGCAGCGGACGTCATCGTGATGGATTACAAGCCGTTCACACCGTTCTCAGACGCCAACATCGACGGCCACATGATCTTCGGCTTCATGGGCAAGAACTGCAGGACAACGATAATCAACGGAAAGGTCCTGTACAAAGACAGAGAATTTGTAGATATAGATGAAGAGGCGATCAACGCCTGGACTCTGGAGCAGAGCAAGAAGCTCTGGGGCGAACTCAATCACAGAGAATACTGATCACAGAAGCGTTTATGAGACTCAAAAGCGCGGGCACGGGAGGCTCTGCGGCAGCCGGCACTTAGCGATTGACGAGCCGAAGGCGAAGTCAGAGCTTAGTACCGCTGCGTTAAGCCGCAGTGAGGCGAGAGCCGTACTCCCGGGAAGGCACTTTTGAGTCTCAGTAAAACAGTTAGGAGGGATTATTATGAGTGATATTATGAGACCGATGCCGTATAAGCATTTGCTGGATTGGGTGTTGACCGAATACGGCAAAAGCGGAAGTATATTCGGTGTTTCCAAGATGGTGAAACACACAAACGGCCAGGCGCTTCCGATCTTTGATGAGAAGATCGAGTCGCCGTACGGACCGGCGGCCGGCCCTAACACGCAGCTGGCTCAGAACATCATCGCGTCCTACGTTGCGGGCTCAAGGTTCTTCGAACTCAAGACAGTTCAGGACATGGACGGTCCGGACCTCGCGGCCTGCGTCGCAAAGCCATGCATCACTGCTCACGACGAGTGCTACAACTGCGAATGGTCGACGGAGCTTTATGTACATCAGGCTTTTGATGAATACGTAAAGGCATGGTTCATCTGCAAGATCCTCGCGAAGGAGCTCGGACTCGGCGATCCTGACGGATTCGTGTTCAACATGTCCGTAGGCTATGACCTCGAGGGCATCAAGAAGAACAAAGTGGATACATACATCGACGGCATGAAAGACGCATCTGAGACAGAGGTGTTCAAGGACGCGATGGCAGTATCGCTTCAGGCTGTAAAAGACGGCAAATTCAAAGTCGTTGATGAGGAATTCGTAAAGTCCATCCCGGCAAGGATATCCGGCTCGATCACCGAATCGACGCTGCATGGATGTCCGCCTGATGAGATCGAGAGGATCGCTTCCTATCTGATCAAGGAGAAGGGACTCAACACATTCATCAAGTGCAACCCGACGCTGCTCGGCTATGAGTTCGCCAGAGAGCGCCTGGATTCGCTCGGATTCAGCTATATCGCGTTCGACGACCACCACTTCCTTGAGGACCTGCAGTGGGCAGACGCAGTCCCTATGTTTGAGAGACTGCAGGCGCTCTGCGATGAGAAGGGCCTCGAGTTCGGAGTCAAGCTCACCAACACCTTCCCTGTGGATGTCAAGGCTGGAGAGCTTCCTTCCGAGGAAATGTATATGTCCGGACGCAGCCTCTTCCCGCTGACCATTGAACTCGCGAGAAGGATCACGAAGCAGTTTGACGGAAAGCTGAGGATCAGCTTCTCCGGCGGCGCTGACTTCTTCAATATCGCTGAGATATTCGACGCGGGCATATGGCCTATCACGATGGCTACGACTGTCCTTAAGCCGGGCGGCTATCAGAGGATGAGCCAGATAGGCGAAAAACTGATGGACTGCGGAAATGAAAGATTCAAGGGCGTCGATCTGGCAAAGGTGGAGGCTCTTGTAGAGTTTTCACAGAAGGGAGGACGCAACTGCAAGCCTATCAAACCGCTTCCGGACAGAAAGAACGGCGAAGACCTGCCTATGCTGGATTGCTTCACGGCTCCATGCAGCGGCGGATGCCCGATCGAACAGGATATCCCTGCGTACCTCGACGCTATGGACGAGGGCAGATATGAAGACGCTCTGAAGATCATCCTCGAGAAGAACGCTCTGCCGTTCACTACAGGAACGATCTGTCCGCACACCTGCGCTGACAGGTGCATGAGGAACCACTATGAGTCGGCTCTGCGCATACGCGAGGTCAAGTTGCAGGCTGCTGAGGCGGCATTCGACAAGGTGCTGCCTGGCCTTAAAGCTGAAGCTGCCGCCGCTAAGAAGGTAGCGGTCGTAGGCGGCGGTCCTGCCGGACTTGCTGCCGCTTCGTTCCTCTCAAGAGCGGGCGCTGATGTGACTGTATTTGAAAAGAATGACAAGATGGGCGGTGTGCCTCGCTATGTGATCCCGGGATTCAGGATCGGAGACGACGCTCTCGATAAGGATGTCGCGCTTTGCTCCGCGTACGGCGCGAAGATGGTGACAGGCAAGGAGATCACATCCGTAAAGAATCTCAAGGCAGAGGGGTTCGACGCTATAATCATGGCTATCGGCGCATGGGCTCCGGGCCGCAAGACTCTCAAATACGGTGATGAACTCGACGCGCTCGAGTTCCTCGAGGCGGTAAAGGCCGCTCCGGGTTCTGTTGACATCGGCACCGACGTTGTGGTCATCGGAGGCGGAAACACCGCGATGGACGTCGCGAGAGCCGCCAAGATACAGCCGGGAGTTGAGCATGTACGCCTTGTATACAGAAGAGACAGAAGGAACATGCCGGCTGATGAGGAAGAACTGGTAATGGCTATCGAAGACGGCGTAGAGTTCATGGAACTCCTGGCGCCGGTCGGAGCAGAGGGCGGAAAGCTCAAATGCGAGATATGCAGACTCGGCGAGCCTGACGCGAGCGGAAGACGCTCACCTGTTGGCACCGGAGAATTCACCGAAGTGCCTGCGACCGCAGTCATCTGCGCCGTAGGTGAACGCATCAAGGCCGGGCTCTACGAAGACGCGGGAGCCGAGATGGATGACAGGGGCAGACCTGTTGTCGATGACAATCTCATGACGACAGTTGACGGTCTCTATGCAGCAGGTGACTGCCGCAGAGGTCCGGCTACAGTAGTCAAGGCCATCGCGGACGCTCAGACTATCGCGAGCGCCATCCTCGGCGTCAAGTTCGACAAGTACGCCGAAATCAACGCCAAGGGCGACATGGACAGCCTGCTCGAGAAGAAGGGCATACTCGCCGATCCGCCTGCAGGCAAGCCTGACCCGAGATGTCTCGGATGCTCCACGGTTTGCGAGGTCTGCGCGGATGTATGTCCGAACAGGGCGAATGTCGTCATCGACGTACCGTTCTTCGAAAAGCCGCAGATCCTCCACGTGGACGGAATGTGCAACGAGTGCGGCAACTGCGCCGTCTTCTGTCCGTACAGCGGACGTCCGTTCAAGGATAAATTCACGCTGTTCTGGAGTGAAGAGGACTTCGCGGACAGCGAGAACAACGGATTCCTGCCGCTCGGCGGAGACAAGGTACGCGTAAGGCTGTTCGGCAACTCAGGCGATTACGATCTGGCCGACGGCAAGCTGCCTGAAGGCATCGCAGCTTTCATCAAGGCTGTAAAAGATAATTATTCATACCTGATAGGATAAAAGATAAATGTTAGTAGTGATAAAGGGCGCCGGCGATCTCGCCAGCGGAATAGCGCTGAGACTGCGTCACTCAAAGATAGATGTGGTCATGACGGATCTGCCGGTGCCTCTGGCGGTACGCAGGACGGTGGCTTTTTCGGAAGCCGTCCGTCTTGGCAGTACTGTAGTTGAAGATGTAAAAGCGGAAAGGGCCGCGAACGCTGAAGAAGCGCGTGACTGCCTATCAAGAGGCGTCATTCCGGTCCTGGTGGATCCGGAGGCGCTGATCATCAGGGAACTCAAACCTGAGGTCGTAGTCGACGCGATCCTTGCAAAAAAGAATACGGGAACGGCTCTTGATGACGCGAAACTCGTCATCGGAGTCGGCCCGGGTTTTACCGCGGGCAAAGACTGCCACGCGGTAGTTGAGACCAAGCGCGGTCATACACTCGGCAGAGTTATATGGGAAGGCTCTGCCATACCGAACACCGGAGTGCCGGGCAATGTGGGCGGTGAGACCATAAGGCGTCTCATCAAGGCGCCGCGCGCGGGCATATTCCATCCTGAGAAAAACATCGGCGACATCGTCAAAGAGGGCGATCGCGTCGGCAATGTGGACGGAGAGCCTGTTTGCGCGCAGACTGACGGAAAGATCAGAGGACTGCTTCAGGACGGAGTCCCTGTTACCAAAGGAATGAAATCCGGAGACGTCGATCCGAGAGGCAGATCCGCGGATCATCTGACAATTTCCGATAAGGCGCTCGCCATCGGAGGCGGAGTGCTTGAAGCCATCCTTTCTTATGCCGGCGACAGGATTTGAATAACGAGGGATCATGATAAAGAGGGTAAGAAAAAAGGCATACGTACGCTGCAGAGGCGGCAGCATCAGCTGCACAAACGGCTGCATAGGATGCGGTCTCTGTGTTTCTGCGTGTCATCTGGCGGCGATAAGACTGGAAGACGGAGCGCCGCCTGTGATCGACAGAGCCAAATGCGTAGGCTGCGGACTATGCGCGAAGGCATGCCCGCAGCACCTTATAGAGGTCATATTGCCTGATTACAACATACAGGTGAAATGCAGCAACTGCGATGCCGGAAAGGCCGCACGCGAGGCCTGCGTCAATTCATGCATAGCCTGCGGGCTTTGCGAGAGGAACTGTCCGGCAGACGCCATTCACGTGACCGGTAACATAGCTGTTATCGACCCGGACAAGTGCATCTGCTGCGGCATGTGCGCTGTCAAGTGTCCGCGTGGAGTCATAAGAGATTCCAACGGCGTGATGACCGCTGACTGATCCGGCAGAGGAGGTGAGAACCATTTCTTATACATTTACGGTAAACGGAATAGAAAGAACTACCGAAGAAAAGAAGCCTCTGCTGAGATACCTCAGGGACGATCTTAAGCTGTACTCCGTCAAGGACGGCTGCTCGGAAGGAGCGTGCGGCACATGCACGATAGTCGTTGACGGACACGCGGTGAAGGCTTGCGTCCTCACCACCGACAGGGCTGTAGGTAAGAACATTATTACGGTAGAAGGTCTGAGCCTCCGCGAGAAGGAAGCTTTCGTATACGCTTTCGGAACGGCGGGCTCGGTACAGTGTGGATTCTGCATCCCGGGCATGGTCATGGCGGCGAAGGCGCTCATCGACCGCGAGCCGGATCCGACGGAAAGCGAGATAAAGAAAGCCATCAAGGGCAATATATGCCGATGCACGGGATATAAAAAGATCATAATCGGCATCAAAAGAGCAGCCGCCATTCTGCGCGGAGAAGAAGAGATAAGGGACATCAGCCAGTTCACGGGCAAGATGCTTCCTGAAGAGAATGAGTTCATATCGGTCGTCGGATCGAATTACGACCCGGAGCTGGCCTCCGGCATAGCCAATTACGAGAACAGGGGCGAGAGCTCTCAGTACGGAGTTGGAAAGAACGTATTCCGCATCGACGTCAGAAAAAAGGTGCTGGGCTACGGAAAGTATCCGGACGACATCGGTCCTGAGTACTTTGTGCCTTCAGACAGACCTGATCTGATAATGGAACAGACCGGCTGGACTAAAGAAGAATACGAGGATGCCGCGGCAAAGGGCAAGCTCGAACCGGGTTCGACGATATGGAGAAAAGACGAGCCACTGGTGAACATGTGCGCCATAGTCGGACCGGACATGCCTCCTATGGCGTATGCATCAGCCGTCCGTTCGGACTATCCGAGGGCGGTGGTAAAAAAGATAAACAAGGAAAAAGCCGAGTCGCTGCCGGGAGTGCTTGGAGTGCTCACCGCGAAAGATGTACCGCACAACAAGGTGGGGCACATCCAGCAGGACTGGGACGTGATGATAGCGGAGGGCGATATCACGAGAATGATGGGTGATACCATCTGCGTGGTAGTCGCGGAGTCTCCGTACATACTGGAAGCCGCCAAGAAGGCGGTAAAGGTGGAATACGAGCCGCTTGAGCCGGTCAGAAGCATTTCCGAGGCGAAAGCTGAGGGAGCGCCTAAGATCCATGAGAGCGGCAATCTCTGCCAGCAGAGACATGTGGTAAGAGGAGACGCCGCCAAGGCCCTGGCGGGATCGGCTTTCACGGCCACATCGTCATTCAGGACTCCTTTCACGGAGCATGCCTTCCTTGAGCCGGAGTGCGCGGTATCGTTCCCTTACAAGGACGGAGTCAAGATCCTCTCGACCGATCAGGGAGCCTACGATACCAGACACGAGGTAGCCATAATGCTGGGCTGGGAGGATTCCCAGGAACGCATAGTGGTTGAGAACCAGCTCATCGGAGGAGGTTTTGGCGGCAAGGAGGACGTTACTACCCAGCATCTTACCGCTCTGGCCGCGCTTAAGTTCGGAAGACCGGTCAAGATGAAGTTCAGCCGCGCCGAGTCGCTGAAGGTGCATCCGAAGCGCCACGCTATGGAGGGCACATTCACCATAGGCTGTGATGAGAACGGTATACTGCAGGGACTGGACTGCGAGATCAACTTCGATACCGGAGCTTACGCGAGCCTGTGCGGACCTGTTCTTGAGAGGGCCTGTACGCACAGCGTCGGACCTTACAACTACCACAATACGGATATCCGGGGATTCGGATACTATACCAACAATCCTCCGGCCGGAGCTTTCAGAGGCTTCGGAGTATGCCAGAGCCAGTTCGCGCTTGAATCGCTCCTGAATGTTCTGGCAAAGAAGGTGGGGATCAGCCCGTGGGAGATCAGATACCGCAATGCCATAGAGCCGGGGCTTGAGCTTCCGAACGGACAGATAGCAGACGTCTCGACGGCTCTGAAGGAAACACTGGTCGCTGTCAAGCCTTACTTTGACGACGCGCCGGAGGACAGAGTAGGAATAGCCTGCGCCATGAAGAACGCGGGCGTGGGAGTAGGGCTCCCGGATAAGGGAAGAGCAAAGATCACCGTAAAAGACGGACTGGTATGGATCTTCACAGCTGCTTCGGACATTGGACAGGGATGCCAGACTGTATTCTTACAGGATGTGGCGCAGGCGACAGACCTTCCTATAACGAAGATCTGGATCGGAAACAGCAACACTGAAAACGCGCCGAATTCCGGCACGACGTCCGGATCCAGGCAGACGCTGGTCACAGGTGAAGCCGTGCGGGGAGCGGCGCTCCTGCTCAAAAAAGCCATGGATGAAGAGGGCGTCACCGAAGATACTCTTGACAGGATGAACGGCAGAAAGTTCGAATACGAATACTTTGAGCCGACGGACAAACTGGGTTCGGACAAGCCTCATCCTAAGAGCCATATCGCGTACGGTTTCGCGACAAATGTCGCGGTGCTTGACGCCGAAGGGAAGGTGACAGACATATACGCCGCGTTTGACGCTGGCAAGGTGGTGAACCCGCTGTCGATGTCAGGTCAGATAGAAGGAGGCGTGCTGATGAGCATGGGATACGCCCTTACAGAGACATGGCCTCTGAAGGACTGTGTGCCAACAGCAAAGTACGGAACGCTCGGACTGTTCCGCGCTACGGATATCCCTGACATACATGCCATACACGTAGAAAAGGATAAGCTGCTTGATGCCTCCTACGGCGCGAAGGGAGTGGGCGAGATCACTTCCATACCGGCGGCTCCTGCGATAGCAGGTGCGTATTACGCTAAGGACGGAGTGCTCAGGACGAGCCTGCCAATCGAAGATACGTTCTACAGCAAGAAATAAAGTGAGAAACCATGAAAAAACTCATTAAAAACGGCAATATAGCGACAGATTCCGAAGTCTTCAAGGGAGACATACTTGTTGACGGAGAAAAGATTATTGAAATAGGAGAGGACCTCGGCGCCGATGGAGCCGAGGTCATAGACGCGACCGGCTGCTACGTGCTTCCGGGGGCTGTGGACGTGCACACGCACATGGATCTCGACGTGGGATTCGCCCGCGCCATAGATGATTTTTACGATGGAACGGTCGCCGCGGCCTGCGGTGGGACCACTACCATAGTTGACCACATGGCATTCGGCCCTAAGGACTGCAGCATGTGGCATCAGGTGAACGAATACCACAAGCTCGCTGACGGCAAGGCGGTGATAGACTACGGATTCCACGGAGTCATGCAGCATCCGATCACGGAGGAAAGGCTCAGAGAACTTGCCGAACTCAAGGAGAAAGAGGGCATCAGCAGCGCTAAGATATACATGACATATGACTACATGCTGTTCGATGATGAGATATTCAACGTGCTGAGGGCAGCGAAGGAAGCGGGCGTGGTCATAACCGTGCACTGCGAGAACCACGGCGTTCTGACACAGCTCAGAAAGGAGTTCGTCGAAGCCGGCAAGGGCGAGGCAAAATACCACCCGCTCAGCAGACCTCCGAGAGTCGAGGCCGAGGCTGTGAACAGGATGATCCATCTGGCCGCTCTGGCGGGCGATGCTCCGCTCTATATAGTGCATCTTTCGAGCGCCGAGGGTCTGCATGAGGTCATGAAGGCCAGAGCTGAGAAGAGACCTAATCTCGGAGTCGAGACCTGCATACAGTATCTTATACTGACTGATGAGGCTTATGAGGATCCTCAGGAGGGCCTCAAGGCGATAATGTCGCCTCCTCTCCGCAAGGACGCTGACAGGGAGGAGCTCTGGCAGGCGCTTTCGGAAGGCGGTCTCATAGATACGGTCGCCACCGACCACTGTCCGTTCCACTTCAAGGCGGGCAAGGCCGA
>CACYPK010000005.1 GCA_902776285.1 uncultured Eubacteriales bacterium
GCCGCAGTAGATCGGGATCATTGTGATATCATCAGGGTTCAGCTGGAACTTATCTGCTGTAAGTGCAGCCCACTCCCATGTACCATTCTGATAGAATACTGCTTTGCCTTCGCCGAATTCAGCCTCAGCCTGGTCGCCTGTAGCTGTTGTCAGGGATGTAGCGTCCTGAGCGGAGTCAGTGATGTACAGATCCCAGATCTTCTTGAAGTTGTCCATGTAGGTTCCCTTGATAGTAGCCGGCTTTTCTGTGATTCCGTCATCACGGAACTCATAGAAGAGAGGCATGTTGGCCAGGTGGCCGGAGAATCTCCAGGATGACGAATCATCGAGTCCTGCGGATGTAAACGCATCGAAGCCGAGCTCACCTGCGCGGGCGTGGATGTCATCTGCAACAGCCTTCAGCGAGTCGAAGTCCTTGATCTCATCGAGCGAGTGACCTGCCTGCTCCAGGAGTGCCTTGTTGGTGATGATACCATAGGACTCATAGATCCAGCCTACAGCCTTGGTCTCGCCGTTAGCGTTGACCAGGTTGAAGTCGTTTGTGGTCAGCTCATTCATGAAATCAGTGCCATCCAGTGTAAGGCAGTAGTCTTCCCAGTCTTTCAGCGCGCTCATGTTACCGACATTGAAGAGCGTTGGAGGCTCAGACTTAGCCATTTCTGCCTGCTGTGTATCACTGTAGGATCCGGACGCAGCAGTTACGACCTTGCAAGGAACACCTGTCTCCTCTGTATAAGCAGCAGCAAGTCCCTGAAGAGCTTCATCAGCTTCAGGCTTATAGTTCAGCCAATACACAGAGCCTGTTCCCTCGTCGCCGCCGGATTCACCGCCGCCGCCACAGGCAGCAAATGCGAATACCATAGCGAAGGCAAGGAAAAGAACGAATAGTTTCTTCTTCATAATTTCCTCCTTAGAAAAAACCAATACTTAGAATAAGCCTTTTCGATAGCTTACCTAATTATTATAAAAACTTACGTTATTCAATTCAATTACAAACACAAAAATTATTATGATTGTCAACCATATTTTTTAGTTTTTTCCTCCTCAGACCTCTCCGCTTGTTTTTTTTACTTTTCTTGTTTATAGTAAATGGTAAGGAGGACAGAGAAATGGCACATGATACAAACCCCGAACTGCAGAAGCAGGTCATCTATTCTGTTTTTGTTCGCAACCATACAAAAGAAGGCACCTTCAGGGCTATGATCCCGGACCTTGACCGTATAAAGGACCTTGGGACGGATATCATTTGGTTCCTCCCGATCCATCCGATCGGAGAGGTAAACCGCAAAGGGTCTCTGGGAAGTCCTTATGCGAACAAGGACTACCGCAGCGTTAATCCGGAATACGGCACGATTGAGGACTTCAAAGCCCTGGTCGATGCCATCCACGAGAGAGGCATGCGCTGCATGATCGATGTAGTGTATAACCACACATCACCGGATTCAGTGCTCTGGAACGAGCACCCTGAGTATTTCTATAAGAAGCCGGATGGCAAACCGGGAAACCACGTGGGAGAATGGACCGATGTCATCGATCTTGACTATAACGTACCTGAACTATGGGACTATCAGGTGGAGTCACTCAAGGGCTGGGCGTATCTGGTCGACGGTTTCCGCTGTGATGTTGCGTCTCTGGTCCCTGTGGATTTCTGGATCCGCGCCAGAAAGGAAGTCGCTGAGATCAAACCTGACTTCGTATGGCTTGCCGAAAGCATATACCGCTCGTTCAACGTCATGTGCCGCCGTCACGGCATGAAGGCGGCCACGGATGTGGAAGCATACGAAGCCTTTGACATAGAATATGAATATGATCTGCGCGATGCTTTCGATGCTTATCTTGACGGCAAAGGCAGCCTTGCGCACTGGATGGATCTTCTGAACTTCCAGGATTTCGCGTATCCTGAAAACTACAACAAGCTGCGTTATCTTGAAAACCATGATACAGACCGCATAGCCCCGAGAGTCAAGGATGATATTTCTCTGAGGAACTATACCGCGCTTATCTTCTTCCTGAAGGGTACTACCCTTCTCTACGGCGGTCAGGAGTTTGCTGTCGGACACAGACCAAGTCTGTTTGATGCAGACAAGATTGAATGGGATACGGGCAAAGATCTTTCCTCTTACATACGCAAACTTGCGGAGCTAAAAAAAGAGACGCTCTCGCCTGACGATATCTTCTTTGCCGTAACTGATGAGGAAAAAGGCATCGCAGTTCTCACAAGGGATGACCGGAACAACTGCAAGATAGCAGTGTTCTCACCAAAAGGTCTCGAAGGAGACGTTTCTGTCGATATTCCGGATGGTTCTTATGACGAACTGATCGGCGGCGGTAAGATAGATGTAAAAGACGGACTTGTACATTGCAGCGGCGAGCCGCTCTGGATCTCAGTCCCGTCAGATATAGTAATAACGGAGGTATAGTTATTAACAGATTCTTCGATTCCGAGGCTCCGATCTGGAGCGCGATCGGGAAAATGGCCGATATTGGTGTGCTTAGCGTACTCTGGACAATATGTTCTGTACCCATCATTACGATGGGCGCTGCTTCAGCAGCTCTGATGAGATGCGCTCTCAACATGAACACACTGGAAGGTAACTGGAGAAGCCGCAACTTCTTCCGCTATTTCCGTGACAATTTCAGGAATGCCACACTTCTCTGGCTGATATTTCTTCTGACCGCAGCTGTGTTCATCTTTGACCTTGTCGTTCTTACAGATCCGGCCGGATCCGTCATGCGCGTCCAGCGTTTTGTTGCGGTGATCGGTCTCATCATATGGATGATCACTGCTGTCTGGGCCTTTGCTCTTACAGCGCAGTTTGACGCGGGGGTTTTTCAGACAATAAAAAATGCCTTTTACATAGGCATTTCCAAACTGCCGCGTACTGTCATTATGTGCGCGCTCTGGCTTGTCCCTGTCGCCCTCCTGGTGTTCAACCCTTATGTGCTGAGCCGCATAATAGTTCTGTGGCCTGTGCTCTTCTGGGGCGGCACCGCTTACTTCTGTGCCAGGCTGATGGTCAAACCGCTGACCCCGTTCTTCGAGGAAGCCGGCGTCCATCTCTTCAAAGGGATGGAAGAAGATGAGGAAGAACCTGAAGATCTGTAACAGACATTTTCCGCCGCAGAGCTATACAGCTTCAATGGTGATACGGGTCGAGTTCATTCCAAGAACATAATCATTTTCTATCTTTGAAGCAATGCCGCGCAGAAGGCGGATATTCTCGATCATATCCTCGTCTGTATCTTCGAACGGATCGAATAGCGGGCCAAGGCTTCGGAAGTCTATCTCCACATTACCTTTATAAATCCTTGCCAGAATGTCCATGTAGGCGTTCTGGTCTTTTTTATTGGCTGCATATACCGCCATCTCTTCTACAGCGAGCGCCGCTTTCATGGCCTCATGACCGTCGATCCCGCTCCTCTCGCATACATCCTGAAGCACTTCACTTATGCCGGATATGGAGGACGCGTCATTGGTGATGGTCACATCCAAAACAGGTTCGGCCGCATCGTGCTCAAGCAGCAGTATGCCCCTCAGTCTGCCGTCCGATCTCTTTTCTATCATGCGGTTCCTTATGATGATGAAGATCATGATCAGAATAGCAGTGACCGGGAAGGCAAACCACAGACCGTCTGTTCCCAATGACTTACTCAATATCCACGCGACGGGTATTATGGCCGCGAATCCGTCCAGAGCGCTCACCAGCGAAGCATATCCGCTGAAGCCTATGACCATCAGGTATCTGAAGTAGATTATAACGCCTCCGCGCACTATGAATGTGAGAAGATATATCCTCATGGCCCGCGCAGCCAGAGCGGCTTCCGCTACTCCGGTAATGTTGTACAGAGCGGCCGCCTGAGGCGCCAGCAATCCCAGGACGGCAACTGACAATATGGCGATGATCAGCTGCCCCTTGAGCGCGGTCTTCAGGACTCCCTCTTCACCGCGGAAGTCCCTCTGCCCATGAAGCACCGAGAGCAACGGTACCGATGAACCTATGAGAGAGCCGATAAAGATCGACACTATCGAATTCATTTGTATGCAAAGTGAAAAAGCAACTATTCCGGCGGTCCCCGCGAGATTTCCCGCCAGAGCGTTGATCACCGCGAACTGCAGGGAGAAACCTATCTGTGTAAGAGCGTCAGGTCCGCCCTTCACGGCTATGCCGCGTATCAGCCCCAATGAACCCTTTCGCGACACATACAGCCTGATCTTTTTTCCGAATATCATGACGGCCAGTATCAGGACCGCCGTGACGTATCCGGTGAGTGTCGCCCACGCGGCGCCTTCGACTCCCATTCCAAACACGCGGATGTACACATAGTCCATCGCTATGTTCACGATGTTGGCTACAACATTCATGAAAGTGCTGTGTCTTGGATAGCCTGCCGCCGGCAGAAAAGACACGAAAGTCAACGTAGTTATCAGGAGCGGCGAAGAAAGAAGCAGGACGCGCAGATACGTCCTGAATTCCGGAAGCAGCTCGGCGTCATGGCACAGCATCCGGGACAGCGGTCCGAAAAACAGATTTCCGCACAGAAGAAGCAGCAGCCCAAGCGCGAGGCCGGCGGCCGTCGCGCAGGTCAGACTCCTTCCCGCAGTCTCATGATCGCGCTTTCCCAAAGAAAGAGCGTAAACAGTCGCTCCGCCGTTTCCCAGCAGAGAGTACGCCGCCGCCATTACGAGCATTACAGGCATGCCGAGACTGATGATGGCCATAGCGTCGCTGTCCAGCAAATTGGATACCAGCATGCTGTCCACGAACTCATTCAGTGAAAGAGCCGCGTATGTGATCATCGTCGGCAAAAGATATTGAAAAAACTTCTTCCGCAGCAAGCGGTCAGATCTTGAATATGCTTCCGTCATTATCCCCTGTCATTCCTGCGTTTGATGAGGATAAGTATCACGATCAGGGCCGCCGCGAGTATAGCGACTGCCGCAAGCCCCGCATATCTTCCCGGAACATGGTCAATGAAAGACCCTTTGTCGGAATCAGCGCGCTTGCCGGAATCTCTCCACTCGAGTGTTACCGGGTCGCCGTCCTTAAGCGTTTCCTCGATAGGCGCTCCGGATCTGTCCGCCATGCTTATAGTCCTGTATTCAGGAAGCATTTCATCGGGCTCGGAAACATCGGGAACATCAGGCTCCTCTTCTTCTTCCTCTTCTTCCTTCTCAGGTTTTTTAGGCTTCTTAGGTTTTTCCGGTTCCGGTTCGTCAGGCTCATTGGACGGTTCTTTGCATATCTCGTCCTCAAATTCCGCGTCCGTCTCCGTGGCAACGGTGACCAGAAGAATGGACGGACTCAGCAGCTTGTATGTCGAGTACATATCCGTCAGATCTTCCTCTTCCGGTTCCTCTTCTTCGCCCGGATCGTCATCACCCGGCTCTTCAGGTTCAGCCGGCTCCTCAGGCGCAGGTTTCGGAGATATCAGGACATCCAGATAGTATTTGAAAGGCGTTCCGTCAACAGGCTCTGCCTGGCGCAATGCCGTGACATCATAGTCGTGCAGTTTGAGCCTGCCGGTTTTTGTCCACTCCTCCGGTGTGATCGCCTTGTGCGATTCGTTGTAGCAGTTAGGCTTTTTCATATAAAACCCGGCGCGATCCAAGATCTCGGCGACAAACTCATCGTCGTCTTCAAACTCCGCGATCTCTTCACGGGTGAACACCACGTCATGCTGAACGAAAACGCAGTATTTTGTATCATCCACCTTTACGTTATGCACTGCTCTTATCGGCTTCTCGCTGCCGCTCTGAGCCGCGTAAACGCTGCCCGCGGACGCGATCATCACGGCAAACAACGCCGTCATCAGTACAAATACGAGTCTTTTTCCTTTTATCATTTCTTTCACCTGCAAAACACTTAGCCGTCAGTTCACGTCCGTACGCGCGAGGATCTCGGCAGGACGCTTTATAAGCGTGTGGAACACCGGCAGCAGTCCGAACAGAATGTTGAAGCCGAAGATCAGTATCAGCGATATCAGCACGGTCTGCACGTTGCACACGAACATGTTCTCAAGATATGAAACATCCTGGAGCTTGTAGATTATGTAATTCATCAGAAGCCACCCCGGTATCGAAGCTATCGCCGTGATGGCAAATATTTCTCCTGTAAACATCCTGTAGATGTCTGACTTTTTCACTCCTATGGCGCGGAAAATACCGACTTCCTTGATGCGCGACAGGAACGATGCTCTCATCATGAGGAATACCTCGATGAGAGATATTATTATGATGATGCCTCCGACCAGCAGGAAAGCCCTCACCATTGCCAGCTGGCTCTTCCTGTACTGGCTCTTCTGATACTTGTACAGATCTCTGGCCTTGAGCCCGTACGACTTGAGCGCGGCCAGTGTAGTTTCCTTGTCTTTCGCCGCCTTTACGGTCATATTCTCCTGACTTGCTATCAGGCGGTATTTTATCATGTTGTTATTGACGAAGAGTTTGTCCTTGACGGTGTCGCTCGTGTAATAGCCCACCACCTTCAGTCTGTGACCGTTGACCTTTGTCTTGATCTCGCTGCCGATCTTCATCGTATTGGAGTATTCCTTGTCTACGAGCACTTCATAGTCATTGTCAGGTCTGCTGCTGCCCTCTGTCAGGTTCAGCTTGCCCGCGTAGAGTCCGAAGTCAAGCAATCCGGACGAGTCTGTCGGGACCGGAGTCTCGCCCTCTTCCTCTTCGAGACCGCCTTCATTGTCAGCGAAGCCTTCTTCTTCGTATTCGAAATCCTCGTAATCTTCTTCACTGCCGTTGTTTGCCAGCATGTTGATGAACATTGATTCCGAAGCGTATATGCAAGGGCTCTTCTTGTCCGTGAAGCCGACTATGGTGAATTCATCCATGTTATTGAGCGTCAGATGCCGCCCTATCATCTCCTCAGGGACCTTGTATCCGGCCTGGACGATGTCAGGATCCTCGTCTATATGACGGTCAAGCACAAGCTTGTCTACAACGACCTCGTACTTGTTCTCAGGAAGCTTTCCGCATATAAGATCGCTTCTCGTAAGATCATCTGAAGAACTCAGCGACCCGCTCAGCGTGGCGCTGCCCCACGACGTCTGCCAGTACTCGTCATACTTCATCCGCATGTTTATCTTTCCCTGACCCGGCAGCGCGTAATCGACCGAAGGGTCCTCCTCGTAGGTCAGATAGTCATCTACCGGAATCTTCTTCTGAACGATGCCCACATATGACATGTCATCCTGCACGAACTTCTCGTCAGGCATGTTCAGTATGCCGGCCATGTTGGAGACGGCGTAGGTTATGAACATCGCGGAGACCAGGAATCCCACAAGCAGTATCTTTTTCAGTATGTGGTAATTGCCCACCGTGCGGAAGCCGGACGCGATCATGGTGAACACATTCAGTATTGAAGAATGCTTCGGAGTGACCGACGGCTCAAAGCGGTCCGCATGGAATCTGCGGGCCTCGGCTTCCTCCGCGGTCATGGCCCTGTAGTGATCGTTTACCAGCTCTATGCTGGAGTTATCGTCTACTACCTCAAGGCGCGTCCCGCTGTCACGTGTCTGAATGAATATGTTGCCGCGGCTGATGACTATGTCGAGATCCATCTTTCCGCCGCTTTCATTAAATACGTGTACTGAGCAGTCATCGTCGCCCAATTCGCGCCTGTCCTTGATATCCTTCAGATAGATCCTGTTTTCTATCCTGTAGTCAAGGCCCTCGGCATTGTGGTTTATCTCATCCGATATGACCTGTCCGTCCCTGAGGCGTATTATTCTGTCAGCGTAGAACTCTGCAAGATTCTCCTCGTGCGTGACAAGAATGACCAGCTTCTCGCGCGAAATCGACTTGATGATGTTCATTACCTCAAGCGTGTTCGCGCTGTCGAGGTTTCCCGTAGGTTCGTCGGCTATTATGATCGACGGGTTCTTTACTATCGCCCTGGCGATGCCGACGCGCTGACGCTCGCCTCCGGAAAGCATATCGGCGTAACGCTTTCTGTAGCGGTACATGCCTACAAGATCGAGCGCGTATTCGACTTTTTCTTTTATTTCATCCTCATCCTTGATGCCGACCATCTTGAGCACCATGGCGACGTTATCAAAAACAGTCATGGTGTCGATGAGGTTGTAGTTCTGGAATATGTAACCGATATTCAGGTTGCGGATCTTATCGACCCTGCCCGCAGTCCTGCCGGTGATCTTTTCTCCGTTGATGTATATCTTGCCCTTGTCAGCCTTATCCAGTCCGCCTATTACGTTCAGCAGCGTCGTCTTGCCGCAGCCGGACGGTCCGAGCAGAGCCGTCAGACCGGTCTCGCCGAACTCAAGAGAGGTATCGTTTATGACATGGATCTGATTCGACTTGCCGCGGTAAAAGTATTTATCTACATTCTGCAATGTCAGCATGTCCTACGCCTCCTCTCTGAATGTCCCCATAGCGGAGCTCTTGAATATGGTCCTCATGAAGCGGCCCGAAATGAGCACCGCCATGAAGAGCAGGATGAAGGCGAGTATGACATAGTCGCGTATCTTCAGATAGTCGATATAATCCACCAGATTCCCGGCGCTGACCACTCCTATACGGTTCAGGCAAACGAACAGGATAAACAGGGCGTAAGCGATCATGCACACAAGCACCAGCTCTACCCTCATGATGCGGCAGGCAGGTTTCTTGCCCATGCCAAGCATCCTGAGAGTCGCGAAGTACACGCCCCGTGACTTCAGTATCAGCCTTACGACGAAGTACGCGATGAAGAAGACCGCCAGGCATACTATCACTGCCATCGGCAGCTGGATTATGCTGAGGATATCGCTGTCAATGAAATTATAGATGTGGTCTCTCAGCACAAGCACATGATAGCCGCCTCTTTCGAGCATGTCCTTCATGCCGTCCATGTTCTTGGTATCGTCGACGAACACCGACGCCTGAAAACTTCCCTTTTCATAAAGCCTGCGGTAGTCCATCTCGCTGATGTATATTTCTCCGTCGTGCAGAGCCAGGTCTGTAAGGCCCGTTTTCTGTTCAAACGTCTTTTCGCCGTATGTGCCCATTATCATGAGCGTAAGCTCCTGCTCGTAATAAAGAGCCTTGCACTTGAGTACGACCTCGTTGCCCGCGGCATAGCCTTCCTTGAACCCCTGATCGTAACTGGTAGGCAGAAGGATGTAGCCTTCAGGAACGTTCTCGTTCACCACAAGACCGCCTCTTCCCGCCATCAGCTGTTCCTCCACACTGTTGATCAGCATGGTAGTCGTGCTGTTTGAGGCATAGAGGTCCTTGCGCATCTCAGCTATCATGTTGTCCGAAAAATAGATGATGCTTTCAGGATATTCGTCATTGACGATCTCGCTTTCCGGAAGCATTGCTATACCGGCCACTTTTATATCGTGCTCAGCGCCTTCACCCGTACTCACCTTGTATGTCTGACCTATAAGGGCATCAGGCTGATCGCCAAAGGTCCAGCCGTCATCCAGGCCGCAAAGGACGACCTCGTTATCTGCTTTAGGCATGCTTCCGAGATCCAGTTCCCTGTCCAGATTGCGAAGTTCGGACATGTATCCGTAGAACGAGAACTGTTCATTCTCAATGTAAACCGATGTATCGTATACGATGTCCTCGCGGACCAGTTTCTCTACGTGCGGCGCATTTTCAAGAGCCTCATAGTCGGCCTTCGTGAACGCGGTGCGGTCCTCCTTCTCTACTACTATCCTCTTCGGATCATAATTGGCAAAGAAGTTGTTCCAGCCCTGTTCGGATACAGTATCTTTCTGTTTCTTTACCGACACGTACTGCGCGCTGACAGAACTTACCACAAAAAGAAACACCAGAAGGAGCAGCAGGAACTTTGCCGGTAAGTTGAAAGTGTTGCGTACTCCCAGCTTCAGTTGAGTCCCGTAAGTTATGCCGCTCTCATCATTGCGCTTCGCTCTGGCGTTGCTGCGCCCTATCGAATCGGCATGATATTGGGCTTCATATGCCTTGGCCGCACCCGTATCCTCTACGATCTTGCCGTCGTGCATCTTTATGACACGGGTGGCATGGTCCTTGAACTGATCGTAGTTGTGAGTGACAACTATGACCAGTTTATCTTCTGCGATATCCGTCAGCAGCTCTACGATCCCATCGGCAGAAACGCTGTCGAGGTTGCCCGTAGGCTCGTCGGCGACCAGTATCTTTGTATCCTTGGCCAGAGCGCGGGCGATCGCCACACGCTGCTTCTGTCCGCCGGATAGTTTGGAGACCTTACGGTTCCTGTATTCCGAAAGGCCGACCTTGTCTATGATCTCGGTCACCTTGCGTCTTATCTCCGCGTTGTCGCATCCGTCTATCTCCATCGCGAGCGCCACGTTCTGATAGACCGTGTAACTGGACACGAGGTTATAATTCTGGAATATGAACGAGATGTACTTTTTTCTGTATTCTTCGAAATCGGCGGCAGAATAGTGGCTCGTTTCCATGCCCTCGATGTACATCTCGCCCTCTTCATATGTATCGAGGCCCGAAATCACATTCAGAAGAGTCGATTTGCCGCTGCCGGATTCTCCTGTGATCACTACAAACTCGCCGGCGTCAAGATCCACGTTGACCTTGGATATGCCGCTGGCGATTATACCTTTGCTATAGTAAAACTTAGAGACGTTTTTCAGTCTTATCATTCCCATTCGGGAAACCTCCGGTTTTTATTAGTCTGCCTCCATAGGGGCGATGTATTCATTATTGACCCATCCGTACTGCCCCTTGTACTTGACAAAAATCCAGTCGCCTTCCCTTCCTTCTTCAACGACCTCTGATTCATGCGGAATGACCAGCAGGATGTCGTATTCCTGTCCCGGTCCGCAGCGGAGGTTCAGTCCGCCCTCTGAATCCACGACCCCGTGATGGCCGGACTTGATGCGCGTGGATGGCTCCACGAGCTTGCCCCTGTCTTCTTCAGACAGTTCGGTTTCTTCCTTTGGCTTGACCTCAGGCATTTCTTCGCTCAGATACTCCTCGGAGCACCAGCCGGTGACGCCGTCAGCAGTAGCATGAGCCCAGCCGCTTTCGGTCTTGTCGACACGGATCTCCTGGCCGTAGTTGATGATATGGATCTCATCCGCGTCCTGTTTAGGATCGCTGCGCATGACAAGCCCCTCTTCTGCCGTTACATACATGGTCTTCACGGGCTCGCCGATTTCTACCGCCTGCGATTCCTCTTCAGTTGCCTGCTCTTCTTCAGGCCATGGCTCCTCACCTAAGTATGGTTTTACGAACACCATGACGGCGATGAACGCCACAACGACAAACAGGACAGCCGCAAGGATAGATATCAGAGCTTTTATTCTTCTCTTTCCCTTTGGTTCCTCATATTCGTAATCGAAGTTCTCTTCTGCGCTTTCTATGTCTTCTGCGCGTAAATGAGATTCGGTCCTTTTACCGCAGAAAGGACAAAAGCTCGCTTCGTCCGGTATATTCTTGCCGCAGTATCTGCAGATCATATCGATCCTCCTATTTCCGCTTTTTCTATTCTATATTAGTAGCGTCCCCCAGGCTGTTGAACTCCGCCGACTTGACGGTCAGCTCCCTGGTATCCGCTTCATCATCGAATGTCTCGTAATCCGATTCGGCTACTTCGCCGTCAAAGAATACGGAATAATTGAACGGCCCGTACCCCATCCAGAACTCCATGTTCTCCAGATTATGTCCACCGTTGAACAGCCAGCCTTCATCCACCAGTTCCTGTCCGGTCTTACCTGCAAGAGCATCGAGCTCGTCCTGACTCAGCATCTGATCGCTCAGGTCCTCCATCTCATCGATCTCGATATTCTTTATGATTTTCTGCTGCTTTTTTTCATAGCCTTCCTGGAATATGTCTACATCCATGTACTTCTGCTCCACATCCTCGGAAATGGCCGACTTTGCGCGGTAATACGTATCGCCGTACTTGAAAGCGTATACGACGTAGCCGCCTCCGACCGCTGACTGCAGTTCTTCAGTATCCAGAGCCATAACATCTCCGAAAGTCTTCACTGTATCGATCGAAGGGGCTTCGCCCTGATCAGAACCGCTGTCCTGACCTCCGCATGCCGTCATAGTGAACAACGCCATCAGCAGCGCCAATATCAATGTCAGACCCTTTTTCATGGGTATTCCTCCCTGTTACATGTTTTATCAAAAAATCTATCTACCTATTATATCACGACCGCGCACAGCGAAAAACACCTTGATTAAAAGAGTGTTCAGGCTCTTGTACCTTTTATTAAACGCGTCCTTCTCTCCGTGAAAACCGTGATTTATGTCCTGCTGATGACGAAGCATCTGCCGTATCCGGAAAAGATCGCTGCTTTTACGGTTTTATATCCGGATCTGCAAGCACAGAAGCGTGATTGATGACGGTTTTAATGATAAAACGTCATTTTTATCCGATTATTTAGTCATTCTTTATTTAATTATGACGTTATAAATGACGCTTTTATTGCTATTATGTAATCACAGAAAAGACAACGCAAGACAGACCAGAAAAAAACGGAGGTTGGAAAAATGAAGACTAAGTTCAAACACAGAATCGTAGCAATGACACTGGCCATGATGATGACAGCCGCTCCTGTATGGGGTGCTGTCCACGCAGCAGACGAGGTCATCGGCGACCAGCCGGAAAGACCGGTAGCAGAAAGCTATATCGACAACAGCAAGATCGAAGATTACAACAAGAAAGTAGACGAATACAACAAGTCCGCAGAAGAGTATAACGAAGCAGTCGACAGAGAATACGAAGAAGCTTCGAGAGAAGTAGCGGAAAAGAACGCTGAGATCGATCAGCACAACGCGGCAGAGATCGAAAGAGTCGAGGCGGCTCAGGAGAGAAACGCTCAGGCTGAGAAGGAAGCCGAAGAAGCGAACGCTAAAATCGATGAAGAGAACGCAGCTGAAGAAGCCCGCGTGATCGAGTACAACAACAACGAAGACGTTAAGGCAGAGGCTTCGGCAAAGGCCAGACAGGAAGCCGAGGAAAAGAACGAGGCAGTCAAGGCTCACAACGAGGCCGTAGCAAAGTACGCAGAGGACAAAGTCCAGCATGATAAGGAAGCCGCTCAGTATGAGCAGGACCTGAAGATGGAGCAGAAGATCCTGGCAGCCGGATACTCTTCAGTAGAGCAGTACAACGACATGATCAACACGCACTACAACAATCCTGCAAGAGCATCCGTTGAGAAGAACGCTTCGGCAAACACCGTCAGCGCAAAGGACACCTACTCAGTAGAAGAAGCTTCCGATAAAGCCGGCGCAAGCGTAAACGTATACATCGAGCACGTATTCGAGGGAACAGACGTCAGATACGTTGATGAATTCGAGATCGACAGAAACGACACCATCACCATCAACTCGATAGCAGCCCTCGGAAACGCTACAGAGCCGGGATACGCATCACTCTACTACAACACGGACGAAGCTCACTCGATGGGTTACTGGGTACCATACGTAGAGTTCCAGTATAACGCCAGATACGTAAACTCGACATGGAACTGCGGATCCTCCTACGAAGTATCCTACAAGGACGGAAAGAACCACATGTTTGACTCCGAGGACATCATCGCGATCTACACATACATCTGGGTACCTCAGAAGGTTTACAAGACATACAACGTTCCTAAAGCACCTGCAGCCCTTGAGAATCCGGGCGAGGCAATGGAAATGGTAGAAGTCCCTGAACTCTACACACCGGTATATCAGGAATTCGTAAAGAAAGACCACGTTGAAGCTCAGCTCGAAGATATCGAAGATGCAAACATCCTTGAGCACATCGCAGAGCCTGTAAAGGGCGCTTACATGGAACTCCTCAGCTACATGGACCTGTTCGTAACTCCGGTAAAAGAGGCAGCAATGGGATCAACAGCAGAAGCTGAGACAGCAGAGGTCATCCCTGCAGCAGTAGTGGAAATCGAAGAAGCAAAGACGGCAGAGGCAGCACCTGCAGCAGCAACAGCTCAGGCAGCACCTGCAGCAGCTCAGACAGCAGAGTTCGAAGCAGAAGAAGCAGAGACAGCAGTAATCGCTGACAAGGAAGTCCCGATGGCAGGCCTGAAGGCTGAAGGATCCTGGGCACTCCTCAACCTGATCATGACGATCATCTCCGGTATCATCGCAGCAGTTCTCCTGGTAGGACACTTCAACAAGAAGGACGATGAGGACAATGACGAAAACGAAGACGGAAAGAAGCACAGCGGCATCGTAACACTCACAAGCGTGATCGCAGCAGTAAGCACAGCCCTCCTCTTCATCCTCGTAGAGGACATGAGTCTCCCGATGGCTCTGACTGACGGATGGACGATCCTCACAGCAGTTATCCTCCTGGCTCAGGCAATCGTCTCACTCTTCGCCAAGAGATCCGATGAGGAATCCGACGACGAGATGACAGAAGCAGTAAACGCATAGACAAGAACCTTTCTTCATAACAAATGGGTCCTCCCAAGCGGAAGCCCCGGCCGTCCGGCCGGGGCTCTTGCTATCCATCAGATTATAACATTATGCGATCCTGTCAATATTCCGGATTCGCCATGTTCCAGTTCTTTTCGTTTGTTTTCTTTGCCTGTTTGACCGCGTCAGGCAGGACCTTCAGAAGATAATCCACTTCCTCTTCCTTCTGCCACCCCTGTCTTTACACAAATACAGATTCTCTATTGTACGGATGCCGTGAGCAGCGAGACCATTTCATACACCGGCATTTCTATGTTAAGTCCCGCGACTCTGAGCAGTATCTCCATTCCTTCCATGCCATAAGGCAGATTGCAGTAAGTGCTTTCAGGTATCAGTATTTTTCCGCCGCTCCTTATCTTTGAAGCGAATCCGTAGATCTGCTGTATGACGCTCTCAAGGTCAGCGAATGATTCCGGTCTTGAAAGATCGAGTATTCCCTGCTCGTAACTGTCATAGGCATCGGAAAGGTTCTCCGCATTTACGACTGTAGCGCCTTCTGTCGATGAAAGCGTATCGCTGAACACCAGCGTAGCGCCGCGGCACTTTGCGGCTTTTATCACCGCGGCCACGTTAGGCTCGGCGCGTCCGGCATTTCTCGTACATTCAAGATCCTGGAAGAGTATCTTAGGATACTTCGTCTCAAGTAGATGGAGCAGATCGCAATCACTCCTGAGCACCTGTTCATCCTCGTGCAGCAGATATACCGTGCCTCCCGCAGTCTCAAGATTACGCGTCTCCTTTAACGTCGACGTCCTGCCTATCTGGTCGAACGCTGCCGAATAATAGCTTCTGAGATGCGTGGCTATCTGGAGTACAGGCGCCGAATCCACCTCGGTGTCTTCAGGGATTATGAAGAACTTCATCGCGCCGTGCTTTCTGACCTTATAAGGCATACGCTTCGCTTCCTCAAATTTTTCATGATCGAGATATGAATCAAGCGCGCTGTCGGTCTCATGCTGCACGAATATTTCTTCCACAAACTTGCGGGACATGCCTCCGCCCATCGGACGGCAGTTGACCTCTATAAGTACCGGCCCCTTCTCATCCACCATGTATTCGCCGTGGACAGGTCCGTACTGTATGCCTATGGCAGAAGCCACTTCGCACGCATAGCGGATCAGTTCCGAATGCCCTATCTCAAGTCTCGGCACCGCCATCGCATAGTTGTACGCGTTCGTGCCGTTGGCGAGTTTGATTTTGTCATACCTCCAGACACTCACGACGCGGTGGCTGCCCGCGCAGGACACGGTGTTGACTATATATTCCGTGCCCATAATGCGCTCCTGTATCATTATGCTGACCGCTTCATCGCCTTCCCTGACGTTATTGGAAAAGCTGGCGCGGACAGCGTCCAGCATTTCATCATATCCGTGACAAATGTATACTCCCTGTGTTCCCGCGCCGCGCACGCGCTTTACGACCACGTCTTCACTGCCAAGTTCTTTGTAATACTCTATGGCTTCCTCTTCACCGGTAACCACCTTGCCGCGTATGCACCTGAGCCCGTGATCTTTCAGGGCCTGCTGCATTGAATCCTTCTCCGTCATGGCTTTCAGTCTGGAGACCGGATTGCCGGGAAGGCCAAGATCTTCTGCCAGTCTTGTCGCGAGCGGTACGCCGAATTCACTGCCCGGGATGACCAGCACAGGGTCATATTCTTTTACCTTACAGAGAAGAACATCATAGTCAGCCTCCTCCGGAATGATCGTGAATCTTCCCTTGAGTTTTGCCTTGATGGGTTCTCTCAGCGCCCTGAAGAGAGCCTGCTCTTCATCTGTTCCGACGATTGCAGCTTCAAGCAGCACAGGCTCGTATCCTCGCGCGAGAACGTCATATATGTAGTTGACGCCGGTCGATATATATTCACAAATAATTATGTTCTGTTTCATCTGACTGTTCCTTTTTTCTCTATTACCGGGTGATGATCATTTGAATCTCTTGATCCTGAGCCATATGCGGTTCTTTTTGGATCCGCTTCCTATTTCTTCAAGTATGGCTTTGCCCTTTCCTTTCAGTACAAGTACAGCGCCCTCTTCGACTTTCGCGTCGGTTTTGAGGCATTCAATGTGGTCAACTGATACCAGTCCGCTCCGGACCGCTTCGGCCGCCGTACTTCTGGACATCCTGAACGCTGATGATATGACGCTGTCGAGCCGGACAGAACTTACTGTGTCTTTTATGATCTCGCAGCGCGCTTCCGGCACTATCACTTCATCGACAGGCACTATCTCAGTTTTCACGGCGGTATTACCCGCCTGGCGATACTCTCTCAGAAGAAATTCAGCGATCTCGGGCACTATGAATACATCCGCGCCGTCGTCCCTGACGATTATGTCTCCTGTCAGCCGCCTTTCTATTCCAAGTCCGAGTATCGACCCCAGGTAGTCCCTGTGGCTCAGCGCCCTCGACATAGCCGGCTTACTCACTCTGAGCACTTCTATCAGGCCGTCAGCCGCATCTTTATCGCTGACCGGAAGATCCGCCGGGACGCATACCAGCATCCTTCGTTCGGCATCATCATAACCGCCGTACATAATCGTCCTGACACCCGCGGCATGTATGGCGGCACTTTTGGCCAGCACCTGCTCGTGCGAGTCGAGAAAACCGGTAGCGGTCACGTACCAACCGTCCCGGCTTTGCGCTATTTTGTCCTCTATTTTCGCTATGGTCAGTTCATCCTTTGTCATAACGTCGGTCAGAGCAGTTTTTCGCTCCACTCAGCTTCTCTGAAACCCGTCAGCACAAATCCGTCACCGACCAGCAGCGGTCTCTTCACCAGCATGCCGTCAGCCGCAAGCAGCGCGAACTGCTCGTCCTCGCTCATATCAGGAAGCTTCTTGGAGAGCTCCAGATCCCTGTACTGCATGCCGCTGGTGTTGAAGAATCTCTTGAGCGGAAGCCCGCTCACGGCATGGTACTTCCTTAAAGCCTCTTCATCCGGGTTCTCAGTCTTTATATCTATTACCTCATGCCCGATGCCGTTGTCATCGAGCCACTTGAGCGCTTTCCTGCATGTGGAGCACTTACTGTAACAATAAACCTTTACCACTGCGCACCTCCTTTTATGTTTACCATTTTAAACCATACGGGTCAGGATCGAAAGAAACAGTTTCACACAACAAAAGCGGAAAACATTCCCGCTTTTGAATTATCAGTATGATCGCCGCGATGAATCACGCGCCCTTTTACTTACCGTCTTCTTCATGTCATATCCTCAAAAGCCTTACCGCTCCATTGCCTGCAATACAACAGGCACTGTGTACTCCCCGTCCCTGACATCAGCGGTATAAATATCGCAGTTTCCTATGTATTTTGACCAGTAGCTCCCCCTCGATTCAGGCGTCAGATACTCAAGAGCGCCTTTCATCGCTATGGCGTGTGTGGAAATGAGAATATTTGAGTTTTCGGCTTCCCCTTTTATATCCTCTAGAAATCTTCCGAGTCTCTCTACGACCTCATGAAGCGGCTCCATCCCTTCGGGCGCAGGTACATTTACAAAGTCCTCGAAAAAGGCCATGACTTCCGGAGCCGGATCCCTCAGATCCATGCCCTCATAAGGACCGTAATCCATTTCGATCAGTCTTTCATCTATGATGATCTCGGCGCCGGGAGCGGTTTTCTCGGCAGTCCTTACAGCCCTTTTGAGCGGACTTGTATAGACCTTGTCTATCTTCACTCCCATGGCTGCCAGTCGTCCGGCGGCTTCCTCCGCCTGCGCCAGACCGGTCTCATTCAGCGGATGGTCGCTCCTGCCCTGCATCAGCATTTTCGTATTCAGTTCTGTCTGTCCGTGTCTGATTATAAATAACATGTCTTTACTGTCTTGAAAGGTCGGGTATTCCCCGGCCTCCTGAATGAAATCGCTTTCCCACCTTACGTCGCGTTTTTTATCGTTCTGAGCAATCCCTCGCAACCCTCTGTCACATCACGCCAGGTCGCGTCGAAATTGCCGGTATACCAGGGATCCGCGACTTCCATGCCTGCCCTCTCCGTAAAATCAAGGAGCAGATGTATCTTTCCTTCCGGGTCGCCGCCTGTGATCCTGTTGATATTTCTGATGTTATTACGGTCCATGGCGATGATCATGTCGTAGTGATCGTAGTCCGCCTTTGTCATCTGCCTCGCATGATGTCCGCTGCATGAGATGCCGTGCTCTGACAGGATCTTCCGTGCCGGAGGATATACCGGATTGCCGATCTCTTCACGGCTTGTGGCGGCGGACGATATCTCGAAATCGTCGCCGATCCCCCTTCTCCTCACCATATCCTTGAGCACGAACTCGCTCATCGGGCTTCTGCAGATGGACCCGTGGCATACGAATAGTATCTTTTTCATTATTTCAAACTGCCTTCTCCGCATTTTCCGCAGTCACTGCAGCCGTTGCATATGAGCTTCATCGCACACTCCCTGCAGTTGGCGCAGTAATGCTTCACATAAAGCATGTCCTCGGGCACAGGAAGTCCCCAGCTGTCTGTCAGAACGAACTCCATGGGCCTGCCCTGATAATTCATCCCGGATCTCAGCGCCTGGCTTGTCTGGAGCCTCTTGCCGTTCAGAGTGTATCTCTTTCCGTCCTTGATGAACACTGTACCTGTTTCCATGAAGCAGAATGTTATGTCTCGTGCCTCGCAATCCGCTCTCAGCGATCTCACCCAGTCAAAGTCGCAGGGTCTTCTGCCTCCGTAATTCTCTCCACCGCATACGACCTGCTCTATCTGCCCGCTGTCCAGGTACTTTCCGAGACTCACCGCTCCCAGGATTGGAGCGACATACACGCCCTTATGTTTGAATGGCAGTTCAAGAAGCAGCGGGATCCTCTCATCGGCCCTCTTCTGGTTCTCTGTCGTCACATTCAGGAAAATGTTTTCCCAGCCATCGCCCCAGTCAGCCGGCAGGCATTCCTCGATCCTCTCAGGTCTTTTGGTGACCAGGATAAAGATCACGTCGCTTCGCGTGCGTATTATGTTCCATGCTTCTCCGCGCCACTGATCCGCTTCTTCCAAAAAGAAGTCCGATGTCATGCAGACGCTGATCTTTTCACCGCTCTGTATCTTGTAGCGTCCCTTTCTGTCTTTGGACAGAGGATAACGGGCGTTTGAGGTAAGATATATCTCAGCGCCGTCCTTATCTCTCATATCATCAAGATAATACATATAGCAGTTCTCACAGCCTTCACTGCATTTTTTGCATCCGTGCCACGGATTCCAGATGTCATGCATCGCCCCGTCTTTTAACCCTTATATATAAATCGTCTATATGCTGATCTTTCTCTTGTCCGGATCCGCGGCCTGTCTATACAGGACGAATCTCCTTCCGATCGCCTGAACGAACTCTGCTCCGAGCTCTTTCGCGATATCGTTTGCTGTCTCCTTCGGATCGGCAAGCGAGCCTTCCTGGATCTGGACCTTTACGAGTTCATGCGCTGTCAGATAATCGTCGATGGAACGGATAACGGCAGGCGTGACCTCATCCTTGCCTATCATGACCGCGGGCTTAAGTTCCTGCGCCAGTTTCTTGAGCTCGCTTCTCTGTTTTCCTGTGATCATTCCTTTAATCTCCTTTTCTGCTTTAGGCATTGACTATTGTATCACACAACCGAAGAAATTCATTTGCATCCGCCGTGTCTGATTCCGAAAGTGTGCCGGGCACATGGCTGAATGGCCCCGGTACTATTTTGCCCGTACGTTTGTTGCCGAAGAAATCAGTATCAAATACGATCTCTGTCCCATCCGGGTTCTCAAACCTCTGATCCGGCTCAAACGCCTTGCCCAGGATATCCGAAGTGATCATCCTGCATCCGGACGCGGTCTCATGCCTGCATGGAGCCGCTCCGTCAAGGTACAGATTGCCTTCCGACCATACGGGCAGTTTTCCGAAATGAGCCTTTTCCAGTTCGGCCATATCCGCAGGTCTTGTGAAATCGAACTGTGAATACCATTCCTCAAATGTCGGATAGTCATCAAACACCCAGGTTCCTGCTTTTCTGTTTTCATATTCCTTGCCGTCATCGATGTCGTGGAGTATCTCGGCGTCTTCCGCAGGCCACTTCTGAATGAAAACATTATTATAGAAGCGGTTGTCACCGTGCAGTATGGTCATGAATCCCATGACTTCCGTTCTGTGAGGTATATGGTACGGAGTATATCTCCAGGTAGTTCCGGCTCCGACGCTTGTGAAAGCTCCGCATATAAGATTGTGTACCATCGCTACACCCTGTGTGGCAAAGCGCAGACTCACATCGGACAGGAGCACGTTGTTGTCGATCAGGGTAGGACCGTGACTGACTTCGACGAAAAGGTCCTGCGACATCATGCCGCCTTTAAGCTGCCTGGCTCCCTGCGGGCGCTGATTATGATGAAGATAATTGCAGCTGATGCGAGTCCCCTGAGCTTCCCAGTCACACCAGATGCCCATAGTGCAGTGGTGGATGTGATTCCGACGGATATTCACATCGATGGCCGCATGCAACTTGATGCCCGCGATCTCGGCTCCTCCGAGTTCCATCATGTTGTTTATATGGTGGATATGATTGTCCTCAATTATGCTGAACACACCGCCCATACGACCGATGATGCCGCCCTGCTGACAGTGATGTATGTTATTTCGTCTGATAATATGGCCGCCTATGTTTTCCTTCAACCAGCCGTGATACTGACCGCGGCATACAGAGTCCCTCTCCATCTGAGTCGGGCTTTTGAGATATCTGGTAGTAAAGTAATTGTCATTATCAGGATCGTAATACCTGCCGAGAGAAATGCCGGCGCACTTGCTGTCGGCGATCTCGCAGTCCTCGATTATCCATCCCTTGCTCCAGTGCGGTCCGATCATTCCGTCCTGAAAAGCGGCCGGCGGAGCCCAGGTAGTCGCGGCTCTTTCAATCTTGAAGCCCCTGACAGTGATATAGTTTCTCCCTGTCGAAGACGGCCAGAAGCATTCTCTCCTGACGTTGATCTCAACTCTTTCCGAATTCGGATCCATATCTTGGAAGTTAGCGTATATCACCGTATTATCATTGGCTTCATCCTGCTCGGTATACCATTTGTAGATCGAACGGTCCGGATCCCAGCTGACATCGCTTACCTCACCGCGCACGCATTCCTCAAGGCTTGAAGTCTCATACATCGCGGTATCGTTCAGATACACGCAGCCCGTGTGCTTATCCGCGCGCGCAAAATACCAGTCACCGTATACCAGAGTTGTATAGGGATTATAGTCACCGAAAACAGAGTTGCCGATCCGCGTCATCCAAACGCTGCCCTCGTATCTCTCCCATTCGTCTATTCGTTCCGCGCCGGAAATGACCGCTCCAAGGGGCTCACGGCTTACATATGTTATCCTTCCGTCCTCAGTCCCTGAATTCACGGGATCAACGTTCTCGCGATATACGCCGGGCGACACGAATACAGTATCGCCGGGACGCGCTGCAGCGGCGGCTTCACTTATCCTGCGGAAAGGTCTCTCCGCGCTTCCGTCTCCATGCGGTTTTGCTTTCAGATCTACATAAATGTCCATAGTGTTCCGTTCCTTTGATTTCATGATCTTCATAAACAGCTGCCCTGAACTTTCACGGGCGGCTTCACAGTACAATCTTAACATACTGCCGGCCGCTCTTTGCAGTAAACAAAAGTCAATTGACTAAAGATATGTCAGTTTCTATAATATGCCCATATAAGCAAACCAGTGAGTGGAGCATGATATGCAGACGATAAAAGCATCAAAAACACGCAGCAACGATGAGAACAAGCAGCTTGTAGAGATCGTTGCCGAGATCATAAATAACGTACGTGAGCGCGGTGACGAGGCTCTGAAAGATTATGCTGCCGCGTTTGACGCGTCAGACAGAAGCAGTTTCAGAGTCAGCAGAGCAGAGATCGAAGAAGCGTACGACGCGGTCGATGATACCTTTATCTCCGATCTGAGGCAGGCAAAGGCGAATATAGAGGCCTTCGCCGTTGCTCAGAAAGCGGCTCTGCGGCCTGTCGATGATTTCAGCCCTGCGCCCGGCATACATCTGAGTCACAGGATAATCCCCGTGGATTCCTGCTGCTGCTATGTGCCGGGAGGCAACTACCCTCTGTATTCATCCGCTCTGATGCTCATAACCCCTGCGAAAGTCGCAGGCGTAAGCAGGATATGCGCCGCATCGCCTGTCGTCCACGGCACCGCGTCCATCAATAAAAAAACTTTAGTCGCGATGGATATAGCCGGAGCCGATGAGATATACGCTGTCTCAGGCGCGCAGGCAATTGCCGCGTTTGCCTACGGCACGCAGCAGATCGATCCTGTGGACATGATAGTCGGTCCGGGCAACCGCTATGTAGCTGAGGCAAAACGGCAATGCTACGGCAAAGTGGGCATCGATTTTGTTGCCGGCCCGAGCGAAGTGCTCATAATAGCCGATGAAACCGCCGATCCTTCTGTTATCGCCGCAGACCTTCTTGCCCAGTGCGAGCATGATGTGAACGCGAAAGGGATACTCATCAGCACGAGCCATGATTTGGCCTCTGAAGTGCTGAAAGCCGTAGAAGAAGAGCTCAGGGATCTTCCGACTGCTTCCGTGGCGGGAAAGTCATGGAACGACTACGGTGAAATACTGCTGGCAGACGATCTCGAGGAGGCCGTCAGATGCGCCAACAGCATGGCTCCGGAACACCTTGAACTCAACGTGTCAGATCCCGAAGCCGTTACAGGCGATCTGAGAAATTACGGTTCTCTCTTTGTCGGAGCAAACACGGCGGAAGTCTTCGGAGATTACGCATCCGGAACGAACCACACTCTTCCGACGCTCGGGGCTTCACGCTACACAGGCGGCGTGTGGGCAGGCACATTCCTCAAGGTCTGCACATCACAGTGGATGACTGATGAAGCTTCATCCTCCATCGCTCCTCTTGTGAAGCGGCTTGCCGAAGGTGAGGGTCTTATGGCCCATGCCGAAGCGGCATCAAAACGCATCAGATAGGCGCTTGATCGCTAAAAAATTTGAACGTTATATCTTTCAGACCCTTCGGGGTCTGTTTTTGTATGATATTTTGTACTTTCTTGTACGGCCGCAGCAATTGACTTGAGACGGAATGTCTGTTATATTGCATTCATCACGTTAATGCTTTAGCACGTTAAACCGCTAAATCGACAGCAAGTAGCTGTACCGCTTAAGGCTCAAAAATGAAGAAGACCCGAATTCTCTCATCGACATCATTCCTTCTCATAATCGTCATATGGTGCGTCATAACCTATGGCGGTCTGGTCGCGGAGATCTTCGTTCCTTCGCCTACGGCCGTGATACGCAAGATCTGCGAATCATCGGCGGACGGAAGCCTGTGGGCCAATTGCTGGATCTCGACAAAGAGAGTCATGATAGGCTGGGCTCTGGCGGCAGTGATAGCTCTCCCCTGCGGCATGGTCATGGCGAGGTCGCAGGCATTCAACGCCCTGATGAGACCGATAATGGAATTTGCGAGATACCTTCCGGTAGTGGCTCTTGTACCTCTCACCATCCTGTACGTAGGCATAGATGAGAGCCAGAAATATCTGATCATTTTTCTGGGGACCTTCTTTCAGCTGGTACTGATGATACAGGACACGGTCTCAGGAATAGACGTGAATCAGATAAACGCCGCGCTGACTCTCGGCGCAAGCAGGACGCAGCTTTATAAAGACGTGATCTTCATGGCCGCCCTTCCGGGAGTCCTTGACGACTTCAGGATGACGATCGGATGGGCCTGGACCTACCTGGTAGTTGCCGAGATGGTAGCCGCGAGCTCCGGCCTGGGATACATTATCCTTAAGTCCCAGCGCTTCATGGGTACTGATGTCATATTCATGGGACTCATTTTCATAGGACTCATCGGACTTCTGACGGACTTTGTGATGAGGGTCCTCACCCGCATCATAGTGCCGTGGTATAAGCGGCTTGGAGACGCGTAGTGGATAAGCTCACAGTATCAGAACTCAATAAGGTTTTCAGCGCCAGGCAAGGCGATGTCACGGCCCTCAAAGATGTAAGCTTCTCAGTCAGAGAGTCGGAATTCGCCGTGATAGTCGGACCGTCCGGCTGCGGTAAGTCCACCCTGATAAACATTGTCGGCGGGCTCGAAGACAAGACATCCGGATCCGTAATGATAAGCGGACATGAGATATCCGGTCCCGGAGCCGACAGAGGCATGGTGTTCCAGAGTTACAGCCTGTTCCCGTGGCTTACGGTACAGAAGAACGTGGAATTCGGTCTCAAGATGAAAGGCGTGCCCGCAAAGGAACGCAGCGAGACCGCCCTGTCATATATCGATATGGTGGGTCTGAACGCATTCAAGGACGCCCTTCCCGACCAGCTGTCCGGCGGCATGAAGCAGCGTGTAGCCATAGCAAGGACTCTGGCAAACGACCCTGAGATACTTCTTATGGACGAACCCTTCGGAGCCCTCGACGCGCAGACACGCATGCTCATGCAGGAATCGCTGGCGGATATAACCGGCCGCACGGGAAGCACGGTCCTCTTCATAACACATGACATAGATGAAGCGATACTTCTGGGCGACCGAGTACTGGTGATGAGCCGCCGGCCGGGCACGATCAAGGCGGACATAGATATAAAGCTCGACTGTAAAAGAAACCATGAAGCCCTTACGGATGAAGGTTTTATCAGGATAAAGAAACAAATAATGACATTGCTCTGGGAAGAGATGGATGTGAAAGGAGAATCAAAATGAAGATGAAAAAGGTATTGGCACTTATTATCGCATCGGTCATGATGTTTGCTCTTGCCGCATGCGGGGGCGGAAGCGATACATCAGGTGACACCGGCGGAGGTGAGACCGAAAACAAGAAGATCACTATCGCCTTCTGTACCTGGGCCGGATACGCCCCTCTCTTCATAGCTCAGGAAAAAGGCTATTTTGAGGAATACGGCTATGAAGCTGACATACAGATCATCGAAGATGAATCGACCTATGGTTCGCTTTTCTCATCCGGATCCATCCAGGCTCTCGGGCAGGTGCTCGACAGAGATCTGGTGCAGTTCGCAGCAGGCGCGCCTGAAGCGTATGTCTGCACCATGGATGCTTCAACGGGCGGTGACGGACTGGTAGCAGCGGCGGGCATCAACTCCGTTGACGACCTCAAGGGAAAGAAAGTCGCTCTCGATAAATCCGCTACTTCCTACTACTTCTTCATGCAGGTGCTGAGCGACAGCAACATCACTGAAGAAGACGTGGAGATCGTAGACATGGGCAATGACGAATCAGGTGAAGCTCTGCTGGCGGGCAATGTGGATGCCGCCGTCACATGGGAGCCTATCCTCAGCCAGTGCGCTGATCAGGGAACGCTTCTCGCTTCCTCAAAGGATTATGACAAGACCATAATAGACATCCTCACGGTATCGACAGACTTTGCGGCAGAGAATCCTGACATCTACGATGTGCTCACGGATTGCTGGAACAGATCCGTTGACTATCTGAACGAGAACTTCGATGAGGGATGTGAGATCATGGCCGCGGGTCTCGACCTTGAGGCAGAAGAAGTCAAAGAAGAATGCGCGGGCATAACATTCTACGACAAGGCGATGAACGACGCGTTCGCGGATACCTCAAAGGAAGAGAATGTATTCGAGGTAGCCAAGTCCATGGCGGCATTCTGGAAGGAAAAAGGCGAAATGGACGCTGAGGAAGATGACATAAAGGCATTCTTCCCTACAATGGGACTGTAGGCTGAATCAACTGAAGCAATGTAACAGAACAGCCCCGGAAGCCGTTATCAGGTTTCCGGGGCTGTTTATGAGGACTTTTACCTTTGATCTGCTATTTTGTTCCGGGTGTCACTTTAGATACCTGATGAAAGCCTGCTCGCGCTCAGTCAGTTTATAGCCGAGGGATGTTATGTAATATGCTTCGAGGTAGAGATCGGCGTCGCTTATCGGCAGGACAATGAATCCGTTTTCCAGCAATCCTTTGATAGCGGGAGACACAGGTTTCACCGACCTATTCTCCAGTATTGGGTTTGACAAGACAGAGAGATAGTTTCCGCTCAGGATAGCATCATTGAATCCTGCCCGGTCCGACACTCTGAGCACCCTGCTGTGTTCATTGAGGCCAATGTGAGTGGCCAGAAAACTTTGTGAGCTCTCATCCGCGTAAGCAACATACGGATATGTCCTCATTTCGGATATTGTGACTGACTCCCTTGATGCCAGCTGGTGGCTTGCCGAAACGACTGCGTACAGACGGACAAAATCATAAAGAAGGTGCTGCGTCAGCCCGAGTTCCTGAAGTTTTCCAAAGTATTTTTCGCGCTTCTCTCCCGGAAAAACGATGAAACCCAGGCTGCTTTCACGGTTTACGACAGCATCCATTATCTCAAAATTACCCATCTCACGAAAAACATCTTCCACATCTTCATCCGATCCCGCGCGGAAATCAAGAAATCGCCGCATAAAGAAAGTCGAATAGTATGCCGCCACCCGGAGGCCTTTGCCTTTGTGGATGCCAATACTGTTGATCGCGCTGAGTTCTTCCATGATAACATGGGCGCGCTGGATGAATTCACTGCCGTTTTCAGTCAGCCCAATGCCTGTCTTGGTCCGTATGAAGATCTCATATCCCAACTCTTCTTCAAGTGATTTTATTAATCCGCTCAGGTATGGCTGCGATACGTTCAGATTGGCAGCTGCGCGGTTCATGGAGCCGCAACGTGCTATCTCTATAGCGCACTCAAGATGTCTGAATGTCATTGTTTTCTCTTTCCTCTTCAACCGCTCCTTCAAATATATGAATGACCGGTATCGTACTTCCGCTCAATGCTTATGATATAACAAATTGGTTATATCAGCAAAGCATTTTGGGATTATCGATTATTACTATTCTCATATACAATCAAAATCGGTGGGGGAAGAAAGCAACCTTCCGCTCCCCCCACCGACAGGCAGGCCTCCTACCCCTCTAATATCCTTACGAGGGCGGTTCCTGCACACCGCTCGCGTAACAGGTGCCTCACCAAGCTCAATGGGTTTTAGCACTGATTTGTCACCGGATGCGTCTCTGTGGTCTGCCTTATGAAAAACAGCACATCCGGCAATATACGGTCTGGGCCGTACACTCTCTTTACGATATTAATTTGTTTTCCAGAGCAATAGTCCGGGTTGCTGCCCAGCCCGTCATGACATCTTTCTGTTATGTTGAATATCCCCTGTTTCAAATATCCCATTCGTTCAGGCGTCTATTGTTGAAATAGTCTGTGTTGTTTCTTCGAGTACGTCGAGGAGCACGCTGACCGTATCGAGCGAGGTAAAGAGCGTCGCGTTGTTTTCACTCGCGCACTGCCTTATCAGAGCTCCGTCGTTCGCGGTAACGTGGTCACCCACCTTTCTCGTATTCAGGATATACGCGATATGGCCTTTGCGGATCGCTTCAAGGATCTCATCAGAGCCCTCGCTTATCTTTTTCATCTCGCGCGTCCTTACGCCGTTCTCTCTGAGGAAGGCGGCAGTGCCGCGGGTCGCCTCAATATTGAATCCCAGATTGTAGAACCTCTTTATCAGAGGAAGCGCCTCCGCTTTGTCATCTCCGGCAAGCGTCGCCAGCACGGTACCGTAGTTGCGCAGTTTTGTTCCGGACGCGGTAAGAGCCTTGTAGAGCGCGCGGTTCAACTTGTTGTCGTAGCCTATCGCCTCTCCTGTGGACTTCATCTCAGGCGAGAGATATGTGTCGAGTCCCTTTATCTTGTTGAAGCTGAATACAGGGACCTTTACATAAAATCTCTTCTTCTCTTCAGGATAGAGGTCGAATATGCCCTGTTCCTTCAGCGATTTGCCCAGAATAGCCTCCGTAGCAATATCCGCGAGGCTGTATCCGGTAGCTTTTGAAAGGAACGGGACCGTTCTGGACGATCTCGGGTTAACCTCGATGATGAATACATCGTCATTCTCGTCAACGATGAACTGGATGTTGTAAAGCCCGATTATGCCAATGCCCTTCCCGAGCTTTTTAGCGTACTGCAGTATGAGGCCTTTCACTTTGTTGCTTATCGAGTATGCCGGGTAGACCGAGATCGAATCTCCTGAGTGGATACCTGTCCTTTCAACAAGTTCCATGATCCCCGGAACAAAGACGTCCCGCCCGTCACATATGGCGTCGATCTCGACTTCCTTGCCGAGTATATACTTGTCTACCAGAACAGGCTTGTCCTCGTCGATCTCTACCGCGGTCTTCAGGTACTGCCTGAGCTGAGCCTCATCACCCACTATCTGCATGGCGCGTCCGCCGAGTACAAATGACGGCCTTACCAAGACAGGATAGCCTATCTCAGCCGCTGCCCTGACTCCGTCTTCGATCTTAGTGACAGCGCGTCCCGGTGGCTGCGGAATACCGAGTTCCTCCAGTACCTTTTCGAATCTGTCTCTGTTCTCCGCCCTGTCGATGGCTTCGCAGTCCGTTCCGATAAGCTTCACGCCCCTCTCCATAAGCGGCTCTGCCAGGTTTATGGCAGTCTGGCCTCCGAGTGTCGCGATGACTCCCTCGGGCTGCTCAAAGTCGACTATGGCCATGACGTCTTCTGCTGTGAGCGGCTCAAAGTAGAGCTTGTCAGCAGTGGTGTAGTCTGTCGAAACTGTTTCAGGGTTGTTGTTTATAATGATCGCTTCGTATCCGGCGCGCCTGATGGTCTGCACGGCGTGTACTGTCGAGTAGTCGAATTCAACGCCCTGGCCTATCCTTATAGGGCCGGCTCCGAGCACGATGATCTTTTTCTTGTCCGTGAGCCTGGACTCGTTCTTTCCCGTATAAGAGGAGTACAGATACGCTATGTACTTGCCTGTATGCAGCGTGTCTACCATCCTGAACACAGGCACGATGCCGTTCTCTTTCCTCTTCTGATAAATCTCAGTCTCGCTGAGGTCCCAGAGCAGCGCGATCTCCTTATCTGAAAAGCCCATTATCTTGGCGGCTTTGAGAGTTTTGATGTCGTTCACGCGCTCCTTCAGGGTCTTCTCCATGTCAACTATGGAACTGAACGCCTCTAGGAATATCTCCGTGATCATAGTAACATCATGTATTTCCGCTATGCTGACCCCGCGTCTGAGAAGCTCCGCGATGGCATACATATTGTCGTCACGGAATTCGGAAATGTACTCCATCAGGCTGTCGCGGCTCATTCCGTCGAACTTGGCAAGATGCAGATGGCATACTCCGGTCTCGAGCGACCTTATCGACTTCAGAAAGCTCTCCGTCAGAGTAGATCCTATTCCCATCACCTCTCCGGTAGCTTTCATCTGGGTTCCGAGCACATTGGTCGCGTCACTGAATTTATCGAACGGGAATCTCGGGAACTTGGCGACTATGTAATCGAGCGAAGGCTCTGTTGAAGCGAGGCCTCCTGCTACTTCTATCTCGTCGAGAGTCATGCCCATGGCTATCTTCGCCGTTACCCTTGCGATAGGATAGCCCGACGCCTTTGACGCGAGCGCGGATGACCTTGATACCCTCGGATTTACCTCTATAAGGTAGTACTCGCTCGTTTCCGGATGCAGGGCAAACTGAACATTGCAGCCGCCCTCGATCCTGAGCTCCCTGATGATTTTTATAGCCGAGTCATTGAGCATTTTAAGATCGTGATCGTTCAGGGACAGTATAGGAGCGACCACTATGGAGTCGCCGGTGTGTACGCCTACAGGATCGACATTTTCCATGCCGCAGATAGTGATGGCCTTGTCGGTGCCGTCGCGCATCACCTCAAATTCTATTTCCTTGAATCCCTTTACGGATTTCTCTATCAGGACCTGATGTACAGGGGAAAGATTGAATGCCTTGATACCGATATCCTCGAGTTCTTCTTCATTATTGGCGAAGCCTCCTCCGGTGCCGCCAAGCGTGAATGCCGGTCTTAGCACCACAGGATAACCTATCTCCCTTGCAGCGCGTTTTGCCTCATCGATGCTGTAAGTGATCTCGCTTGGGATCACGGGCTCGCCTATCGACTCGCACATCTCTTTAAAGAGTTCTCTGTCTTCAGCTCTCTCTATGGAGTCCGCTGGAGTTCCGAGGAGCTTGACCCTGCACTCAGCGAGAACGCCCTTTCGGTCGAGCTGCATCGCTAGATTCAGTCCTGTCTGGCCGCCGATCCCAGGAACGATGGCGTCAGGTCTCTCGTATCTGAGGATCTTCGCAACGTATTCAAGAGTAAGCGGCTCCATATAGACCTTGTCCGCGATGGACGTGTCAGTCATGATCGTTGCCGGGTTGGAGTTGCAGAGGATCACCTCATACCCTTCCTCCTTCAGCGCAAGACAGGCCTGAGTGCCCGCATAGTCAAACTCCGCCGCCTGACCGATGACGATCGGGCCGCTTCCTATAATAAGTACTTTCTTGATATCTTCTCTTTTTGCCATTGTGATCTTTCTATTTTCTGCGCTGCGTAAACCCGGTCGCGCAGACATTGTTTGCCTATTATCTAAAATATTGCCTAAAACTCAAGCGCCTGCCGTATATCCTCGATCAGGTCTTCTTTATCTTCGAGTCCGCAGGACATTCTTACAAGACCTGCAGGAATGCCTGCAGCCTGAAGCTGCTCATCCGTCATCTGGCGGTGTGTTGACGTAGCCGGATTCAGGCAGCATGTCCTTGCGTCAGCAACATGAGTCTCGATTGCGGCAAGTCTGAGACGTCCCATGAACTTCTCTGCAGCCTGTCTGTCTTCAAGTTCGAACGAAACGACTCCGCATCCGCCGTCAGGCAAATACTTCTGTGCGATCTCATAATACGGATCTCCCGGGAGTCCGGAATAGCTTACCTTCTTTACCTTAGGATGGTCATTAAGGAATTCTGCAACAGCCTGCCCGTTCTCTACATGCTTAGGCATGCGCACATGAAGCGACTCAAGGCCCAGATTAAGCAGGAAAGCGTTCTGCGGCGACTGAATGCTGCCGAAATCTCTCATAAGCTGTGAAGTCGCCTTTGTTATAAAGGCTCCTTCATTTCCGAACTTCTCGGCATAGATGATGCCATGATAGGAATCGTCCGGAGTAGTGAGGCCCGGGAACTTGTCCTTATGCGCCATCCAGTCAAACTTGCCTGAATCGATGATTGCTCCGCCGACTGCGGCGCCGTGTCCGTCAAGATACTTGGTCGTGGAATGCGTAACGATATCCGCTCCCCACTCGATCGGTCTGCAGTTGACCGGTGTCGGGAAAGTATTGTCTACGATAAGAGGCACGCCGTGCTCATGCGCGGGCTTTGCGAACTTCTCGATGTCCAGGACAGTCAGGGCCGGATTGGCAATAGTTTCGCCGAAAACCGCTTTTGTATTATCCCGGAATGCCGCGTTCAGTTCCTCCTCTGTGCAGTCCGGAGATACGAAAGTCGCTGAGATCCCCATCTTCGCCATGGTAACTGAGATCAGATTGAATGTGCCTCCGTAGATCGATGCTGAAGAAACGATGTGATCCCCTGATTCACAGATATTGAACAAAGAAAAGAAATTCGCTGCCTGACCGGATGATGTAAGCATGGCTGCTGTGCCGCCCTCAAGAACCGCGAGCTTGGCTGCTACCATGTCGTTAGTCGGATTCTGAAGTCTGGTGTAAAAATAACCCGATGCCTCCAGGTCGAACAGCTTGCCCATGTCCTCACTGGTATCGTATTTGAAAGTCGTTGACTGTATGATCGGGATCTGCCTTGGTTCCCCGTTACCCGGTGTATAGCCAGCCTGAACACATTGTGTGCCGAGTTTGTAATCCTTCATATTCTCTGATACCTCCCTTTTTATTTCACGATAAAAATCATACTTAATAAACCGGGATCATGCAAGTGAACGGACTTTGTTTTTACAGCAAATATCATTTGACAGCGCGCGAGGCAGCATAATATCATTATTGAGTCGGTTTCAGGCATCGGAAATGCCCGGACCGGCATTATTTCCCGCATAATGGGTACAGGAGACGCAAATGCCGATAAAGATACAGAACGATCTTCCGGTCAAGAAGATACTGGAGGATGAGAATATATTTGTAATGGATGAGAGCCGGGCGGTCTCTCAGGATATAAGGCCGCTGGAGATCGCCATACTCAATCTCATGCCGCTGAAGGAGGATACCGAGCTTGACATACTCAGGGTCCTCTCGAACTTCCCTATACAGCTGGAGATCACCTTCCTGACTACCGCGACCCACCGCGGAAGCCATGTAGACATTTCTCATCTCAACAAGTTCTATCAGACTTTCGATGATGTCAAACACAGGAATTTTGACGGGCTGATCATCACAGGCGCGCCGGTGGAACAGCTGGAATTTGAGGAAGTAACATACTGGGATGAGCTTTGCCGGATATTTGAATGGTCTAAGGCCCATGTGTATTCCACATTCCACATCTGCTGGGGTGCCCAGGCCGGACTGTATTACCACTACGGCATACAGAAGCGGCAGCTTCCCGCGAAGCTGAGCGGTGTGTATCTGCACCGTGTCATCCACAGAAAGAAGATCCTCATGCGGGGGATGGATGACGAGTTCTACGTCCCTCAGTCGAGATATACGGGATTGGATGAAGAGAAAGTCAGAAGCAATCCGGAGCTTTATGTGGTTGCTGACAGTCCTGAAGCCGGAAGCTATCTTATCCTCGCAAACTCATCAAGACAGGTATTTGTTACAGGGCACTCGGAATATGACAGATATGATCTGGATAAAGAATACAAGCGGGATCTTGCCAAAGGCCTGAATCCGGATATACCGGTCAACTACTATCCTGACGATGATTCGGCTCAGGAGCCGATCCTTTCCTGGCGTTCCAGTTCCAACTGCACCTATACCAACTGGCTCAATCTGGTATATCAGGACACGCCATACGACCTTAACAAGCTGAGACCTGTCGAAGAGGACAGCTACCTCATAAAGAACACATTGGAATAATCAAAACAAGAACACAAAAGCGCCGGAGCAGTAATTAATGTATCGCTCCGGCGCATTTGTTTTACTTTTTTCCTGATAATTATTCGAACTCTACCGTCCCCGGCGGTTTGCTCGTGAGATCGTAGAATACCCTGTTCACGTGGTCGACTTCGTTCACTATCCTCGTCATGACTCTTTGCAGCACGTCCCACGGGATGTTTGCCGCCTCGGCAGTCATGAAATCCGATGTGATCACGGCTCTGAGAGCCACCGCGTGATCGTATGTGCGGAAGTCGCCCATCACACCTACCGTCTGCATGTTGGTGAGAGCGGCGTAATACTGGCTAATCGAGCCTGCGAGACCGGCATTCGCGATCTCTTCTCTGTAAATCGCGTCCGCGTCCTGCACTATGCGGACCTTCTCTGCCGTTACTTCACCTATTATCCTTATGCCGAGTCCCGGTCCCGGAAACGGCTGACGGCTCACGAGCGCTTCGGGAAGCCCGAGTTCACGGCCGAGCTGTCTCACTTCGTCCTTGAAGAGCATTCTGAGCGGCTCTATTATCTCCCTGAAGTCGACATAGTCAGGCAGACCGCCCACATTGTGGTGCGACTTGATCACCGCCGACTTGCCGAGTCCGCTTTCGATTATGTCCGGATAAATGGTGCCCTGTGCCAGGTAATCGACTGAGCCTATCTGCTTCGAAACCTCCTCGAACACCCTTATGAATTCTTCGCCTATTATCTTGCGCTTCTGCTCGGGTTCGGTCACTCCCGCGAGCTTTTCATAGAACCTTTCGGCTGCGTCCACCTTTATGAAGTTGAGATCAAACTGTCCGCCACTGCCGAATATCGAAGCGACCTCCTGCGCCTCGTTCTTGCGGAGCAGTCCGTGATCAACGAACACGCATGTGAGCTGAGGACCTATGGCCTTAGCCAGCAGGGCCGCAACGACTGAAGAATCCACGCCGCCCGAAAGAGCCAGCAGCACCTTGCCGTCCCCGACCTTCTCCCTGGCTTCTTTTATAGCGGTCTCGGCGAACGAGTCCATCTGCCAGTCCGGATCGCAGCCGCAAACATCGAGCACGAAGCTCCTGATGAACTCCGCTCCGTGCCGGGTGTGATTGACTTCCGGATGGAACTGCACAGCGTAGAAGCCGCGCGTCCTGTCCTCCATCGCAGCGACCGGGCAGTCGTCGGTATGAGCGGTAACAGTGAAGCCTGCAGGAGGCTCGCTTATGTAATCGGTATGGCTCATCCAGCAGGTGTTGATATCATCAGCCGACGCCAGTATGCCGTCCTTGCCGTCTACTGTCACCTCGGTGCGTCCGTATTCGCTGGTAGGCGCCGATTCGATGCTTCCGCCAAGTCGATACGCCATCAGCTGCGCGCCGTAGCAGATGCCCAGGATAGGTATGCCCAGCCCGAATATTCCATCGTCGATGGACGGCGCGCCCTCTCCGTAAGCGCTCTGAGGACCGCCGGTAAAGATTATCCCTTTCGGGTCAAAATCTTTTACCACGGCAGCATCCACGTCATCAAAATTGCGTATCTCGGAATAAACACCGCATTCTCTGACCCTGCGCGCAATCAGCTGGTTATACTGTCCTCCGAAGTCTACGATAAGGATCCTGTTTCCGGCCATTATCTTTCCCCCTGTTCTGTTATTGTTACGTAAACGCTTTTCAGCCTGTCCGTCCGGGAGCGGCGCGTCCGCAGCAGACAAATAAGTACTACTCCCCGGCCTTTGTATCTTATACATATAATTGCACTGATATACTGTGCTACAATTACTATAATACCAAAGTGAGCTGCAGATGAGGTACGGAAATGCAAAGATTGTCAAAAAAGACCGAAGGCTTTACGGATTCAGTAATAAGGCGTATGACCAGGATTGCGCATCAGTATGATTCGATCAACCTGTCTCAGGGATTTCCGGATTTTGATCCTCCTGAGTTTCTGCTTCAGAGGTTAAGGGAGACAGCGGACATTCCGAATGTGCATCAGTACTCCATAACATTCGGGGCGCCTAAAACGCGTCAGGCGCTTGCTGAGAAACAAAGCCGCTTCATGGGCATGGACATCGACCCTGATACTGAGATCACGATCACCTGCGGCAGCACCGAGGCTATGATGTCAGCCGTTCTTACAGTTGCCGATCCCGGTGATAAGGTGATCATATTCTCGCCTTTCTACGAAAACTACGGCGCGGACACGATACTATCCGGAGCGGAGCCTATCTATGTGCCTCTTGTGCCGCCTGACTTCCATTTCGATCCGGAGGTCCTTGAGGATGCTTTCAGGCAGCGACCTAAAGCCATGATACTCTGCAATCCTTCAAATCCTACGGGCAAGGTCTTCACAAGGGAAGAGTTGGAATTCATCGCGTCTCTGGCTATCAAATACGATACCTATGTCATAACGGACGAGGTATATGAGCATATAATCTTTGAACCTTACAGGCATACATATATAGCGTCCCTTCCGGGCATGCGTGAGCGCACACTGTCATGCTCCTCACTTTCCAAGACCTATTCGATAACCGGATGGAGGATCGGATATGTTATCGCTCCCCCGGAGATCAGCGAATGCGTCAAAAAAGTGCATGACTTCCTGACGGTGGGCGCGCCTGCGCCGCTTCAGGAAGCCATCATACCGGGCCTCAAGGCCGGTCCTGAATATTATAAGAGCCTGGTGGATCTGTACACTAATAAGCGTGACATCTTCCTTAAAGGACTTGATGACATAGGCCTGAGCCATACGGACCCGCAGGGCGCCTATTACGTTATGGTCGATATATCCGAGTTTGGTTACGAGGATGATCTTGAGTTCTGCGAGGACCTGACCCGCATCGTCGGAGTCGCGGCTGTGCCGGGTTCGAGTTTCTTCCGCGAGCCTGTGAATCACCTCATAAGATTCCACTTCGCAAAACAGGACAGCACTTTATATGCTGCCCTGGATCGTCTTGAATCGATAAGAAAGAAGATGCCTTATAGGTAAACGGCTCAGATAATCCGTCAGCATGACTTTCACGGGAGCTTTTTCTTTCTGTATTCTTGAATCGCTTTTTTAATCTTCCCGCCAATTCCAATGGTTTTGAGCTTTTTGCACTATTCGAACTCTATAATAGCTTTATGACTAGACCTATATTATGTGGTTTTTGATATTTGGTTATAAATATATTATCTGTATTATCAGAGTTTGCCAACCTTTTTGACATCATTCTGACATCACAAAGCAAGACATGGATTTATTCAGCTTTTTTCTGTTTATTGCTTCCTTTGCCCGATTCTCTTACGAATTCCCTGAACAGCGGATGGGCCCTGTTAGGCCTGCTCTTGAATTCTGGGTGATACTGGACACCGATGAAGAAATCGTTCCCGGGAATGGCTACGGACTCCACCAGCCGTCCGTCCGGCGAGGTGCCGGCTATCTGCATGCCTGCATCAGTGAACTGCTCCCTGTATTCATTGTTGAATTCATAGCGGTGTCTGTGTCTTTCACTGATACTGTCACATCCGTAGATCCTCTCAAGCAGGGAACCCGGCGACACGACGCACGGATACGCTCCCAGCCTCATCGTCCCTCCCTTAGGGATGTCTCCGTACTGGTCAGGCATGAGATCGATCACTTTATGTGCGCTTCCCTCATCGAATTCGCCTGAATTAGCATCTTCGAAGCCCAGTACTTTTCTGGCATATTCTATGACTGCAATCTGCATGCCCAGGCATATGCCCAGATACGGTATGTTGTTTCGTCTCGCGTAGCCGGCGGCACGGACCATGCCCTCTATTCCCCTGTCGCCGAAGCCGCCCGGCACCAGGATACCGTCAGCGTCGGCCAGAATATCTTCTTCCGTCTCAGCTGTGATATCTTCGGCCTCTATCCACTTTATGTTCACTGTACATTCTGTCTCATAACCGCCGTGTCTAAGGGCCTCGGCGACGGAAAGATAAGCATCATGCAGCTTTATGTATTTCCCGACCAGCGCGATCGTAACACGCTTGCCGCCGGCTTTGATCCTGTCGACCATATTCTTCCATTCTTCAATGTCACAGGGGCCTGCGTCGATCCCGAGTTCGCGGCATACTATCCATGAAAAATGCGCGTCCTCAAGCATCAAAGGCGCTTCGTAAAGCACCGGGAGAGTGATATTTTCTATGACGCAGTCCCTTTTGACATTGCAGAAGAGTGATATTTTGTCGTATATATCCTCGTCAATATGACGGTCGGATCTCATTATTATTATGTCGGGAGAGATTCCCATGTTCTGAAGCTCCCTGACTGAATGCTGTGTCGGTTTGGATTTGTGCTCTCCTGAGCCGGTTATATACGGCACCAGTGTAACGTGAATGAACAGGCAGTTATCCTTGCCCTGTTCGATGCTTACCTGTCTGGCTGCTTCGAGGAATGGCTGGCTTTCGATATCTCCTACAGTACCGCCTATTTCGGTTATGATGACGTCGCTGTCTCCTTCGCGCCCGACACTGTAGATGAACTCCTTTATCTCATCTGTTATGTGCGGGATCACCTGGACCGTGCTGCCCAGATATTCACCGCGGCGCTCCTTGTTAAGAACGTTCCAGTACACCTTGCCGGTCGTAAGGTTTGAGAACCTGTTGAGGTCCTCGTCGATAAATCTTTCATAGTGTCCGAGATCAAGATCTGTCTCAGCGCCGTCCTCAGTCACGTATACCTCTCCGTGCTGGAATGGGCTCATTGTCCCCGGGTCGACGTTGATATATGGATCCAGTTTCTGAGCGGCAACCTTTAGTCCTCTGGCTTTGAGAAGCCTGCCCAGAGAAGCTGCCGTGATGCCTTTTCCGAGTCCGGATACAACTCCCCCGGTCACAAAAATGTACTTCTTATCCATCTGATTGCACCTCTTTTCACACAGTTGATCGCTTTCAACCAGGAGCAAAGCTCCAACAAGCTCGCTTGATTGGAGCGAGCGACGCCGTCAACAGACGCCGGGAGCTTCAGCTCATGAGAGCGTCGGTCTGGGATTGAACCCCACCACCGACGGTCGAAAATGGAACCCGCCGCCTACTTCGTTGAGGCGGGGGACATCCGGCGTCTGTTATTTTCCGCTGTCTCCGTAGTTTGACAGCACCCTTGCCGAAGGATCATCGACGTCACAGCCTTCCCATTCCCTGTTAGGCATCCAGAAATCCGTTACCATCTCTGCCTGTCCCGGATAGTACTTCTCAAATATGTCCCTGTACAGCAGCGACTCTTTGGTGAACGGCCTCGCATGGTCATACCTTTTGCGGCCTTCCTCAAACTCCTCATCCGAATACTGCGTTGCGGCATATTCCTTAAGGTCTTCCACCATGGAATGCCCTACCGCATCCGAAAAGGCCGCCTTTTCCCGCCAGAGTATCTCATCCGGAAGATAATCCCCTTCAAAGGCTTTTCTTAGAAGGTACTTTCCTTTGCCGTACTTGTTCAGCTTCATCTCCGGATCTATGGACATGACATAGCGCACGAATTCGAGATCGCCGAAAGGCACCCTGCCCTCCAGGCTGTTTCCCGAAATACAGCGGTCAGCCCGCAGGACATCATACATATGCAGCTCTCTCACGCGCTTTGCGGCCTCCTCCTGGAAAGCCTCTGCCGACGGGGCAAAATCCGTATACTTATAGCCGAACAGCTCATCGGATATCTCTCCGGTAAGGATGACACGTATGTCAGTCTGTTCATGGATGGCCTTACAGACAAGATGCATCCCTATCGACGCCCTTATCGTAGTGATGTCATAGGTGCCGAGCAGATATACCACTTCTTCAAGCGCGTCAAGCACATCCTGCCTGTTTATGATGACCTCGGTATGATCGCTTCCGATATGATCGGCGACCTTTTTTGCGTATTTGAGGTCAATGGCATCCTTGTCCATGCCTATGGCAAAGGTCTTTATAGGAGTATCGGTCTCCGCTGCGGCAATCGAACACACCAGCGAAGAGTCGAGACCGCCTGAGAGCAGGAATCCGACTTTGGCATCAGCCACCAGACGCTTCCTGACCCCTTCTGTCAGCAGCGTCTTTATGTTTCCGCAGATCTCATCAAGATCCCCGCTTACATACTCACCGGTCTCTGTCAGATCACAGTATTTTGTGAACTCCCCTTTGCGCCAGTAGTGTCCCGGTGGGAAAGGCATCACTTTTTCGCAAATACCGAGCAAGCTCTTGGGCTCACTCGCGAAAGCAATGCAGCCTTCCATGTCATAGCCGTAGTAAAGCGGTCTGATACCGATCGGATCTCTTGCCGCTATGAATTCATCTGTCCTGCCATCATAGATAACACAGGCAAATTCGGCGTCTAACTCTTTGAACATTTCCGTACCGTACTCAAAATAGAGAGGCAGCAGAAGCTCGCAGTCAGAGCCGGATCTGAATGAATATCCTTTCAGTTCAAGCTCCTTTTTCGCTTTTTCAAAACCGTACAGTTCTCCGTTGCATACAACAGCGCATCCCTTACGGATGAACGGCTGCATGCCTTCCGGAGTGAGCCCCATGATGGACAGACGGTGGAATCCCATGATTCCCTTTCTGCACGGAGGAGTTATCTCTATCTCACTGAATCTGCCGGATATCTCCGTCATCCGCTCGATATCGATTATTCTTGTATCATCAGGGCCTCTGTATTTTGTAAGTGAAAAAGCTTTCTCAAATTCGTATACGGAGGCAGCGCCTCCGGTAGTCGTCATTATCGTACACATTTTTCTCCCTCCTTACTTCTCTCCGAACAGCAAGAGCCCATAGTTCGGAAGCGGCCAGTAAGTCTTGGATGTCGATGCCTCCGCGATATCGCTGTCATGTCTCAGCTGTTCCATCGCAGGCAGGAGCCTGTCTCTGATGATCTTTGAATCAGAGCAGTGGTCAGTTCCGCTCAGATCATCGAGCACTTCCTGCATCGCGGCTACGTCATCATATATTCTGTCAGTCTGACGGGACAGCAGTCCCGCAGTCTTTTCTTCGAAGGTGCAGCTGAGATCGGGAAACACTTTCCGCTTGTCTGCCGTATTCCGCGCAAGCTCAGCAGTGTACCTCTCTATTGCCGGGGCGATCCTCTTCACAGCCATAGATCTCATAGTCCTCGCCTCTATGCATATAGTCTTGCAGTATGTTTCAAGCATTATCTCGTATCTCGACTCCAGCTCTGTTTTTGAAAAAACCTCCTGATGCAGGAGCATCTCCACATTTTTCTCATCCAGAATGTGCGGCACACAGTCCGCGGTGGTTCTGTAGTTAGACAATCCGCGCTGCTCCGCTTCCCTGACCCATTCTTCCTTATAACCGTCCCCGTTGAACACGATCCTTCCATGTTCCTTCATCGTCTCTCTCACCAGCGAATAAATATCGTGGCTGAGATCGTCAGATCCTTCAAGCCTGTCTGCGAAATATTCAAGCGAGTCGGCGACTGAACTATTTATTATGACATTCGGGAACGCGATGCTGCTCATCGAGCCCGGCATCCTGAATTCAAACTTGTTGCCTGTAAAAGCGAACGGTGATGTCCTGTTTCTGTCAGTGTTGTCCCTGCTGAACCCCGGGAGCACTACCGTCCCGAGCTTCATCAGCACGTCTCCGCTCTTCTCATAAGGTGCATCCTCTTCAATGGACCTAAGGACCTCTGTGAGCTCATCACCAAGGAAGATCGAGATCACGGCAGGCGGGGCTTCATTTGCTCCGAGCCTGTGATCGTTGCTTGCCGACGCAACGGATATCCTGAGCAGATCCTGGAACTTATCTACAGCCCTTATGACCGAACAGAGGAACAGCAGGAACTGCGCGTTGTCATGAGGCGTATCCCCCGGCGACATCAGATTGACGCCCATGTCAGTCGACAGCGACCAGTTATTGTGCTTACCGCTGCCATTGACACCTTCGAAAGGCTTCTCATGAAGAAGCGCGACGAAGCCGTGCCTCTCCGCGACCTTTTTTATCATTTCCATGACCAGCTGGTTCTGGTCTGTGGTCACGTTGACCTTGGTATATATGCAGGCGAGTTCGTGCTGCGAAGGCGCGACCTCGTTATGCTCTGTCTTGGCATACACTCCGAGTTTCCACAGCTCTTCATTCAATTCTTCCATGAATCTCGATATTTCCGGCTTGATAGGACCGAAATAGTGATCATCAAGTTCCTGCCCTTTCGGCGGCATGATCCCGAACAATGTCCTGCCGGTGAATCTCAGATCCGGTCTCTGCTCATAAAGCTCGTGCGGCACCAGGAAGTATTCCTGCTCAACTCCTACGACAGCGTGAACTCTCCTGACAGTATCGTTGCCCAGGATACGAAGCACCCTGATCGCCTGTCTGTTGAGCGCGTCCATCGATCTCAGCAGAGACGTCTTTTCATCCATCGCTTCCCCGCTGTAAGAGCAGAATGCCGTAGGGATGCACAGTGTCTTGCCTTTTATGAAAGCGAAGGAGGTCGGATCCCACGCAGTATAGCCTCTTGCCTCAAATGTTGCTCTGAGACCGCCTGACGGGAAAGATGATGCGTCAGGCTCACCCTTTATGAGCTCCTTCCCTGAGAAATCCATGATCACTCCTCCGTCCGGAGATGCCTGAATAAAGCTGTCATGCTTTTCCGCAGTCACCCCGTTGAGAGGCTGGAACCAGTGCGTATAGTGCGTAGCGCCTTTGGAAACAGCCCAGTTTTTCATGGCCTGAGCGACAGCGTTCGCTACATCCGGATTCAGAGGGTTGCCCTGGTTTATCGTTCTGCGAAGTGAACGGTAGATATCAGCTGACAGCATTGATCTCATGATCTTATCGTCGAATACCATTGAACCGAAATAGTCAGATACAGTACTCATGATCGACCCTCCTTTCTTTCTCCGGATCTCCTGAAGTGTCCTTATTATCAGATAGAAATAATTACTCTAAAAATAACCCCGCTGATTTTCAAACTGAAATACATATATTGTTTGGGTTATAATATTTTTTGCGTATGAAAAAAAGGATCCGGATATCCGGATCCTTTCATGCATAGGCATGTCTCGCTCTCTTTATCAACTCCCGGCTATGCTTGCCTTAACGAAATCTATGAATCTCTCCTCGATGGTTGGAAGCGGATGACCTTTGCGCCATACAAAGAGGTACTCCATCTTTTTATCCTCACCCGCGATCTCTTTGAACACAAGAGAATCATTCGGGATATACGCTGTCCTGGGATATATGCTTATACCGACCTGTCTGCCCGCGAGAGCGGCGGCATCAAGATAACTGTCCATCTCGCATACTATATGCGGCTCAGCATTTATCTCCCGGAACCACCTGTAGATAGTCTCTATAAGAGCTTTTCTGCTGGGGACAATAAGATTTTCACCGACAAGATCAGCGACCCGCACTTTACGTCCGTTATCCTGAGCAAGCGGATGCTGCCTGCTCATAAGCGCTGCCATCTTCTCTTCCCCAACATTGAAACTGTGCAGGAGTGAATTGTCGCACGGAGATGTGATCACCGCCAGACTTATCAGTCCCGTTCTGAGCTTCTCGAGCAAGTCATCAGTACTTCCGTCCAGTATCCTGAATCTGACATTCGGATGGATAGCCCTGAATCCGGCAAACCATTCAGCAGCTATATCCGGAGCCATGCCCTCTACCAGTCCTATGGCTATGGTTCCACGCATGCCCTCTCCAAGCGAAAGGATCTCGGACTTCGTCTTGTCCGTGAGTTTGATGATCTCTTTGGCTCGCCGGTACAGAAGCTGCCCTGATTCGGTGAGTTTAAGGTGTCTCTTGCCCCTGATGAACAGGACTGTGTCGAGTTCTGTCTCAAGGCTCTTTATCTGGGCGCTCAAAGGCGGCTGGCTCATGTGAAGCTTTTCAGCAGCCCGCGTTATATTTAATTCCTCCGCAACAGTAACGAAATACTGCAGAGTTCTCAAGTCCATCTTTTACCCTTCTTTTGTTCCCCAGCCCAATTATTGTTGATGTCACTCGAACTCGATCGTGCTCACAGGTTTATCCGAGAAGTCCCACATTACTCTGTTGACTCCCGGCACTGTCGCGATGATACGGTCGCGCATGGTCTTGAGCATATCCCAAGGGATCTCGACAGCCTCAGCTGTTACCGCGTCTACGGTGTTGATGGCTCTGATGATGACAGGCCATCCCATGTATCTCTTGCCGTCCTTGATGCCCGTCGACTTCATGTCAGGAATGACCGCGAAGTACTGCCAAGGCACGTTCTCCATCTTGCCGATCTCTTCTCTGACGATGGCATCGGCTTCTCTGAGCGCCTCCAGTCTGTCTCTTGTGATGGCGCCTGTACATCTGACTCCGAGTCCCGGTCCCGGGAACGGCTGTCTGTAGACCATGCTGTCAGGAAGTCCGAGAGCGGATCCAACGACTCTGACCTCGTCCTTATAGAGCAGCTTGACCGGCTCTACGAGTTCAAACTGAAGATCTTCAGGAAGTCCGCCTACGTTGTGGTGAGCCTTTACTCCGTCAGACTCCAGGATGTCAGGATAGATGGTGCCCTGTCCGAGGAACTCAATGCCCTCAAGCTTCGCTGCCTCTTCTGCGAACACATCGATGAACTCCTTGCCGATGATCTTGCGCTTTGTCTCAGGATCGTCGACTCCCGCGAGCTTATCGAGGAATCTGTCGACGGCATCCACGTAGATAAGATTCGCGCCGAGCTCTTCCCTGAATACTTTGATGACCATCTCAGGCTCGCCCTTGCGCAGCAGACCGTGGTTTACATGGACGCATGTCAGGTTATCGCCTATGGCCCTGATCAGCAGCGCAGCTACTACACTGGAGTCAACGCCGCCGGACAGAGCAAGAAGCACCTTCTTGTCCCCTACCTGCGCCTTGATCTCAGCAAGCTGCTCCTCGATGAACTTGTCAGCGAGTGCACGTGTTGTGATACGTTCCATTGTTTCCGGTCTCTTATCACCCATTTCTATACCTCCGTGAAACTCAGATGAGTGTTATTGGTTTGATCGTTTATTCCTAGCGTCCGCCGCCGGATGTGCGGCCGGACACTTCTTTCAGTATTACGTCGTGCGCGCCGCCCTCAACGATGCTGACAGCCGACACGAGCGTGAGTTTTGCGTTCTTATGGAAATCCGCGATGTTGAGCGCTCCGCAGTTGCACATGGTCGACTTGACCTTGCCGAGCGACATCTGGACATTGTCATGCAGGGATCCAGCGTAAGGAACATAGGAATCTACGCCTTCTTCGAACTTGAGTCCGGCGTCTCCTCCGAGGTCATACCTCTGCCAGTTGCGGGCCCTTGCCGACCCTTCGCCCCAATACTCTTTGACATAGCTGCCGTTGAGCATCAGCTTAGCAGACGGAGATTCGTCGAATCTGGCGAAGTATCTGCCCAGCATGATGAAGTCAGCGCCCATGGCCAGCGCGAGCGTCATGTGATAGTCGTACACGATGCCTCCGTCCGAGCAGATCGGCACATATACGCCTGTCTTCTTGTAATACTCGTCTCTTGCCTGAGCGACCTCTATGACTGCCGAAGCCTGGCCGCGTCCGATGCCCTTCTGCTCTCTTGTGATGCAGATGGAACCGCCGCCTATGCCGACTTTTACGAAGTCCGCGCCGCAGTCCGCAAGGAAGTTGAATCCGTCCGCGTCCACGACATTGCCCGCTCCGACCTTGACGCTGTCACCGTAGTTGTCTCTTATCCATTTGAGAGTCACTGCCTGCCACTCAGAGTATCCTTCAGACGAGTCTATGGTCAGGATATCCACGCCGGCGTCCAGAAGTGCCGGGACTCTTTCCTTATAGTCTCTGGTGTTGATGCCCGCGCCGACGATGTATCTTTTGTCAGAGTCCAGAAGCTCGTCCGGAAACTCTTTGTGCGAATCGTAGTCCTTGCGGAACACAAAGGCCACAAGCCTTTGGTTGTCGTCAATGATAGGCAGCTGGTTGACCTTGTTGTCCCAGATGATGTCGTTGGCTTCGGACAGGGTGATGCCCTCGTGGCCGTACACCATTTTGTCGAACGGTGTCATGAACTCATACACCGGAGTATCGAGGCTCATGCGCGAGATGCGGTAGTCCTTGCTGGTGACGATGCCGAGCAGTTTGCCGGCCGCGGTGCCGTCCTCAGTGATCGCGATAGTGGAATGTCCCTTAGCGGCCTTGAGGTCAAGCATCTCCTGCAGCGTGGCGTCAGGTCTGAGGTTTGAGTCGCTTGGCACGAATCCGGCTTTGTACGTCTTTGCCTTTCTGACCATCTCCGCCTGACTCGCTATGGACTGAGATCCGAAAATAAACGATATGCCGCCTTCCTTGGCGAGCGCGACCGCCATGTTGTTGTCCGATACGGCCTGCATCACCGCGGAAGTCAGCGGGATGTTCATGGACAGAGCCGGTTCTTCACCCTTTTTGAATTTTACGACCGGAGTCTTAAGCGAGACGTTTTCCGGACGCGCGTCCATGCCGGAGTAACCCGGTATGAGAAGGTATTCATTGAAGGTCCTTGATGGTTCCTTGAGGACTGTCGCCATTTTGCACCTCTTTCTGTTGCTTTTAAGGTCGATTTGCGGTTGACAATTAGTTAGTATTGTTTAACTTTTGTTCTTTTTCCGCCGTTTTTCTTAATATAGCATTAAAAAGAGCCCAAATAAAGCGATTTGGCGAAGTTAGATACCTCTAATTATTCTTCTCTTGCTTTCTCTGTCTGATCGCGTCAGCAAGGTCCTTCGCTGCTCCGTAGCCTGAGGCAGCAAGTTCTGCAGAAGCGGCCGAAAGAGCGTCTTCGAAGTTTGCTTCGATGTCATCGAATCTCTTCATGAACAGTTTCCTGTTCAGTCTCACTTCTTCCGTCGCCTTCTCAAAGTCGGACCTGCCCAGCTTGTGCCAGTCCGATTCCCCGCCTATGGCAAACGCCATCTGATGAGAGTGCGTTTCATACACGACCGTGCTGATGATGTCATATGCCGGCGCAAGTCTGACCGACTTCAGGTTCCTATCATACAGCAGCGAAAAATTCTTGATATGTCCGTCCGTGTTTCCAATAAGATAATGGAACACTATCACGTCCCACAGTTTCATCTGGTCTTCGATCGGCGCGGCAGAATACATAGCCAGAAGATCGAACATCCTTTTCATATGAAGGTCCCCCGGCTTCTCGTATTTCTGTGCAGCCGGAATGCCCAGCGCCTGGCCGAAATCCTCCTGATGGAGTCTCAGAGGACACTCAAGGCCTGATATCAGGTCGGGGCTTCCTTCCATGGTGCGGTCGTAACGCTCAGTCGCAAAAAGAACCTCTTCCTTTTCGCCTTCACCGATGGTGCTCACTATGCTGCTCTTTGGCGTGTCTAAGCCGAGTTTTGCAGCGGTCAGCATCGACAGCTGCTCGTTGAGAACTATCTCGTCAAACCTTATGTGGCTCTGCTTCAGTATGTGAGTGCTCGGAGCGCTTCCCACAGGAAGATACCATTCCCCGTCACGGCTCAGGTACGCGCCTATCTTGCCTGACGCGCCGGTAAGCGACAGATGCGCCTCGACTACAAGGTCTGCCGACCTGGTCGCCCCCTCCGCCGCAAGAGCAAACATCATCTCGGGTTCCAGCTTGCGATAGCACGGCTCCACTCTTTTATATTCCGGTCCTTTTATCTGTATCGCTCCGAGACATTCCGAGCCGAGCATTTCAAGGAGCGACAGGTAATCGCCCGCGTCGGTCCGGTTGTTCTCGGCCACGGTCCTTCTCAGGAAGCCTTCCGGCAGTAGTCCTTCAAAGAAGTTCCTCGTATTGGCAGTATCATAGGCTTCGCTCCTCAGCGGCATGCTGAGGGATATAGGCATCGCGTCCGGGGCGTTCAGATAATCTTCGGAATAGCGGAACTCCGCATTGAATTCAGTGTCTCCCGTAATGCTGCCCACTTCCCTTTGTCTTCCGTTTATTTCTATCGAGACAAAAAGCTCACGCATGCTATTCACCCCTCTTCATTACTGCCATGTTCATGCCCAGCAGGCTCATGATCGTCATTGCCTTACCTAGCTGTATGGTCTCCTTGCCGTTCTCGAGCTCGGAAAGGAAGCTGGCGCTCACACCTGCGTAATCAGCAAGGAAAGCCTGTGTATAACCGAGTTCTTTCCTTCTTGCCCTTATCGCCCTGCCGAATTCCTCTGTTGTTCTGACCTGATCCACTGTGTCCTCCTAAGAATGCTGAAATAGGCCGTAAATATAGCCATTCGGCTAAATTTATAATCTTATTACAGAAAAATAGCCGATTGGCTATATTCTTTTCATCAATATGATAATATAGCCGTTCGGCTATGTCAACAGATCCGGCCGATATACCCGTGATCCGGTTTCATAGGGTGATTGTTATGCGCCGTCCGCTGTTATACAATATGCGTTGGCTGAAAAGAGGTTTGAATGGAAGAGATCAGGGCTGACAAGAGAATAGACCTGCTGAACGGAAACATCGCCAAGGCGCTGTTCCGGCTGTCGCTCCCTATCATGGGAACGCAGTTCATAGAGATGGCGTACAATCTGTTCGACACCGTGTGGGTGGGCCGGATAGGCAATCAGGCAGTGACCGCGGTCGGCGCCGCGGGTATTTTCATGTGGATCTGTTCGGGCATCGCCATGATACCTCAGATAGGCGGTCAGGTGATGACCGGACAATCCATAGGTGAAGGCGACATCAAAAAAGCCCGCCGCTACGCGAGAGAATCGATCCAGCTGATGTTAGCTGTCATGTTCATATACGGAGCCCTGTGCATCGTTTTCAGGCACCCTTTCATCTCGTTCTACCGCCTGCACGACGCGGATACCGCCGCGGCATCGGCTGCTTATCTGGCGATAGTCTCCGCCGGCGACATATTCATGGGGCTGAACATAGTGATGACAGGCCTGCTCACTGCCGCGGGAGACAGCAAGACTCCTTTCAAGTACAACGCAGCCGGAGCGGTCCTTAACATAATACTTGACCCGCTGCTGATCTTCGGCATCGGCCCCTTCCCTGAGCTGGGAGTCAACGGCGCGGCCATCGCGACTGTCCTCTCCGAGTGCGTGTCAGCATTCCTGTTTGCGCGATTCATCTATAAGGACAGTTATCTCTTTGAGGGCTTCGATCTGCTTGCGGGATTTGAGGCCGGAGAAATGGCGACTGTCATAAAGCTGGGAGCGCCTCCTGCCGTTTTCAATATAGGCTACGCGTTCATCTCCATGCTGATCTCAAGGATAATCGTCACATTCGGCGATGCAGCGATAGCCGTCCAGAAGATAGGAGCTCAGATCGAGTCGGTTTCCTGGATGACAGCCGACGGCTTCGCGTATTCGATGACCGCGTTCACATCCCAGAACTATGGCGCGAAAGATTGCGAGAGGGTCAGAAAGGGTTTCAGGACGGGCACTGCCATGATAAGCGTATACGGCGTCGCTGTTACCGCCCTTATGGTGCTCTGCGCCGCTCCGATATTCAGCATCTTCATCCACGAACCCGGCATAATCGCCGGCGGAGCGGATTATCTGAGGATAGTCGGACTGTCACAGCTCTTCATGTGCTATGAACTTTCGACGACAGGCGCGTTCAGCGGCATCGGCCAGACAAAGCTGCCTGCCGCAATTGGACTTGCGCTTACGATAGCAAGGATCCCTGCCTGCTATCTGCTGATGCCATGGCTCGGCATCAACGGAGTCTGGTGGGCCATCTCAATTTCAAGCATTTTAAAAGGCGTCATCCTCAATATCCTCTTCATACACAGGCTCAAGAAACTAAACTAAAAGGCGCTCGCCGGGAGCGCCTTTCTTTTTATCCGTGAAGTATTTTTCGTCACAGCTCGAAAGCGAGTGGACTTTATCGGAGGGGCCTGGCCCCCGGAGATCAAGGTTCTCGACCTTACGGCAACGCCGTATGATCCGGAGAGAACCTTACATCATACCCATTCCGCCGCCGCCCTGTGGCATTGCCGGTTCAGGTTCCTTGATCTGAGTGATGCCTGCCTCTGTTGTCAGCAGCATTGCTGCTACGGAAGCGGCGTTCTGCAGAGCGGACCTTGTGACCTTTACAGGGTCTACGATCCCGGCAGCGAACATGTCTTCATACTTCTCGTTCGCGGCGTTGAATCCGACGCTGCCTTCAGCCTTCTTGACCTCAGCTACTACGACTGCTCCGTCAAATCCGGCGTTCGCGGCGATCTGTCTTACAGGCTCTTCGAGAGCTCTCTCGACGATCTTAGCGCCTGTCTTGATGTCGCCTTCCTGCTTGTCGGCGTATGCCTTGACAGCCTCGATGGCTCTGATCAGCGAAACTCCGCCGCCTGCTACGATACCTTCCTCAACAGCGGCCTTTGTTGCGTTGAGAGCATCCTCGAGTCTCAGCTTCTTCTCTTTGAGTTCTGTCTCGGAAGCGGCTCCCGCGTTGATGACGGCTACGCCGCCGCTCAGCTTGGCGAGTCTCTCCTGCAGCTTCTCTCTGTCGAAGTCGGATGTCGTCTCTTCGATCGAAGCCTTGATCTGCGCGACTCTTGCAGCCAGCTCTTCCTTGCTTCCGGCTCCGCCTACGATCACTGTATTGTCCTTGTTGACCTTGACTGTCTCAGCCTGGCCGAGCATGTCGATGGTGGCTTCCTTGAGTTCATATCCGAGCTCCTCGGAGATTACAACGCCGCCTGTCAGGATCGCGATGTCTTCCATCATGGCCTTACGTCTGTCGCCGAATCCCGGTGCCTTGACCGCGACTACGTCGAGCGTTCCTCTGAGCTTGTTGAGGATAAGTGTCGCAAGTGCCTCACCGTCTACGTCTTCCGCTACGATGAGCAGGCTTCTGCCGGCCTTCATGATGCCTTCGAGAAGAGGGATGATCTCCTGGATGCTGCTGATCTTCTTATCTGTGAGCAGGATAAGCGGCTTGCTCATGACTGCTTCCATCTTTTCATTGTTTGCCATGTACGGCGAGAGGTATCCTCTGTCGAACTGAAGTCCCTCAACTACATCGAGTGTCGTTCCGAGAGTCTTGGATTCTTCAACTGTGATGACTCCGTCCTTGCCTACCTTTTCCATGGCTTCGGCGATGAGTTCACCTATCTCCGCGTCGTTTGCGGAAACTGCCGCTACCTGCGCGATAGCCGCCTTGTCGTCCACCGGCTTTGCGGCAGCCTTTAGATTTTCTACGGCTGCCTCGACTGCCTCGGCGATGCCCTTCTTGAGGATCATCGGGTTGGCGCCTGCTGTGACGTTCTTGAATCCCTCTCTTATAATGCTCTGAGCGAGCAGTGTTGCTGTTGTGGTTCCGTCGCCGGCTACGTCATTTGTCTTAGTGGCGACTTCCTTTACGAGCTGGGCTCCCATGTTCTCTACCTGGTCCTCGAGCTCGATCTCTCTCGCGATGGTAACGCCGTCGTTGGTGATCAGCGGCGATCCGTACTGTCTTTCGATAAGCACGTTGCGGCCCTTAGGACCGAGCGTGATCTTTACGGTATCCGCAAGTTTGTCTACTCCGGCGAGCAGGCTCCTTCTGGAATCCTCGCCGTAATATAATTCTTTAGCCATTATGATTCCTCCTTTTATCCGGACCCGCCGCTATTTCTCAATAGTAGCGAGGATGTCTTTCTGATTGATTATAGTGTACTCGGTGCCTTTGTACTTGAGGTCGCTTCCGCCGTATCTGCTGAAGATGACGATGTCGCCCACCTTGAGTTCCATTGGCTCGTCCTCTGTGCCCGGGCCGACAGCCAGGACTTCAGCCTGCTGAGGCTTTTCCTTTGCGCTTCCGCTGAGAAGCAGACCCGCCTCTGTCTTTTCTTCGGCTTCCATTTTCTTGATCACTACTCTTGCTCCGAGTGGCTTGATTCCGATGCTCATTTTATGCCTCCTGATTTATCCGATTTGTTAGCACTCTTATCGTTAGAGTGCCAATTTCCAAAACATATTGTACTCACGCGGAACGTGACTGTCAACACCTGAATGTGAAGAATTCAACAAGTTCTGCGCCTTCCGCGCGAACCGTGGGGCCGCGCGCTATTTTTGCTTTCTGTCCCTGTAATAATAGAACAGATACTGCTGGGCATAGCCGGCCAGATCGCCGAACTTTTCCTTCGCGAAAGTCTGCATGCCCTTGGCATCATTCATTTCAAATCCGTACATGTCGTTCATTATCTGCTTTACCCATGTGTCGACCGGGAACGCCGCGGTATCCCTCAGTCCAAAGAGCATTATGCAGTTGGCGACTTTAGGGCCGATACCGTAGTAGCTCAGCAGTTCTTCGCGGCATTCAGGACATCCGCACTCCATGTACTTTTTCGCGGCCGCGATTATGTAAGGGCCTCTGTAGCCCAGTTTCATGGCAGCCAGATCTTTTTCGTCCGCGGCCGCCAGAGCCTCCGGTGACGGAAATGCGCGCTTCTCGCTCCCATCTATGGGATCTCCGTATTTTCCGCACAGCGACTCTATGTTTTTCCGTATCCGCGGTATGTTGTTGTTCTGAGATATTATGAATGAGACGATCATCTCAAAAGGATCCTGATTGAGGATGCGTATGCCCTGCCCGTATTCGGTCGCCGGTTTTATGAGGGGCTCCGATCCGGCCAGTTTCTCCTTGATGGCTCCGTAGTCGGTGTCCAGGTCAAAGTAATGTCTCCAGAAAGCTTCATCGCCGCCTGTCGCGTCCACCACAAGATCACTGCCTGTCAGGCTGACCCGCGCCGCAAAAGAGCCCGCGGCTCCCGCGTACGCGCCGTCGCCGTCAGGCACCCATCTGAAGCACTGTCCGCACTCGAAGGTATGAGTGAGATCCAGATCCTTTACATTTTTGAAAACCATCCGCGTCAATTTCCTGTTGCTGCTGCCCCTCAGTGGAGTTTCCTGGAGAGCATCTCCTCTCTGTCCTTGACCATATCCCTTATTCTCACGTTCACGCTCTCTATTGTGAACGCCGTCATATTCGCGAGCGCATCGAATACGTCACGCTGAAGTCCTATGCACATGTCTATGGATGCCGGGTCTCTTATGGCCATCACATCGATGGTGACGGACATATTGGTCTGCTTGCCGTTGTTCATCCTGTCGACCACTGCCAGGTGCGTATCGTATTTCTCTGCCGCTATCCTGATTATGTCCCTTATGACCTGCTCGCTTATTGAGAAACTGCCAAAGTAACTGAATGTAGGCCTCACGACAGTACGGTCGTCATTGCTTTCTTCTTCGGTGTCCGCGGACCCCTCTACCGCGTTGCCGCGGGCTTTGTCGATGAACTTCTTCAGAGGGTTCATGAAATAGCCGGCGAAGTCGCGCCTCAGCTGTCCCATAGGAGCGGGGATGACGTGCTCGCCTTCATCATTCCTGTAATGATACGCGATCTGCCTCTCCTCTTCGGTAGTGACATCTTCGATGTATATGCGTTCCTCAGGCGCCTGAAGGCCCAGCTGACCGGCCACGATATCCGTCATCCTGTCGGAGGTGCCGATTATGAGGAGTGCCTCCGGGGCATATCTCTCGATAGCGGCCTTTACCTCTTCGCGGTGATCTTCGTAGTTGAATAGCGCGGTCCTCATGGCGGCAGCCTTTGAAGCGCACTTCTTGGCCGACCTGCCGGCGACGATCTGGCCCTTATATATGAGCAACCCGTCGTCGATTATGGCATCAAAACCGCGCCTCTGCGCCAGCGCAGTTGCCTGAAAACTCTTGCCGGTCCCACTTTTTCCGGTAAATGATGCGACCTTCATCCGGTCTTCTCCTTTGACGTCTGATTCCTTGTAACCCTTGTATTCACTAATTCCCACCGCTTTGGTAGGATTGTATTGTTTTGTTTTTTTGATATTTACAAGCCGCCGACCTCGTGTTATACTCAAGCCGTAGATATTATTTCTTGCAAGAAGGAGGAAACACTATGGCTTTTAAGATCACTGACGAGTGCATCGCTTGCGGACTGTGTGCATCCAATTGCCCTGTAGAAGCTATTACAGAGGGAACACCTTTCGTCATCGACGAAAGCGCTTGCATCGACTGCGGTGCTTGTGCTGCTAACTGCCCTGTAGGAGCTCCTGTAGAGGCATAGTAGTCACAACAGAAAAAGCATCAAAATCCCGTAGCTGAGGCTACGGGATTTTATTTTGTTCCGGATGCTTATGCCGTCAATCCCTGCCCTCTTCACTCATGCTCTTTATCATGAATGAAAGCGCGTGCAGGCTGTCCGAGAGATGCACCGACTCAAGCGCGACGCCCTCCGGAATGTTCAGATCGATAGGCGCGAAGTTCCATATGCCCTTGACGCCGCCCGAAACCAGCGTGTCGGCAACCTTCTGCGCGTTCTCTCTGTTGACGCAAATAATTCCGATATCGATCTTTTCCCTTCTGACGTAATCCTCAAGATCCGCGCTGTCCATGACTTCTACGTCATTGATGACATTGCCCACGATCTTAGGGTTCGCGTCGAAGAGCCCGATGATGTTGAATCCGATCTTGTAGTAGTAAGTGTAGTTCGTAATGGCCTGGCCCAGATTGCCGCAGCCCACCACTACCGTCTTGTACTCTCTGTCGAGTCCGAGGATCTTGTTGATCTCCTTGTAAAGCCTGTCGACCTCATAGCCATATCCCTGCTGACCGAACTCACCGAATGTGTTAAGGTCCTGCCTGATCTGAGAGGCGGTATAACCTATCATCTCGCTGAGTTCATTCGAGGATATCTTTTTGATTCCTTTCGACTGAAGGTAACCGAGGTATCTTCTGTAGCGGGGGAGACGGCGTATGATCGCGTTCGAAACCTTCGTCTTGCCCATGACCCACCTCCGGGATTACTTGTTGGCTTCGACGTATTTTACGATATCTCCGACCTTAGTGAAGTTCTCTGCTACATCATCAGGAATCTCGATCCCGTATTCTTCCTCGACTCCAAGTATGATCTCAACTGCGTCGAGCGAATCCGCTTCAAGGTCTTTCATGAAATCTGTGTCCATCGTAACGAGCGACGCGTCTACATCGAGCTGCTCCATGATGAGTTTCTGTATAGTTTCAAATACCATGTCTTTTCTCCTTTTTTATCAATACATTCCTAAATGATTATAGAATAGTTTTATAAACCTTTTCAATGATTTTCGTAGAATTTTTAACGATATTGTAAGAGTTTTTCACAATCTTCACATTTCCTGCAGAAGCATCCATTCATCGTACAGTTTTGATACTTCGGCTTCCAGCGCGGCAAGCGTTTCGGACTTCTCCCGCATCCATGCAACGTCCGTAGAGTTCTCAGGCAGCGACATCTCATCCTGTATGTCCGCTATCTCGCATTCCAGCTCGTGGATCCTCTGCTCGGCGGCTTCCGCCCTGCGCTCTCTTCTTCTCTGCTCGGCTTCCTGCTGCTTGCCGGCTTTGCGGCGCGCTTCGGAATCAGTCACCAGCTTTCGCGTAAGTTCAAGTTCCTCGTCCGCGGTCCTGCCCGGCTTTCCGGCATCCGGGCCTTCACCGGCGGCTACGCCTCTGCCGCTCTTCTCCAGATAATAGTCGAACTTGCCCTTGTACTCGACCAGGCCGTGCTCTGTCAGCTCGAGTATGCGGTCGGGTATCAGATTGAGCAGATATCTGTCGTGGGAGACTATCAGCATGGTGCCTTCGAATTCCATCAGCGCCTCTTCTACGACCTCCTTCGATTCTATGTCCAGGTGGTTGGTCGGTTCGTCGAGTATGAGCGTGTTGGCGCCCGACAGCATCAGTTTAAGGAGCGAGAGCTTGGCTTTCTCGCCACCCGAAAGATCGCGCACCTGCTTGAATACATCGTCTCCGGTGAAAAGGAATCGTCCAAGCAGCGATCTCATCTCAGTATCAGTGTACAGGTGATAGGCGTTCTTCATTTCGCCCAGCACGGTCTCGTTCTCGTCAAGCAGCAGTTGTCCCTGGTCGTAGTAACCAAATTCGACGTTGTAGCCTGTCCTGAGGTAGCCGTCGTCAGGCTTCTCCAGACCCATCAGTATCTTCAGCAGTGTTGTCTTTCCTATGCCGTTGTCACCGATGATGCAGACGCGCTCGCCCTTCCTGAGCAGGAGTCCGGTGTGATCAAAAAGCTTTCTGTCGCCGTAACTCTTTGAGAGGTCTTCTGCCTCAAGCACCTCGCCTCCGCTCTTGAAATCAGCTTCAAAGTTCAGCTTCATCTTGCTCTGTTTAAGCTTCGGCTTTTCTTTTATTTCGAGCATCGCGAGGCGTTTCTCGCGTGAGGCCGCTCTCTTTGCCAGATGCTCCGTGCCGTGCTGCCTGAAGCGGCGTATCATCTCCTCCTGCCTGGCTATCTCGGCCTGCTGTTTCTCATATTCGCGGCGCATGACCTCGAGGCGCTCCTCTCTCTTTACGAGGAACTCCGAATAATTGCCCGTGTACGCGTCAAGAGTGCCACCGCCCAGATCGAAGATGCGGTTGGTTATCTTGTCCAGAAAGTACCTGTCGTGCGATACCACCATGAGCGTGCCTCTGTAGCCGTCCAGATACGATTCAAGCCACTCCAGCATGTGAAGATCGAGGTGATTGGTCGGCTCGTCCAGTATAAGGATGTCCGGCTTGCTCAGAAGCAGGCAGCTCAGCGCCAGTCTGGTCCGTTCGCCTCCCGAGAGTTTGCTTATTTCCTTGTTTTGAGCCTCCGCGTCGAAGCCCATGTGCATGAGCATCGCTCCGAGCTCGCTCTTATATGTATATCCGCCCTTCTGTTCGTATTCCTCCATAAGGCGGGTGTATTCCTCAAGATCCTTTTCGAAGCTTTCGCTTTCATGATCGGCTATCGCCAGCTGCAGGGTCTCGAGCTTCTTTTCCATGTCAAAGAAGCGCTTCAGGCTTTTCTCGGCCTCCTCGCGTACCGTGCCGCTTCCCTCAAAGTGGTTCTGCTGGCGCAGGTATCCGATATTTACATCACTTCTTATGTAGAGGTCGCCTGATGTCGCTTCAACATCTCCTGCTATGATACCGAGCAGTGTCGACTTGCCCGTGCCGTTTGCTCCGACTATGCCTACCCGGTCGCCTTTTTCTATGCCAAAACAGACATCCTCAAAAATGATGTCTGTCCCGTATGCCTTGCTTATGTCTTTACCGGATATGATTATCATTAAAACTCCAGTCCGGGCACAGCGTCCAGTTCCAGTGTCGGTTCCTCTCCATTTTTGTACGCGTAATAAGCGGCGGACGCGATCATAGCTCCGTTGTCAGTGCAGAGGATAGGACTCGGCTTCAGAACATCTATGCCCTTCGCGCCGGCCTTCTCTGCGATAAGCGCTCTGAGTCTCGTATTGGACGCGACTCCTCCCGCCATGACTATGCGCTTCTGGCCGTATTTCTCAGCTGCCATTACAGCCTTGTCTGCTATGACTTCCACCACGGCCTCCTGGAAGCTTGCCGCAACGTCGTTCACGTTTATCTCGCGGCCGGCCATCCTCTCCTGATTGAGATAATTGAGGGCCTGCGTCTTGAGTCCCGAGAAGCTGAAATCGAGGCTGCCAGGCTCCAGATATACGCGCTTGAAAGCAGCGCTCTCCGGATCGCCCTCTTTTGCCGCCTTGTCGATCTTCGGTCCGCCCGGATAGCCGAGGCCGATGACTCTGGCGATCTTGTCGAATGCCTCGCCGGCCGCGTCGTCTCTTGTGCCTCCAAGCTTTTCGCACTTGTTGTACGCCGGTACGTTGACTATCTCGGTATGACCGCCGGACACTATGAGCGCCATGAACGGCGGCTCAAGGTCGTGGTGCTCAAGATAGTTCGCGGCGATATGGCCGTGCATGTGGTTGACTCCCACAAGCGGTATGTCGCAGGCGTACGCCATCGCTTTCGCGGCAGCCACGCCTATGAGGAGGGCTCCTACCAGGCCCGGCCCGTACGTCACGCCTATAAGGTCTATGTCTTTTGCAGTGACGTCCGCGTCGCTGAGAGCCTTGCCGATGACGTCATTGATGCGCTCCAGATGCTTTCTGGACGCTATCTCAGGCACGACCCCGCCGTACGCGGTGTGTATGTCTATCTGGGAGCTTATGACATTGCTCATGACAAAGCGGCCGTCGGCCACCACCGAGGCTGCTGTCTCATCACAGCTTGTTTCTATTCCGAGTGTCAGAAATCTCCCGTCTTTCATGTCTTTTATATCTCAACTTCTACCTCGACCGTTCCGAGATCGAGATCCATCAGGACAGCGTCTTCGCCGCCCTTCACGTAATATCCCACGCGGCGGCCTACTTCATGGAATCCCAGTTTTTTGTAGAGTTCCATTGCGGCAGCATTGCCGCTTCTTACTTCAAGGGTCACGAGCTTGCAGCCGTCCGCGCCGGCCTTTTCTATCATGTGGCGAAGCAGGGCTTCCCCGATGCCCTCGCGCCTGAATTCAGGCGCTATGGCGATATTGTAGACCTGCGCTTCGCCCGCGACCGTTCTGATCTCGCCGTAGCCCGCCCTTTCGTCGTCTGCCAGGGCGACCGCGACATAGACGTTTCCGCCCGCCGTGACGTCCTTTGTTATTTCGTCAGCGCTCCACGGAGCCTCGAACGAATCACGCTCTATGCGCGCCATCGCCGGCACATCGTATATTTTTGCTTGTCTGATAGTGATATCCATAGTCTTACCGAAGGGGCCCGGCCCCCGTAGGTCAAGGTTTTCTACATTGCGGCAACGCCGCTGTTTCACAGAAAACCTTATATCTGCACCGGCTTTCTGATCCTTTCGCTCAGCGTACCCGCCTTGAGGCGCTGCTCAGCCTCCGCGAGGCGCATGTACTCAGGCATCAGTTCGTTGTATCCGAGTACCTTGCCCGCCATTGCCCTTTTGAGAGCTATCTCCGTTACGCTTTCCGCGTGCTGGTACCTCAGTTCTTCATCGGCAAAGACATACGTACCTTCAGGCAATGAGCTTTCGATAATCTCTTTATACGCGTCGATGCCGTCACCGGTAAAATACACTGCGTTGCCCAGCATGGCTTTCAAGGACTGCGCTCTTCCGCTTGCCTCAGCTTCAAGCTTCGCGATCATGGAGGACAGTTCCTTGAGCAGATCTTCTATCATGTACTGTTTTTCTTCCATGACAGGGCTGAGCGCCTTATGCTCGTAGTCCGAAGTGAACTCAGCCTCCCATACGCCCGCGTATGTCTGGTGTCTTCTCGCGTTGATGATAGGCACGACATAAAGCGATCCTTTTGAGACCGCGTCATCGAGAACTCTGCCTGCCATCGCCTCGAGCGACGACACTGCAACGCAAGGCACGTCAAGCATCTGGGCCATCACTCTCGCGGTGACCACGCCTATCCTGATGCCCGTGAACGATCCCGGTCCTACTGAAGCCGCGACATGCGTCAGTTCGCTCTTGTCGATTCCGGCTTCACGCAGAGCCTCGTCGATCAGCAGCATCATGCCCTTCAGGTGGTTCATCTCTTCAGTCGATATGGCGCTGAATACTTCTCCCGCCCCGTTTATGACTGCCGCCGATCCGTATTTGCCTGTTGTCTCGATCGCAAGTATGTTCAATCCAGTATCTCCGCTATTCTTTCGCCTTCATTCTCACCGTATTCGAGGATCACCGCAAGCGCCTCGTCAGGCAGCACGTCAGCTACGATGTCCGCCCACTCTATGACGCAGACCCCGTCACCGTCCAGCATCTCCTCTGCTCCGATGTCCAGAAGTTCTTCGCCGCTGCCAAGCCTGTATACGTCAAAATGATACAGAGGCAGCCTGCCGCTTCTGTATTCCTTTACGATAGTGAATGTAGGACTGTTGATCTCCTCAGTGACCCCAAGGCCTTCGGCGATGTATTTTGTGAGCGCCGTCTTGCCCGTTCCGAGGTCTCCGATAAGCGCAACGGCGTCGCCGGGCTCGAGTGCTTCCGCTATCTCGAGCCCCAGCGAGCGGGTATCCTCTTCAGTATTGAGTTTTCTTGTTCCGTGTCTTATATCCTTCAAACTAGTCTTCCTTTTTGACGGTCCCGGTCGTTCCGCGCAGAAGTCCCGAAATGCGCTTGTACAGCAGGAACGTCAGCAGCGCGTTGATGCCCGCCTTGAGCAGGTTGAACGGAATTATGACTGTCGGCAGCATGGCGACCACGGCAGACCTCGGCGCTCCCATGTAAACAGGCGTCACCAGAAGGTTCATGAAGCACATGACCACAACGGCAATAACGACTCCTACGACCAGCGCCTTTATGGCTGTCTTCTTGGTCTTGTTGTTCTTATACATCATGCCGATGACCACCGCGACAATTCCCGTCGCGACAAAGTGCATTACGAATCCGTAGAGACCGTCTCCTCCGAGACCGAAGGCCTGTATGAGGCAGACGACCAGAGTCACCAGAAGCCCCTCGATCGGTCCGAAAGCGAATGCCGTTATATAGATAGGCACATCCGCGGGATCATAGACCAGGAAAGGAGCCGGTGGGAACGGGATCCTTACGATCAGCAGCAGTACGATCGATACCGCCGTCATCATCGCCAGTTTGGCCAGCTTTGCTGTTGACATTTTGTTTTCGTTCATAACACATTCCTCCTTTGAACGATGCATCGCCGACCCGTCAGGGAACGGCGTGCGTTTTTGGTGGAATCTGTCAGGCATTAATAATGGCCCTGAAGCGAGTCAAGGCCATTCATCACAATTATAGTTTGCAATGTTTCTTTCATCCGGACTATACCGTCGGTACCGGATTCTCACCGGTTCGGCCGTGAGGCTCGCGGACTTACGCAGGTCTTCTGCGATCACCGCCGGTGTGGACTTTCACCACGCCCTGAAACAGATTATTATGGTTTGCCGCTATGCGGCGCTTATTCGAAGCAGAAGGCTTCGATCGCCCTGGCGTAGACTCTGGCCATCTTCATGAACGAGTCTATGCTGAACTTCTCGTCAGCCTGGTGCATCGTGTTCTCGTCATCCGGGAACGCGGCCCCGAACGCGAGTATATTATTGAACATCTTGGCGTATGTTCCACCGCCGATGATCATCGCGTCTGTTTCCATGTCACCCGTTTCATCCCTGTATGCCTTCATGTATGTCTGGCATATAGGATCCGCGCGGTGGCAATGGATAGGTTTCTGAACAGCCCTTGTCACAAGTCCGATGCGTGTGCCGTCCAGCACGGATTCGATGCCTCCGAGCACCTGATCATCCGTTGATTTTATCGGATAGCGGATGTTGATCGACAGCGTAGCGATGTCCTCGTTAATATTAGCCATTCCGACGTTAAAAATCAATGGTCCGGACGGTTTGTCCTCAAAGAAGCACCCGATACGTTCTCCGTGAAGGTCGAAACCGATGTGATCATTATAGAAATCTATGAATTCGTTGAGTTCTTCGCTCGCGAAACTTATCCTGCCGAGGAAGCCCATGAGTATGCTGACGGCGTTGAGACCCAGATCCGGATGCGCTCCGTGCGCGGCCGTTCCGAAGGCTTCTATCACAAGGGACGAGCCCTGCTTTTTTGTCTTCAGTTTGTATCCGGTCTCTTCGGCATACATCTTTGCCCTGTCGCTGATGAGTTCGTAGTGCTCCTTGCTGCCGGCTATCACGGCCTTGGCGTAAGCGGGTACCGCGTTAGGAGCGACGCCGCCCTCAAGTTTTGTAAGGCGCATGGCGTCCTTCGCGGGCTTTACGTTAAACTTCTGCGCGAGCTCAAAGATCAGTATGCCCAGTTCGCCGTTCACCAGCGGGAAATCCGCGTCCGGAGTGAATCCGAGCGACGGTTGTCCGCAGTGTTCGGTATAATGATCCGCGCTTATGTGGCCGGTCTCCTCATCGAGGCCGAGAACAAGGCGGATATTCATCTTAGGTTCGAGGCCCTCATCCTTAAGGGCCTTCAGAGCGTAAAGGCAGGCCACCACAGGACCTTTGTCATCTGATGTGCCCCTGCCGTAGACGAAGCCGTCTCCCTTGTCCACCATGGTGAACGGATCGGTACTCCAGTCCGTTCCGACAGGCACTACATCCAGATGCCCTACGATACCGAAGTACTCGCTGCCGCCGTTCTCCGATTTCCATTCGATGTGACCGGCGTAATTGTCATCGTTGTATGTGTCAAATCCGAGGGACTTGCCCATGTCAAGCATGCATTCGAGAGCCTCCTGCACACCCTGTCCGAACGGATACAGCACGCCGTCCGCCGTCCTGGCCGGATCCGCGTTTACACTCGGCTTCGATACGATCTCTGCCAGAGCCTTCAGCATGTCGTCCTTATACGCGTCGATTCTTTCAAGATACCCCATTTGATTCTCCTTAATCAGTTGCGGCGCTTTCGTCCGCCTGGCCTTCCGGATTCTCTATGTCTTCAAGGACCTTGGCCTTCGCCTCTATCTTGGTGACATATTCCGTAACAGGCTTGCCGTCCTTGATGGTCGAGAGCGTTACGGATCTTTTTACGTTCCCGTTATCGTCGAAGGTGAACAGACCGGTCGCGCACTTGAGACCGTCAAGTTCCATCAGCGCCGTCCTTATCGCCTCTCCATCCGTCGATTTGGCGTTGTGGAAGGCGTTTATAAGCACCAGATACGAGTCATAGCCCAGAGCGGCGTTGTCCGTAGGGATATCATCCGCGCCGTATCTGTTGGCATATTCTATCTGGAATCTCTGAGCTTCTTCAGTATACGTGTTTGATGTGTCGTTATTCTTTGTCAGCACGGATTCGTAAGGGAAGACCACCTTTATGCCCTTGTGCTTGTCCATCATCGAGATGAATGCCGCGTCACCCCAGCTCTTTGTGCCAAGATACGTTATACCGTCGAGTCCCATGTCCTCAGCTAGAGTGAAGAACGTGTCCATCTCTTCTGTGCCCATGGATACGAAGCATACGTCGGCTCCTGAGTTTCTCAGTTTCTTGAGAGCAGTCTTCATCTCCTCTTCGTTCGGAAGTATCTCCTCTGTCAGGCAGACCGCCCAGCTTCGCTTTCCGGCGATATACTTTACCCTGTCATCGAAACCGTCAAGCAGCGCCGAGGTGGATGTGTCATTCTTTATGCTTATGACCGCGATCTTCCTTGAGCCGAGCTCATCGGCGGCATACTCCGCAAGGCCCTCGCCCATCTGGGATTCAGTCAGGCAGGCCCTGAAGCAATAGTTGCTTCTCTGGGTTATAAGCGGGTTCGTGGCAGAAGGCGTGATCGCAGGTATCCCCGCGGCGTCTACGTACTCGCCTATGGTGAGCGACGACGCTTCGCCCGCGGATCCGATAATGGCGACCGGCTTCATCTCTGTAAGAGCCTGTATGGCCGTCTCAGTGCCCGCTACGGTCGACTGCGTGTCGACCTTTACAAGCCTGACGTCATAGCCGTCCACGTTGTTGTAGATGCTGTTGGCCAGCTCTATGCCCTTTATCTCATCCTTGCCCTTGCCGGCGTATCTTCCGGTCTGTGGCTCTATCACACCTATGGTGATGGTAGGCACAGACTCGTTCTCCGGTTTTGTTATGAATGTCTGTCTGAAACTGTTCCATGTGGAGCAGGCAGACAAAACAAAGACCGCCGCGATTATCACGGCCGTCAGCAGCAGTCTCTTTATTGATCTTTTCTTACTTGTCTCAGCAGCCAATACTAATGACTTCCTTCATATCCTTAAGGCTCACGGTATCGTTTGCCCGCCGTCTCATCGCGGCGGCTCCGCGCATGCCTTTTGTATAGCGCATTATATATTTTCTGAATTCCTTTACTCCGGTGATCTCGCCCTTCAGATCGCACAGCATCTCCAGGTGACGGATCATCATGGCTATCCGCCCCTCATCAGACGGACGAGACGGTATCTCTTCGCCCCTGTATGCGGCGTCAAGTTCCCTGAATATCCAGGGATTGCCCAGAGCTCCGCGGCCTATCATCACCATGTCGCAGCCTGTTTCCTTCAGCATTTCCATGCCCGAGGCCGCGTCGGTGACATCGCCGCTCGCTATCACGGGTATCTTAAGGGCGTCTTTGACGTCCTTTATGATGCCCCTGTCGGCCGTCCCGCTGTAATACTGGCTCCGTGTCCTTCCGTGCACACACACGGCAGACGCTCCGCCTTCCTGGGCCGCCAGAGCGACCTCCACGGCGTTCGGTCTGTCCGCTTCAAAGCCCTTGCGTATCTTGACAGTCACCGGCTTTGCGGTAGCGCCGGTCACAGCCTTTACTATGTCATGGACCAGGTCCGGGTCCTTCATGAGCGCCGACCCGTCGCCGTTTCTGACGACCTTGGGTACCGGGCATCCCATGTTTATGTCAAGCAGCGCGTTCGGAAGGCTGTCCAGTTCGTGCGCGGCGTATGCCATGATATCAGGCTCGCTACCGAATATCTGTATCGCAGTCGGTCCGGCACCTTCCGGAATATATGTAAGATCGCTCGTTTTGCTTCCGCCGTAGTAGAGCCCTTTGGCGCTCACCATCTCGGTATAAGTCAGCGCGGCGCCCTGCTCTTCGCAAAGGGTGCGCATGACAGCGTCCGTAAATCCGGCCATCGGAGCCAGAAGCCACGGCGAAGCGATCTCTAAGTTCCCTATCCTTATGCCCATCAATCCTGCAGGACTCTCTTTTTGTTCAGTCCCTTGTTCTTCTCGTGCAGCATCTGCAGGCCGTCAAGTGTGAGCCTCCTGTCGATCACATCGATGCAGTCGACACCGCTCTCCACCATCGTGGCCATACCGCCTGTAGCTATGACCTTGATGCTGCCGGGATCGCAGCCCAGTTCCTCGGCCATCTCCTGTTTCATGCACTTTACCATGTGCTCCGTAAAGCCCATGTGACCGTAGATGAGACCGGACTGCATGCCTTCGGATGTGTTGCGTGCGATGAATCTGCCCGGGATCTCAAGGTCGACGTTAGGCAGCTTTGCAGTGTGCTCAAATAGCGCCGCCGCCTGAGTCTTCATTCCCGGAGCGATAGCTCCGCCCAGGAATGTCCCGTCAGCCGATACGCAGTCGAACGTTGTAGCCGTGCCGAAGTCTATCACTATGAGGTTCCCGCCGTATCTCTCGTGTGCCGCGACCGAGTTTACCAGACGGTCGGCTCCCAGCGCGCGCGGATTCTCATATCTGATCTTGATGCCCGTCTTGATGCCCTGCTCCACAACAATAGGATTCTTGTCGTAAAACTTGAGACTCATGTGCTCGAGTGTGAACAGCAGTGACGGTACTACCGACGCGATGATTATGTCATCTATGTCCTTTTCAGTGATGTCGATACGCCTGAACATCGAGCCGAGTATGGTGCCGTACTCATCCGCTGAACGTCTGTTATCAGTGGCAAGTCTCCAGCTCTCCACCAGTTTGGAATCCTCAAAAACTCCGACGACGATATTCGTGTTGCCGACGTCTATAGCAAGCAGCATATCAATCCTCCTCCAGTCTCTTGAGCGCGAGCGCGAGAGTCAGTCCCGGTATAACGCGGTTTGCCGTCATCTCGGCGCCGAGTATTTCGTTGGCCTTCTTGAGCCTGTACTGTACGGTGTTGTTGTGAATATCCATAAATTCTGCCGTTCTGCCCGAATTCATGCCCGCGTCGAGCACGAATGTCGAAAGAGTATCGATCAGCATCCTGCCCTTGTTCTGCGTTACCTCGCGTTCAAAAGGCTCCAGCAGGTCAAGATACATCTTGCGCTGCATCTGGGATCCGCTCTGCATGTAAACGCAGTCACTCACCATCGATATCTCGTATTTGGAGAACACTCTCTTGAACGGGAAGACCTTCTCCATGTATCTCGCGGTCTTGTTGATCATCTTGAAGCCGTCCACGCAGCTTTCGAGCCTCTCAAGGCCGGTCACGTGGAATACCCTCTCATCCTTTTTGACGGACTTGAGCTTATCGAACATCTCCAGGCAGGCATTCTTCACTTCTATGCCTCTCTCCTGACCGCTGTCCGTATATACGATGCCGTAGATCTCGTCCGATTCCATAGTAGTGAGAAGGCCGAAACCCGTTTTTTTCTTGTATTCAGCAATCAGGTCAAGGAAGGCGGTAGCGTCCTCGCCCGCGTTCTTGATATAGAAAGCGCTGGTAAACTGCTTGCCGCGCAGTCCGGATTCGTCGAGCAGCGTGTGGCAGAACGAGATGTCGCCGCGCACCGCAGACTTGATGAATTCAGCTCTCGAATCCCTGTCCGGTGTGTATTTCCACATTCCGATCGCCAGTTCTATCGATCTGGCAAGCTTTGTCATCTCAGCAGCCGAGTAATCATCTTCGTTATCGACTATGACGAGTATGTACCTGCTGTCCTTTATGTTGATGTAGCCCCAGTACGTGACCACTCCCTCGATATCGACGCGCGTGAAGCCCGTCATCGAGAAAGCGTCAAGCTTGCGGGCGGCATGCACCGCGTCCTCTATCTTGACCACATGCCTGGTCTCGACGGTGAGTATCGTGTTGAACTCCTCCGTCATCAGCACCACCTGGTAATTGTTCTGGAGCGCCGCTTCTCTGAGAGCCTCCGGGAAGCTGCTGTATTTCTCAAAATTGAGCAGGTGGAACATCGTGTTATTTAGGATGTTTTCGGAATAATTCTCGCCGTAGAGTATCTTGTCCATCACCTGCTCTATGAGCATGCTGTACGTGATGGAGCCGTTATCTTCTATCGTAATGATAGGCAGTTTCACTTCTTCAGCGGCTTTTACTACTTCTTCAGCGACAGTCGTCAGACCGCTTTCGTTGAGGTAAATGACAAGAGCGCTTATACCCTTCTTACCAAGACCTATAACAGCCGTCTTCTGAGCCTCTATGTCATCCTTGCAGGACCACATGTGCGTTATGACCATCTGCTCTTCTACGCCATTGCGCTCGACTCCCATTTCGATGTCGAATTCATCCAGAACGGAAACCGATCTTACGCGCCTGTCCAGTTCGTCCGCGCATGCTACTACGCGGCTGAATCTGAACGAGTCCAGTTTGAGGCAGTCATTTAAACATATCTTCATATCAGTTCATCTCCGTGTTTTGCGGGGATCACTCGTGATCCTTATCATCGCTGTCGAAGCTTACCACTTCGCGGTCGTCCTTCTTATCTGCGGCAGCATTGAGCTTTTCGAGTTCCTCTTTCATCTTTCTTCTCTGCTCTTCCTGCTGTTCCAGAGCGATGCGCCTGGCCTCTTCAGCCTCTTTCTTGTTGCGGCGCTCTATCTCCTTAGCCTCGTTCTCGATCTCTTTCCTGATGCTTTCAGGATCGGCCTCGCCCGTGAAGAGTCTCTCGAACTGGTCGCCGTCCAGGGTCTCAACAAGCAGCAGCGCCTGCGCGACTCTTTCGAATGCCGCGTCGTTTTCCTTGAGAAGTTCTCTGGTCTCCGCGTAGCACTTCTCCAGCAGCGTTCTTATCTCGTGGTCGACCTCGGACGCTACTTCTTCGGAGTAGTTCTGGCGAGTCGAGAAATCCCTGCCCAGGAACACCTCGTCACTCGTGCTGAACGACACAGGTCCGAGCTTTTCGCTGAAGCCGTACTTTGTGATCATCTGTCTCGCGATCTCAGTCGCGCGCTCAAGGTCGTTGCTCGCGCCGGTCGATATGTCATCCAGCTTGAGTTCCTCGGCGACACGTCCGCCAAGCAGGTGCTTGATGTTATTTATCATGTGACCCTTGGTCTCGAAGAACCTGTCTTCTTCAGGCAGCCACATCGTGAAGCCGCCGGCCATGCCCCTCGGGATGATCGTTATCTGGTGAACAGGATCGGAACCCGGAGTCGCTCTCATGACGATCGCGTGACCTGCCTCGTGATAAGCAGTCAGCTTCTTCTCGGCGTCGGAGATCACTCTGGACCTCTTCTGCGGTCCCGCCATCACCTTTGTGGTGGCTTCCTCGATCTCATCCATCCTTATCTTTGTGCCGTTGCGTCTTGCAGTAAGGAGAGCCGCCTCGTTGATGAGATTCTCGATATCTGCCGGCGAGAAGCCCGGAGTCCTCTTGGCGAGGATCTCAGGGGAAACATCTTCGTCGAGCGGTTTATTCTTTGTATACAGTCTGAATATCTCTTCCCTTGCCTTGACATCAGGCATGCCGATGACGACCTGTCTGTCGAATCTGCCAGGTCTTAAGAGCGCCGGGTCGAGTACGTCAGGTCTGTTGGTCGCGGCCAGGATGATGATGCCCAGATTGCCGTCGAATCCGTCCATCTCTACGAGCAGCTGGTTGAGCGTCTGCTCTCTTTCGTCGTTGCCGCCACCGAGGCCCGCGCCCCTGCGTCTTCCGACCGCGTCGATCTCATCGATAAACACGATGCACGGAGCGTTCTTCTTTGCCTCGTTAAAGAGGTCTCTGACTCTGGAAGCTCCGACACCGACGAACATCTCCACGAAGTCGGAACCCGAGATCGTAAAGAACGGGACGCCCGCTTCACCTGCGCACGCGCGCGAAATATATGTCTTTCCTGTACCCGGCTGGCCTACCAGCAGCACGCCCTTAGGGATGCGCGCGCCGAGTTTGGTGTACTTCGCAGGGTTTTTAAGGAAATCGACTATCTCCGAAAGCTCGACTTTTTCTTCTTCGAGCCCTGCTACGTCCTTGAACGTGATCGACTTGGCGTCGCTCTTGTAAAGCCGCGCGCGGTTCTTGCCGAACTGGAATGCCTGCTTATTGCCTCCCTGACTCATCATGAAATAGAACAGGAAGCCCATCGCCGCTATCATGAGCAGCGTAGGCAGGATGTTGAGCAGTGTGTACTCGCTCTTTGGCGGGTCGCTGTCGAGTTCGATCTTACCTTCCTCTAACATCGGGTTGATCACTCTTTCTTCAAGATAGCTGATCTCCACCAGAGACGGCGAGTATGTCACTTCCTTCGTTCCGTCTTTCTTTGTGCCTGTCAGCCTTCTGTCGGTGATGTTTATGCTCTCGAAATCGCCCTTCTCAAGATGAGTGGAGAACTGCGAGAACTTTACTTCCTTGACATCCGTGTTGCCGGCAAGGCCCCTCACCATCATTGACAGGCTGAGCACTACCACAAAGATTATCAGGTATGTTCCTATGCTTCGTCCGATATTCTTCAATTCTCATTTTCCTTTCTCTATCTAAAAAGCGGCACTAAAAAAGCCTCTTCTTTTGTGTCCCGAGCACAAATTTTATCATATAGTCTCGTCCAATTCAATTAAAAGAACACGCTTCGTCGTGTCGCTTATATGAAATTTTGGTGAAAACCTTCCTTTTGTTCTCTCGCGTTCACCGGCAAAGTGTTCGCTCGGAAGTATCCACAGAACTTCGCTGTCTATGCACACCATCAGGATGCTGTCTCTGGCAGCTTTTCTGACCTTGGAATCCACCAGGAGATCCTGGATCTTCTTGCTGCCCTTCTTCATCGGCAGGTAGTCGCCCTCGTGCCTTGTGCGAAGCTCAAGATCGCCCAGCCTGCCGGGATATTCCTCGCTGAACTTGTCAAAATCAAAGGCAGCATAAGGCAAGTCCTCGTCAGGCGAGAATTCCTTTACCGGCACCACCTGCGGGTAGATGCTTATGCTTTCATCAGGCAGTATTACCTCTTCGGCCGCCGAGAAAACTATCTTGTCATATTCACGGCGGGCTCTTATGCCGTAGGGCAGATCGATGCCGGCCGAAGGATGCTCGCTGTAAATGAGCCCCATTATCGCGGTCACGTTCTCGTAGGTCGCGCACGCCTCTAATCTCAGCAGGTCGAATATCATGCTGACCACGCGGCTGTTGATCGAAGGAGGATTGTCCTTCAGCTTGGTGATGTCGAGCACGGCTTCTTCCTTGTCGCTGTTGATGTCGACGCAGTCGATGTAGTCCGTAAGCGCAAGGTCTCTCAGAAGAGTATCGTCCATGTACGCGAGTCCGGCGTAGCGCCTCAGGTTGTCCTTTATTTTCGGATTGTAGTTCTTCTCCAGATAAGGGATGAGCTCGTTACGTATCTTGTTGCGCGTATATGTGTTTTCATCGTTTGATTTGTCGATGTTAGGTTTCAGCCTGTTCTCCTTTATGTAAGCCTCGATATCCTTGCGCTCTACGTTTAGGAGCGGGCGCACTATAAGATAGCCTCCTTCGGAGGCCCTGACCGCGGGGATACCGGCGAGCCCATGCGGACCCGTGCCTCTTATAAGTCTGAAGAGGATCGTCTCCGCCTGGTCGTCCGCGTTGTGAGCGACCGTGATGACGATCTTATCGGAAGGCACGCCGCCTTCCTCGAGTTCGGCCGCCACCTCATCGAATATCTGGTATCTGATCTCACGCCCGGCTTCCTCAAGGGACACTCCGAGCTCTCCGGCGAGATCGGTGCATGACGCTTCGTACACACGTAGGTCTACGTCCAGGCGCTCGCATATGTCAGCCAGATGGTCCGCCTCGTCGTAAGCCTCAGGCCTTATCATGTGATTCACGTGCACAGGTACCAGGAGCAGATCGTACATATCGGCGATGCTCACCAGCGCGTGAAGCAGGCACAACGAATCCGGCCCGCCGGAAACGCCGATTATCACGGCGGAGCCGGGCGCGATGAGGCCGTTGTCGATTATGGTGTCAATGATGTAGTTTCTTTTCATGTTTTCTTTGCTGCGCCGCGTCTTGCCGCGCGCGGCGCTATAAATCAGATCCCGAAGAATCTCTTTCCGTTTTCTGTCAATATTCGCGCGGCCTCGTCATAGTCAATGCCCTTGAGGACCGCCATGCGCCGCACTATATGTTCTATGTAAGGCGACTTGTTCGGGCGGCCGCGCAGTGGTTCCGGTGCCATATAAGGCGCGTCGGTCTCGGACAGCAGATACTCTGCCGGCACCTGCCGTACTACCTCAGTCGCCTTTTTCCCGTTTTTGAAGGTGACCGGCCCGCCGAGCGAGATCGTGGCGCCAAGCTTTATATACTGCAGAGCGAGCTCGGGCGAGCCCGAAAAGCAGTGCATCTGGACTCGGGCGTCGGGCTCGCTCCCGCCGCCCGCGGCGGGACGGACCGGGAACCACGACTTGCGTTCCTCCGAAAAAGCCCCTTCCTCTTTCAGTATATCCATCGTCAGCTGATGCGCGTCTCTTGTATGTATCATTATAGGCATCTTAAGCTCATTCGCGAGCCTTATCTGCCTTCTGAAAAGCTCCTGCTGCTCTTCCCTGTCGTCCGTGCCGTAATAAAAATCGAGTCCTATCTCTCCTATCGCCACAGCTTTCGGATGAGCGGCCAGCCTGCGTATCTCGTCCAGATCAGCTTCAAGGCGTTCTTCCGCCTTTCTGTGCTTTTCCGGATCATCACCGCAGATGCCTTCGTAATCGGACGCGTGATCGGGATGTATCCCGACAGCCGCGAAGCACCAAGGATAGTCATCGGAATCTCTGAGCGCCTGATCGGCCGAATCTACACAATCCGCCACGTCAATGATGAAGGCGACCTCAGACGCCTCTATCTCGGCCGCCAGAGATCGCCGCTCTTCATCAGTATATTTCTCGAAATTCAGATGTGTGTGTGCGTCAAACAGCATTACTTAGCTCCGAGCGCGTACAGTTCCTCGAGCTCCTTGTCGATGTCGAGCCTCGGGAAGAGCATGTCGCCCTTTTCGACTTTGCAACCGTCCATCTTGTAGAACTCGAACGCGTCCTCCCATACCACCGGCACATCGGAGAGGCCCAACTGGGCTCTCATACGGTCCGTGGTGGTGTGCATGTAAGGCTCTATCAGTATCGAGACTATCCTGAGCACCTCAGCGAGGTTCCTCATGACGGTGTCGAGTTCTGCCTTTTTGCTCTCGTCCTTGGCAAGGATCCAAGGAGTCTTCTCATCAATGTATTTATTGGCGCGTCTGATGAGGATCCATATCTCCTCGAGCGCCATGTTGAATTTGAACTCGTCCATGTTGGCGGCGACCTTGTCGGCAGCTGAAACAGCCATATTGATGAGTTCATCATCTATCGCGTCTTTTGTCGCGGCCGCAGGCACCTCGGCTCCGCAGTACTTGACTATCATGGATACAGTTCTGGAAAGCAGGTTTCCGAGGTCATTGGCGAGGTCGAAGTTCATGCGCCTCAGCATCACCTCGTTGGTAAAGCTTCCGTCCTGCCCGAATGTGTACTCACGCAGCAGGAAGTACTTGAGCGCGTCGATTCCGTAGCGGTCTATCAGCACTACAGGATCGATGACGTCTGCGCCCTTGGCGGCCTTGGACTTGCTTACCTTCTCTCCTCCGAGCAGCAGCCATCCGTGGCCTCTCACCTGTTTAGGCAGAGGCAGGTCAGCGCTCATCAGCATTGCCGGCCATATGATGGAGTGGAATCTCACGATCTCCTTTCCAACCAGGTGGACGTCCGCAGGCCAGTACTTGTCATACTTCGCGGGCTCATCCGGCCAGCCGAGAGCGGTGATATAGTTGGAGAGCGCATCGACCCATACGTACATGACGTGTTTAGGATCGTTAGGTACAGGGATGCCCCAGTCGAAGGTGCATCTGGATACGCAAAGATCCTCGAGTCCCTGCTCTATGAAGCTTCTCATCTCGTTACTTCTGGTCTCAGGCTCCAGGAATTCCGGGTGCTCGTCGTAAAGCTGCAGTATCCTGTCCGCGTAGTTGGACAGCTTGAAGAAATACGCTTCTTCGCTTGCCTTCTCGACAGGCCTTCCGCAGTCAGGGCAGCAACCGTTCACCAGCTGCGACTCGGTCCAGAACGCCTCACACTCCTTGCAGTAGAGGCCCTCATATGCTCCCTTGTATATGTCGCCCTTATCGTACATCCTCTTCCAGATCTCCTGGACCCTCTTCATGTGCCTTTCCTCAGTAGTCCTGATGAAGTCATCATAAGAGATCTCCATGGTCGCCCACAGATCCTTGATGCCCGCGACGATTTCATCGACGTACTCCTGAGGGGTCACGCCCTTTTCGATCGCTTTGGTCTGGATTTTCTGTCCGTGCTCGTCAGTGCCTGTGAGGAACATGACGTCATAGCCCTGCAGTCTCTTGAAGCGCGCCATGGCGTCCGCCATTACCGTACAGTATGTGTGTCCGATATGCAGGTTCGAACTCGGATAGTAGATCGGTGTCGAGATGTAATAAGTTCCTTTGTTCTCCATTGTCTTCCTTCTTTCCGCTCAAATGAGAGCTTCTAGTTTGTGCCGTATTCTCTCTCGTCAATGCTCCAGTCGCCGTTATCGGAATCGCCTTCCGATACAAACGAGTCCACAAGGCGGGATGTCGCGATCGCGAGCGCCCAGATAGCCGCGCTTATTACCAGCGCTCCGAATACGGATATCTCAATTGTACGTTTGTTTTTCATGTTTTTCTCCTTTTGCAGCTTTTTCTGCAAGTCAACATTATGATTATACCAAACGATTCAAGCGCTGTCATCGTTTACCTTTTTCGGTTTTTCATTATAACATTGATAAGCCCGGATATGTTATTATTGGACCATGAAAAAGCACAACAAAAGAAAACTGAAAAGAGGCGTTTACACCGCCGCGCAGTGGACATGGGGACTTCCCCAGACTCTTGCGGGAGCCGCGCTTTACCTTGCTCACCGCAAGGACCGTCACTTCAACTATAACGGCGCCCGCGCAACTGTATGGGACAAGGATGCCGGGGTCTCATTGGGCAAATACATTTTTGTGCCGCGCGGCAAAAGCGACTCGGCGGATGAATTCCTGCTTGATCATGAGTACGGTCACACGCTTCAGTCGCTCATACTCGGTCCGTTCTACCTGTTCTTTGTAGGAGCTCCCTCCCTGGTCTGGAACAGGCTGCCTTTCTTTAAGCGCAAAAGAATACAGAGCGGAAAGTCATATTATTCCGCTCCGTTTGAAAGTACCGCGAATCATCTCGCCGCAAAGGTCTCAAAGAAGACCCGCTGACAGCTTTCATTACGTTCACTTCCACTCAGTGCCCGCGCCTGCCGCGAGCGCTTTTTCATATATCATTTTTGCCGCAACAAGATCCTGCGACGCGACTCCGACGCTCTCAAACACGATTATCTCATCGTCGTTCTCGCGTCCCGCTATACGCCCGTCAATGACGTCGCCCAGGCTCCCCTGGATATCCTCGTCCCTGATAAGCCCCTCCGCCAGAGGGATCAGCAGGTCTCCCGATTCTGAAAGGACCGCGTCTTTATAGTCGCAGATGATCTTTGAAGCTCTCGGAAGCACTGCCGGGTCGAGTTCATGTTTTTCAGGCTCGTATGTGCCCACGCAGCTGATGGTGCAGCCCGACTTTATTTTTGTCCCGTCAAACACCGGGACTGTTGAAGTCGTAACAGTGATCACAAGATCGGCATCCTCCACCGCCGCGTCAGCGCTTGGCGCAGGGAGTATCTCAGCCCCGTAATGGCCCAGTTCCTTCTGCATTCTTTTGCAGAACTCCTCACGCCTCTCAGCGTTTCTCGAATAGACCCACACCTTCTCCAGCTGCCTCACGCAAAGCATCGCTTCGAGCTGATCCGCGGCCTGTCCGCCCGTTCCTATCAGCGCTCCGACCTTGCAGTCCTTCTTCGCGAGCACATCGATCGCCGCTCCCGATGCCGCACCGGTGCGGAGTTTGGTTACGGTCGTCCCGTCAAGCAAGGCTACTATATATCCGGTTTTTCCGTCCAGCAGCAGTACCTGCGCCGGGCACGCTTCAAGTCCAACCTCAGGATTGTGCGGGAACACGCTGATGATCTTTACAGCCGCCGCGTCCTGAGAGGCCGCGTATGAAGGCATGAACAGGAATGTTCCCTCATATTCCGGCGCCTTGATGCCTGTTCTCAGAGGCACCTCTACCGTTCCGTCCGCTATCATGCGGAAGGCTGTCTTGTCCGCCTCCACGATGTCCCTCATCGTCACCACGCTTTTTATATCTTTTTCTGTGAGCAGCAGCATCTCCGATCCTCCTTTTAAATATATCAAACAGCAGCCATTATTTCTTGCGTTCGTACTCCTTCAGCAAAGTGACAAAAGCGCTCAGGAAGTTGTCCTCGCCCCAGTGGTTTATCTTTACAAACATAGCGGTACTGCCGCCAAGAGATGTCGCGACGACTCTGACTCCCTCGCTGTATTCCAGCATCATCAGATTGAGGCTGACTCTGCTTTGTCCCAGGACGGAATACCGCTCCAGTCCCGCCACGTAATATCCAACTCCGTCGACCGTTCCTTCAGATTCTTCTTCAACCGTAATGGTCTCGCCGAGGCGGGTCCTGTTTTTGAGTATGTATTTCTTCAGTTCCTTTATATTTCCATGTACTGTTGCTTCGTATCTTGCCATCTGCTGTCTCCATCTGTGACAAACACATTGTTTAACTAATAACCGGTAGTTTGGTAGTTTCCCGTCAAAATACCCTTTCTTATTATAGCACTGTTTTCAACTCAAAAAAGGACGTAAGATCATGTCATTCTTATGCTGAATATACAAAACCACCGGAAGTCAATTGACGTCCGGTGATTTTTCGTTTTTATCGTGAGGATGGTTTTATATCCTCTTATTTCGCCTTCTGCTTGCGGCCGATCTCAAGACCCATCCTGAACGCTTCAACGTTAGGTGCGATCAGTTTCTCTTTCTTGGCAAACTTGTGAGCGATGCCCTTTTCGATAACTTCCGCCGGAACAGCGTCAGTCGCTCCGACGTAAACGCCGAGCATGATGACGTTGAGAGCCCTCGGGTTTCCGATGTCGATGGACATCTGTGTTACAGGCGCCTCGATGACGTTGATGTCGTCTCTGTCGATAGGGTCTGTAACGATCGTGCTGTTAACAAACAGGTTTCCGCCCGGCTTGAGGTTGTCAATAAACTTATGCAGCGATGGTCCGTTCATTACCACGAGGTCCTCGAGGCTGTAGCTTACAGGAGCTCCGATCGGATCATCCGAAATAACGACATAGCAGTTAGCCGTGCCGCCTCTCATGGCAGCTCCGTATGAAGGGAAGAATGTGACGTTGAGGTCAGTGGCCTGCGAAGTAGCTTCCGCAAGGAGTTTGCCCATCGTCATGACTCCCTGTCCGCCGAATCCGGCGATCATAAGATTTCTTTCCATGGTTTACCTCCTATTGTTTCTTCTCTCCGCCGTCTCTGAACACTCCGAGAGGATATTCAGCGAACATCTTCTCTCTGAGGAAGTCGAGCGACTTGAGCGGGTCGAGCCCCCAGTTGGTCGGGCAGCTTGTGACGATCTCAACGATCGAATAGCCCTTGCCCTCGAGCTGGTACTTGAATGCCTTCTTGATGGCGTTCCTTGCCTTGATGACGTTCTGCGGTGTATCGCAGCTGACTCTCTCGATGTAGTAAGGAGCCGTAAGCTGGTTGATGATCTCGCTCATGTGCATCGGATAGCCGTGCTCTTCAGGATTACGGCCACCCGGTGTCGTCGTGGACTTCATGCCTACGAGCGTTGTAGGAGCCATCTGACCGCCTGTCATGCCGTAGATGCCGTTGTTTACGAAGATGACTGTGAAGTTCTCGCCTCTGTTGGCAGCTGAGAGTGTCTCAGCGAGTCCGATGGCCGCGAGGTCTCCGTCACCCTGGTATGTGTAAACCAGTGAGTTCGGGGACGATCTCTTGATGCCTGTGGCAACAGCGCCCGCTCTGCCGTGAGCCGCGATGGTCTCATCGCATGTCACGTAGAACTGACCGAGTCCGCAGCATCCTACGCCCTCTACTCTTACGAGGTTGTCGAGCTGTCCGAGCTCTTCGGCAGCCTCACCGATGATCTTGTGGATCGTGCTGTGCATGCAGCCCGGGCAGAATCCGGATACCGCGCCTTCGATGATACCTTTGGTCCTGGTATAGACTTTTTTTTCTTCAGCCATTACAGCACCTCCTTAATGAATTCTTTTGCGCCCTTCAGCACCTGATCGTTGGTCAGCAGCTGACCGCCGGATCTGAGCACTTCGTGGACCGGGCACTTGCCCTGTATCGCGTAGTCGATGTCCCATCTCATCTGAGCAGGGATCGACATCTCTACGTCGATGATGCCCTTAACTCTGTTGAAGTCAAGGTTTTTGAATGTGTCATAAGGGAACGGCGAGATCGTGATCGGTCTGATCATTCCGGCCTTGATGCCCTCTGCGCGGAGCTGTCTGATGACCGCTCTGGAGATACGCGCGCTGATGCCGTATGCCGCGAATACGATCTCGGCATCGTCCATCATGTACTCCTCTACTCTGACGTCCTTATCCCATGTCTCATACATGGCCGCGGCGTCGATGTTGACCTTTTCCTGGCCGTCGCCTACCGATCCCGGTCTGCAGAACGCTTGCTGTCCAAGAGGGTGTCCAACGATAGCTCTGTCAGCGAATTTTGCTCTGCATGCCGCGAGTTCTTCGTCTGTCTTCATCGGCGGAAGCACTACAGGCTCCATCATGGTGCCCATTACTCCGTCTGTGAGGACGAGCACAGGGTTCTGGTCTCTCTCTGCGAGGTCATAAGCCTCATAGACCATGTCGACGCACTCCTGGACCGAATCCGGAGCGAGTACGATCATTCTGAATCCGCCGTTGCCGGATGCCTTCGTAGCCTGCAGGTAGTCCTGCTGGGCCGGCTGGATGGCTCCGATTCCCGGGCCGCCTCTCTGTACGTTTACGTAGACCATAGGGATACGTGCCGACGCGCAGTACGAAACGCCTTCGCTGTAGAGTGAGATTCCGCATGACGAGGACGAGCTCATCGCTCTGATTCCTGTCGAAGCAGCGCCGTACAGCATGTTGACGGAAGCAACTTCGCTCTCGCCCTGTACGAATGTGCCGCCTACTTCAGGAAGCCTTCTTGCCATGTACTCAGGGATCTCGTTCTGAGGAGTGATAGGGTAGCCTGCGAAGAAGCGGCAGCCTGCTCTTACAGCAGCCTCAGCTATCGCTTCTGTTCCTTTCATGAATACTCTTTCTGCCATATCGATCTCCTTTCTTATCTCCACACCTCTATCGCGGACTCAGGGCAGATCTGGGCGCACATCGCACATCCGATGCAGTCCTCAGGTCTAGCGGAAGTCGCGTAGAGATATCCCTTGGAGTTAACTTTCTCGCCGATCTCGAGGCACTTCTTAGGGCACGAGATGACGCAGTAGGAGCATGATTTGCAGGCTTCGGTCGTGATTTCGATTCTTGCCATTAATATTCCTCCTTCTTAGCAATATCTTGGTTTATTCTAATCAACCCACGAGTAGGTCAGGAAGAGGTCGAGCGGCACCAGAGACTTGTCCGTCATCGCCTTCACGTCTTCGTAGATCTCTCTTCTGACGCAGGCGCTGTTCACGACAGTGAAGCCGTCGAAAAGTTCGTCGATCCTGTCCAGTCCTTCCATGAATTCATTAACTGATGTAGCGTATCCGATATTCGGATTCCCGAGAATATATATGTGGTCGAGCCTCATGGACCCGAGTATGTGTCGCATCGTGCCGTCGATCGTGTCGACGCTTCTTGTCCACGGTCTGTACGGATTTACGATGTAGACCGGAACCGCGTCATCCTTGCTCAGAAGATCGCTGTACGCGCCCGCGAACTTGGCCGCCTGATGGCCTCCGCCTATGTCGAGCAGCGTGTAGTGATCGGAGATGAGCGACACTCTGACTCCGCCTACCATGACAGGAGCGTCAAGATACTGATCCTGATAGATGATGTTCACTCCCCTTTTCGCGAAATCCTGCTGCATGTCGCGCGACCTGTAGAGCGGCTTCGTCTGATCGAGGTCGAAAAGGTCGACCTGTTTGCCGGTCTTTTGCGCGAGCTTATTGGCTATGTTGAGGATTATTTCGCTCTTGCCCGAGCCCGCTTCACCGATGAAGACGAAATTCTTTTTCTCGTCCATCAGCTGTTCAAATGTCTTGTCTGCTTCGTAAAAGAGTCCCATTTTGTTTATCTTACAAAAACAGCTGTCCCCTTGTCCCGGAACAGCTTGATTCTATATTACCCGTTGGTATTGATTTTTGCTAATTATTTATACATTATTATGAGCGGTTTTGCAAGTAAAGATTGTGTGAAGAGCGCGGTCCGTATGGTATCATAGATGCATGAAGATCCTGAGTATTACAGCGCAAAAGCCGCATTCCACGGGGAGCGGCACATATCTGACAGAGCTGGTAAGATCCTTTGACCGCATGGGACACAGGCAGGCCGTAGTATGCGGCATATTCCCTTCGGACAGTGTGGACTTTCCGGACTGTGTCGCGTGCTATCCGGTCTTTTTCAGTGAGACCGGGAACCAGGCGCCTTATCTCGCGGCGCCGTGCAAGGCAAAGGACGGGCCTATCAAGACACTTCCTTTCCCTGTCGTCGGCATGTCGGACATAATGCCTTACGAGTCGACCAGGTACCGCGATCTGACACCGGACATGGTATCGCAGTTTGAGGACGCGTTCATGAGCGCGGTCAGCCGCGCTGTTGAAGATCTCGACCCCGACCTTATTGTGTGTCATCACCTCTTTCTGCTGACTGCTCTTGTAAGGAAGCATTTCCCGGGCAGAAAGATCGCCGGCATATCGCACGGAACTGACCTGAGGCAGATGGTAAACTGCGCGAACCTGCGGGATATGGTTAGGCCGTATATAAAGGATATAGATATGGCGCTGGCTCTGCATGATGAGCAGCGCGACCGTATCATGGAATTGTTCGGCATGGACGGGTCTAAGGTTGCCGTCATCGGAAGCGGCTATAACGACAGACTGTTCAACACGGAAGGCAGAATGGAGCGGAAGCCCGGAGAGCCGGTCAGGATATGTTACGCCGGCAAGATAAGCAGGCCGAAAGGCGTGCCCGAGATGCTTGCCGCCCTCTCAATGCTTGCCGGGGACGATGAGGTGCCGCCTTTTGAACTGACCATGGCCGGCGGCTGTCAGGATGAAGTCCTGAAGGATAAGCTCGACGGGCTTCCGGACTACGCCACGTGGCTCGGGCAGATCCCGCAGCCCGCCCTGGCGGAGCTGCTGCGCCGGACGGACGTCTTTGTCCTTCCGTCGTATTTCGAAGGTCTGCCTCTTGTACTGATAGAAGCCATGGCGTCCGGCGCGGTTCCTGTCAGCACCGATCTGCCCGGCGTCAAGGACTGGATCGACGCGAACGTCATCCGGCCAAACGTGATCTATGTTCCGATGCCCGAGATGAAAAGCATTGACCGGCCTACCGAAACCGGGCGGAGCGCATTTGTAGACGATCTTGCTTCTGCCCTAAAAAGAGCCATCACAGGATTTGGGTCAGGCACACTCCCGGGTGCTAAGCCGGATACATCAGCCATAACATGGGATGGCGTCGCCAAGCGATTGCTGTCTCTTTGCCGCCCGTAAAGCGGCTCATATAAAATCAAAGGAGAATGTTTACAGAAATGAGTAACAAATTTACTTTTTACCCTCAGGGAGTTTGCTCGATGATGATAGAAATAGAACTCGACGGAGACATAATAAAAGACGTCGTTTTCACCGGAGGATGCAACGGTAATCTGAGCGGCATATCCAAACTGATCACCGGCATGAAGGCTGAAGACGTCATTGAAAGACTCGAGGGAACAAAATGCGGCATGAACGAGACCTCCTGCCCCGATCAGCTGAGCAAGGCCCTCAGACAGGCTCTTGCCGAAGCAAGATCATAAACTGTCCTTATTGTTTTTATACTCACCGTAGGTGAAGAAGATCAGGCCGATCCAGATAACAGCGAAAGAGATAACCTGTACTCTGTCGATCGGCTCTTTGTATGCGAAGATTCCCAGAAGCAGCGTGATCGACGGGCTCAGGTACTGCGACAGTCCGATGATGAAAAGCGATACCTTCTTGGCCGCGCTGCCAAACAGCGCTATGGGAATAAGTGTAACCAGACCGCTCAGGAACATCATCGCGTATTTGCCCGGCACCCCGAGACTCAGCGCGCCAATGCCCCTCGTCTCAATAAACACTATTCCGATCACCGCTATTACAGCATAAAACATAGTCTCGTATACGAGTTCTATGATCGGCGGATTCTTAGTGGACTTTTTAAGAGCCGAATAGCTTGCCCACGTGAACGCGAGACCGAGCGCGACTCCCGGAAGCTGTCCGTAGTGTATCAGCATGACAACGAGCGCCGCGGCGGCGAGCACCATTGCTGTCAGGTTGTACTTAGTCAGTTTCTCTTTGAAAATGACTATGCCGAAAAGGCATATGACGATAGGCTCGATATAGTACCCGATCGAAGACTGTACCATATGGCCTGTAGTCATCGCCCATATATACGTGCTCCAGTTGGCTGTAAGCAGGAGCCCCGCCACCAGATACCTTCCGATCGCGCCCTTCTCCCTGAGCGGCGCCCAGATCTCCTCTCTCGAATACCTGAGCCTGGCGGCTATATACGAATAGACGAACATGGTCGTCATCCTGTAAAGGATTATGATCCATGACGGTATAGGCACCAGGGACTGCCAGTAAATAGGCAGGAATCCCCACATCAACTGACAGGCCAGCACACAAAGAAGGCCGTTTCTGTATTCATTTTCAGACCTTCCGGTCCTCAAATTCCCTTCTTCCACTTGCAGCTTTCCTTACAGTCCCAGTTCCTCTTCAACAAGGCGCGTCGCTATCCTGATGCAGTCAGCGCACGACGTGAACGCCTTGCCGCCGTTTCCGGTCTTGATGTCCTTGCACATCAGGGCCTTTGCCTGCTCAGTGAACTTCTTCTGCATTATCCCCGCTATCCTCGTGGTCTTCGCCTTCGTCTGGCCTGCCATTTCGGTATTGCCGTCGCTATGCACGAGTCCGGCAAGCATCGCGGCTCCGCTCATGGCCCCGCACACGCCTTGAGTCGTTCCCATGCCGGCGCCGAATCCTTCGCCCATCCTGTAGAGCAGCGACTCGTCTATCCCGACCTTGTCAGCAAACACGCAGGCTACTGCCTGGCAGCAGTTATATCCGTTTCTGTGCTTTGCTACAGCTTCTTCCGCTCTGTCCATATTTACCTCCCGCAAATGTTTTTGTTCAATGGAAATAATACCACAAAAAACGCAACACTTTGCCCTTTTTACGCTACTATATATATGAGAGCTCTCAAACAGCAGTACTGACTGATCTCTTGTGAGGTAAACCAATGGATGAAAGACTTGTGAACGAAGCGATAGCAGGCAGCAAAGAAGCATTCTGCTCGCTATACGGTCAATATAAGGACAAACTGTATCGCTACGCGCTCTATAAGCTCGGCGACCCCGATGACGCAGAAGACGCGGTCAGCGAGTGCGTGCTCGCGGCGTGGAAGAGCATCGGAAGTCTCAAGAGCGCCGAAGCCTTCGGAACGTGGATCTTCAGGATCCTCTCCAATTGCTGCGCGGCGCATATCAGGACGCTTATAAGCGACAGAGATAACCTGGAGCGCGTATACAACGAAGGCCCGGGCAGCGCCGCCGGCGTCTCAGCGCCCGCTTCCCTCTCAGTAGAACTGGCGGAAGCACTTTCGCGGCTGAAGGACGAAGAGCGGGATGTGGTGCTGCTTTCCATCATAGGAGGTCTGAACAGCAATGAAGTCTCGGAACTCACCGGACTCAGTCCGGGAGGCGTCCGGTCCAAGCTGTCCAGAAGTCTCGCGAAGATGCGTGAGTTCTTATCTTAAGGAGAAAAGCAATGAGTAAAGATCGTGATTATATAAAAGGACTGTTCGACAGCGACGGCATAAGCGCTCCGGAGAGCCTCTCCGAAGAAAACATGCTGGCAATGCTCGAAGCAGCCGAAGAAAAGCAGGCTGAAGCTCCTGCTGAGAAGCAGCCTTCCGATGAGAAGAAATTTGAAAAGAAGCGCGCTTTGTGGCGCCCGTACATAGGCAGATGGGCGGCAGTCGCGGCGGCGGCAGTCATAGCTCTCTTCGGTATAAGCGGGCTCTTCGACATAATAGGCCCGACGCCTGATACCTCAGCCGTGGGCGATGAACTGTATACATTCAGGAATGAGCGCGAGATCAACAAGGTGCTAAAGAGTATGGATACCGGCATCACTTTCGGCAACCTGAGGTCTAACGGAGGCGGCAGACTTGTCGAATACGAAGTCCTTGACGGCGACACGGCTGCGCCTGAAAGCGCTCCTGCTGACAGCGCCGCGAAGGACACCGGCTCCGAAGCTGCGTCACCGGTCAGCGACGCGTCCGGCCATTCCGAGACATACCTCCAGGTGGAGGACGTAGACGAAGCCGATATCGTCAAGACAGACGGCAAGTATATCTACTACGTCAACACCGACAGAGAAGTGGTCATTCTTGAAGCCAAGGACGGCAAGGCAAAGAAGCTCTCCACTATCGGAAGCAACGGCGTCGAGAATTACATCCACGACATCTACCTGAAAGGCGACAAGCTAATCACAGTCGGAACGTTCTACAGAAACGACGGAGACGAGGGATCATCCGGCATCGTGGTATACGACATCAGCGACAGAAGCGACCCTAAATACTTGTACGATTTCAGCCAGACCGGAGACATCCTTTCGAGCCGCATGGTGGGCGACTATGTCTACCTTGTGACAAATGACTGGGTGTATAAAGGAAAACGCAGCATGCCGCTTTACGGACCGTCCGACTCGCCGGTCAGCCTGAAGGCAAGCGACATCTGCTGCATGCCTGAGCCGCACTCGACATCATACATCGTGCTGAGCGCGATCGACGTTTCCTCCGTTAAGCAGGGAAAGAGCATGACCAGAGCCATACTCGGAGCCAGCGATGAGATCTACTGCAACGATCACAACCTCTACATCACCTCGGCAGAGTATGACAGCGACACATACACTTATTACACCAGAATAGTCAGAGCGGCGCTCGACGGGGCCAACGTGAAGTTCGACGGAACGGCAAGGGTCCGCGGATACGCTGTCAATCAGTTCGCGATGGACGAGCGCGACGGATACTTCCGCATCGCGACCACTTCAGAGCGCGACGGCATGGACGTCAACAACCTCTTCGTGCTCGACTCCAAACTTAAGGAAACCGGCAATGTCACGGGATTCGCCCGCAACGAGAGCATCAAGTCCGTCCGCTACTTCGGGGACAAGGCTTATGTCATAACCTATGAGGCGATCGACCCTCTCTTCATCATCGACCTTTCCGATCCTTCCAATCCGAAGATCGAGGGCGAGGTCATGATAGACGGCTTCTCCACCCTGCTCGTACCTGTGAGCGAAGGCAGGCTGCTGGGCATCGGTCACGCGACCGGTGACAACGGCTACGGCGGGGAATTTGAGAACGGACTCAAGCTGGTGCTCTTCGACATCTCCGACCCTTCGCAGCCGAAGGTACTCGACAGCAAGGAGTTCGAAGACATGAGCAGCTTAGCCCAGAACGACCACCATGCGCTGACCGTCAACAAGGACGCGGGCTGGTTCGCGATCCCGTACGATGTCTACCGCTATGAGGATTGGCTCGAGGACGACGTGATCATAGAGGAAGGCGCCGAAGAGTCCTCAGATGACGATGAGGAGGAGATCGAAGCGCTCATAGATGATCCTCCGGTAGAATACGGACACGAGGCAGGCATACTGGTATTCAAAACCGGCGACAAGTTCGGCAAGATGGATCAGCACAGGATCGACGCGTCACAGCTCTTCAGGAGCGTATATATAGGAGACTGGATCTACGCGCTGGACGAACACGGAGAAGTATACAGCTTCAAACCGGCAATCTAAACACTAAATACTCAGGCGGGGCCACGCGGCCCCGCTTTTATTTGCATTATTATGAGTCTGACAGTAGAATAATTGGAGTATGGCTTACGACGGTATCATTACATATGCTGAAGCAAAGGAATTAAAAGAACGCATCGTGCCCGGCAAGATAGAAAAAGTCTATCAGCCGGGTCCCGAGGATCTTTTGGTGCACATCCACACCCAGCGCGGGAATGTGCGCCTTTTTATTTCCTGCAACAGCCAGTCCGCGCGCGTCTGCCTGACTGAAGGCTCATATACCAACCCGGATCAGCCGCCTACCTTCTGCATGCTGCTCAGAAAGCACCTGCAGGGCGGCCGCATAACAGACGTGAGGCAGAAGGACGCCGAGCGAATAATGGAGATCGACATCGAGGCCCAGAACGAGCTGGGTTTCTCGGTGTGCCGCAGGCTGATAGTCGAGATAATGTCGAAGCACAGCAACATAGCGCTTATCGACCTCGAGACCGGAAAGCTGATCGACGCCATAAAGCGCATATCGATAGACGTGAACAGATACCGCCAGCTGCTGCCGGGAGTGATATATAAATATCCGCCGGCGCAGGACAAGCTGCCTTTCAAGGAAGTAACGGCAGAGACGATGCTGCCTCATGACGACCGCGCGCTCATGGCTCAGATAGCGGGCATCTCCCCTGCCATCAGCCGCGAGATGCTGTCGCGCTGCTACACCTCTCATGACGCTTCCGTGCTTTCCGTCGTTCCGGCCAAAAGGCTGACCGAGATCATCGCTTCTGTCGAGGACGGCAGCGCGAGACCACGCGTCTATGTCGATGACGAAGGGACTCCTCGCGAATTCCACATAACAGAGCTGACAGAATACGAGGGTCTTGAGTGCCGGTTTTTCGACACCCTTTCGGAATGCGTGGACTTCTATTACACGAACCGCGTGGCGTCAAATCTGGTGCGCCAGAAATCTCAGCCTCTGCTGAAGTCGGTGCAGGCATCGCTCAGCAAGGCTCTGCTCAAGAAAAAGAAACTCTCCGAGGATCTTCTTTCCGCGGAGAATTCCGATAAATACAGACTGTACGGCGAACTTCTGACGGCCAGCCTCCATCTTGTAAAACCCGGCGACCGCAAGGTCACCGTCACCAATTATTATGACGGCAGCGAGCTCACCATCCCTCTCGATGAAAAGATATCCGCGGCCGCAAACGCCCAGAAATACTTCAAGAAGTATTCCAAGGCCCGCACCGCGATACACGAGAAGCAGGCCCAGCTTGAGGATAACGAAAAGGACATCGAGTACCTCGAGTCCGTGATCCAGAACATCGAATCGGCAGACAGCGTGCCTCTTCTGGACTCCATAAGGGACGAGCTGGAACAGACGGGCTATGTGAGAAGGCGCCAGAAAGCTTCGCAGAGAAAAAGAAAGCCCGCGAAGCCGGAACCTCTCAGATATACGCTCAGCGACGGCACTTCAGTGCTTGTCGGCCGCAACAATATTGAAAACGACTGGCTCACCATGAAGTTCGCTTCAAAGACAGACGTGTGGATGCACACAAAGGACATCCCGGGTTCGCATGTCATAGTCAGACTTGAGGACGGCCGCAGCGTGAACGACCTGCCGGCAGAGCTCATCTATGAAGCCGCGTCGATAGCCGCGTACCACAGCAAGGCTGGATCCGGAGACAACGTGCCGGTCGACTATGTACCGGTCAGATATGTAAAGAAGCCTAACGGCGCCAAACCGGGCATGGTGATCTTCACCCACAACCAGACCGTATATGTCAGGCCTGCGATCCCTGCCCCGCATGGTTCACAGGCGTGACGCGGACGTTCAGGCCCCGCAGTTCACCAATAAAAAAATAACTCTGTTAATTTGCTCTGAAAAGCGATACAATAGTCGTGCGCATTGAACGCCCTGGTCTGTTAGCTCAGCTGGGAGAGCGCATGGGTCACAACCATGATGTCGAGGGTTCGAGCCCCCCACAGACCACCATAAGAACCGGCATCTCCACCGATAGGAAGTGCCGGTTCATTTTGCAGATAGGGTCATACATGAAAAGGAATATCTACCTGCTGATCGGGGCGCTCGTGATAGCGGTCGATCAGATAACCAAATACCTGGTAAGAGCCAACATGCAGCCCGGCGACAGCATACCTGTCATCGGCAACTGGATGCGTGTTTATTATGTGCAGAATACCGGCACAGCCTTCAGCATGTTCGCGGGGAACCGTTTTGTCACCATCTTTGTGACTTCGGTGCTGATAATCATGTGCATCGTTTTCATCATAAAGGAATCCGCCGACGGAGTCAGGCTGATACCGGTCCTGTTCACCTTTGTCGCGGCAGGCGGCATCTCAAACATGATAGACCGTCTCACTCTGGGCTATGTAACTGACATGATCAGCTGCGGCCGTTTCGCCGTATTCAATGTGGCAGACATAGGGGTCACCTGCGGATGCATCCTTACAATGATAGCGCTTGTCGTGCTGTATAAGGACGAAGACGAAAAGGCGGCCAAAGATGAGTGACTACATCCTTACGGTGACTGCCTCTCCGGGTGATGCGGGAAGCAGGCTCGACGCGTTCATCGGGTATAACACGGATGAGCTTTCGCGCAGCTATGCCGTCAGGCTCATCGAAAAAGGCCTGGTGACTGTCAACGGAGAGACCGTGACCTCCAAGAAGCGCGCCATCGCTGACGGCGACGTCGTGAGCATCGATTTGCCGGAACCCGAGCCTCTTGAGATAACAGCGGAGAACATCCCGCTTGACATAGTCTACGAGGACGATGACGTCGCGATCATAAACAAGCCTCGCGGCATGGTGGTGCATCCCGGACCGGGCAATCCGTCGGGCACACTGGTGAACGCCATAATGTATCACATGGGCGACTCGCTCTCTTCGATAAACGGTGTTATCCGCCCGGGCATAGTCCACAGGATAGACAAGGACACCAGCGGACTCCTGATGATAGCCAAGAACGACAAGGCTCACGAATCGCTCGCGGCGCAGCTCAAAGTGCACAGTGTGACGCGTGAATACACTGCTTTGGTGTATGACAACATAAAGGAAGATGAATTGACCGTAGACGAGCCCATAGGTCGCGACGAGCGAAACCGCATGCGCAATGCCGTCAACGGAAGCGGCGCCAGGAACGCGGTGACGCATATAAAAGTGCTGGAGCGCTTCGGCAAATACACGCTGGTAAAGGCGATACTTGAGACCGGCAGGACACATCAGATAAGGGTGCACATGGCATACATGAACCACCCTCTCGCCGGAGATGAACTTTACGGACCGCGCAGACAGTCCTCAAAGATCGAAGGGATCCCTGTCAGCGGGCAGCTGCTCCACGCGGGAACGCTGGGATTCATTCACCCATCGACAGGTGAGTATATGGAATTCCACTCGGATCTGCCTGAAGTATTCGCGCAGGTACTGGCAAAGCTCAGGAATAAATAAGAACATAAAAAAGGGTGTGCGCGTACATCTGATGCATGCGCACACCCTTTTCGTTTGCCTGTTTTTTATTCTGTCAGGTCGTCCTGATGGAAGTCGAACTCGATGTCATCCTCTTTCGGCGCTGTCGCAGGAGTTGGCGTTGGCGCAGGTTCCGGCGCCTTCTCGACTACGTCGAAATTGACCGTCTTTGCCTGACGCGCCTCTCCCGTGCGTGTGTCACCCTCGCCGTAAGGTCCGTAGTAGCTGTACTGGCTGCTGAAGCCCGTGATGCAGTAGAAGACAGGAGCAAGGAATGTATATCCCCACGCCCAGCCATCAGGCTGTCCGTAAGCCTTGGCCGTAGCCTTTCCCATCTGATAAGCAAAATAGAAATACATGAACCATCCGACGATCGGAACGATGACTACAAAGAGTCTCAGCCAGTACCACGGGTTGTTCATTACCTTTTCGCAAAGCTTGTACTGGTTATAGAACGGTATGAAACCGATCCATCCCGGTTCTCCGGCTTTTTCGAACATCTTCCACAGTCCGACAGCCATGATGATATACCATATTCCGGAGCCGCCGGAAGTCGAACCTGAATTCTCAGAAGCATATGACAGTAATTGTTCCATTTTGATTCTCCTTTTCTATTGATCGTTCTTTATGTTTATTGTTCGCTTGGGTCATTCTCCATGATGCGCCTGACCTCTTCCTTGTCAGCCTCGCGCTGAGCCTCGAGCTTTTCGTAGTCACTCACCTGCTTGTCGAGCAGGGCTTCTCCGAGCTGTTTCGCGCCGCTGATAAGAAGCGCGCCTCCCGCGACACCGTAGGCAACTATCTTGAGCAGCGTGCTGCCGAGTCCGCGACCCGGGCCCGCGCTTACATTATCGATACCTGTTTTATTGCTTGCCATCTTAAGCCTCCTTAGATCGATTATTCTATCGGAGGAGCCCCGCCTCCGGAGATCAATGGTCTCACCCTTACGGCAACGCCGTGTCATTCATGGAGACCATTATACCATAAATCGTATACATCTGTCCTGCGTGCTGAAAGAAGCGGCAGGCGTTCCCTTACCTCATCTGTGTAATCTATGTCTATCTCTGTCAGCGCGCAGCCTTCCTTCTCGTCCATCTGCATCAGGACCCGGCCCCACGGATCCGTGATTATGGAATGCCCGTATCCAGCGTATCCCGACTCGATCGTCTGCGCGGCGGCTGTTCCTACCATGTACACCTGGTTCTCTATCGCCCTCTGGCGGAACGCCACCTCCCAGTGCGCCGGACCTGTTGTCATGTTGAATGACGCCGGGTTGAAGATGACCCTCGCTCCGGCCAGGGCCGGTATGCGCGAGCTCTCGGGGAACCTTATATCGAAGCAGATGTTGACGGCCATGCGGCACCACTCGGTCTCGAAAGTATCGAAAGTGTCGCCCCCGGTCAATGTGTCAGACTCCTTGAACACCTGCTCTCCGTGAGCGAAGATGTCAAATAGGTGTACCTTGCGGTGCTTGCCTATCTGTCTGCCTTCCCTGTCGAACACATAGCAGGTGTTGTAGACCTTGCCGTCTTCGCCGAGTTCGGGGATGGACCCTCCGACCATGTATTTGCCGTTCTTGCGGGCTATGGTCGAAAGAGCCAGCCAGCTGTCGCCCTGCTCCGGCTCGGCGTACACTGGGAAGTTCTCCGTCCTGTACGGGCAGTTCCACATCTCCGGCAGGCTTATGATATCCGCGCCGTCAGCCGCGCCGGACGCTATGAGTTCGGCGAGCTTTTCTATGTTTTCGTATTTGTCCTCATGCACCTTCAGCTGAAGGCTGGCGATCGTGATCTTTTTCATCGCTCTTTTGTCCTTTGTATCTTTCATCCCTTAAAGCGATATCAGCGCTGTACCCGCGAGCATGAGCAGCATGCCCGCGATCTTTCTGAATGTGACCGGCTTTTTCTCTATACCTAGGAACCCGGTTGCGTCTATCACCAGGCCCGCGGCCATCATTCCTATGAGGTTCATTATCGTCGCAAGGCCCGTACCGATAACAGGCGCGGCAGCCGCGTTTCCGCTGACTACGGTGAGAGCGAACAATCCTCCGCTCAGCATCCACGGCTTCAGCTTCATATTCGCGTTCTCTTCTGAAGGTTCGTCAAATATGCCATTCCTGCCTTTTACAAGCGTAAGGACCGTTATGACTGTCAGCGTCGATATAAACGCCACTGACATCGAAATGATAGTCGCCTTGCTGACTGACCCTATGACCGTCCTGAGCGTACCGTTGACGGCGATCTGCGTCGAACAAGCGACACCGTCGGCAAAGGCCAGCGCCGCGTAAAACAGCGGTACTCCCCTTCGTCCGCTTCCTTCCGGAGCTTTTTCGTTCGTGACCAGAACGAGTCCTATCAGCACCAGGACGGCGCCGGCAAGCCTCATCCATGTCATTCTTGTCTCTTCTGATCCGAACAGCGCAAAGTGGTCTATAACAAGGCCGGTCATTATCTGGCCGAAGTTGAGTATCATCACGTTGCCTGCCGCTCCCAGCTTTGGCAGGCACACAATGTTGAGCGTCACTATGATTATGGCGCAGACGCCTCCGAGCCAGATCCACGGCGGGTATTGCGCCGCCGCCTGCAGCGGTATATAGAACCTGTGCTCAGTGAAGATAATAAAAGCCGCGAGGCACAGCCACGCGACAGTAAAATTGATCCCCGCCGTAATGAACGGGGATCTTATGACTTTTCTTGCTTCTGTATTGACGCTCGCCTGTACAGTCGACGCTATTCCGGCGATTATGCCTATAATGACAGCAAGCATTACCTACTTCCCTATCCAGCTCTCGTCGGACGGGTCGTCTCTGAAGGCCATCAGCCTTGAAATGTCGTCCGGTGAGATATACCCTTTATCGGCTGCTGTAGCCGCCACTTCATCAAAATCGGTGAGCGATACCCACTCTATTCCGGCTTCAGCCATACGGTCTATCCCCTTTTTCATGCCGTATGTCATGATGGAGATCACACCCAGGACCTCCGCGCCGGCTTCCCTCAGTACATTGACTGTATCGATGCAGCTTCCGCCGGTGGATATCAGGTCTTCAACTACGACGACCTTCTGTCCCGGCTCGAGCCTGCCTTCTATCTGATTGCCGCGGCCGTGATCCTTGGCGCCCGATCTCACGTAGCCCATCGGGAGACCCATCAGGTGGGCCGTTATCGCCGCGTGAGCTATACCGGCGGTCGCCGTTCCCATCAGCACTTCGACCTCAGGGAATCTCTCCTTTATCGTCTCGGCAAGCGACTCCTCTACGTCAGTTCTCACGTCAGGAGAGGTCAGGGTCAGTCTGTTGTCGCAATAGACCGGACTCTTTATACCGCTCGCCCATGTAAAAGGCTCCTCAGGTCTCAGGAAAACCGCCCCTATCCTGAGAAGGTCCTCTGCTATAAGTCTTTTGATCTCTTTCTCTCTGCTCATTTCTCTCTATTTCTGCAGGAACTCTTCCTTGCATCTTGTGTAAGCGTCTATAGGTCTTTCCGCGGCGGTTATAGGCCTGCCGACAACGATGTAGTCCGCGCCGGCCTCCCTTGCCTTTGCCGGAGTCATGACTCTCTTCTGGTCATCCGCGGAGCTGTCCTCGAATCTTATGCCCGGCGTGACCGTTATGAAATCGTCTCCGCATGCAGCGTGTATGTCCGCCGCTTCGAACGCCGAGCAGACCACTCCGTCGAGTCCGGCTGTCTTCGCGTTGAGGGCGTACTGCCTCACCACTTCAGCCATCGGCTTATCGATCAGGAGCTCATTATGAAGCGCAGCCTCATCCGTCGATGTCAGCTGGGTGACCGCTATGAGTTTCGGCTTGTCGGCATATCTCGCGGCGCCGAGCATCAGCCCTTCCTTTGCGGCCTTCATCATCTCTATGCCGCCGGCAGCGTGTACGTTCACCATGTCCACGCCGTATTCGCCCAGCACCTGCATCGTCTTTTTGACAGTATTAGGTATGTCGTGCAGCTTGAGGTCAAGAAAGACCTTATGTCCTCTCTCCTTCAGCTTTTTGACGAATTCAGGACCGCAGGCATAGAATGCCTCCATTCCTATCTTTACGTAAGGTCTTCCGGCTCCGATGCTGATGTCATCGCAGCTTACGACCTCATCTCTGATCCTGGTAAGCTTGTCCAGAAACTTTATCGTCTCGTCAGCGCTCTTGAAATCGCAAGCGATTATGATGTCTTTAGCCATGACGTACTCCTCTCCCTGCGTGTTTGAACGTTTCCGGTCTGTTTTTCTCTGTCCTTTTATTATATGTTCTTTGCCGGCTGTATGCTACCGCATTATAGGACAGCCGCCTATTTTTTCAGCCTGCTGATACCGTATTTTGCCATGACCGCAGGCAGCTCTTCGACTATGTCGCGCGACGCGTACGGGTTCACCAGATTGGCCGCGCCTACCTCTACGGCGACAGCGCCCGCCATCATCATTTCAAGCACATCCTCGGCAGAACTGACGCCGCCCATGCCTATTACCGGTATGTTCACCGCCTTAGCCGTCTGATACACCATGCGGAGCGCCACAGGGAACACTGCAGGTCCCGAAAGACCGCCGGTCACATTGGCAAGCACTGGCCTTTTCGTCTTGAGATCTATGCGCATCCCCATCATGGTATTGATGAGGCTGACCGCGTCGGCTCCTTCAGTCTCGCAAGCCTTCGCTATTTCGGTAATATCCGTCACATTCGGCGAGAGCTTTATGATTATCGGTTTCTCAGTCATCCAGCGGACCGCTCTGACGACCTCGGCAGCGGAGTTCGGATCTGTGCCGAAACTCATGCCTCCGCCGTGCACGTTTGGACAGCTTATATTGATCTCGTACCAGCCTATCATATCAGATACGGCCGACCTGTCTAATTTCTTGACTACCTCAGCGTATTCTTCAGGCGAGAAACCGCTTACGTTGGCCATGACCGGCTTATGGAAGAGCCCTGCCAGCCTCGGCAGTTCTTCTCTGATGACCACATCGACTCCCGGATTCTGCAGGCCTACGGAATTGAGCATGCCCGACGGGCATTCCGCGATGCGCGGGGTCTCGTTGCCGAATCTCGGATGCAGCGTCGTACCCTTGAATGAGAACGTGCCCAGACAGTTGATATCATAGAGCACACCGAATTCGTATCCGTATCCGAAGGTACCGGAAGCAGGGATCACGGGATTATCAAGCGTGATGCCGCAGAGATCTACTCTTGTATCTACCATGGCAGTTCCTCCGTTCTGAGCACCGGCCCGTCCTTACATATCCTCTTATACCCGTCTACTGTCCTGATGCTGCAGCCCATACAGGCTCCGAATCCGCAGCCCATACGCTCCTCAAAACTCATCTCGCCGCTGATGCCGGCCTCTTTATATACCTTGTCGTAAACAGCCCTGAGCATCGCCTCCGGACCGCAGGTGTAAAAGTGCGTAAACGTTTCTCCCCTCGAGATGAGTTCATCAAAGGCATTGGTCACGAAGCCGTGGATCCCCTCGCTGCCGTCTGCTGTCGCGACGATCACGCGGCATCCGTGTCTTTTGAATTCATCAACGAAAAACATCTCTTCCGCGCTGTTGAATCCGAGTATGACCGTTGGTTTAGGATCCAGCAGACGCGCCGTCAGAAAGAGAGGCGGTATTCCCACCCCGCCGCCTATGAGCAGCGGCTTGTCTCCCGCGTCGCCGCGGCTGAATCCGTTTCCTAGCCCCGTGAGCACATCGAGGTACTCCCCGTAGGCAAGGTGTGTCATCTCTTCAGTGCCGTGTCCAAGCACCTTGTAGATAATGGTAATTGAATCGCGGCTCAGGTCGCAGATGCTGATGGGACGGCGCAGAAAATGCCCGTTCAGTTTGATGTTGATGAACTGGCCCGGCGCGCTTATGCCTCTAACTTCGCCGGACAGTTTCATCAGCCACGTCGTAGGCGTCAGCCTTCTGTTCTCTGTGACAGTAAATATCCCCTGTTTCATGTCTTGTGTCTACTCGCCCTTCTCTTAAACTACCACGCGGCGCTGTAAGCTATCTTTCCGCCGCAGACCGTCAGATAATTGCGTCCTGAGACGCGCCAGCCCTCAAAAGGCGTTGCCTTGCCCATCGAGAGCAATTCTTCTTTTTCTATAGTCCACTCTTCAGTCAGATCCCAGACCGAATAGTCATTGCCAAGCGGAATGCCAAAGCGTCTGCGAGGATTGTACACGAGCAGCTGCTCGAGTCTGTCCATCGTAATGATGCCCGGCATCACCAGATATGTGTATACAAGCGGGAATGCCGTCTCTATGCCGACGATCCCGAAAGCGGACTTCCCAAGCCCGCGGGACTTCTCTTCTGCCGAATGCGGCGCGTGATCTGTCGCGAGGCAGTCGATAGTTCCGTCGATGACCCCTTCTATCAGGGCTTCCCTGTCGGAAGCGTCTCGCAAAGGCGGGTTCATCTTCCACTTGCCGTCTTCCTGCAGCATGCTGTCGTCCAGCAGCAGATAGTGCGGCGCGGTCTCGCAGGTCACATCGACTCCGTTCTTCTTGGCGTCCCTTATGATGCTGACGCTCTCCTTTGTGGATATATGGCACACGTGATAGGCGCAGCCGGTCTCGTCAGCCAGCTTAAGGTCGCGCTCTATCTGGCGCCACTCCGATTCCGAACAGATCCCCCTGTGGCCGTGCTCTGCGGCGTATTTGCCGTCATGGATGTATCCGCCTTTCAGCAGGCTGTTCACCTCGCAGTGCGCGGTTATGATCTTGCCCAGGGACTTCGCTGTCCGCATAGCTTCTCTCATCATGTCATCGGACTGCACGCCGTGGCCGTCGTCAGAGAAAGCGATACACTTGCCCGCCATTCCCGCCATGTCCGCCAGCAGTTCTCCCTTTTGACCGACCGTAATGGCCGCGTATGGATAAACATTGACGCATGCATCCCGGTCTATGATATCCTGCTGCATTTCAAGGTGCTCGGCCGAGTCTGAGACAGGGTCCAGATTAGGCATGGTGCAGACAGCGGTATAGCCGCCGTGAGCTGCCGCCCTTGAACCCGTCGCGATGGTTTCCTTATATGAAAAACCCGGCTCTCTGAAGTGCACGTGCACATCACAAAAACCGGGTATGATCGTGTATGTGGATGAGAGACCTATACCTGCTTCTCTCAGGATCTTTGTATCGATAGTAGGGCTGAAAGTCAGTTCTGACGCGCCTGTTCTGTCCATGAAACGCCTCCTTCATAACTAATTAAGTTTATCATGAAACGGAAAGCATTATCAATGAGAGCGAGGAATCGCGATGCCGAGACCTCATGACAGACCTGCCGCCGGCTTCTACGCCTCGTGAACGAGTTTGCCGTTGATGTCCTCTATGTCGATCGCGATTACAAGGGTCCTCGGCGCGTCTTTGCTTATCTCCTGTTCGATATATTCAGGTGTGCACGGGAACTTATCACAGATCAGTCTGCTGATCCTTATGACCTCATCCTGATCGTCGATCAGCTCCGCCTTGCCGAAAACAATAACGCTCTTGACGTATTTGGCCCAGTCACCTTCTACCTGGTATTCCTGTCCGAAAACGCAGTACGAGACCTTCGGGTCCTTTTTTACCGCGTCGACTCTGTGACCGAAGTTGGCGCCGTGGAAATAGAGCTTGTTTGCCTCTTCATCGTAGTAATGGTTGATAGGAAATCCATACGGATATCCGTCGTCCCCCTGTACTGACATGACTCCCCTGGTCTCTGTCCTGAGCAGATCGATCATCTCTTCATGGCTCAGCGCCTGAGGGCTTCTTCTCATCTTTCTGAACATGTCTTTTCTCTCCTTGATCAGTCTGTAATATCTATATCCGCTACGATGAGCGGCTCATAATCCGGGAACTTCTCCTTGATCTCATCGCAGAGGATCTTTATGCCCTCCGAATGCGGCATGTCGAAACTCATCACGACATCAAAGCGTATCACTTTATTAATCTCATCAAGATAAAACCCATGCATTTGCAGCGCCCAATCGTGCACAAGTACGATCTCCTCGATCGTCTGTCTCAGTTTTTCCGCTTCTTTGCCCGAATTGCGCGAGTACACACCCACACCCGTAAGTACTACTCCGGTCTCGCGGTACACCCTGTCTGTGAGCTTTCTGGTCAGTACATCGACCTTATCTACTGTCATGCTGTCCGGCAGTTCTATATGTATCGAGGCGTATTCGCGTCCCGGCCCGTAATTGTGGACAAACAGATCGTACGCGCCAAGCACATCCTGCTCACTGACTACGATCTCCTTGATCTTTTTTGAGACCTCAACATCCGCGCGCCTCCCAAGGATGTCGCTCACTGTATCGCTTATCATGTCTATGCCTGCCTTGATAATAAAGCCGGCGATTATGACGCCCATGTAAGCCTCGAGGGATATGCCCTTATATGTGTACAACAACGCTGTGGCGAGCACAGCCAGCGAGAGCGCCGCGTCCGAAAGAGCGTCAGTCCCCGATGCGACCAGGGCTCCGGAGTTTGTCTGCTCACCTTTCTTTTTTACGTATCTGCCCAGCAGCACCTTCGTTACGACGGCTACCGCGATTATGACGAGCGACACCTTTGAATAGCTTGCCTGTACCGGATCGATGATCTTTTTTACCGATTCAACGAGTGAAGTGATGCCCGCGTAGAGGACCAGGCCCGCTACAATCAGCGCCGTAATGTACTCTATCCTTCCGTGACCCAGCGGATGATTTTTATCCGGCTTCTTGCCCGCCAGTTTCGCGCCGACTATGGTTATTATCGATGAGAGCGCGTCCGACAGGTTGTTCACCGCGTCGAGCACGACCGCGATGGAGTTGGACAGTATCCCCACAGCCGCCTTGAACGCGGCAAGCAGGATGTTGACCGCGATACCTATCACACTGGTTCTTATTATGGTCTTTTGTCTTTTGAGCATATCATTCATGATGTGCGCCTCTTCCGTATGATTCCTTCGGGAATTTTACTTCAAATCAGACGTTTAAGCAACGGCAACAGATGGGAATCCGATTTATAATCTGTTACAATACAGGCATGGATAAGAATCAGACGATTTGTTTACTGAATGACTCGTTCCCGCCTATCATTGATGGGGTCTCGAACGCGGTTCTCAACTATGCCCGCAATATTGAGCGTGATCACGGACACGCTCTTGTTGTTACACCTCAGATGCCGGGAGCTGATGACAGCACATATGATTTCAATGTTGTCAGATACCCGAGCATCGACACAAGAAAACTCATAGGCTATGTGACCGGATATCCCTTCTCGCCTGAAGCCGCGCACGAGGTCGAGGCGCAGAATGTATCGCTCCTTCATACTCACTGTCCGGTCACCTCATGTCTTCTGGCAAGGCAGCTCGCTGAAGCATACGGTCTTCCGCTGGTGCTCACCTGGCATACCAAGTACGACATCGACATCGCGAACGCCGTAAAGAGCAAGGCGCTGCAGGAAGGCGCTCTTCAGGCCCTGCTTCGCAACGTAAATGCCTGCGATGAGATATGGACAGTCAGCAAAGGTGCCGGAGAGAACCTCAGATCCATCGGTTTTGAAGGCGACTACATCGTGATGCCTAACGGCGTCGATCTGCCGCGTGAAAAAGTTTCCAGTGACCTCGTAGCGGAAACGACATCGAATTATGATCTGCCGGACGGCGTACCGTGCTTTCTCTTCATTGGAAGGCTCATGTGGTACAAGGGCCTTCGCATCATACTCGATGCTCTTAAGGAACTCGAAGAGGACGGAGCAGACTTCCGCATGGTATTCGTCGGCGGAGGCGGAGATGAGCGAGAAGTCAGGGATTATACAGCCGGACTCGGTCTGGATGAAAAGGTCTTCTTTACCGGCGCCATATCGAACAGAGAAAAGCTTCGCGCGTGGTATACCCGCGCCGATCTCTTCCTCTTCCCTTCGACCTTCGACACCAACGGACTTGTCGTAAGAGAGGCAGCGGCATCTGACACCGCGTCCGTCATCGTGGCAGGCAGCTGCGCGTCAGAAGGCGTGACAGACGGCCGCAACGGCTTTCTCATCGAGGAGAACTCCGCATCTCTCGCCGCCAAGCTACGGGAGCTCTGCGCAAGGCCGGAACTCATGAAAGAGGTCGGCAAAGGAGCGGGTGATGAGCTGTACATCTCCTGGGAAGACGCGGTCGCCCACGCGTATGAACGTTATGGGGCCGTGATCGACAACTACAGGAGCGGCGTCTACGGCAAGCATGACCCTATCAGGGGATCATGGATGCAGTCGCAGGGTGAGCTGATGCAGATACTGGGTGATATCGACGCGGCCCGCAAGACACTTATTCGCAATGTTGAGGATCTACAGGATGAACTGGACTCATCGTTCCGTTCGATGAAGAACAAGGCCATAGTGGACGCGATCACGACCCGCTACGAGGCAAAAGAACGCCTGTCTGACATACAAAGCGAGATACTGAAGCATATAAAGGAAACCGGCGAGGACATCTGGGAGAAGCTCGACCGTTACCTGTAAAATCGAATAGGGGCTAACCCGTAGCCCCTTTCACACCACCGTACGTGCCGTTCGGCATACGGCGGTTCAACCCAATAAATAATAATCTACACAACTG
>CACYPK010000006.1 GCA_902776285.1 uncultured Eubacteriales bacterium
CTTGCCTTCTACCTCAGCGCCGATCGGCATGCCGAAGCATTCGCCGAGTCCGACTCTGACTGAAGGAGCAGCCTGAACGACTACTGTCTTCGAAGGATCCGCGAGAGCAGCCTTGACAGCCTGTGTAGCATCCTGCTCATGCAGAGCGCCTACAGGGCAGGCTACGATGCACTGTCCGCAGTTTACGCAGCTTGTCTCAGCGAGAGGAAGCTCGAACGCGCTTCCGATATGTGTCGCGAAACCTCTGTCGTTGGCGCCGATAACGCCGATGCTCTGATACTTTTCGCAGGCAGCAGTACATCTTCTGCAGAGGATGCACTTGTTGTTGTCTCTTACGATCGAAGCAGAAGAAGCATCGATAGCGAATTCGTTCTTAATGCCTTCGTAGTAGTCAGTCTTCTCTACGCCGTAGCGCTTGCAGAGAGCCTGAAGTTCACAGTCTGTGGATCTTACGCAGCCGAGGCAGTCCTGATCGTGATCGGACAGGATCAGCTGGAGAGTCTTACGTCTGTAATCCTTGATCTTTTCTGTATTGGTATAAGCTACCATCCCATCAGTGCAAGGATATACGCATGCTGCGACGAGAGCTCTCGCTCCGACTACTTCGCATACGCAGATCCTGCAGGCACCGATCTCATTGATGTCTCTGAGATAGCACAGTGTAGGGATGTCTATGCCGGCCTTATGCGCCGCATCCAGTAAGGTGGAACCTTCCGGAACAGTTACGGTAATGTTATCAACCGTTACTTTTATATCTGCCATTGTGTTCACCTCCCCTTACTTTCTGCTTATTGCACCGAATGCGCAGTTCTCCATGCAGGCACCGCACTTGATGCACTTAGCCGGATCAATAACGTGTGGCTGCTTGACAGCGCCGCTGATAGCGCCGACCGGGCAGTTGCGGGCGCACTTTGTGCAGCCCTTGCACTTCTCAGGATCGATCACATAGTTGAGGAGAGCCTTGCAGACGCCTGCCGGACATCTCTTGTCAATGATATGTGCTTCATACTCATCTCTGAAGTGCTCTATTGTAGAGAGAATCGGGTTAGGTGCTGTCTGACCGAGTCCGCAGAGAGCGTTCGCCTGGATGTAGTGAGCGAGTTCATCGAGTTTATCGAGGTCTTCGATCTCACCTCTGCCTGCCGAGATCTTCTCGAGGATCTCAAGCATGCGCTTTGTTCCGATACGGCAAGGTGTGCACTTACCGCAGGACTCACTTACTGTGAATCCGAGGTAGAACTTAGCGATGTCGACCATGCAGTTGTCCTCGTCGAGTACGATCATTCCGCCGGATCCCATCATGGAGCCGATAGCCTTGAGTGACTCGTAATCGATAGGTACGTCATATGACTTGGCAGGGATGCATCCGCCGGAAGGTCCGCCTGTCTGAGCAGCCTTGAACTTCTTTCCGTTCGGAACTCCGCCGCCGATCTCTTCTACTACCTGTCTCAGTGTAGCTCCCATAGGAACTTCTACGAGACCTGTGTTGTTGACCTTGCCGCCGAGAGCAAATACTTTTGTTCCCTTCGATGTCTCTGTGCCGTACTGGTTGAACCAGCTCGCGCCGTTGAGGATGATCTGAGGGATGTTTGCGTAAGTCTCAACGTTGTTGAGTACTGTAGGCTGAGCGAACAGACCCTTTACCGCAGGGAACGGCGGACGAGGACGAGGCTCACCTCTGTTGCCCTCGATGGAGGTCATCAGAGCTGTTTCTTCGCCGCATACGAACGCGCCTGCTCCGAGTCTGAGGTCTACGTCGAAGTCAAATCCCGAGCCGAAGATGTTCTTTCCGAGCACGCCGTAATCTCTGGCCTGATCGAGAGCGATCTTCAGTCTGTCGACTGCGATAGGATATTCAGCTCTTACGTAGATGTAGCCCTGATTAGCGCCGATAGCGTAGCCGGCGATAGCCATGGCTTCGAGTATTGAATGAGGGTCACCCTCGAGGATGGATCTGTCCATGAATGCGCCCGGGTCGCCTTCGTCGGCGTTGCAGGCAACGAACTTCTGAACTTTTCCTCTGTTAGCGGACGCGAACATCCACTTCTTACCGGTCGGGAATCCGCCGCCTCCACGGCCTCTGAGTCCCGAATCGACTACTTCCTTGATGACGTCATCCGGAGTCATCTCATTGAGTGCCTTAGCAAGAGCCAGATAGCCGTCTCTCGCGATATACTCGTCGATGTCTTCAGGGTCGATCTTACCGCAGTTACGAAGAGCCATTCTCAGCTGGTCTTTGTAGAACGGTGAATCAACGTAGTGGATCTTCTCGCCGCTTGGAAGCTCTTCAACCATGAGATACTCATCAACAGGTGTTCCGCCGAGAATATGCTCACTGAAGATACGGTCTACCATATCAGGCTTTACTTCCTGATAGAAGACGTTTCCAGGGAAGACTACCATGATAGGGCCCTTTGCGCAGAGTCCCTGACATCCTGTCTGGATGATCTGGATCTCATCCTTCTTGCCTGCAGCCTCGATCAGCTTATTGAGCTCGTCCATTACCTCTACGCTGTGGTTGGACTGGCAACCGGTACCTCCGCATACGAGGACGTAGGTCTTGACGGCTTCTTCAGCTGTGTCAGGATTGAATCTGATGTTTACCTGACCGGCTTTTGCCGCTCTGATTTCTTGTAATTCTTGCAATGTTTTCATGACTTGCCCTCCATTATGCGTTATTCGTATTTGGCAAGGATACCTTCAACTCTGTCAGGTGTCATCTTGCCATATACATCTCCGGCAACGATCATAACAGGTGCGAGTCCGCATGCTCCCACGCAGCGGCAGACCTCGAGCGAGAACTTGCCGTCAGGGGTGCATTCGCCGTCTCCGATTCCGAGCTTGTTTTCGACCTCTTCGAGAACCTTGCCCGCGCCCTTTACGTAGCAAGCAGTACCAAGGCAAACTGCCACGATATACTTGCCCTTAGGCGACATCGAGAACTGCGCGTAGAAAGTAGCAACACCATAAATCTTCTCGATAGGAATGCCAGTCTCATCGGAAATGATCTTCTGTACCTGGTAAGGAAGATATCCGTAGATCTCCTGTGCCTCCTGCATGATAGGCATAAGGGCTCCCTTCATTCCTTTGTACTTCGCGATCACCTCGAGCAGCTTAGCTTCCTGATCTTTAGTTCCCTTGAAAGGAACGCTGGATACTTTCATGTGCTAGTGCCTCCTTAATCTCTCTTAATTCCTACAAACTTAATGGGAAATGCCTTGATTTTCAAGGTATTCAGGGCATATCCCACCTCGATATCATTGTACATTATTCCGTATGAATGGGCAACCGAAACTTTGTTAATAATTTATCGGAAACCGCTTTTTTGCTTTTCGTTTCGTCATGCTCATCATTCCCGGGTATGTGCTATAATACCCTAGTCAAATCACTATAAATGAAAGCGAGAAACTGCAATGATCTACCCTGAATTCCCCAAAGAAGGCTCTGTTATAGGCATCTGCGCACCGAGCGCGGGAGTCGGCGGCAAGGTCGATTATTTCGATCTGTCAATCGAGACTCTTTGCGATTTTGGCTTTGATGTATATGAGACCGACAGCGTCAGAAATGAGGAATGCCCTTCCGCTCCGCCTAGCGTCAGAGGCGAAGAGTTCAATTCCCTCTTCGCTGACGATGACATCGCGATGGTAATGAGCGCGTCAGGCGGCGACTATAACATGGAAATGCTTCCGTACATCGATGAAGAACTCGTCCGCAGCCATCCCAAGTGGTTCGCGGGCTATTCCGACCCCACGGCTATCGAGCTGTATCTGACGACCGTACTTGATATAGCGACTATATACGGCGTGAATGCCGGCGCATGGGACTGGAGACCGCTCCGCGAATTCCAGTACGATTCGCTTTCAGTGCTCAGGGGTGAGATCCCGGTACAGTATTCGTATGATTTCTGGTGTTCGGACGGATTCAATGAAGAGACCGGCGAATATGAGATGGACGCCCCTGTCGAGTGGACGCTTCTCAGAGGAAGCTCGGATCCCGACGACTATGACCTTCACGAAGAATACGAGCTTGATGTTACAGGCAGACTCATAGGAGGCTGCATAGACGTCATCAACTGGGCTTTCGGGACTCCGTATGAGGATCTCAGGGGCTTTACGGAAAGATATAAGGAAGACGGTTTCATCTGGTTCTTTGACAACTTCATCCTTGACCCCATGACTCTCATGTATTCCATGGAAAGACTGAAGCAGATGGGACTCTTCGAAAATGCCCGCGCCGTCATATTCGGCCGCACGTGCTTCCCGGGCGAGAATACGGACATCGATTACCTGGAGGAGCTCGAAAGAGTCTTCGGCAACATGGATCTTCCGGTCATATGGAACGCCGACATAGGCCATACAAAGCCGTCGTTCACGCTGATAAACGGCGCTGTCGGCCATCTGACATTCGATGACGGAAACGCTTCACTCGAAATGGAATTGAAATAAAAAGAGCGCGATGTATATAACACTTATACATCGCGCTTTTTGAATGTGTTGCTTATCCTATAAAGGCGCTGTCTCCTCTGCCAGCCATGCGGCCGTCTCTTCATCTAGCTGAGGTGTGAGAGTTTCTCTCACCCAATCGTGGTAATAATCGACATATCCGATCTCTTCATCCGTGAGGAGGTCTTTGTTTATCGCCTTTCTTTCGTACGGAACGCATGTCAGCGGTTGGTTTACGATATTCCCTTCTCCGTCATCTGCGAAAACTACCAGGTTTTCTATCCTGATCCCGTACTCGCCCTCTATATACACGCCCGGTTCGTCGGACATTATCATGCCCGGACGCAGCGCGATAGGCACTCTGTTCTTTTTAATGGTTATAGGGCCTTCGTGAACGCTCAGGACATGGCCTACGCCATGCGCTATGCCGTGATTGAAGTCCAATCCCACCGCGTTCATAGGCGCGCGAGCAGCCCTGTCGATATCCGCGGGATCCGCATCCGGCACTATCCTGTACATTGCCATAGCGAGATGCGACTTGAGTACGTAAGTATAGTGATCTTTCATCTGCTGAGTGAGAGGTCCGACCGCTATTGTCCTTGTGATATCAGTCGTTCCGGTCATGTACTGTCCGCCGGAATCTACCAGCAGAAAGCCCTCCGGCCTTACCTCGGCATCTGTCTCCGGCGTCGGAGAATAGTGGATAACGGCCCCGTTCGGTCCGTAACCGGCTATGGTCTCGAATGAGAGGTCAAAGCACTCATCACAGCTGAGCCTGAGTTCCCTGAGTTTTTCAGATACGCTGAGTTCAGTCTTCGTTTCAGTTTCCGCTGTCTCCTTGAGCCACTTTATCAGTTTTGTGACCGCGGCTCCGTCCAGTATGTGTGCGCGGCGCATGCCCGCGATCTCCGTCTCGTTTTTTATCATCTTCATGAGAGCGACCGGAGTGAGCGCCTCATGTGTCGCAGAATTCCCCGGAACGCTGTTATAAAGCGCGTAATTGCACGTTGCCGGGTCGAGCCACAGTTTGCTGCCCGACGGGATAGCCTCGACGTCCTTATATATACCGCCGTAAGGCTTTATTTTTACGTATGAGAGCCTTTCGGGCAGTCCTTCAGGCAGAGTGCCTTCCATCACGTAAAGGCACGCCTCGTCCAATGTGACAAGCATGAAGGCAAAGAACACCGGCGTGTAGAGGACGTCTGAGGCGCGCATGTTGAGCAGCCACGCGCATTCCATCAGATCCGTGATGAGCAGATGGCTCGCGCCCTGTTTTCTCATCTCTTCCCTGATCGCTTTGATCTTGTCGGCTGTATCAACACCCGCAAAACCAAGAGGCAATTCCCACGCCCTGCTCGGCTCTATCACCGGCCTGTCTTTCCAGACCGCGCCGCTAAGGTCCTTTTCCGTACTGAACGCGAACCTGCAGCCCGCCTCCTCCAGTTTTTTACTGAGAGACACTGCGAATCCTGACGTGACCACCCTGCCGTCAAAGCCGATCACGAATTCCCTGCCTGGGTGCTTTTCATTATGTTCCGCGGCTTTGTCCTTAATGAACTCCTCTATGGAAGGCACGCCTTCCTCGCCTATCTTCATGAGCTCTATTCCGCTGCCTTCAAGCTGCCTTCCGGCCTGCAGGAAGTATCTGCCGTCTGTCCAGAGCCATGCTCCGTCAGCGCTTACCAGCAGGTCGCCTGCCGAACCCGTAAAACCGCTCAAAAAAGCACGCGCTCTGAAGAACGCGTTAACGTATTCCGAACCATGGAAGTCTCCGGACGGCACGTAATAAGCGTCCATGCCGTCCGAAGCCATTAGTTTTCTTAATTCGACTATTTCTTTTCTCATTATCCTTTTGCTTTTCCGGTCTCCCGACCGGGGTCCTGTCAGATCTCAAACAGCGCGGCGTATTCAGCGAGCGCGCCTTCAGTCTCGTGCGCCAGTACCCTCTTGGCGAGCACCTTGCCCAGCTGCACGCCCTCTTGATCGAAACTGTTGAGGTTCCAGAGGAATCCCTGGAACATGATCTTGTTCTCAAAGTGCGAAAGCAGAGCTCCGAGCGACTCAGGCGTCAGCTTCTCGCCTACGATGATGCTGGATGGTCTTCCGCCGTCAAAATGCTTGTTGAGGTTCTCGTCTTCCTTGCCGCATGCGAATGCCACTATCTGGGCGACTACGTTGGCGCACAGTTTCTTCTGGCTGGTGCTGCCCTGGATGTCGACATCCGTGCCGAACTGGCTTTCCTTGAAGCCGATGAACTGCAGCGGGACTATGTCCTTGCCCTGATGCAGCAGCTGATAGAACGAGTGCTGGCCGTTTGTGCCCGGCTCTCCGAAGATAACAGGACCGGTCTTGTAATTTACCGGCTCGCCGAAGCGGTTGACCGATTTACCGTTGGATTCCATGTCTGCCTGCTGCAGATGCGCCGGGAATCTCGCGAGCGCCTGGGCATACGGAAGTACCGCTGTTGCCTGGTATCCGAGGATATTGCGCTCATACACTCCGATAAGAGCGTCCAGCATGGCCGCGTTCTGCATAGGATCGGCAAGCGCCGCCTTCTTGTCAGCTTCTGCCGCGCCGGCAAGGAAACGCTCAAAGATTTCCGGACCGAACGCAAGGGACAGTACCGCCCCTCCTACTGCTGAAGATGAGGAATACCTGCCTCCAATGTGGTCGTCCATGAAGAACGCCGCGAGATAATCGCTGCTCTTAGCGAGTGGTGAAGTCTCACTTGTGACCGCGAGCATGTGCTTCGAAGGATCGAGTCCCGCCTCCACAAGAGCGTTCTTTACGAAAGCCTCATTTGTCAGAGTCTCGAGAGTGGTGCCCGACTTTGATACAAGAATGAAAAGCGAATGGGCAACATCGATCGATTTCAGAACGTTTACGGCATCATCAGGGTCTACATTGCTGATGAACTTCGCGTCCATAAGAAGATGTCCGTTAGCGCGCGCCCAGTTCTCAAGCGCTATGTATATGGCGCGCGGTCCGAGGTCGCTTCCGCCGATACCTATCTGTACGACAGTCGTAAATTTCTCTCCATCGGCATTTGTGACCTTTCCGGAGTGGACCTTTGCCGCAAACTCTGCGATCTTGGCCTGCTCGCCTTTATAGAATTCCCTCTTGTTTGTTCCGTCCGCGATGACATCATCTCCAAGCTGTCCGCGTGTCAGATGATGGAGCACAAGGCGCTTCTCGCCCGTGTTTATCATCGAGCCGTTATACAGTTCCTTGAATTTACCGGCAAGATCGGATTCCTTCGCAAGATCCGCCAGCATGCCTAGTACCTCTTCATCGACCTGCTTTGACGCGTAGTTATAGGATAATCCGCATGCCATAGGCACTGAGTACTTTTTAACGCGTTCTCCGCCGGCTTCTCCGGCCAGGACCTTTCCGAGATCTACCCTGTGTCCTGACTCTTCAAGAGCCTTATACGCTTTAAGCGTGTCCAGATTTTTCCATTCAGCCATTTTGTTTCCTCCCGGTTTTACCCTATATCGTACTGAATTTGTATATCGTTACTGATGTGAATTCTTCGCCCGCCTTGAGTATGCAGGACCCTCGCACTGCCGGGTCGATGCTGTTCACGGCATCAGGTCTGAACTGCGTCTCGAAACATACCGCGCTTCGTTTTCCATATGTGACACCGTCCTTGCCCGGCTCATCGTCCATATTGTTTGCGGTATAGACCTGCATGTCGGGCATGTCTGTCATGACGTCCATCCTTATGCCGCTCTCACCCGAGTACATGGCCGCCGCCCTTCTGAGCGTGCGGTTTTCGGCATCGGATTCTCCGCCTGTAAGGACAAAGTCGTGATCATATCCGCCTCCACGTCTCAACTGCTCGTCATCCGCGTCGATGTCGCGTCCGAGAGTCTTTTTTTCGCGGAAGTCAAATGCCGTTCCTTCAACCGGTTCCGGCTTTCCGTAAGGGATAAGGCCGGCGTCGACAGGCATGTAGTGATCTGCGTTTATCTTGACGACATGATCGAGGATGCTGCCGCTCTCATGTCCGTTCAGATTGAAGTAGCTGTGGTTGGTGAAGCTCACCGGTGTATCGGCATTGCAGACCGCCTTGTATTCGATCTTCAGTTCTCCGTTCCCCGGAAGAGAGTATGTCACTTCAAGGTGAAGGTCTCCCGGGAAGCCCTGGCTCCCGTCAGGATCGTCCAGAACGAAAGTGATCTTGTCGTCATGGAGCCCTCTCTTGCCTTGCATTGGATCCTTGTCGGATATGCTCTCCGACGCGAATGCAGACATGATATCGTTTTTCTTGACACTGGTGAAACCAACCTTGACCCCGAAGATCCTGTTGTTATAGAAGTCTCTTCCTCCGTGAAGGCAGTTGCTGCCGTCATTTGCGGAAAGCTTATAAGCCTTTCCGTCAAGCTCGAAGCCCGCGCCGGCAATGCGGTTCGCAAAGCGGCCGACAGTCGCGCCGATGAATCCTCCGCCATTCTCGTATCCCGTGGCATCATCATGTCCGAGCACTACGTCGCGGTAAACGCCGTCTCTGTCTGCCACGGCAAGGCTGACAAGAGCAGCGCCGTAGTCGGTGACTGCGGCGCGCGTTCCATCCGGCGACTCGAGTATGTAGAGTCCGGCGGTCCTGCCGTCCTCAAGCTGTCCGAATCTCATGGATCTCATTATTTTATCCTTTCCAGTCTCTCTTCTGTGCCTTTCCTCGGCAGGAAGAGCGGCACATACTCAATCAGTACACGTGAAGTCTCAAGGCCGAACCATCTTATAGGATTGCCTGCCATGCGCCTTATGAAATACTTGTTATGTATCAGGAAATTATCTATTGGGCTGAGATCCCCTTCCATAGGCATCATCTTACGGATCAGACAGAATTTGAAGGATCCGACATCAGACGGCCCGTAGATAGAATGCTCTCTCACCTGCTTCGGAAGTTCTCCGCTCTTCAGCAGATCCTGTACTATCTGTCTCAGATAGATGTTGATGCTCTGCTTCACCTTGAATCCGAGGATCAGGTTGACACGGAATATGTAATCCGTGCCGTACGTCTCGACCTCGTACTCCCTGTCAAAAGGCATGTTGGTCGTACTTACGCTGATGAACCAGTAAGCGTCGGCCTTCTTCGGATCCCTGTCGAGTATCGAGTAGAGGATGTCGCGGTCGATCTCCTCAAAGTCCTCTCCCTTCGCCAGATACACCAGGTTGTTGGCTGTATAAGGGATATCCGGGTCGTTCTGGAGGCCTTTTATGTTCGACAGATAATCGCGCATCGCCAGCTTGACGCCCTGCATGCGCTCTATCTGCGTTCCCCTGTACCAGCTGATCATGATGAGCAGTATCACGAGCGAGATTATGATCGCTACATAGCCGCCGATCGTGAACTTGCCCAGGCTGGAAACAAAGAACACTCCTTCAAGGAAGAAGAATGTAATAGCGAATATGACCGCGCCGAGGACACGCTTGTGGACCACTCCTATGTATACAGTGAACAGCACCGTCATCATCAGCATGCTTATGGTGATCGCGAGTCCGTACGCGTTCTCCATGCGCGAGCCGCTTCTGAAGTACAGTATGACCATTGAGCAGAGCACCCAGAGGATGTTGTTCACTATAGGGATGTAGATCTGGCCCCTTGTATCCGACGGGAATCTCACGTTGAGATGCGGCATCAGGTCGAGGCTTGCGGCCTCGTGCACCAGTGTGTAACTGCCGCTTATGAGAGCCTGGCTGGCGATTATTGCTGCCAGCGCGCTCAGTATGATGGCCACCGGACGCAGCGCCGGAGGGAGCATCATATAGAACGGGTTGAGATCGTGTATAGCGGCAAGCGCCGGATCGTTTCTGTTCTCTATGATCCACGAGCACTGCCCCATGTAGTTAAGGATAAGGCAGGTCTTTACGAAAGGCCAGCTGCGCATGATGTTTTCCTTACCCACATGGCCCATGTCCGTATAGAGCGCTTCCGCGCCGGTCGTACAGAGGAACACGCTTCCGAGGATCATAAGGCCGGCCTTATTGCCCGGGCTGAACAGCACTTTTACCGCGTGTATGGGATTGAGCGCGCGCAGTACCGAAAGATCGCCCATGGCGAGCCATACGCCCGTTATCCCAAGATAAAGGAACCATATAGTCATGACAGGTCCGAACATCTTGCCGATGGAGCTTGTACCGCTTCGCTGTATCATGAAAAGCGCGCTCACTATTGTGAGTGTGATAACTATGACGATGAACTGCCCTTCTCCAAGCAGCCTGTCCATGAAAGCGATGCTTCGCAGACCCTCGACAGCCGTCGTCACGGTTACCGCCGGTGTAAGCACTCCGTCCGCCAGCATGGTGCATCCGCCTATCATGGTAGGGATTATGAGCCATTTGCCGCAGTCCCTTACCAGGCTGTAGAGCGCGAATATACCGCCCTCGCCGTGGTTGTCAGCCTTGAGAGCGATAAGCACGTGTTTGACCGTCGTAAGCAGCGTGATAGTCCAGATGACAAGCGACAGTGAACCGATGATGAACTCAGGGTCCACCTTATCGATCCCGCCGTTGCCCTCGACTATCGACTTCATAACGTACATAGGAGATGTACCGATGTCGCCGTATACGATACCTATGGCGACAAGTATCATCCCCATGCTGAATTTGCTTTTTTTGTTTTCCGATAAATTATCCATGGCCTTTTTCAGAAATAGCTTCCGTATAAGGTAAATAGTATTTAACTAATTGATTATAGCACAATCAATGCTTTTCTACAGCGTTTGCGTCTGATTCTGTTTCAGAAGGTCCAATAAAAACGGCCTCATCTGATTTGATCTGCCTGAATAATACAAGGGAATCAGTTTTTCATTTCTGATTCCCCCGTTATTCTCAGTATTTTATTGTGCTTTTGCCTTGCGGTATTTACAGCAGACTCACACTTGCGATCAGTCCGGCAAATACGATGGATACCATCGATACCAGCTTGATCAGGATGTTGATCGAAGGACCGGATGTATCCTTGAACGGATCGCCTATGGTGTCGCCTACTACAGCGGCTTTGTGATTGTCGCTGCCCTTGCCGCCGAAGTGTCCCGCTTCTATGTACTTCTTGGCGTTGTCCCAGGCGCCGCCCGAGTTAGCCATGAAGATAGCCATTATGAAGCCGGCTACTGTAGCTCCGCAGAGCATTCCGACTACTCCCAGTCCGCCGAGTATGAGTCCCGTCACGATCGGCGCCGCGATGCCTACGCACGCAGGCAGGATCATTTCCTTCAGGGATGCCTTTGAGCACAGATCCACGCACCTTGCGTAGTCCGCTGTCGCCTTGCCTTCCATGAGGCCCGGGATCTCCTTGAACTGACGTCTTACCTCAAGCACCACGCTCTGAGCGGCTCTGTTTACGGCGCCCATTGTAAGCGATGAGAAGAGGAACGGCAGGCAGGCTCCGATAAAGAGTCCTACCAGGATCCTAGGGTCAAGCAGATTCAGAGTAAGGTCCTGTCCGTCCGGCATGTAGACCAGCAGTTTCTCCTTGAAGTTGGCGATAAGAGCCAGCGCCGTCATTCCGGCTGAGCCGATGGCGAAGCCCTTTCCTGTAGCAGCTGTTGTGTTGCCCAGAGAGTCAAGAGCGTCTGTCCTCTCACGGACTTCAGGCGGGAGGCCTGCCATCTCGGCGATACCTCCGGCATTGTCAGCTACAGGGCCGTAAGCGTCCGTAGCGAGAGTGATGCCGAGTGTCGACAGCATTCCGACGGCTGCCAGCGAGATGCCGTAGAGTCCGATGCTTGCCTTTGAAACATCGACCGGGCAAAGTCCCGAGCAGTAGTAAGCGATGATGATCGCCGCGCCTACGATGAGGATCGGAAGCGCCGTGGACATCATGCCCGTGCCGAGTCCGCTGATGATCAGCGTAGCAGTACCTGTCTGCGAAGACTCAGCGATCTTCTGTGTCGGCTTATATGTATCAGATGTATAGTACTCCGTGCAGAGTCCGATCAGCACGCCCGCGGCAAGACCGGCGATGATTGCCAGATAGAGTCCGTAGAACTCCTTGCCGAAGAGCCACAGTACAAGGACGAAGGAGAACAGCGCCGTAGCGATGGCCGAGAAGTTAGTGCCGCGGCGAAGCGCTGCGAGCAGGTTCTTCTGGCTTGCGCCCTCCTTGGTCTGTACGAAGAACGATCCGATGATGGAGAATACTACTCCTACTGCCGCCATCAGCAGAGGCAGCGCGACGGATCTGACTCCGAGACCGCTGGAGAAGAACGCGATGGCGCCCAGAGCGCATGTCGATACCATGGATCCTACATAGGACTCATAGAGGTCAGCGCCCATTCCGGCAACGTCACCGACGTTGTCGCCTACGTTATCGGCGATAACGGCAGGGTTACGAGGGTCGTCCTCAGGGATGCCCGCTTCTACCTTACCTACAAGGTCGGCTCCGACGTCAGCGGCTTTTGTGAAAATACCGCCGCCCACACGGGCGAACAGAGCCATCGAAGAAGCTCCCATGCCGAATGTGATCATCGCGGCCGTGATGTCCTCGAGCGACTGATGGAACACGAGATCCAGCAGCGCGTACCACAGCGAGATGTCCAGAAGTCCGAGTCCTACTACCGTAAATCCCATTACAGAGCCCGCGGAGAACGCTACACGAAGTCCCTTATTGAGGCTGTCCTGTGCCGCGCACGCGGTACGGTCATTGGCCCTGGTAGCGATGCTCATCCCGATGTATCCGGAAAGGCCCGAGAAGAATCCTCCCGTGATAAACGCGAACGGTACGAACCATGTCAGCTTGTGCGCCGCGGCCATACCGCAGAGCACGCAGAACATGAACACGAAGAAAATGATTACTGTACGATACTGGCGTTTCAGGAAAGCCGCGGCGCCCGTACGGACGAAGCGCGAGATCTCCATCATCCTGTCCGAGCCCTCAGGTGAATTGAGGACCTTTTTGGCCTGCACATAGGCAAATACCAGAGCGCAGATCGAAGCGAACAGGCTTATCCAGTACAGATGAGTCAACAGATATTCTTGCATTTTGAATACCTCCTTGCTTGAACCTGTATTTGTATTTTTACCAAGTATATCAAATAGGCAGAAAAATAAAAATACAGGAAAACCTTGTTAAATAATGTTTTTAAATAATTACAGAGCCGCCGTTTCACACGGCGGCTCCTATTATCTTTTATTTGCCCTTCTTTTCCGATATCGCGGCCTGCGCTGCGGCAAGTCTCGCGATCGGCACTCTGAACGGCGAGCATGATACGTAGTTTAATCCTACTTCGTGACAGAAGTGTATGGAGGCAGGGTCACCGCCGTGCTCTCCGCAGATACCGAGCTTGATGTTCGGTCTGGTCTTGCGTCCGCCTTCGGCTGCCAGTCTTATGAGCTTGCCGATGCCCTTCTGATCGAGCGACTGGAACGGATCGTTCTCGAGTATGCCTTTCCCGACGTATTCCTTGATGATCGCTCCTGTGTCGTCTCTGGAGAATCCAAAGCCCATCTGTGTCAGGTCGTTTGTACCGAACGAGAAGAACTCAGCCTCCTCTGCGATCTCATCAGCTGTCAGAGCGGCTCTTGGGATCTCGATCATGGTTCCGACCATGTACTTCATCTTTTCACCGGACTCAGCGATGAGTCTGTCTGCTACCTCTACGATAGTGTCCTTGACGAATTTGAGTTCGTTTACGTGTCCTACCAACGGTACCATGATCTCAGGCACGATCTCGAGTCCGTCCTCTTTGCGCACCTCGAGAGCAGCCGAGATGATAGCCTCTGTCTGCATCTCCGCGATCTCAGGATATGTAACGGCGAGTCTGCAGCCTCTGTGTCCCAGCATAGGGTTGAACTCGTGGAGTTCGAGAGTCTTGCTGACAACCTTTTCGTAAGGGATACCGAACTGTTCGGAAAGCTCCTTGATGTCCTCGTCTGTCTTCGGCAGGAACTCATGCAGAGGCGGGTCAAGCAGTCTGATCGTTACAGGTCTGTCTCCCATTGCCTTGTAGATGCCCTTGAAGTCTTCCTTCTGATAAGGCAGGAGACCGGCGAGAGCTTCCCTTCTGTCCGCCTCGTCTTCCGCAAGGATCATCCTTCTGATCTTAGGGATCCTTTCGTCATCGAAGAACATGTGCTCTGTACGGCAGAGTCCGATGCCCTCAGCTCCGAACGCTACAGCCTGAGCGGCGTCTCTAGGATTGTCCGCGTTTGTTCTGACCTTGAGTGTTCTTGCCTCATCGGCCCACTCCATGATCTGTCCGAAATCTCCGGAGAGCTCCGGCGCCAGAGTCTTTATGGCCTCTGTATAAACGCTTCCGTCTGAACCGTTGAGTGAGATGCTGTCTCCCTCTTTATATACCTTGCCGCCGACTGTCAGGGTCTTGGCAGCTTCATCTACCGAGATCTCCTTGCAGCCTGCAACGCAGCACTTGCCCATTCCTCTGGCTACTACAGCAGCGTGCGATGTCATTCCTCCGCGGGCTGTCAGTATACCTTCAGCAGCTACCATGCCTGCGAGATCCTCAGGCGAAGTCTCCTCTCTTACGAGGATGACCTTCTTGCCTTCTGCCGCGAACGCGCCTGCATCCTCAGCGTTGAATACGATCTGGCCTGTAGCAGCTCCCGGAGAAGCCGGAAGTCCCTTTGTAACAGGAGTCGCCTTCTTCAGTTCTTCGGCGTCGAATACAGGATGCAGGAGCTGATCGATCATGTCAGGCTCTACTCTCATTACAGCCGTATCCTTGTCGATGAGTCCCTCTTTTACGAGGTCTACGGCGATCTTTACGGCCGCGGCGGCTGTTCTCTTACCGTTACGTGTCTGCAGCATGTAAAGCTTTCTGTCTTCAACAGTGAACTCCATGTCCTGCATGTCTTTATAGTGGTTCTCGAGCGTGTTTGCTATCTTCTCAAACTGGGTGTAGACCTCAGGGAACGCGTCCGCCATCTCGGAAATCGGCTGCGGTGTCCTGATACCTGCTACTACGTCCTCACCCTGAGCATTGACAAGGAACTCTCCGAAGAGCTTGCTGTCGCCGTTTGCAGGGTTTCTCGTGAACGCTACGCCTGTACCGGAGTCGTTGCCGCTGTTGCCGAACACCATGGACTGAACGTTTACGGCTGTTCCGAGTGAATCAGGGATACCGTACATGTTTCTGTAGAGGATAGCTCTTTCGTTGTTCCATGATCTGAATACGGCCTTGATAGCCTCAAGCAGCTGATCCTTAGGCTCTTGAGGGAATTCTCTTCCGAGTTCTCTCTTTACCACCTCTTTGTAGCCCTTGATGACTTCCTTGAGGTCGTCTGTTGTCAGCTCAACGTCATACTCAACGCCGGCCTTCTTCTTCTGGCCTTCAAATACAGCGTCGAAGTTGGACTTTTTGATCTCCATAACGACATCGCCGAACATCTGCATGAATCTGCGGTAGCTGTCATACGCGAATCTGTCGTTTCCGGTCTTCTTGGCAAGCCCTTCAACAGCCACATCATTGAGTCCGAGGTTCAGTATGGTATCCATCATGCCCGGCATGGAGATAGGCGCACCGGATCTTACGGATACGAGCAGAGGGTTCTCATTGTCCCCGAACTTCTTGCCCATCACCTCTTCGAGTTCCGCGATGTGCTCCCATACTTCATCGATGACTGCCTGATCAAGAACGCCGCCGTCTTCGGTATACTTTCTGCATACATCAGTTGTGATGGTGAAACCGAACGGTACAGGAAGACCGATATTGGTCATCTCAGCGAGGTTGGCGCCCTTGCCTCCGAGCAGGTTCCTCATGTCTTTTGAGCCTTCATTAAATGAATATACGTACTTTGCCATAAGCTATTATTACCTTTCTTAATTTGTTGTGGCCTGCGCAGCCGGCGCAGGCCATGATTTAACTTGCCTAGAATCTGAGTCTTTCTTCGATATAACTTCTTACCTCCGTGATAGGCACGCGGACCTGTTCCATCGTATCCCTGTCGCGGATGGTTACTGATTTATCTTCGGCTGTGTCAAAGTCAACACAGATACTGAACGGCGTTCCGATCTCGTCCTCTCTTCTGTAGCGCTTGCCGATGGAGCCCGAAGCGTCGTACTCTACCATGAAGTACTTTCTGAGCTCTTCGTATACCGGCATGGCCACGTCTTCGAGTTTCTTGGAGAGCGGCAGCACGGCAGCCTTGTAAGGAGCCAGTGCCGGATGGAGTCTGAGAACAGTACGTACGTCCTCTTTGCCCTTCGCGTCAGTGAGGACCTCTTCATCGTACGCGTCGACCAGATACGCCAGCACGAGTCTCTCGACTCCGACGGACGGTTCGATGCAGTACGGAACGTATCTCTCGTTTGTCTCAGGATCGAGATAGCTCATGTCCTCGCCCGAGTGAGTCTGGTGAGCCATGAGGTCGTAGTCCGTACGCGACGCTACGCCCCAGATCTCGCCCCATCCGAACGGGAAGAGATACTCTATGTCCGTTGTGGCGTTGCTGTAGTGCGAAAGTTCTTCAGGCGTGTGGTCTCTGAATCTGGTGTATTCTTCCTTGAGTCCCAGACTGCTGAGGAAGTCCAGACAATACTGCTTCCAGTATGCGAACCAGTCGAGTTCGGTGCCCGGCTTGCAGAAGAATTCAAGCTCCATCTGCTCAAACTCTCTCACCCTGAAGATGAAATTGCCCGGCGTTATCTCGTTTCTGAAAGACTTTCCTACCTGCGCGATACCGAAAGGTATCTTTTTACGCGATGTCCTCTGAACGTTCTTGAAATTGACAAATATACCCTGCGCCGTTTCAGGCCTCATATAGATCTCGGACTTGGAGTCCTCGGTGACGCCCTGGAATGTCTTGAACATCAGGTTGAACTGTCTGATGCCGGTGAAGTCGCTCTTTCCGCAGTTAGGGCATTTGATTGCCTTGTCCGCGATGAAGCTCTCCATGTCTTCCCTGGACCATCCGTCAACGACGACCTCTTCATCAGGCTCGTTCTCCTTGTACCAGTCCTCGATGAGCTGGTCGGCTCTGTAGCGTGTCTTGCAGGATCTGCAGTCGATCAGCGGATCGCTGAATCCGCCTACGTGTCCAGACGCGACCCATGTCTGAGGATTCATCAGTATAGCAGCGTCGAGTCCGACATTGAGTCCTGATTCCCTGACGAACTTCTGTCTCCATGCGTCCTTGATGTTGTTCTTGAACTCGACCCCCAAAGGACCGAAGTCCCATGTGTTGGCAAGTCCTCCGTAGATCTCCGATCCCGGGAAGATGTAGCCCCTGTTCTTACAGAGAGCTATGATCTTCTCCATGGTAACGGCTCTGTCGGTAACGGGTATGTCTTTTTTATCGATTGGCATTTATTAAAGCTCCTCGTCCTTGAATTCTTCTTCGATGATGTCTTCGGCATCGCTCTGCTTATAAGCGTCGGAAGCTTCTTTGATAAGTTCCTTGACCGTCTTGCCTGCCTTCTTGGCAAAGCTGTCGATCGTGCTCATCAGCTCGTCGAGAGTATCCTTGTTGAGTGACTCCTGAGCCTTTGTAGCCCCCTTTTCAACAGCGCCTCTGGCCTTGTCGTAAGCTCCTACGACTTTGCCGTCGATGTCGACGACCTTGCCTTCAGAATCCACGAAGTCGATGTTGCACTGAGCTCCCAGAGCGGCTACTATGCCGAGGATGGCTCCCCATGGTACGAGGACCGCGCCGATGACGCCGGCTGTAACAGGGAAGTTAACGATGGTCTTCTCATTCTTGGTGATGAGGATCCTTGAGACGTTGCCCTTGTCTACGATCTCTTTCATCTTAGCAAAGATAGGGCTGTCCTTGAGGCTGCCTCCGTCTACCTTGTCGTGCTCTTTGTTCATATCGGCTTCAAGAGCGATGATAGCGTCCACAACGCTGCCTTCCGCTGCCTCGAGGGCTGCCTTTGCCTCAGCGTATGTCGAGCCTGTTCTTTCCTTCACGAGTTCGATCTTTTCAAGTGTGATTTCCATTTACTGTACCTCCAATCCTTTGAGAGATCTGAGTGCGTCTACGCCCAGATAACGGTCTGTATAATCTGCGAGTAATTCCCTGACCTCTTTCCTTACTTCAGGTTTGAGGTCGACCTTTTCAAATGTTTTGATCGGTTTGGATTCAAAATATCTAAACACATCGATTATATCGAATCCGGGCCTGTAAATCAATGAATCGGCCCCTCTTTTCTCTTCCTGAGCGCACTCCGGACAGATTATCCCGCCGTCGCTCACGGAGAACATTTTGCGGCCTTCTCCGAAGTCCTCCGGCTTCTTGCCGCAATTGACGCAGCACCCGAGTTCCGGAGCGACTCCAAGCATACCCAGAGTCTTTACAATGAACGCGAAGAGCAGCGTTTCGGGATCCGAGTTGCAGACGGATACCGATTGCAGAAAGTCGAGGGAAAGGTCAAACAGTTTAGGCATAGGTTCCCCCTCCGCGAGCACCTTGTCCAGGTACTCTATAAAAGAAGACGCCGTCATGAAGCGGTCTATGTCCTCACCTATGGAATAAAAGCTCTTGCTGACGGAAGCCGAATTGACGCTGTATGCCTCCCTGCCCTTGAATATGTCATATTCCGCATATGTAAAAGGACGAAGCGCCAGCGCAGCCTTGCTGCGGGACTTCTCGTTTATGGAAGTCCCGGCGGAAAGCTTGCCGTACTGCTTCGTAAATATCACTATCATGCGGCGGTTGTTCGCTATCTTGCGCTGCCGCAATACAATGCCTTCTGTGTTTATGATCATAAATTACACCGGGCCGCATCTCGTCGCAAAAGTTCCTCCCGGCACGGAGGCCGACGGAGACTTTTGCTGCGTGCGGCCGTCTTATTCGTCCTTATAGCCCCAATTACGTATTGTGCGCTCTGAATCGCGCCAGCCCTCTTTCACCTTTACAAAGAGGCTCAGGAATACTTTGCCTCCCAGAAGTTCTTCTATCTCAAGGCGCGCCGCCTTGCCGACTCCCTTGAGTTTGGCGCCGCCCTTGCCTATTATGATGCCTTTATGCGATTTCTTTTCGCAGTATATGACCGCGGATATCTCCGTAGCGGCGCCCGGCCTTTCAGGCTCCTTGAAGGACTCTATCTCGACGAACACTCCGTGCGGGACCTCGTCCTCAAGGTAGTTCATGAGTTTCTCGCGTATGATCTCGCTCACGATGAATCTTACCGGGTCGTCGGTAGCGATGTCATCCGGATAGTACATAGGGCCTTCCTTCATATAGTCAGCGAGCCTGTCCCTGAGCATCTCCACGTTATCGCCCTTCAGGGCTGAGACTCCGTAGATATCGTCAAAGAGTCCCGTCTCTTCGTACTTGTTGTACAGTTCGAGGTATTTCTCCGGACCGATGAGATCGCTCTTGTTGATAGCCAGTATCTTCGGCGCTTCGGTATCCTGAAGCAGCTTTATCACTGCCTCGTCGCCCCTGCCGAAGTCGAGCGTCCCGTCTATTATAAGCAAAATAACGTCAACACCGCTCAGGGTATTGACGGCTGTCTCATTGATCGCCGATCCCAGCTTATTGTGGGGCTTGTGTAAACCCGGCGTATCAAGGAAGACCATCTGCAGGCCTTCTCCGCCGCCGTATTCAAGATCGGTATAGATGCCTTTTATTCTGTTGAGTGTTGTCTGAGGCTTTGACGAAGTGATCGCGATCTTTTCGCCAAGCATACGGTTCATAAGCGTGGACTTGCCTACGTTAGGCCTCCCCGCTATCGCAATAAATCCTGATCTCATTTGCCTCTGCTTACTCCTATTGCCGCGAGGACCTCTTCTTCACGCGCCCTCATGACGGCTTTTTCATCTTCTTCCATATGGTCATAACCGAAGAGATGCATCACGCTGTGGACGAACAGGTACAGCATTTCGCGCGTCATACCCGTTCCGTACTCTTCAGCCTGTCTTTCCGCCTGCTCAAAGCAAATGACAACATCACCTATAAGTGTCGAGGCTTCGTCGTTCATCAGATCCGCCAGCAGATCGGCGTGTCCTTCAAACTGCGGGAAGCTCAGGACATCAGTAACGCTGTCATTTCCCCTGTAGTCGCGGTTAAGTTCACGTATAGTATTATCGTCAACTACCGTTACGCCTATCTCAGGATCGTTCTCAAGGCTCTCGATACCGGCTTCTTTGTCGAATTCCGTCCTGAAAGCCTCTTCTGCGGCCTGCTCCATGAGTCTTTGCATCTCAGGTGTCAGTCTGCCGGGTTCATCACTGAATACTATCTGCATAAATCACCTTTCACTGACCTTGTTGCCTTTTGAAGTGCTGCTTCTGACCTTGTTCCTGTTGTCATAAGAGTCGTACGCCCTTATGATGCGCTTCACAAGCTCGTGCCTCACTACGTCCACTTCCGTAAAGGTATTGAATCTGATGCCTTCAACGCCGCTCAGCACCTTGCGCGCGTCCTTAAGACCGGAAACGGTGCCGCCCGGAAGGTCTATCTGTGTCACGTCTCCGGTGACCACTACCTTTGAGTTGAATCCCATTCTGGTGAGGAACATCTTCATCTGCTCGCGCGTGGTGTTCTGCGCCTCGTCGAGGATTATGAAGGCGTTGTCGAGCGTACGGCCTCTCATGTAAGCCAGAGGCACCACTTCTATTACGCCCTTCTCCCTGAGCCTTGCGGCAGCTTCGATCCCGAGCACGTCATACAGCGCGTCATAAAGCGGGCGAAGGTACGGATCCACCTTCTCCTGCATGTCGCCCGGGAGGAATCCCAGTCTCTCGCCTGCCTCTACAGCCGGCCTTGTGAGTATGATCCTCTCGACTTCCTTGTTCTTGTACGCGTTGATAGCCATCGCGCAGGCAAGATATGTCTTGCCCGTTCCGGCAGGGCCTATGCCGAACACCATGTCGGCTGCCCTAATGTTGTCGACGTAGTCCTTCTGCGCCTGTGTTTTCGGTTTGAGAGGCCTTCCGTTGTGCGTATAGCAGATGATGTCGCGCGACACCTTCTGCTCGTCAAAGCTCTTGCCGCCTGCTTCCATCTCGATGAGATAGTTCAGCTTCTGGGAATCAAGCTCAGGCTCCACGTTGAGCGCCTCGATCAGCCTCGCTATTATGCGCGCGGCAAGCTCCGGGTCCCTGCCCCTTATGGTCAGCACATCGTCGCGCAGCGACATCTCAGTGCCCGTAAACTTTTCAACCGAGCGCACGTTGGCATCGTAGTTTCCGAAAAGGCCCTGTACGTCTATGCCTTCGGGTATGTTGATCTTATATTCCATATATCACTTCCCGCTGAGGAATTCCTTAACGGCCTTGTTTACCGCGGAACCGTCAGCCTTGTCCTTGAGTTCTGCCATCACGCCCTTCATCAGAGTTCCCATGCTCTTCATGCTCTTCTCTACGCCGAGCTTATCCGCGATCTCCGCGACCTTGGCCTTTATCTCTTCTTCACCCATCTCCTCAGGCAGATATGACTGCAGGATCTCTATCTCTTTCTTGTAGCCTTCAAGCATGTCGTCCCTGCCGGCCTTTACGAAGTCCTCAAGCGCGTCCGCTCTCATCTTGACCTGCTTCTTGATGATCTTAACGATGTCGGCGTCATCCTCGATAGTGACTCTCTGGTCGACCTCATGCTGCTTGATAGCGGCCCTTACCATGTTGACCGTATTCTTTCTTACGGTGTCCGCGTTCTTCATCGCGTCCTTGTAATCCTGCATCAGTTGTTCTTTAAGACCCATTTTATTACTCCTTTTCTAAGAAAAATGCGAACCAACATCGCCGGTTCGCATCCTTTGCCGTTATTAATACTTACGAGCTTTCTTGCGAGCAGCCTCGGACTTTTTCTTACGTCTTACGCTTGGCTTCTCGTAGTGCTCTCTCTTACGCAGTTCGGCCATGACGCCGTCGCGAGCGCAAGATCTCTTAAATCTCTTAAGAGCACTCTCCAGGCTCTCGTTTTCTCTTACTATTACCTGTGCCATATTCTTGTCTCACCTCCCGTCGTCATGGTATTTACGGTTTTTTAAACCGCAACGCAGTGATTCTACTACTCTCAGAACAGATTGTCAATAATATCTCCGGCCATCATTTTGCGTTTTGAATCGCCGTCCTTCGCGAACTTCTCAGCCGCTTTGCCGTGTACCATGACTCCGTACATGAGCGCCGTGTCAAGAGGGTTGCCCTGCGCGATGAGCGATGCGATTACTCCCGCCAGGACGTCCCCCGAACCCGCTGTCGCGAGTCCCGAGTTGCCAACGGTATTGATGAAGAGCTTCTGCCCCCTGCCCTGATCTCTCAGCGCGATGAGCGAGACATCCGATTTGACCACCATGCTCACGTCGAATTTCTCTGAGAACTTGCGTGTATATCCTATGCGGCTCCTTGCGACTATGTTGATGTCTTCGCCGCAGAGCCTTGCCATCTCGCCCAGGTGAGGCGTTATGACGCACGGGCATTTTCTCTTGCGGAGCGTTTTGAGGTTGCGGGCTATGAGATTGAGAGCTCCGGCGTCGAACACCGCCGGCGTATTGCCCGCGAGTATCTGCTTGACCAGCAGCCTGCCCGTGGAATCTTCCTTTAAGCCCGGGCCTATCAGTATGACATCCACGTCTCTCCTGAAGCCGTCAAAGGCTCCGAGCACGTCGTCAGCTTTGTAAGGCACCGCTACCGCTTCGGGTATCGACACATTGAAGAATCCTGTGTATTTGGACGGGCAGAATATCTTTACCAGTCCGCAGCCCGCTCTGTATGCGGCTCTTGCGGCAAGCATGCCCGCTCCGAGCATGCCGTTTGAGCTTATGACCAGACCCACGGTGCCGAATGTGCCCTTGTGACCGTTCTCTGCCCTCGGTACGAGCGCGCTGTTTACGGTCTCATCGTAGAATCTGCCGTCGAGTACTTCGAGCTTGTCCGTCACGTTCTCATAACCGTCAGGCAGGAGCCCTATATCCACGACTTTGACCTCGCCGCAGCACTCCCTGCCCGCTCCGAAGAACATTCCGGTCTTGTAGCTTCCGAAAGTGACAGTCAGATCGGCTCTTATGGCCTCTCCCATTATGAGACCGCTCGTGGCGTTCAGTCCGGAAGGTATGTCTACAGCTACCTTATAGCCCGACTTTGAGTTGATGTACTTGACGAGTCTGACATCATCATCGCTGAGGGCCTTGTTAAGGCCTATCCCGTAGATGCCGTCGATTATGCAGTCATACTTCGCGTTAAGTATATTGCGCTCGACACCTCTGAGGCCCGCGATCTTCACATCTCTGTGGGCATTGACGAGTACGTTCATCTGACGCTTGAACTCGTTGCCGGCTTTTTCCATATTGCCCGCGAAATATACGCTTATACCGTTGTATCCCATCTGGGCGAGCCATCTGGCAGCGGCAACAGCATCTCCTCCGTTGTTGCCGTGACCTGTAAGCACGAGTATCTTGGCGGACTTGTCCGGTATCCTCTCGGCCACGGCGTCGGCGACTCCTCTGGCTGCGTTCTCCATAAGAACAACACCCGGCAGTCCTGCCCGCGCCGCGAACTCGTCCATGTATTTCATTCCCTTTGCCGTAAGTGCGTACATTCGCAATTACCTCTCTTTATGCTTATTGTTCTTTCTGTCTTTCTTTAAGGGCGTCCCATTTGATGATGTTCTTGTCGAACACAGGACCGTCATCGCTCGCGTTCATCATTCCCTTTGTCGTCTCGATGAAGCAGTCGTCATAATCCGCCGATTCGGCAAGCACCGTGCTGCTGAGACTGAACTGACCCTCGTCAGCCTTGTCGGCGAGCGATCTGAGCATACCAAGCGAACCTCCCGCGCAGATGTATCCGGCATGCCTGACGGCATCAGAAGCGCGGCCTTCCCTGCCGTTGCTGCCGTCAAGGGTCAGGACCTCTATCTCGCTCACGAGATTCCTGAACGATTCGAGCATGTATATGTCATTTTTGCTCGGATAACTCAGGATGAGCCTGCATCTTATGCCGCGCATCAAAAGGCTGCGGGCAAGTCCCAGCATTTCGGGGATCCCCAGATCATCCGCTACCAGACACACCTCGTCCGGCATGGCATCGAGGTCGAAGCCGTTGCCGAGTCCGGTGGTTATCAGGGCTTCATCTCCCGGTCTCAGGGCCGCGAGCACGCTGCTCTCCTTGTCCTCGGCCGGAAAAACTATAGTGAATCTGTTGCTGTCGAAATCACATACCTGATACGGTCTGCGGATGCCTCCCGCCTCTATCATAGCGTACTGACCGGGGAGGCTGAAGTCGCACTCGCCCATGTCGAATGTCATCTTGTGTATATTACGAACAAGATTGTCGTTCTGTACGATCTTGCCGGTTTTTTTCATATCGCTGTATCAGTCCCCTTTATTTGTTTTCCGAGGCCTTTTCGATCGCCTCGATGATCTCGGCCTTTGTGGCCCTGCTGCCGACCTTTACGCCGGCTTCGCGAGCGGCTTCAAGGAGTTCTTCCTTCTTCATCGACATGCTTACGGCAGGTCTCTCAGGAGTTTCTACGGCAGCATCCGCGGTTTCAATGGCTTTTTCTGCAGTATCCGCGGTTTCCATTGCCTTTTCGGCGATCTCCTCAAGGACCGCTGCGGCCTCAGGGATCGCAATGGTTTCGATCTCGATCGAAGGCATTTCCTCTTTAGGCTTGTCTTCAGGCTCGGCTTCAACGACGGCAGCCACTGTCTGCGCAGGCTCGCTTTCAGCCTTTACGACCTCCTTTTCAGGAGCAGGCGCAGGCTTTTCCGGCTCGGCCGGCTGCGGCGTCGAGGCTCTTTCGGCCTTGTAAGCCATTTCTTCGGCACGCTCAAGGTTCTTCCTGAGATGCATCTTCTCGGATTCCTTGAGATCCACTACATACGTGTCGAGTATCTTGTCATGCCACGCTCTGTTCTTTTCATCTATAAGTATCCAGATGTATCCGAGCAGCAGCACGCCTGAAGCTGACTTGACGATGCATTCCCTGAATACCATTTTCCAGAATCTGAAAGGCTTGCCGTCTACGCTCGACACCACCTGGAGCCCCAGGATGGCCTTGCCTATCGACTTGCCCTTAGCGAAGAATACGAATTCCACCACTACGTACGCGATGAGCAGGAGCGAGATGACCACCATAACGGCTGCCGATGCTCCGCTCAGCCTGCTTCCGTAGTTGTATCCGTAGTCAAATCCATATCCGTATCCGTATCCATAGCCATAGCCGTTATACGGTGAATAGCTGTTGATCCCGTTGGCGGCAAGTACACCGACAAAAACCAGGTACGCGACAAACGGTATGACAGCGTCTATGATCCCGGCGCCGAAGCGCTTGCTTCTTGACGCGAGTTTCATCACTTTTTTATTGCTCATTACAGATCTTCTCCAAAAGTCAAATAGTATGCGGCCCTGCCGTACAGCAAAGCCTCATACTATTATACACAACAATTGTCAACTTTGTTATCGATTTGATGAATTTTGCCCATCAATCTTCGCGCGGCTCAAAACCGACCAGGCTCTCAGGCATTTCCCTTCCGCTCCTCGTATAGTAATCGACGAGCGCTGCCTTGATGGCGTCCTCCGCGAGGACCGAACAGTGGATCTTTCTTGCAGGAAGTCCGTCAAGAGCGTCGACTACCGCCTTATTTGTAAGATCGAGAGCTTCTTCAAGAGTCTTTCCCTTGATGAGCTCAGTTGCCATCGAGCTGGTGGCGATGGCGCTTCCGCAGCCGAATGTCTTGAACTTGACGTCTGCTATCCTGTCGTCCTCGATCTTGAGGTACATCTTCATGATGTCTCCGCAGACCGGGTTGCCGACTTCGCCTACTCCGTCAGCGTCCTCAATGACGCCTACGTTGCGCGGATGCTCAAAATGATCCATTACTTTATCTGAATACAGTGACATTATTTTCTCCTTTCGCAGATATGTAAAGTTTCCTTTACATTTTTGTATCGTGATTATGTAAAGAACTCTTTACATTCTATGCGTTCCAGTATTCCGGGATGCAGTGCTCCCTCTTGCCGGTCATCAGGTCTTCCCAATAAGGCGACAGTCTTCTGTAGTACTCGACGACCTCGTGCACCTTCTCGATTATATAGTCGACCTGCTCTTCAGTGTTTTCTATGTCGAGACTGAATCTCAAAGATCCGTGAGCCGCCTCTACAGGAACTCCCATGCCCAGAAGCACGTGAGACGGGTCGAGCGATTCGCTTGTGCAGGCGCTTCCGGATGAGCACTCGATCCCATACATATCCAGATGCAGCAGCAGGCTCTCACCTTCTACTCCCTCGAAGGACCAGTTGACGTTGCCCGGAAGTCTCTTTACCGGATCGCCGTTCAGCTGCGAATAAGGGATGTCCTTGAGTCCCTCGATGAGCCTGTCTCTCAGAGCGCTCACCTTTTTCATGTTCTCTTCCATGTTTTCGCAGCCCTCTCTGAGAGCGTAAGCCATTGCCGAGATCGCAGGGACGTTGACAGTACCCGCGCGCTTGCCTCTCTCCTGGGCTCCGCCTTCAATGACGTTTACCAGCCTGATGCCGTTTCTTGCATAGAAGATCCCTACGCCCTTAGGGCCGTGGAACTTGTGTCCCGACATCGAGAGCATGTCGATGTTCATGGCCTGTACGTCGATTGGCAGATGCGCCGCCGCCTGCACGGAATCCGTGTGGAAGAGCACGCCCTTCGATTTGCAGAGCGCTCCTATCTCAGGGATAGGCTGCACCGCTCCCATCTCGTTGTTCGCGAACATGACGCTCACAAGGGCGGTGTCCTCCCTGATGGCGTCCTCTATGTCCTTAACGTCTACGACGCCGTTAGGCTGAGGCGCGATGTATGTTACTTCAAAGCCCTCTTTCTCGAGCTTTTTCATGGTATGCAGTATAGCGTGGTGCTCTATGTTGAGCGTTATGAGGTGCTTCTTGCCCTTTGGAGCAAGCCCCCTTGCCGCGGACAGCAGGGCCTGGTTGTCAGACTCCGAACCGCCGCCGGTAAAATACACCTCATTTGGTTTCGCTGCGTTGATGCACTTCGCGACTATCTCTCTGGCCTCATCCAGAACTTCCTGTGTGCGCTGTCCGTCGCTGTGCAGGCTGTTTGGGTTGCCGTTGAACTCATCAAGACACTGAATGAATCTGTCTCTTGCCGTCTTGCTCAGATACGTGGTCGCGGCATTGTCAGCATATACTCTCATTGATGATCCTCCTGAATCGTTTTTTGTTTGCTGTTTATTCGGCTGTCTCGGACGGCTCGCAGCTTTCGCAATAGTCACCCAGCATCTTCTTGCGGTTGCCGTTGATTATGTCCTCGAGCGTTATCGCCGAAAGATAGCCTTCTATGGCCTTATCGAGTCCTGCCCAGAGCGGGAGCGTGCTGCACGTGGCCGCCTTCTCGCACTGCACTCCCTCCTGCATTATGCAGTTGACCGGAGCCAGGGTGCCTTCGGTGAGAAGAAGTATCTCACTGATATTGTAATCCTTGGGGTCGCGCGCCAGCTTGTAACCGCCGTTCTTTCCCCTGAGGCTCATTAGCATGCCGCCCTTGTTGAGGATGGATATGATGCTCTCAAGATATTTCATGGAGAGATGCTCTTTCTCGGCAATGTCGGAAAGCGAAACATAGCCGCCGCCTTCATTGCGCGCAAGATCAACCATTACTGTCAGAGCGTATCTGCCCTTGGTCGATACCATCATGTCTGAGATCTCCTTTCTTTCTTACCGTATAAGGCCTTATCTCGCCTTACAAATCCTACTCTGTTAGTAGGAATATGTCAACACCATTTTTTGCGCCTCAGTTCCGCTCTCCTGCCTTTGTTAACGTTGTTTTTTGACACAGTTGTACCCTATAATATATTTGGTGAATTTTAGGACTGTATTGATCTGGAATCAATTTATCGGAGGTTTTATGTCTGTTTTTTATAACATTGTCGCCTTCCTCGGCGGACTGGCGATGTTTCTCTACGGAATGAGAGTCATGGGTGACGGTCTCAAGAGTTCATCCGGCGGAGCAATGAAGAACGCTCTTGCCAAGGTGACCAACAGGCCGGTCATGGGCTTCATCCTGGGAATGCTGGTCGCGTGCATAATCCAGAGTTCTACAGCTACCATAGTCATCACGGTCGGTCTCGTCGGAGCGGGTTTCCTTACCTTCCACCAGTCGGTCGGCATAGTGCTCGGAGCAAACGTAGGTACCGCAATAACAGCGCAGATCATCAGGCTCATGGACGTGAGTTCGGGCATGGACAGCCCTCTGTACTTTTTCAAGGCTGACAACCTTGCCCCTCTCGCCCTTGTGATCGGCATAGTCTTCATCATGTTCCTTAAGAAAGGAAGCTTTAAGACAGCCGGCAACGTGGCATGCGGATTCGGAATACTCTTCATGGGACTCATCTACATGAGCGATGTGGTATCGGGCTTCGGAGAATCCCTCAGCTATCTGCTGACAGCCTTCTCCAACAACTACGCTCTCGGCTTCCTCGCAGGTATCCTGGTAACGGGAGTCGTCCAGAGCTCATCGGCCGTCGTGGGTATCATACAGTCGATAGCGAGCTCTGTCGGTGTGACCTTCGGCGCGGTGTTCGCTGTCATCATCGGTGTCAATATCGGAGACTGTCTCACGACTTACCTTGTGAGCCGCATCGGCGCGAAGCCCGTGCAGAGACGTACGGCTATGGTGCACATCATTTACAATGTGTTTGCCGCCGTCCTCTGTTTCCTGCTCGTTCTGATCGGACGCAGTACCGGCATCCTGAACGACACTTTCTGGAACGCTTCGCTCAATTCCGGCGGAGTCGCCAACATCCACGGATTCTTCAGACTTGTACCGGCTGTTGTGCTTCTGCCGTTTACCAGGGTATTTGAAAACATCGCCTGCAGTATCATCAAGGATGAGCCTGTGGAAGAAGAGGACAAGAACGCCATCGCGGCCCTCGACGCTCTCGATGAGAGGCTCTTCACCTCCCCTGCTCTTGCCCTTGATCAGGCAAAGAAAGTCGTTGAGGAGATGAGCGATATAGCCGCCCACAACTTCGATGCCGCCGTGCAGCAGATATATCATTACGACTCCAAGCGTGACGCGAGGATAGAGACGCGTGAGGATCTGCTCGACAGCATGACGGACGCTACCAACAAATACCTGGTTTCTCTTTCATCCCACATCCACACTTCTGCCGAAACACGCGCCCAGAACCGCATCATCAAGATCATGATCTGCTACGAGCGTATCGGTGACCTGGCTGTGAACATAGCGAACGTTGTAGAAAGCCTGAGGGCCGAAGGCAAGGAATTCTCTGATACTGCCATGGCCGAGCTGCAGGTAGCGTTTGACGCCATCTACGAGATAATGGATAAGACCCAGAGCGCTTTCAAGGCCGATGATTCGGATCTTGCCGCGAAAGTCGAACCTCTGGAGGAAGTCATAGACGATATGGTCGAAGAGCTGAACGCCAGGCACGTATTCAGAATGGTCAATCAGGTCTGCGATCCGATCAAGGGCATCCACTACCAGTCGATACTCACGAACATAGAGCATATCTCAGACAAGTGCAGTGACATAGCGGTTTATGTAATGGAGAGTGACAACACTGAGATCTTCGGTAAGGAGCACTCATACGTACACGACATGCACCACTCAAACAACAAAGATTACACCCGCCGCTATGACAGAGAGCATGACAAGTACTTCAAGGCTCTCAACGAGATCCCCCGGACGACAAAGCCTATTGAATAGCAAAATAAAAAACTCCTTCGCGGCCGCTCAGCCTCGAAGGAGTTTTTGCTTGCTTCTTTTTTACTCGGTAAAGCGCTTTTCGAACCTGCCGTATATCTTGGTGCCCTCGTTCACCATCACGAATGCGTCCGGGTCTATGCTCTTTACTATCTCTATGAGCCTCGGCAATTCATATTTGGTGACCATGGTCATCAGTATGTACGTGTCTTCATCCGTATATCCGCCGGCTCCGTTCCAGTAAGTGAGTCCCCTCTTGACTTCGTTTATGACTTTATTGGTTATGCCCTCTTTCTTTGTGAAGATCATTACTTGCATATTTATGTTCTGTGTATGCTGGTAATCGAGCGCCAGGCCGTTGATCACGGCGAATATCATCGAATATACGACCGTCTGGATGTCGAAGAGGAAGAAGCACACTCCGTATACGAGCGTATTTATCGCTATGGAGATCTTGCCCACACTGAAATTAGGATGGGTCTTTGACATCGCCACGCCGATGATGTCCTGCCCGCCGCCTGAGGTACCGCCTTTCAAAACGAGGCCGGCTCCCGTACCGGATATGATGCCTCCGACAAGGACCGCGGTCAGATAGTCATCGAACACGGGAGTCTTAGCGACAGGCACCAGCGACATGCACACGGAAGCGATGCCTATGGAGATCGCCGTAGTTATGCAGAACTCCTTGCCGAGTGACTTATAAGCCAGGTAAAAGAGCGGCATGTTGACTATCCAGTATATGATACCCAGATAGCTTATGCCCGCCGGCTCCGGTATATTCAGGACGTTTACGATGAACATGCGAAGCAGCATGGAAATGCCCGTAAAGCCGCTGCTGTAAAGGTTCATCGGAGTGATTATCCTGTTTATTCCGATCGCGAAAAGAAGGTTGCCCCCGATCACGAGGGCCACCCTGTAAAGCATGTGTTTTTTCTTTTCCGGAGTATCGAGCGTTCCAGCCCATTTCTGCTTCATTCAGCTTTTACCTTCTTCCAATAATCGCTGTAAAGCTCCGTTGTCGCCGGATCGAGCGTCACCAGCGACTCACAGCGGTCTACCGTCGCCTTGTCAGGGAAGACAGCTTTCTCTTCGAGGTATTCCTCGTCTATAAGGTCCAGAGCCGCCTCGTTCGGCGTCGTGTAGTATAGATAGTCAAAGTTTATGGCGGCTACATCCGCCTTGCAGAGGAAGTTGATCCATGCCTCCGCGTTCGCCTTGTTAGGCGCGTCCTTTGGAATGACCCATGAGTCGATGAAGAACTCAGACCCTTCCTTAGGAATAACGAATTCTACGTCCTCGTTCAGTTCTTTGGTGTAGATGTATTCGCCGTTCCACACCACGCCTACAGCGGCAGAACCGTTTGCCAGAAGGTCGCGCGCTGAATCGTTCGCGTATTTATAGACCAGCGGTTTCTGCCTGATGAGTTCATCGGCAGCAGCCTTTATCTCCTCTTCACTGGTCGAGTTCTCTGAGTACCCGAGCTTCTTGAGACCTATCATGAAGGCGTCGCGGACGCTGTCCGGCATCACGAGGCTGTTTTTGAACTTCTCGTTCCAGAGGTCATCCCACGAATCTATCTCGACGCCCTCTGTCATCGTCTTGTTGTACAGTATGCCGGCTATGCCCGCCTGATACGGCACGGAGTACTTGTTGCCCGGATCGAATGATTCGGACTTCTTCATGTAAACATCTCCGATGTTTTTTATCTCCGGTATATTGTTCATGTCGAGTTCGGAGAGCATGTCGTTCGCTATCATGCGCTGGATCATGTAGTCCGAAGTGCACACACAGTCGTATGTGGTCGCGTTGTTCTCGAGCACGGTGATCATCTCCTCGGCAGTATCGAAGTAATCCGGTATCACCATGATCCCGGTCTCCTCTTCGAACTTGTCAAGGAGCGTCATGTCAAAATAATCGCCATAGCAATAAACGTATACCGAGCCGTTCTCACCGCTCCTGCAGCCGCTCATAAGCGCTGTAAAGGACACGGTCATCAGCAGCACGGCCATCATTGCCGCCAGCCTTCTGAAGTGTCTGTTGGTTTTTTTCATTCTTTCTCTTTCCCGAACCTTTTATTCCGCGAGAGCTCTGAATCTTTCGAGCGCATCCTTGTACTGCGGAAGTATATCCGATACGTCTACCATCTCTTCTGCATGTCTGAATCTCTCGGTCATTTCGACGACAGGATCCAGCAGCGGCGTGATCGACAGATTGCCCAGAGTTCCCTTGAGAGCATGGGCGGCTTCGAACGCCTTTTTCACATCGCCGTCTTCGATCGCGGCGTCGAGTTTACCGAAGTTCTCATCTGCGATCATTGTGTTTACGAGCTTAAGATAAAACTCCTCCATGCCGAGGCAACGAGCGAGACCGTCTTTCGTATCTGCGCCGTATTCGTTAAGCTTTTCTATCGTTATCATCGTTTCTCCCCCTTCGTTTCTACTCTTGTCGGTATTATCTGTCTGCCAGGAACTTCTCGAATTCTTCTGCCGGTACCGGCTTTGAGAAGTAGTATCCCTGAGCGATGTCACATCCCATTTCCTTGAGCGCATTCAGCTGTTCTTCTGTCTCTACGCCCTCGGCTATTACCGGAACACCCAGCATCTCGGCTATCTCTATGACTATGGCTATCATGCCGGTGTCTCCGCCTTCTGTGAACGCTGTCCTTATAAACTGCATGTCCAGCTTGAGAGCGTCTATAGGCAGGCTCGTCAGCATGTTCAGTGATGAATAGCCCGTGCCGAAGTCGTCCATCTCCACGCGGAAGCCCTCGCTTCTCAGCCTGTGTACGGTATCGATTATGTGCTTAGAGTCCTCGGAGTACGCCGATTCGGTTATCTCCAGCAGGATCTGCTCCTGTGAGATCCCGTATTCTTCTACGATACCTTTCAGTGTGTTGCAGATATCAGGGTCAAAAAGGTCGACTCTGGATACGTTCACACTGACGCTTACAGGTACCACGGCGCCCAGCCTGTCGCTCCACTCTCTTATCTGTTTAGCAGCGGCTCTCCATACGTAATTGTCGAGGCGGTTTATGAGTCCGCTGGACTCAAAAGTGCTTATGAACGCTCCCGGGTTTATGAAACCGTATTCCGGATGTATCCACCGCACCAGCGCCTCAGCGCTGCAGAGCACCGGCTTTTCGCCTCTGATATCGAATTTAGGCTGGTAGTATACCTTGAACTGCTCCTGCTCCAGCGCTTCAGGGAAGTCTACTATGAGCTGCTCCCTGTAAAGGTTCTTCTCGTTGAGTTCGTTGTCGTACTCTCCTATCGGCATCGTATAGTTGCTCTTTACGGAGTCGGCTGCGAGCTTCGCGCGGTCAAAGCGCCTTTCGATATCGATGCTCTTGTCTGCCTCGGGATATACTCCCATCCTGAGCCTGACTGTATTCTCCGCGTTGCCCTCTCCGGATATGCCCTCAGACAGCATGCCGAGCACCTTTTCGTAATCGTCAAGATGCGGGCAGTACAGCATGAACTGGTCAGCGTCCCTTCTGCACGCCAGGCCTCCGGTTTCGGATGTCAGATCGCGCAGTCTGTTTCCTATGCGCTTCAGCACTTCATCGGAGAAATCCCTGCCGTAACGCTCGTTTATCATGTGGAAGTGATTGATGTCGATGACTATCGCATCCATCAGGTTTTCCCTGTTGTGCGCGTCGCTGCGCTCAGCGTAAAGGTAGAAGAACTCCCTGTTGTAGAGCCCCGTCAGCTCATCGAACTCGGTCTGGCCGATAATGACGCGCTTTTCAAAAAGCTCTATGGTGTGGCGTATCCTCGCCTGAATGATCTTGATATCCGGATACGGCTTCGGTATGAAATCCGCCGCTCCGATGTCAAGGCATTCCACCTCGGCCTCCTTGTCTGCGGTCAGTACTATCACCGGTATCCTGTGGATCTCCTCTTTCTCGTTGATCATGTTGAGGATATCCACTCCGTGCATGTCCGGAAGATTAAGGTCAAGGAGTATCAGGCTCAGCTGATCGCCACTCGCGCCAATATGTTCCAGGGCCTGTTTTCCGTTTTCTGCCAGCAGAACGTCGTATTCCCGCTCGATAGACATCTTGAGTATCTCGCGGCTGACAAACTCATCCTCTACTATGAGTATCAGTTGTCTTTCATCCTTATTCTGCTGTGAAGCGTTAGTCTTCGGCATAAAAAGTTTCCTCACTTATCACATAAGTATCAACGATTATTATATACCATTCATTGCGCGTAAAGATATCATATTTTTGCAAAAGAAAAAGACCGCTTTCACGGTCTTCTGTTGGAGGCGACACCCGGATTTGAACCGGGGGTGAAGGTTTTGCAGACCTCTGCCTTACCACTTGGCTATGTCGCCTTATAGATGAGGGACTCGTTAGAGTCCCTCGTCTTCCTGGCTAGGGTAGTAGGATTCGAACCTACGAATGACGGAATCAGAATCCGTTGCCTTACCGCTTGGCTATACCCCATCAGCATTGCTATTGTAACACAACACGCAGTCGATTAAAAGAAGAATTTGGGGTGGATGGTGGGATTCGAACCCACGAATACTGGAGCCACAACCCAGGGTCTTAACCACTTGACGACACCCACCACGGGTCTTTTAAAAAGTGGCGACCGGGAACGGGCTCGAACCGTCGACCTCCAGCGTGACAGGCTGGCATTCTAACCAGCTGAACTACCCGGCCGCAAATGGTGGGACCAATAGGGCTCGAACCTATGACCCCCTGCTTGTAAGGCAGGTGCTCTCCCAGCTGAGCTATGATCCCACATCTGGTAGCGGCGACTGGACTTGAACCAGTGACCTTCCGGGTATGAACCGGACGCTCTAGCCAGCTAAGCTACGCCGCCGCAACGCTTGATTCTTTCAATCGCGCTTGATTATACTAACAAAAGTGACAGGCCTTGTCAACAAATTTCACAAATTTGTGTTATACTATTGCAGTGCATCATAAAGCTTTATACAGCTCAGCAACAGGAGGTATTAAATGGGTCATCCCGATCCCATAGCGTTCACGATCTTCGGCATCGACATAAGATGGTACGGCATACTCATCGCCTGCGGCATGATCATTGCCGTTTTGCTGTCGTGCAAAAGAGCTCCCCGTCACGGATTCACCGATGAGGATGTGCTGGACATCGCTCTTTGGATGCTGCCGATCGGCGTGATCGGCGCGCGTGTCTATTACGTGCTGTTCAACCTCGATTATTACGATACCTTCAGTTCAATGCTCGACATCAGGAGCGGCGGACTGGCGATACACGGAGGCCTCATCTTCGGCATGATAACCATCATCGTGATCTGCAGGCGCAAGAAGATCGCTCCTCTTAACGTGCTCGACTGCTTCATACCTACCGTCGCTCTGGCGCAGGCTATCGGCAGATGGGGCAATTTTTTCAACGGCGAAGCGCACGGCGGACCTACCGACCTGCCTTGGGCCATTCTTGTTGACGGCGAGCTGGTCCACCCTACCTTCCTTTACGAATCGATCTGGTGTCTGCTGCTCTTCATATTACTCAGCTGGTTCGACAAGAACAAAAGGACAGCCAACGGGCAGACTTTTTCGCTCTATCTTATCCTCTACTCCATTGAACGGTTCTTTGTCGAGTCTCTGCGCACTGACTCGCTCATGATAGGCCCATTCAGACAGGCTCAGGTCATAAGCGTCTGCGCGATCATACTCGGCATTTGTCTTTACATGTGGTCGTCAAAGAACAGACGCATCACTCCGGATAACAATCAATAAGCAAAAAATGAAAGAGACCGCAAGGGGTGCAGTCTCTTTCGAAAAAGGGTATTGGGACTAGAGATAGGATTGCTTCTGCAATCCTTATTTGCATTATAAAGGGCACAAGTCCCTTTTTCAATGTTTATGTACTTCAAAAAAACAAGATATGAGATATAAGTACAATCCGAGTCTCAAAGCCTTGAATTGTCAACCCTTTAAACGTTAAACAGGAAGTGCATCACATCGCCGTCCTTTACGACATACTCCTTCCCTTCAGACCTGAGCCAGCCTTTTTCCTTGGCCGCGGATATCTTTCCGCCGACTTCCATGAGCTTGTCATAGGATATGGTCTCGGCGCGTATAAACCCCTTCTCAAAGTCTGTATGGATCTTTCCGGCAGCCTGAGGAGCCAGCGTGCCGCGCTTTATTGTCCACGCCCTGGTCTCGTCCTCTCCTGTTGTGAGGAAGCTTATCAGATCGAGCAGCGCATAGGATGATTTTATGAGCTTATCGAGGCCGGCCTCTTTGATCCCGAGTTCTTCGAGGAACATCTCCCTTTCTTCGTCTTCGAGCTCGGCGAGTTCCGCCTCCACCTTCGCGCTTATGACCACGACTTCAGATCCTTCAGCTGCGGCGTATTCCTTTACTGCCTTTACGAATTCGTTGTCCTCTCCGGAAGCATCTTCTTCGGAAACGTTTGCCGCGTATATGACCGGTTTATATGTAAGAAGGTCCAATGACTTCACGAATGCCGCTTCCTCATCGCTCAGACCGTCTATTTCCCTAGCGCGCCTGCCCTCAGAGAGAAGCTCGTAGATGCGCTTCAGAAGTTCGAGTTCGCCCCTTGCCGACTTGTCGGCCTTGGCCTGCTTCTCGGTCTTGGCTATCCTGCGCTCCATTACTTCCATATCGGCGATTATGAGTTCGGTGTTGATGACCTCTATGTCGTTCACAGGGTCTATCCTGCCGTCCACGTGCACCACGTTGTCATCGGCAAAGCATCTTACGACGTGAACGATGGCCTCAACTTCCCTGATATGTCCGAGGAACTTGTTGCCCAGGCCCTCGCCTTTTGACGCGCCCTTCACAAGCCCCGCGATATCACAGAACTCTATCGTCGTATATATTGTCTTTCTGGAGTTGTATACCTCGGACAGAGTCGTTACACGCTCGTCCGGAACGGTCACAACGCCCACATTTGGTTCTATGGTACAGAACGGATAGTTTGCCGCCTCGGCGCCCGCTTTTGTTATTGCGTTGAACAGCGTGCTCTTTCCTACGTTAGGCAGCCCTACGATTCCAAGTTTCATATAGTCAGATCTCCTTTTCTTTTGCCGATTTACTCTATCACGAAGATAAAGTAAAATCAATTCAATGAAAGTATTTACAAGAGACTACAGAATAACAGGAGAATACCACCCTCTATGGGGAGATTACTTTGACGGCATGGAGCCGTGTGTTCTTGACATTGAAGCGACGGGGCTCGACCGCGCGAGATGCAAGGCCGTACTCATCGGTCTTCTGATGCGTACGGACAGCGGCGTAAGGATCACCCAGTTCCTGGCAGAAAACCACTATGAAGAGGACAAGGTGCTTGATGCGGCAATGGACTACCTTGAGAGAAACAATGCCGGATACCTGGTTACCTTCAACGGATACGCGTATGATGTGCCGTTCCTGAACGCAAGGCTCGACGCCAACTTCATGGATAAGCATATCAGCATGTATCACTTCGACCTGTACAGGTTCCTCTGCAAGTGCACGGACATGAGAAAGCGACTCAGCAGGATGAGCCAGATGTCGATAGAAGATCATTACGGCATACTTTCGGACCGCGGTGATACAATTACCGGTCGCGAAAGCGTCGCCCTCTTTGACCAGTACTCCATCAGCGGCAACAGCACCATAGAGAAGATAATACTCACACATAACAGAGAGGATGTACTGCACCTTCACAGGCTGATGTATCTCACGCTCGCTGAGGTGCCTGATATCCATCAGGCACTGGCCGTTTACGGCCTTCCTGCCGCGGGCGGCAGGCTCAGCGTCCGGCACACCATAAAGCGCGCCAATAAGGGCAAGACAGCCGATCCCATCCTTAAAATAACCGGTGAGCAGATCAAGGATCCCGTTTCATGCGCGTATTTCCCTGACGGCAGCAGCCCTGTCACTGCGATATTCAATTCCGGGAGCCGCTCATTTGATATAAGCGTTCCCGTCAGCAGCCACGCCGACTCCCTGTTCATGGACACTTCATTTATCGGAAAAGAAACGTTCGCCGATGACCCTGACTGTATAAACGGCTATCTGATCCTCAACAGCCGTACCTCCAACCTGGTATCCCGCGTTCTCGCGGAGATGTACTACACGAAATGATTCTATAAAAGTATCCCTTAACAGCATGAAAAACGCTGCCCTTTTGAGGCAGCGTTTTATTTGCGGTTATTTCTTCTCTTATCCGTCTATTTTGTGGATGTCCGAGAATCCCCTTCCGACTCCCCAGACGGATTTTACGCTTATGACCGAAACGAATGACTTAGGATCCTCCTTTGCGAGGTGCCTCTTTATGAGGAAGCTCTCGCGCGGCGAGCAGAGGATCTTGAGCTGTTTTCTCTTGTCCCCGGTATACTCCCCGGTTATTTCTATACTTGAAACGCCGCGGCCGAGTTCATTCATTATGAAATCGGTCAGAGCCTCAGGATCGCCCGGGATGATGTCGAGCTCAACTATCTTGTTGCTGAGACCGTACATCACGGCCTCGCTGACTCTCATGGACATATAGATGATTATTACGGCATAGAGCGCGATATTGACGCCGAATACAAACGCGTTGACTATGACGATCATGGCATTGATCGCGAAAGTTATGTCGTTTATGCCCAGATGAGGCAGCCAGCGGTACTTGATTACCTTAGCGAGAGAGTCGGTTCCGCCTGATGAAAAGCCGGCTCTGAACGTGAGTCCGCCTGAGATACCCATCACTACGCCGCAGAATACCGAAACCAGGAACAGATCGTCGCTTTTGACGATAACAACATTATTGACTTCAAGCACAAACATCACCAGCGGGTACGCCAGGGACATCATAAGGATCTTTCTGACCTCCTTCCAGCCTAGGAAAATCCACACTATCGCCGTTATGATAAGCGCCAGAGCGTAGTATACAAGCGAGTAGTTCCAGTTGGTGTAGCTCTGTATGATCCTTGCAATTCCGGTGATGCCGCCGAAAGTAAGCCCGTTGGGCAGCATGATGGATACCGTCGCAAGCGAACCCATTACAACTCCGAGAAGCGCCATCCCTATCTCACGTGCCCTTACCTGCAGCTTGGAGTGTCCGTGGAATTCAGGGTCATGGAAATACCTTGTGTTTGCCTCTTTATTTGCCGCGGTCTCCTTCTCCAGTTTTCTGTCGAGACTGCTTAATGGAGAGTCATCTTTCTTTGATACCTTCTTTATTCCTTTTTTATTAACTGTCTTACTCATTTATTATCTGTTCGTTTACGATCTCTGCTTCGTACTCCTTGCCGAAAATATCGACGACTACTGCCGCGAAATCCCCTCCGGATATGAAACTCATCTCACCGGAGTCCGCGTCGAATACATATGCGGCTTCAAAGGATCCCTTGTATTCCGGATCTACCAGCACGTGATCGGCAAACTGCAGTCTGTCAGCCTTAAGAGCCTCCTCTACGTGCATGCGGTCCTTCATCTGTACGGAACCGGTATCTATGTCTGGAACGATGTCGATCAGCCTGCACTTGTACAATTTTCTTCCGTCTTCGAGCGGGTCCACGCTCATTACGGCGACATCCGCCCTTCCGCTGAGAGGCTTCACCTCCTCCTGCCTTATGAAATCGAACTCCGCGCCTGCTTTTCTGAGTCTTCTGCGCGCCATCGAGGTCGCGATCTCTTCGCTGTCGCAGCCTATCCACCTTCTGCCGAGCATCTGCGCCGCCTCAGGAAGGCTGCCGCTTCCGCAGAAGAAGTCGCCCGCGAGGTCGCCTTCTTCCGTAGAGGCCAGTACGATGCGCTTCATGAGTTCGAGCGGCTTTTGCGTGGCGTAGCCCGTACGCTCTGACGAGGTGCGTCCCACCATGTCTATGCTCCAGACGTCCTTCATGTTTACGAGAGTGTACCAGCCGCCCTCGTCCTTGTATTCCGCGACGCCTCTGAACCTGTACGGCTTGCGGTCCCTGTTGTAGGACTTTTCCTTAGGCACGTTCAGGTAGTACCTGGAAGTCTTTGAGTAGACGAGGATGCTGTCATGCTTGCGCGCAAAGTGGCGCTTGCCCGAGCCACCCGACTTGTATTGCCAGATGATCTCGTTAACAAAATTCTTCTCGCCCATCAGCTCGTCAAGGACCAGTTTTATATAGTGGGACGAGTGCCAGTCCAGGTGTATCCACATGAGGCCGTCATCCGCCAGAAGATCCCTCATGAGCAGTATGCGGGCCACCATGTTCTCTATGTAGTATTCGAGGCTGCGGTCGAACTTGTCGTCGTATGCCAGATGGTGAACCTTATGACTCGCTCCGTTCTTGTCTCTAACGCTCACCGAAGCGTTGAAGCTTGAGCGCGTAAAGAACGGCGGATCGATGTAGATGAGCCTGAAAGCGCCTGCATATCCCCGGTCCAGAAGATCCTTCATATACCCGAGATTATCTCCCAGGCACAGCTCGTTCGCGTCCTTTACACCGGCTTCCGCAAGTGAATGAGAGCCATGCACTTCTTCGTACATGGCCCTTCCTTTTTTCAGTCCTTCAAGAATCTGTTCGGTCGTCGTCATATCAATTGAGCACTTCGACGTCATCGAATTTGACGCCTATCATCTCCTCAAGCTCAGCGCTCACGCTGAGAACGAAGTCGATCCCGGATTCCTTCGAGATGATCTTGATCTTCTCGATGAAGCTCGGCAGTACGTCCAGAGCAAAGTCTCTGTGTCTCATGATGCCATCAAGGAAGATCGTCTCTATATCGTTGTCCGAACTCATGATGCCGAACAGAAAGCCGATATACTCGTCTTCGTTGGTGATGTGCGGAAAGTCCTCCATGCAAACGACTCTGATCTTATAATCAAGGTCGTAGATGAGTCTGGAATTCTTGTTGATAAATACGATACTTCCTCTGGCTGTCTGGACAGTCTCATTCGCCAGCTCAATCATTCTTTTGGTCTTGCCGCTTCCCTTATGTCCAATCAAAAGCTTCACCATTGGTCAGTACCTCCTCTTTTTTGCTTTTTGGTGCTTTCTACAATTGTACAACAGCAAAAAATCTTATTCAATGACTTGCCCCGCCTTTTGACAGGCGGGGCTTGGTTTTATTTTTGTACCTTTACTTTTCTGCGGCTGCCTCTGCTGCCTTCTTTGCTCTGAGTTCCTTTACGACGTCGTCGATCCTGTGAACTACCTTGCGGAAATCATCCTCGAGATATCCTCTTGTTGTCATAGGAGCTGTTCCTACGCGTACGCCGGATGTCTGGAACGGCGACCTCTTCTCGTTAGGTACGCAGTTCTTGTTGAGGGTGATTCCTACCTCGTCGCATGCTGCCTGGAGTTCCTTGCCCGAGAACGGCTCGTCGCTGAGGTCTACCAGGAATACGTGGTTGTCTGTTCCGCCTGTAACGATCTTGTAGCCCATCTTTATGAACTCGTCAGCGAGCGCTGCGCAGTTGAGTCTTACCTGATGCGCGTATGCCTTGAATTCAGGCTTCAGAGCTTCCTCAGCGCATACGGCCTTGCCGGCAATGATGTGGCAGAGAGGGCCGCCCTGTGCGTATGGGAATACAGCGGAGTCAACAGCCTTTGCGAGCTCAGGTCTTGCGAAGATGAGTCCGCCGCGAGGTCCTCTGAGGGTCTTGTGTGTGGTTGTCGTAACGATGTCAGCATAGCCGAACGGTGTCGGATGCTCTCCGGCAGCCACGAGACCGGCGATGTGAGCCATGTCTACCATGAAGTAAGCGCCTACTTCCTTCGCGATCTCTGCGAACGCAGGGAAGTCGATGATCCTGGCGTAAGCGGACGCTCCTGTGAGGATCAGCTTAGGCTTGAACTCGAGAGCTTTCTTTCTGACGTCTTCCATGTCGATGCGGCCGTTGTCGTCTACATCATAGGAAATAACGTTATAAAGCTTGCCGCTGAAGTTTACGCCGGAACCGTGTGTGAGGTGTCCGCCGTTGTCGAGGCTCAGGCCGAGGATGGTATCGCCCGGCTCAAGCACTGCCTTGTAAGCAGCGAAGTTAGCCTGTGAACCCGAGTGAGGCTGTACGTTTACGTGATAGTCCGTGTTGAACACCTTTCTCCACAGATCGCAGCAGTACTCTTCGAGTTCGTCCACGACGATGGTTCCGCCGTAGTATCTGCCCTTATTGCCCGATGTCCTTACGATAGGAGCCTGAGGATATCCCTCGGCATACTTCCACGAAAGGCAGCTTCCGCAGGCGGCCATTACGGCCTCGGAGCAGTAGTTCTCGGATGCGATGAGCTCCACGTTGTTCTTCTGTCTCAGATACTCTCTGTTTACGAGGTCTGCTACTCTCTCAGAACTCTTGCGGATCTCCTCAACTATCATCTGGTTATAGTTGCTGTTGTCGTTTCCGTTTCTGTCAAACATGGTACCGGTCCTTTCTCCACATTATAAATCTGGAAATGATAATAGTGATGACGTGATATATATTCGGGATTTTATTGATCCTTCATGAACAGGGTCCTCATTTCTCCGGCCAGATATATCGATCCGGTCGTAAGGATGCACTCAAAGGAGGAGTCCTCAGCGTATTCGTATGCCTCGCGGGTCGATTCGAATACCATGCACCCGCGCCCGCATCCGGCGATAAGTTCGCCTATCCGCTCAGGAGCTTCCGCCCTTTCATAGTCCACGGCTGCCGCCGCGTAGGAGCATCCTCTGAGACCTCCCGTAAGTAATTGTACCATACGAACCGAATTTTTGTCTTTCATACAGCCAAAAATTACCAGCGTTCTTTTGATTTTATTTGTACGGGAGAATGCCATATATGTCTTTACGAGCTCGGAAACCGCGTCCGGATTGTGAGCGCCGTCAATTATGAAGAGCGGCCTTTTGCCGTCCTCCTCATTCAGGATCTCAAATCTCCCCGGGAGCCAGGCGCTTGCCAGGCCCTTTTCTATGGCCTCTTCAGACACTTCTATGCCCGCGGCCCTGATGGCTTCGACAGCCGTCGCCGCGTTCCTTATCTGATGCTCGCCTTTCATGGCGAGCTTATATCCCCTGTAGCTGTCAATCAGCACCGATACATCGGTGAACTCACAGCCTTTCTCAGCAGCGACCTTCCTGAATATGTTCTTTGTATTCAGGTCGCCGGTCTGTGAAACGACAGGCACGCCCGGCTTTATGATGCCGGCCTTCTCGCGCGCTATCTTAAAGATGGTATTTCCCAGCTGAGCAGTATGATCGAGTCCCACCTGGGTTATCACGCTCACCAGCGGTTTTTCAAGCGTGTTGGTGGAATCCAGTCTTCCGCCCAGGCCTGTCTCAAGCACGACATAGTCAGGTTTCTGTTCAGCAAAGTACATGTACGCGGCAGCGGTGTATACTTCGAAGACCGTCAGCCGACCGTACTCGATCCCGGCATTATGTAAAGTTTCCTTTACATCTTCTTCTGCCGCGTATACTTTATCCCTCAGCGCGTCAAGCTCCCCCTGCTCTATCATGCGGTGGGTGCCGTCCCATATCTGGACCCTCTCGCACTCGCTCTCCAGATGCGGAGATGTATAGAGTCCGACGCTGTATCCCGCCTCTTCGAGTATTGAAGCGGTCATCACTGCTGTTGAGCCTTTTCCGTTGGTCCCCGCTATGTGGATCGCCCTGAAACCGGCCTCGGGGTTTCCCAAAGCCTTCAGCAGAGCGTCCATCCTCTCAAGTCCGTCAAAGCTTGCCATTATTTTCTGAGCGACTCCAGTCTCGCGCATACCGTTTCGAGCATGCCGCGGTACTTCTCACCCTTTGCCTTCTCTTCGTCTACCAGTTTCTGAGGAGCCTTATCCACGAATCCCTTGTTGGCGAGTTTCTTCTCTACTCTCTCGACCTCGGATTCGAGTCTCTTCTTCTCCTTTGTGAGTCTTTCGATCTCGGCCTCCCTGTCTACCAACTCATCCAGTCTCACGGCTATCTCAGCTCCGTCTATGACGGCGGTCATCACATCGTCAGGCATTGCGTATTCGCTGCTCTTGATGTCGATATCCACTACGTTGGCGAGCTTTCTCACGCGCTCCCCGACCGCGGCTATCTCATCAGCAAGCCTGTCAGTCTTGATGATCAGATTGAGTTTCCTTCCCGGAGACGCTTCAGCCTCGGCCCTGATATTTCTCACAGCCTTGACTATGTTCATTGCGACATTGATCCTCTCCACTGACTTGCTGTAGTCCATAGAAGGGTCATATACCGGCCATTCCGCCCTGATGAGCATGGCGTCGCGGCCCGTCTTTCCGTCGTCATGAGGCAGGAAGCCCCAGATCTCCTCGGTGATGAACGGCATGAACGGGTGAAGGAACTTCAGAAGGTCCTTGAGCACCTTTGTGAGCACATATCTGGCTATCTTCTTATCCTCTTCATCATCGCCGTAGAGCCTGCCTTTGACCATCTCGATATACCAGTCGCAGTAAACGTCCCAGATGAGTTCGTATACCCTCTGGCCGGCCAGGCCCAGCTCGTATTTGTCGAGCTGCTCAGTGATGTACCTTGCGCCCTCGTTGGACATGTGCAGGATCCACTTGTCTTCGTCTCTGAGCCTTGACTCGTCGAATTCCATCGGCAGCCATTCGCCGTTTTCGTCCTGCAGGTTCATTATGGTGAATCTGGAAGCGTTCCAGAGCTTGTTCGCGAAGTTTCTCGCAGCCTCTATCCTCTTAGGGATGTAGCGGGTGTCGTTGCCCGGCGAGATGCCCGTGCAGAGCATGAATCTCAAAGCGTCCGCGCCGTATTGCGCGATCGAATCCAGCGGGTCGACGCCGTTGCCCAGAGATTTGGACATCTTGCGGCCGAGTTCGTCCCTTACCAGTCCGTGAACGAATACGTAATCATACGGAGCGTCTCCCATGCACTCATAGCCCGAGAATACCATCCTGACTACCCAGAAGAAGATAATGTCGTAGCCCGTGACCAGCACGCTGTTCGGATAGAAGTAATCCAGCGATTCGGTCTTTTCAGGCCAGCCGAGTGTCGAGAACGGCCAGAGCGCCGAGCTGAACCATGTATCCAGAACGTCCTCGTCCTGCGTGAAGTGCTTGCATCCGCACTTAGGGCAGACCTCAGGCATGTGATCGGCCACGACGATCTCGCCGCAGTCATCGCAGTAATACGCAGGGATCCTGTGTCCCCACCAGAGCTGACGGCTGATGCACCAGTCTCTGATCTCATAGAGCCAGTTGAGGTAGACTTTCGAGAATCTCTCAGGCACGAACTTCATGCGGCCTGTTTCTACCGCGGCGATGGCAGGCTTCGCGAGCTCTTCCATCTTTACGAACCACTGGTCGCTCATCATAGGCTCCACCGCGCTGTGACACCTATAGCACTTGCCGACAGGGATCGTCAGCTCTTCTGTCTTGACGAGGTAACCGCCTTCTTCGAGGTCCTTGACCCAGGCTTTGCGGCACTCGTATCTGTCCATGCCCGCATACTTGCCCGCGTATTCATTCATTGTGGCATCATCGTTCATGCAGGAGATCATCTCGAGACCGTGTCTCTGTCCGACCTCAAAGTCGTTAGGGTCGTGAGCCGGAGTGATCTTTACGGCGCCGGTACCCTTTTCAGGATCCGGATACTCGTCCGCTATTACCGGGATCTCCCTGCCGACTATCGGAAGGATGACCGTTTTTCCGACGATGTCCTTATATCTCTCATCGCTCGGATGTACCGCTATCGCGATATCTCCGAACATTGTCTCCGGTCTGGACGTGGCGACTGTTATGCCCTCTCCGCCGTCCTTTGCCGGATATCTGAAGTACCAGTACTTGCCGTTTTCATCCTCGTGCTCTACTTCGGCGTCCGAAAGCGATGTCTTGCAGCACGGGCACCAGTTGATGAGGCGGTTTCCTTTGTAGATCCAGCCCTTCTCGTAGAGATTGATGAAGTGTTTCACGACCGCCCTGTTGCACTGCTCGTCCATGGTGAAGCGCTCGCGTCTCCAGTCGCAGGAATCACCCAGTTTGCGGCACTGCTTTGTGATGCGTCCGCCGTATTCCTGCTTCCATGCCCATGCGTGCTCAAGGAATTCCTCTCTCGTGAAGTCCCTCTTGTCGCGGCCGGTCTTCTCTCTGAGCTCGTTCGCTACCTTTACCTCGGTGGCGATGCTGGCGTGGTCGGAACCCGGCAGCCAGAGCGCGCAGTAGCCCTGCATCCTCTTCCATCTGGTGAGGACGTCCTGCAGGGTATGGTCAAGGGCATGTCCCATGTGAAGCTGTCCTGTGATGTTCGGAGGCGGCATCACGATGGTGAAAGGCTCCTTGTCTCTGTCTATGTCTGCATCGAAAGCGCCTTCGGTTTCCCACATCCTGTAGATGCGTTCTTCGAATTCTTTCGGATCATATGTCTTGGCGAGGTTTTTCATTTTAAAGTGTTCTCCTTAGTAATCGCTGTATTTGCTGTCGGTTTTCAGTACTTCGTGGCGTACGCGGCTCATCTGCTCGTCCACCCTGTGGAGCGTCTCCGCGCATGTCTTAAGGTAATCGGTTATCTCCTGCGCGAGTTCTCCCTTGTTTTTATATCTGAGTTCGTGCTCGAGGCTGGCCCAGGCGTCCATCATGACGCTGCGGAACTGTATCTCCACCGGAACCATCTTCCTCTTGTTTACGAGATATACCGGTACGGCTACCACCACGTGTACGCTGCGGTAACCGCTCTCCTTTGGCTTGTCACAGTAGTCCCTTACCCTTATCATCTCGATGTCCTCCTGCGAAAGCAGCAGTCTGGACATCGTTGCTATGTCCTCTTCGTAGTTGCACACCACGCGTATGCCGGCGATGTCCAGGATCTCGCGCTTTATCGTACTGAGGTTGTTCAGCGGATCCTCTATGCCGTATCTGTTGGCTTTTTCGATTATGCTTTCAAAGGTCTTGAGCCTTGACTGCACATGGTGTATAGGCATGTACGAATGCTTCTTGTCAAAGTCATCCGACAGTATGCTCAGCCTGGTCTCCACCTCTCTGATGGCGGAATTGTACAGGAGGCTTATGTCATCGATAGCCGACTGGAGTTCTTCATCGGTGCCTTTGAATTCAGGCATCTTTTCGCGTATCCGGTCAGCATAGTAGTATCTGAAACTCATTACATCATCTCCATCAAACTCATTATCTCTGTCCGTTTTGCCCTTTTAAGGTCTGCCGCTCTTCCGGCAGCCTTTATGATATTGCGAAGCAGTATCGACGTGGTGACCCTGCCTATTCCCCCCGGTACAGGCGTGTAGGTCAGATCGCTTATTTTTCCGCTCGCCTTTATCTCTTCTATGTTGAGGTCGCCGTGCATCTTTCCGTCCGCGCCCTTCCCGGTGCCGACGTCCAGTATTATCTGACCGTCGCGGAAGTACTGACTTCCGAACTTGCCGGTGAGTCCCGTGGCAAGCACGATCAGGTCCGCGTCCCTGCAGGCCTTGATGGTGTCTTTCTGCGGAGTTCCCGAGTGGCATATCGTGACCGTCGCGTTCTTTGAGAGCATCATCATTGCGATCGGCTTTCCGACCGTAATGCTCCTTCCGAGGACGGTGACCCTTTTGCCCGCCAGGTCTATGCCGTGATAACGCACTATCTCCATGCACGCCTCAGCAGTGCACGCGAAGAAAGCGTCATCCTTGCCCACAAAGAGTTCGGCCATCGAAATGTCCGTTATGGCATCGACGTCCTTTTCAGGGTTCAGCATGGTCCTGAGACGCTCACCGTCTATGTTTTCAGGGAAAGGCCTCAGAAGAATGACGCCGTGCACGCTCTCGTCCTCATTGACCGCCCTGAGCGCGACCTCGAGCAGGGCCTGGCTCGTATTATGAGAGAAATTGATTGACTGTGTCTCTATGCCGAAGTTCCTGCTCTGACGGATGATGGCGTTCTCATAGAAAGTCTGTCCGTCGTCATCACCGGCTCTGATCACGGCAAGTTTAGGGACTATGTCCTGCGCCGCGAAGCTTCTGACAGACTCCCTGATGTATTTGTCTATTTCCCTTTTTACCCCGTCTACGGTAAGTTCCCTGAGCATTTACGGTTTCCTTCGGTAATAGTATTATCGTTAAGGTAAAGTTGCCTTTACATATCAGTATGCGGCCTTGACCTCTTTCAGCCTGTCGGCCCTGTCCTGCCTGATATTTACGATCAACAGAACGACCAGCGCTACAACGAATATGATGGTCGACAGCGCGAACAGGCTCGGTCTTATGCCTATCTTTACCTCGCTGTATATGAGGGTCGAGATCGTGTTAATGCCTGCTCCTCTTGTGAAGTACGTGATGATGAAATCGTCTACCGACATAGTAAAGCTGAGCAGGAAGCCGGATATTATGCCGGGCTGGAGCTCAGGAAGCACTATCTTGCAGAAGGCGTACTTTTCAGACGCTCCGAGGTCGAGCGCCGCCTCGTAGAGCCTGTCGGTGTTCTTGTTTACACGCGGCCTTACGGAGAGTATCACGTACGGTATGCAGAAAGTCGCGTGGCTGAAGAGTATGGTCATGTAGCCCCTAGGCGCTCCTATCATAAGGAAGAACAGCATCAGGGCGATGCCCGTTACTATGTCCGCGTTCAGCATCGGTATGTTGTTGAATCCCAGCAGCACGTTCTGAGTGCGCGGCTTCATTGCCGCCATTCCGAGCACCGCGAGTGTCCCCACGACTGTCGCTATCAGAGACGCCAGTATGGCTATCGAGAACGTATTCACGATAGCGCCCATCATGAGACGGCTCTGGAAAAGTTCCGCGTACCAGTGCAGACTGAAGCCTCCCCATACCGACATGGACTTCACATCGTTGAATGAAAGCACGATAAGAGTCAGTATAGGCAAATACAGGAAGAGCATTATTATCAAAATGTAAATGCGTCCGAGTGTTTTTTTCATGCTATATCAGGTTCGCGCCGCCTGTTTTGTCGAACTTTTGCAGCAGCAGCATGCTGAGTATTATGAATACCATCATCACAAGAGACAGTCCCGATCCCAGATACCAGTTCGAATTGACCGTGAACTCCTGCTCAATGATATTGCCGATGAGGTTTATCTTGCCTCCGCCCAGCATGTTTGAAATAACGAATGTTGTGAGGGCCGGTATGAACACCATCGTGATGCCCGATACGATGCCCGGCACCGACAGAGGCAGTATCACCTTGGTGTAGACCTTGCCCTTGGTGGCTCCGAGGTCGTATGCCGCCTCTATGAGGTGGTTATCGATCTTGGAGACCGTGTTGTATATAGGGAGTATCATGAACGGCAGAAAGTCGTAGACCATGCCAAGCACGATGGCTCCCGGCGTGTTCATCATTTCCTGGCGCGGCAGGCCAATCGCGGTGATTATCGCGTTTATGACGCCCTGCCTTTCGAGCAGGACCTGCCATGCCATTGTTCGGAGCAGAAAGTTCATCCACATCGGCAGAATGATGACGAAGATGAGGAACCCCTGCTTTCCGTACTTGCTTTCCCTTAAGACCATCGCCATCGGAAAAGCCAGCAGCAGGCATATCACCGTGCTTATCAGGGCAAGTGAAAGCGAGAGGCCGAGCGCCTGCATGTGGTCGCCTCTGAACATCGCCGTAATGTTGGCGAATGTGAAACCGCCTTCCCTGCTCGTGAAGCCGTAATAGGCGATCGAAGCCAGCGGTATCACGGTACCTGCGATTATCCATAATATGAACGGTATGGAATAACTTTTCTTTTTTGCGGTCATAAGTCGAGTTCTATGGCGGATTCCGCCTCGCTTTTAGGTTTATGCATTATCTGTATGTTTTCTGGATCGACCTTCATGCCGATCTTTTCGCCCACGTCGTGCTGGTCGTAGTTCTGCAGCAGCCATTCGACCTTGCCGTGCTCGCTCTGCACCAGCATCTCGTAGTGCACGCCGATGAACAGCTTGGAAATGATGGTCCCGTTCCACTGACCTTTGCCGTAAGGCACGATATCTATGTCTTCAGGTCTTATGACGACGTCCACCCTGCGGCGCGGAGGGAAGCCCTCTTCCCTTCCGTCGATGCACGGATAGTCTACTCCGTCTATGCGTACGACCTTCTCGTCAACCATCTGTCCTGACAGTATGTTGCTGTCGCCTATGAAGTCGGCTACGAAAGCGTTTACAGGCTCATCGTAGATCTGCTGAGGCGTGCCTTCCTGCTGTATGTAGCCCTCGTTCATGACGACTACCTTGTCGGACATCGTCAGGGCTTCTTCCTGATCGTGGGTGATGTATATGAAGGTGATGCCCAGCTCTTTCTTGAGACGCACCAGCTCGTACTCCATTTCCTGGCGGAGCTTTAAGTCCAGCGCGCCGAGAGGCTCGTCCAGAAGCAGGACTCTCGGCTCGTTAACGATGGCTCTTGCCATGGCTATCCTCTGCTGCTGGCCGCCCGAAAGCTGGTCTATGCGGCGGTTCTCAAAACCCTTCAGATTGACGAGCTTAAGAGCGTTGGCCACTTTCTTCTTTATCTCGTCCTCCGGTCTGTTCTTTACCCTTAGGCTGAACGCGATGTTCTCTCCCACGCTCATGTGCGGGAACAGCGCGTAGTTCTGGAATACCGTGTTGACGGGTCTCTGATTGGCTGGCATGTCCGTGATGTCCTTGCCCTCAAAGTACACCCTGCCCTGATCCGGCTTCTCAAAGCCCGCGATTATGCGCAGAGTCGTCGTTTTTCCGCAGCCCGAAGGACCCAGCAGCGTTACGAATTCGTTCTCGTCCACGCTGAGGTCTATGCCGTTCAGTACCACGGTATCGTCAAAACTCTTTACTATCCCTTCAAGTCTTATCAGTTCGCCCAATGAAGTTTCCCTTTCTTTATACAAACATTTTCGTTGTAACTATTCTGCCTTGAGCCCGAGTTCGTCGAGCACATCCAGTATGGATTCCATCTGTGTGCCTTCGTTGAACTCGATCTTGCCCATGTCAGCTTCCTGCGAGAGGACCGGATCTACCGGCAGCTTCTCGAGCAACTTCAGACCATTCGCGGCCGCGACGGCTTCCGCCTGGCTCGGTCCGAACATCTCTATTTTGCGTCCGCAGTCAGGACATGTGATATAGCTCATGTTCTCTACGATGCCCAGAACAGGAATGTTCATGAGCTTGGCCATGTTGACTGCCTTGGCGACGATCATGCTTACAAGATCCTGAGGAGATGTGACGACGATTATGCCGTCCACAGGGAGCGACTGGAAAACAGTCAGCGGCACGTCGCCGGTCCCCGGAGGCATATCGATGAAGAGCACGTCAAGGTCTCCCCAGCATACGTCCGTCCAGAACTGCTCCACCACTCCGCCGATGACAGGGCCTCTCCAGACGACCGGATCGGTCTCGTTCTCTACCAGAAGGTTGATGGACATCAGCTTGATATCGAGCGGTGTCTCTTCAGGCAGTATGCCGTACTCGCTTCCGTAAGCCTTTGTATGCACTCCGAACATCTTAGGTATTGACGGACCGGTTATATCCGCGTCCATGATGCCCGTTTTGAAGCCGTTTCTTGTGGCGGCTATGGCCGAGAGAGCCGTTACCATCGACTTTCCTACTCCGCCCTTGCCCGAAACTACCGCGATCACTTTCTTGATCGAGCTGTTAGGGTTGAGCTCAGCCTTCTGGATGCCGCCGTCCTTTGAAGGGCAGTCGACTCCGCATGTGCTGCAGTCGTGTGTGCAGTCCTCGGGAGCTGCTCCGCCTTCGTGTCCGCCTTCGTGCATGCAGAAATTGTTAAACATATTGATCATCTTCATTCCTCCGTTTGTATTTATTGCTCCTCAGCGAGAGTCTTCATCTCGCTCAGCATGCCGCCGAAGACGGCATCCTGGAGTTTTTCATTATCCTTTATGTTCGCTATCCACTCTCCGTTGTCGAGCGGTTTTACGCAGGTTATCTCTACGTCCTTTATGCATTCCTTCTTCTCGATCGCGGCAAGCCTGGCGAATAGTTCCTCGTAAAAGTCGATCAGCTCGTCGTCTGCCGCAACCACGTCATCATGAGTTTTAAGATACTCAGTCCATTCAGCAAGGTATTCCCTTCCGAAGTCGTATGTGATGATCCTGACCGTGACCGCAGTTGTGTCGCTCTCCGTATCTTCACTGACGCCGGTGATCTCGTAATCGAAGTCCCTCAGCTTGTTAAGGAAAGCGTCGAAGTTCTGCCTGCCTTCGTCTGAAAGGCTGTTCTTCAGGTCCGACACCTCGCTGCCTATCGAATCAGATGTCTTTAGAGCGTCCAGCTCAGCGGCCACCTTTTTTTCAGCGTCGCTTTTAGCTTCGCAGGCGGCAGTCATCACCATCATCAGAAGGCACAGCATAAGCGCGGCTATTCTGCCGGCTGTCTTCCCCTTATTGTGTTTTGCCGTTCTTCTGTCTGTCATCACTTATCTTTTCACGACTTTGCGTGTCTCTCCGTCAAATACCGTAATGCCGACCTTGTCCATCGCGGGCAGGAATTCAGCCGCGTACTTGCGCGACGTTCCCAGCCTGTCCCTGTACTCCGCCAGCGTGAAGCCTCCGTCGAATGACCTCGCGGCTTCCACCGCCTTTTGCCAGGCTTCGCTTGACGCGTAGTACGATGGATTGACTTTGTATATAATGCCCTCGCCTTCAAGGTCTTCAAGTATGGCGCGGATTATCCTGCCGTCCCTGTAAAGCGCGAACACCTCTTCATTTTTGATCATCTCGATGTCCGCGTCCGCGTACATCCCCGCGATCTTATCCTTCAGAGCCTTCTGCTCATCAGTGTACTCGATGCTGAATCCACTGAGCGCTATGGACTTGCCTCTGTCCTCTATCACGCCCTGAGCGAGCATGTACTTCACGAATGCCTGAACAGTCTTGTCATCTTCCGTGAACCATCTCTCCCTGAGCCGTGAGAGCAGCTCCTGGCGCGGGATGCCGTCAGCAAGAGGATTGTCCGCGTGATAATCCTCCGCGAGCCTGACCATGTCGTCTTTCATGCGAGCCAGCCTGACGTCGTTCACGATCGTATCGTCAGGAAGCACAGTCAGCAGGCCGTTCTTTATCCCGTTCTCAGCGGCCGCTTTCATTTCCGCGTCCAGAAGACCCAGTTCGTGCGCCAGATCCTTCTGCTTCACAAAGCGTCTCTCACCGGCCTTCGCGTACACGATATCTTCGATCGAGCCGCGGGCAAGTATATCCATGCCTTCAAGTACCTCAGGCCTGTTCCTTTTGTGCTTGGCAGGCTGCGCGTCCAGTATGCGGCCGCCTCCGACCGTTATTATCGGCGAGTAGAACCTGATTATGAACCTGTCGCCTCTCCTTACAGCCGCGGGCTCCTCGAGCCTCAGCTGAGCATAGGCCGTCTCTCCCGCCGCCAGAGCGTCCCTGTCAAGAAGTATCACCTTGCAGAGCACTTCGTCAGAACCGCAATAGAGGTGCACCCTGCTGTTGTTCAGGACTACTCTGTCCGTGGAACTGAAAATGCTTATCTCTGTGTCCAGCATATTGGTAACGGTAACCGCATCCGGACAAGCCAGGACATCGCCCCTGTCTATGTCTTCCTTGGAGACGCCTGACAGGTTGATGGCCGTCCTCTGGCCCGCCAAGGCTGTTTCCGTTTCCTTACCGTAAGTCTGTATGCCCCTTACCTTCGCTTTTGTGCCTTCCGGATAGATGATCACGTCATCTCCGGTTTTGACGCTGCCGTCCATCAGAGTACCCGTCACTACGGTGCCGAATCCCTGCATCGTAAACACCCTGTCCACAGGCAGCCTGAAGAGTTCTTTCTCTTCGCGGCGCTTGTTCTCCCTGTCACACTTGGCGATGATCTCAGTCCTGAGTTCATCAAGGCCCTCGCCCGTAACCGCGCTTACCGGGATGACCGGCTTGCCTTCAAGGAAGGTCCCCCTGAAGTATTCTTCGACTTCATCGAGCAGCATTTCGAGCCAGTCCTCTTCGACCATATCGGTCTTGGTCACGGCGATGATGCCGTCGTTTATGCCAAGCGACTGAAGTATCTCAAAATGCTCTCTGGTTTGAGGCATGATGCCCTCATCGGCAGCCACTACGAAGAGCACGAAGTCTATGCCGCCTATGCCCGCGAGCATGTGCTTTATAAATTTCTCATGCCCCGGCACATCGATGACCCCGATGTTGTATCCGGCATCATTCGGTATGTGAGCGAATCCGAGCTCTATGGTGATGCCGCGCTTTTTCTCTTCCTGCAGCCTGTCAGTGTCGATACCGGAGAGCGCCTTTATGAGCGTTGTCTTGCCGTGGTCGACATGGCCGGCCGTGCCGATGATTATGTTCTTCATTTTTTGAATGCCCTTGCGACTGTCTCCAGTTCATCCTCCGCTATCGTGCGGACGCACAGGAGCAGCCTGTCTTCATTGATACGGGCCACTACCGGAACTTCTGCCTTGCGCAGTTTTCTCTCCGTTCTGTCAGCTGACTTCATGCCGTCCTTCACGGAAACAGCCCAGCCCGGCAGTCTCACCGTAGGAGCGGAGCCGCCGCCTATCTGGTCTTCTACCGGTACGAGTTCGAGTGACAGCGCCGGGTCGACTCTCTTGATCGCGTCCGCGAGTCTTTCCGCCTTTGCCCTCATGTCTTCGCTTGACGCAGAGATCATGCTGAGCACGGGGATGTCCCTCAGAGCGACCTTAGGGTCTCTGTATTTCATGAGCGTCGCTTCGAGCGCTGCGAAGGTCATTTTGTCGACCCTCATCGCCCTCGCGAGCGGATGCTTCTTCATGGCTTTTATATATTTCTTTTTGCCGACTATGATGCCTGCCTGCGGTCCTCCGAGCAGCTTGTCGCCGGAAAAGAGCATCACGTCGATGCCCGTTGCCAGCGAGGCCGGGATATTCGGCTCGCTCAGCCCGCAAGCGGACATATCGAGCATCAGGCCGTTCCCCATATCGAAGATGACCGGGAGGTCGTGCTTTTTGCCTATCTCAACGAGTTCCTCAAGGCTCGCTTCTTCCGTAAAGCCGACTATGTCGTAATTGGACTTATGAACCTTCATGAGCGCGCCGGTCTCAAAACGCATGCCGCCCCTTGGATCGGACGCGAAAAACTCAGGATCTTCGGCCTGTTCTTTTGTGATGATGGCGTTCTCGTAGTCCGATGCCTTTGTCTTGTTGCTGGTGCCGACCTCCTGAAGGTATGCTCCGGACTGCATCATGATGTCCGGGATCCTGAAAGCTCCGCCTATCTCGACGAGCTCTCCCCTGGATACGACTATCTCTTTGCCCTTGCCCAGAGTGGCCAGGACTATCATTGTGGCGGCCGCATTGTTGTTGACCACCATAGCGTCCTCTGCTCCCGTGAGCTCAGCTACGAGATCGCTCACAAGGTCGTGACGTGAGCCGCGCTTGCCCTTAGGCACGTTATATTCAAGGTCGGAATAGCCTTTGGAGACCCTCGCGACATTCTCTACAGCGTCCCTGCAGAGCGGCGCCCTGCCGAGATTCGTGTGGAGAATGGTTCCTGTCGCGTTGATCAGCGGAAAGAGATTCAGTTCTTCATCGCGCAGCACCTTGGCTCCTGCAGCCTCTGCGACTGCCTCTATATCAAGTACTGACGCGTCGAATTTCTCTGCCTTGCCATCGGTAAGGTCCAGTATGGAAGCTCTCAGATCCGCTATCACCGCTCGAACGGCCTCGGTGACCATAAGGTCGCCTTTCTCTTCTGACAATACAACAAGAGACTCCTGCTTAAGCACCTCATCGATCTTAGGGAGTCCTCTCAATAGTTCTTTCTTTGTCATGGCACCGACCTCCGTAATCATTGTGGCGGGAGTACGTGGGAATCGAACCCACCCGGGAGGCTCCTAACCCCCTGCAAACGGTTTTGAAGACCGCGAGGCACACCAGCACCTATCTACCCCCAGGTCGCGGTGGAAACAGCACAAAACAAGTGCTGACCGCACTCAAAAAATTATACTAAAAAAGCGCCGCTCATTCAACAGTGCGGCGCTTGTTTTTGCATTGGTTCAGATGAACCATTCTATGCTTTCTTCAAGCAGTTTTCTGTCCTTGGAACGATGCTGTCCGCAGGCGTTGGTGACGATTGTCTCGCCCGGCTCCATCGACTGTGTCAGCCAGACGTTACCGCCAACTACGCAGTCATCCCCGATCTTCGTGTCGCCGCCGAGTATGGTCGCTCCGGCGTAGATGATGACATTGTTTCCGATGTCCGGATGGCGCTTGATCCCCTTGACAGGCGTACCTGACTCTGTGAGGGCAAAGCTCTTGGCTCCGAGTGTCACGTGCTGGTAGATCTTAACGTGCTCGCCTATGGTGGTGGTCTCGCCTATCACGACGCCGGTGCCGTGGTCGATAAAGAAATACCTTCCTATAGTCGCGCCCGGATGGATGTCGATGCCCGTTGTCTGGTGGGCCAGCTCGGTCATGATCCTCGGGATCATCGGGATCTCCATCTCGTACAGCTTATGGGCGATCCTGTATATCGCTATGGCATAGAAAGCCGGGTACGTGATGATGACCTCATCCATGCTCTTTGCCGCGGGGTCGCCTTCGTAGCCCGCCTGGATGTCGGTCTTGAGCATCTCAAGTATCTCAGGCAGAGCGTCTATCAGCTCATTCACCTTTTCAGAAGCCTCGTCGTGATCCTTGATGACAAGTTCCAGGCACTGATCCAGCGCGTCATAGGCCTGCATCAGTTCATATGTCCTCTTTTCCGTCTCGACAAACCTTGCGCGCGACTTTCCGAAATGATACGGGAACATCGCTCTCAGCAGATGATCTATCGCCTCGGCGACTTTCTGCTTCATTCCAAGCAGCTGGCCGTCATTTGGCCTTGTATCTATCTCCGTCAGTTTGTACGCCAGGTCTTCCAAATGTCCCGCTACAGCTCCCTTTTTCTTGACTGTCATTGTTTTCTCCTAAAGTCCTATCTCATCCGCGATGCCTCTCATCGCCTCGAGTGATACGTCTACGAAAGTGTCCCAGTCCATACCCGTTTTTTCTATAAGGCTCATATACTGCCTGTTGGCTCCCGCCGCGAAACGCGTTTCTTTGAATCTCTTGTTGACCGATTTATGCTTTACGCTCGCGATCTTCTTGTCAGGATAGATCTGGGCTATCGCCTTAAGGAATCCCGACATCGGGTCAGCCGCGATGAGCGCGTATTCAAGAGTCGTCTCAGGGTTCTTGCCGCATATTGGGTTGTGAGCCATGATCGCGTTCTCCATGACCGGATCGCCGAAGCCCTCATCCCTGAGGATCTTTGCCGAAGTCGGACCGTGAGTCGCGAAATCATCTCTCCACGGCGCTGTCTCCTCGTCCAGGTCATGCAGAAGTCCGCAGATGCCCCAGTATTCGACATCTTCAGGCGCCAGTTTCTCGGCGAGTCCTCTCATGATGGCCTCTACCGCATAGCAGTGGACTATATAGTGCTCTCCTTTGACATATTTGTGCAGCAGCTCATTTGCCTGCTCTCTCGTAAGTTTTGCTTCCATTTGGGGTTCTTATCTCCTTTACCGTTTAGTGCTTTTATATTTCGATCGCAAGGTCCACGACTCTTGCGAAAGTTTCCTTTGCCTGTCTGCCCGCTTCGTTGACTTCCTCTGCAGTGAGAGGCTGATCGAGCACGCCCGCTGCCATGTTGGAAAGCAGCGAGATGCCGATGATCTCCCGGCCGGCGTGATTCGCGACGATCGCCTCAGGCACTGTCGACATGCCCGCGGCGTCCGCTCCGATCGTCCTCGCAAAGATTATCTCCGCAGGAGTCTCAAAACTCGGACCGCTGAACATCGCGTATACGCCTTCCCTGAGCATGATGCCTTCATTCGCGGCAGCCGCCTTCAGTTTTTCCCTGAGATCCCTGTCATATGTGTATGTCATGTCCGGGAAGCGCGGGCCGTACTCGTCAAGATTCGGTCCGATAAGCGGATTGCTGCCTGAGAGATTGATATGATCCCTTATGAGCATCAGGTCTCCGGCATTCCATGCGGTGTTGACGCAGCCCGCTGCATTCGTAATGATGAAACGCTTTATTCCCAGTGCGACCATCACTCTCGCGGGATAAGAAGCCTTCTGCATGTCCCCACTCTCATAGTAGTGGAAACGTCCCGCGAAGATTATGATCTTTTTGCCCTTATATTCGCCGTAAACGATCTGTCCGCGGTGGTCGGAAACCATTCCGGCCTCCATGTACGGAACGTCATTATATGAAATGACCAGCGGGTTTTTGATCCTGTCCGCGAAGTCGTTCAGTCCCGATCCGAGTATGATGCCGATCTCGGGTCTCAGTACGCCCTTGCCGTAAAGGTAAACCGCGGACTCTTTGGCGCGCTCAGCGAGCGTCTTTGTCATGTCAGCCTTCATATGTCACCTCTCCCTATTACTTAAGCGCTTTGAGGACCAGCTCGCGGGCTTCCGCTATGCTTATGCCCTGCCCGCGGGCGATACGCGACAGGTCGTCGTACTCGAACTTGTACCTCTCGACGCCGTATCCACTGACCTTCTTGCGTCTGACCTTGCCGTACGGAGTATCCAGTGATTCTTCACAGCGGTCAAGAATGTATCTCTCGGATATGGTTTCACGTATGCCTATCGTCGTAGTGTATTTGAATATGAGTCCGACGAAGCGCTCTTTCTCTGCCTCTTCATCGGCGCACATCACGGTCAGCAGAGTTGCCGGACGCCCCTTTTTCATCCCGACAGGTGAAAGTGTAACGTCCTTGGCGCCCTCTTCCATCAACCTTTCCGCCGCGAAAGCGAGTTCCTCCGCCGTCATGTCATCTATATTGCATTCGAATTCGCAGATCCTGTCCTTCATCTATCCCTGCTGTTCGACTCTTGCCAGATGCGAGAGTATCTTTACCTTGATCACATCGAACACTACGTCGTTCATACCGCTGTTGAGAACTATGTCCGCCAGATACTTTGTAGGCTCAACATAGATATAGTGCATAGGCTTTACCGTCGTCAGATACTGCTGGGCGATCCCCTCGACATCCCTGCCGCGGTACTTTACGTCGCGGATCACGCGGCGGAGTATCCTTTCGTCCGCGTCCGCCTCTACATAGATCTTGATGTCCAGCAGATCCCTGAGTTCAGGATTCTGCAGAACCATGATGCCTTCTACGATGATGACCGGTGATGGGTTTATCCTGACTGTCTCCTTGCTCCTGTTGTGGATGGTATAGTCATATACCGGGCAGTCAACGGGCTCGCCGTTCCTGAGCTTTCTGAGATGCTCTATGAAGAGGTCCGTCTCAAAAGCGTCAGGATGGTCGTAGTTGATCAGCTTGCGCTCCTCAAAAGGAATGTCGTCGTGAGCCTTGTAGTAGTTGTCATAATAAATGACCGTCACTCTGTCTCCGAACTCGTCCTTGATGCGGTTTGTGAAAGTCGATTTGCCGGAACCCGTACCGCCGGCAACACCAATGATCAGGCAATCCATTTTGCGTTCTCCTCCGATCTGTGCTCTAACTTATTTATTTTATAATCCAAGGTCCTTAAGGTCAATATTACGGGGACGCGGAACTTCGTCTATTTCAACCCTTTCGTACAGATCCGCGAGCGCGGCTTTTATCCCGCTTTCGCGCATCAGCGCATGATCATACTGATCCTCCGCTATCTGCACCAGGGCGTTATTCCCTCTCATCCTGACCCTGAAGTCTCTGTAGCCCATATCCATCATTCTGCGTTCGGCCTCTTCAGTGGCCTCCAGCTTCTCTTTTGTGATCTGTTCACCTGTCCTTATGCGCGTCGCAAGGCAGGCGTAAGCCGGCTTGTTCCAGGTCGGAAGTCCTGCTTCCCTTGACAGTCTTCTGATGTCTGTTTTGGTAAGTCCGCATTCTTTCAGAGGTGACTTTATGCCAAGCTCCTCAAGAGCCTTGTGGCCCGGTCTGTCGGAGGCGTCATCCGACGCGTTTGTCCCGTCACATACGGTCTCATATCCGTCCGCCGCTGCAGCGGCTCTTATCGCGGTCATTATCCGGGTCTTGCAGTAATAGCAGCGGTCCGGCGGGTTCGCGGTGATCCTATCGTCAGACAGGACATCGACTTCTATCACCTCAAACTCAGCGCCTATCCGTTCAGCAAGACTCTTTGCGTCGTCAAACTCGAAGCCCGGCTGGAACGCCGACCTGACGCAGTAAGCTTTCACGTCCGCGCCTGCCTTCACCGCGGCGCAAAGCAGATATGCCGAATCCACCCCTCCGGAAAAAGCGACTGCTATTCTGTTGTAAGCTGCAAAATAACCTTCAAGCTGCATGAATATGTCACTCCAGTGATTCGCTGATGTAATAGGAATGCACCGGGCTTTCGGTTATGAGAACCGATTCCTGGTGAAAGAACACGCACAGATCCTTGGCGATCTCTTCAACAGTGGATTTGTCGACATCGATCAGAGTAAGGACAAGAGTATTCTCCCTGGTATACGTTCCGTCTTCATGAATGTATCCGCCCTCTTCCACGTTAAAGGAAAAAGGCGTTTTGTATGAATAGCAGACATTCCTCATTATGCTGATGAACGTTTCAGTCTCAAAGAGCTGTTTCTTCTCGGCAGAATCATTCATTCCAACGTATATCTTCGTTTCGACCATTTCAGGCATCTCCCGCTTGTTTTTCGCATTTTGACCAAAGATTATGATATCACAGATCAGCTGTTTTGTGTTCCTTTCACAGATTCCCGATTCAGACATTTATTGTTAACCGCAACAAAAATAATGGCGGTTTTTTGTTTTTTTAAAATACATTTATATTGCCCAAAGGGTATTGCAAAATTGTTTTTCTATCAGTACAATAGAGACAACAAGAAGGAACGTAATAGCCGGACGGAAGCAAGACAAAAGCCAGACATAATAATCAGATGTCGACGAAGTGATCCGGCAAACTAAAAAGCGCGGGACGCGCAGGAACGGAGGAACAGACCAATGGGTGCAATTTATATGGAGGCTGTTCCGGTATAAAGACTCTGCAAGGCATGCCTACTTAGTGGCACCGGCGGTGACAGAAAACCGGACACCAACAGATCAGAAGCAGAAGTGATCGCGGGGCAGCCTCAGAAAAACGAACAAAGACAAACAAAAAACCGTATTGAAGACATGTACGGCATCAAAACTGAATATTAGGAAGTAACGAGGGACGGGCAAAGCCCGTCCCCTTATTGTTGTGCTGATATCGGATCATTGCTGAGTCCTGCTGCACGCTCTTTTTATTCGACCTTCATTATATTGTCTATGGAAAGTATCACGCCTTCTTTTTTGATCGCTTCCAGCGCTTCAAGCAGTCTTGACTTCTCTACCTCGTATACAATGAATATGATCGGAGCGACCTGCTCGCCGTTCACCTCATAAGGAGCCTTCTGCTGCATTACCTCGATGCTGATCCCGTATTCTCCGAACGTGCTCGCGATCTTGCCGAGAACGCCGGCCCTTTCAGGGACCATCATCCTGATATAGTACTTGTTCGATCCCTCGCCCGCGAACTCAAGCCCTGAATCATAGCGGAGCTGAGGTACGATATCATACGCGGAGTCTTTCTCGAGCTTGCGCGCTATTCCTATCACGTCGCCGAGGACAGCGCTGCCTGTCGGCAGAGGTCCCGCGCCGCGGCCATAGAACATAAGATCATCGACCGCGTTTCCGGATACGAACACCGCGTTGAACTCGTTTCCGACAGACGCGAGAGGATGGCTGACCGGTACGAGCGCAGGTTCGACATTTCCGTACACCTTGCCGTCGATCTCCCTTGCGCTTGCAAGCAGCTTGATCCTGTAACCGTTCTCAGTCGCGTACTCGATATCCTCAAGACCTACGGATGTTATTCCCACGGTAGGTATGACATCCGGTCCCGCGCCGATCCCGAAGACAAGAGACATCAGTATCGACAGTTTGTTTGCCGCGTCGAAGCCTTCGACGTCAGCTGTCGGATCCGCCTCGGCAAATCCCTTTGCCTGGGCGTCTTTGAGCACCTCTTCATAAGGCGTTCCGTTTTCGCTCATCTGGGTGAGTATGTAGTTGGTAGTTCCGTTGAGAATACCGTGGACTTCAGTGAAGCGGTTGGAAAGCAGAGCAGTTGTCAGCGATGTCAGGATCGGGATGCCTCCGGCTACGGCAGCTTCAAATCTGAGCAGGACATGGTTGTCCTGAGCTATCTTAGCGAGCTTTTTGCCATTAGCTGCCAGAGCGGCCTTGTTGGCTGTTACTACGCTTTTGCCGTTTTCGAGAGCTCTTGCCATGTATTCGGTCGCAGGCTCGATCCCTCCGATCAGCTCGATCACTATATCTATCTCTGGATCGTTCAGTATGTCGTTTACATTCTGAGTGTATTTTTCCGGAGGTATGTAAATGCCGCGGTCTTTCTCAGGACTACGGTTCAGTATCTTCACGATCTCGATATCGAGTCCCGTGGTCTCATATATCTTCTGACGGTTCATCTCGAGAGTACGGTAAGTGCCTGTTCCGACATTGCCGATGCCGAGCATTCCTGCTTTGATCAACTTTTTCATTGTTCCTGTCCCCTTAGAATCCTATGAGTAAAATTTGAAAACAATTATACCTTCAAAGTCCAAAACTGTCTATGAAAAACTCAGGACCTTGACGATCCTGAGTCATGACCTTTTATTTGTATGTTCAGATCTCGTTTCTGATCATGTCCTCGAAGGACTCGCGCCTTACGATCAGCCTTGCCTTGCCTTCGCTTATCATGACCATGGCCGGTCTCGGAACTCTGTTGTAGTTGGAGGCCATGGAATAGTTATACGCGCCGGTAGTGAGAACGGCTATCAGATCTCCCCTTTCCGGCCTTGCAATGCTGATGTTTTCAGCTATCCTGTCACCGCTCTCGCAGCATCTGCCGGCGACCGTGCATTCATAGTCCGCCGCTTCTTTCATTTTCGAAGCATTCAGAACGGTATACTGAGATCTGTACAGCGCATATCTCGGATTGTCTGTCATCCCGCCGTTTACAGTAACATAGTTACGGTATCCCGGGATCTCCTTCACGCCGCCCGCGGTATAAAGAGTGACTCCGGCGTCAGCTACGATGCTGCGTCCCGGTTCCATGTAAATTACAGGCTTTTGTATCCCGTATTCTTCACACTTCTGATCCAGATGCTCTGATATCTCTCTTATCCTGGCCTCAATATCCATCTGCGGATCATCGTCAGTATATCTTACTCCGAATCCCCCGCCTATATTGAGTATCCCGGTATGATGTCCGGTCTCACGCTCTATGCGGGCTGCAAATTCCGTGAGTATATCTATCTGCCTGACGAACGAGTCGCTCTCGAATATCTGGGACCCTATGTGGCTGTGGAATCCGGCGACTCTTATATTGCCGCATCCCAGAGCCTCTCTGACAAATACATCAGCCTGTCCGGTATCGATCGATACTCCGAACTGAGAGTCGACCCTGCCGGTATTGATAGCCTCAAGCGTATGAGGATCGAGCCCTACGGTAAGCCTCAGCAGCACATCCTGGCACAAGCCCTTCGCTCCCGCGATCCTGTCAAGAGTCCTGAGTTCATTCAGATTGTCAACGACAAAGTATCCTACTCCGGATTCCACTCCGTAGGCTATGTCCTCATCTGTCTTATTTGTTCCGTGGAAGAACATCTTCTCAGGCGGAAATCCTGCCGCCAGAGCGGTGTAGATCTCCCCCGGCGAAACGGTATCCACGCACATCCCCTCTGACTGTACGACAGGATATATGCTCTTTACGCACAGCGCCTTGCTCGCGAAAAGAGGCGCCGAGTCTTCGCCGAAATACCGGCGCATGGCCTGCGTATAGGTCCTGCAGTTCTTTCTTACCACATCCTCATCAAGGATATACAGCGGTGTTCCGTATTCTGCCGCCAGCTCTGCCGTGTCGATCCCGCCGACCGTCAGATGGCCCTGTTCGTTTACAGACAGATTGTCGTATAACAATTTCATTGATTTCACCCTTAAGTCGTGTTTTAGAGCATATGAGCCAGCAGTTCACTGCGATCATGCTGCGAAAGATATGCCGGAGGAACGTCAAACAGCGCCTTTGCTCCGCACTGGCCCTCGGCATTCATCCTGAATGCAGCTCTTGCGGCAGCAGTGAGTATGCTGCCCGTAAAGAAAGGATTCGAGTCAAGATCAAGCCTGTACTCTATCGTGTTGTTGAATTCAAGATCATTGCCCGTACGGCCGCTTCTCAGCACGCTGCCTCCGTGCGGCAGTCCGCTGTGATCACGGTCGAGCTCTTCCTGAGTAACGAAAGTCACGGTCGTGTCATATTCATCGAAATAATTCGGCATGGTCTTGATCGCCTGCTCGATAGCTTCCTTGTCCGCGCCTTCTTCAGCAACTACATAGCACTCACGAAGGTGCATGTCGCGAGCGCAGAATACCGGATGTTCGTTGTTCCTCACCCTGTCTACCGCTTCCTGTATAGGAACAGTGTACTGTCTCGCGTCAGCAACGCCGTCTATGCGCCTTATGGCATCGGAATGTCCCTGGCTGACACCGCGTCCCCAGAATGTATAGCTGTCTCCATCCGGAAGAGCCGCGTCGGCGTATATCCTGGCCAATGAGAAATAGCCCGGATCCCATCCGCATGAAATGATGCCGACCTTGCCCGATTTTTTTGCCGCTTCGTCAACATTCGCAAAGTGCTCAGGTATCCTGGCATGAGTATCGAAGCTGTCGATAACATTGCACAGACCCGCGAGTTCCGGTGTCATCCACGGAAGATCCGTCGCGCTTCCGCCGCATATGATAAGCACATCGATATCATCCTTCATCTCAGCTATGCTGTCATACGATCTTACACTTGCGCCTGAAGCAGTGCTTACCGACGCAGGATCCCTGCGTGTGAATACTGCCGCGATCTCCATATCCGGAGCCGCTGTGACCGCGCTCTCAACACCTCTTCCGATATTTCCGTATCCAACTATTCCTATTCTTATCATTTGCTTTTTCCTTTCTCATTGTCCCTTTTATTCTGCCGGATCATCAGTCCGCCAGCAGGTCATCCATGTTATACAGTCCCGCCGGCTTGCCCAAAAGGAATCTTGCCGCCGCTACGGCGCCGTCCGCGAACAGCGCCCTGTCATGCGCCTGATGACTGATCGTGATCGTCTGGGTATTTGTGCCGAACATGACTTCATGAGTACCGACTATATTCCCCATTCTGACAGCGCTGATCCCTATCTCATCAGGCTCACGCTTTGCCATACCGCTGCGTCCTGTATTGTAATGCAGTTCAGGTCTGGCTTCCCTGACGGCGTCAGCAAGCATTATCGCTGTACCGCTCGGGGCGTCCACCTTCCTGTTATGATGTATCTCAAGGATCTCTATATCGCACGCGCCGAATTTTGCGGCTACTTCCCTTACGATCTTTGCCGTCAGAGCAACTCCGACCGACATGTTCGCGGACTTGAACACGGGAATGCTCTCAGCAGCCTTGGCTATATACTCCATCTCTTCATCAGTCTGACCCGTAGTGCATACTACTGCCGGAAGTCCTCTTGATACGCAATAGTCCATCATAGGGACCGTATCACTGTGGTGCGAGAAATCTATGACTATGTCCGCCGGACCCTGATACTCCTCAAGTCTGCTGTAAAACCCGCCTTCTCCGTTGAGCGCGGCTCCGGCAACTACCTCCATGCCGTCCGTCCTGTCAATGACCTGTGCCAGGAGCTTTCCCATGGCTCCGCTGGCCCCGTTTATTATTACTTTGATCATTCCGGTCTCCTTAAACCTAATTTCCTATCAGTCGATTATTCCCAGATCTCTCATGGCCTTGGCAAGCCTTGCGAGGTTTGCCTCTTCCATCCTGTAGAGCGGCGATCTGATAATAGGATCGCAGTATCCCATCATGGCAAGCGCTTCCTTGACCGGAATAGGATTGACCTCACAGAAGAGCGCCTTGACGAGTTCGTTGTATTTGCACTGAAGCGCCGCGGCTCCCGCTACATCTCCGTTCCAGAATCTGGTGCAGATCTCGCGCGTCTCCGCAGGAATGACATTGGACAGGACTGAGATCACGCCCTTGCTTCCCATTGAGAGGAACGGGACTATCTGATCGTCATTTCCTGAATAAATATCCATCTGGTCACCTACCAGCGCGAACGTGTCTACTATCTTGGAAATGTTGGAGTTTGCTTCTTTGATCGCAGCGACCTTGTCTATCTGAGCAAGCTTCGCGTATGTCGAAGGTTCGATGTTGAGCCCTGTTCTAGAAGGAACATTATACGCGATGATCGGAACGTCACTGACGCTCGCGTACTCCGAGAAGAGCTTGACGAGTCCGTTCTGCGTAGCCTTGTTGTAATACGAGGTAACGATCAGACACGCGTCTGCTCCGGCGTCGCTTGCATACTTAGTCAGCTGCTTGCCGTATTCAGTATGGTTGCTGCCTGTACCGGCAATGATCGGTACACGGTGATTCGCCCTCTCAACAGCAAAGCTGATGCATTCCTTGTGTTCTTCATCCGTGAGAGTCGATCCCTCTCCCGTTGTACCGACTACGACCAGAGCGTCTATTCCCTGCTCGATCTGCCAGTCGATCAGTCTGCCGTATTGTTCAAAATTGACTCCGTCCTCCGTCATTGGAGTGATCAGTGCCGTTGCTACTCCTTCAAAGATAGTATTGGTTCTTGCCATGGTTTTACCTCCCTTAATTGTAATGAAAAAAGCAGCCGACACGCGATCAGCTGCTTGACATTACACATTAAAAAGAATGGTTAATTATCAAGGATAGCTCTCCGCGTTGTCGCGACAGTCGTACGGATCTTATTCCGTCCGCCCAGATCGGTCGGAGATGCAGTCCTTCCTCACTTCGGCACCTGCCCCTTTCACTCGCTGTACTCTGCACAGTTCCACAGCGCTTACTGATGACCGGGTGCGTCCTCTATCTCAATGTTGGAATTTTAATATTATTTTGGCCGGAAGTCAACAGTTAGCGTACAAACTCCGCGTATAACACTCTGACAGCCTCTTCAAAATCGGAGGCTTCCACACCGATGATGACATTGATCTCATTGGTGCCCTGGTTGAGCATCTTGATGTTGATACCGTTGTCCGCGAGCGCGGCGCAGATCCTGGCTGACACACCTATGGACCTGTGCATCCTGCGTCCTACGACCGCGATCAGAGCGATCTTGTCCTCTACGATTATCTCATCAGGCTTGAGCTGCTGTCTGAACGCGTCGAGTACATCATCGAGTTTTTCGTCCAGTTCCTTGCTCTCAATTACCATGGAAAGCGAGTCGATACCGGTCGGGATGTGATCGAAATTGATCTTCTGATCCTCGATGATCGCCAGCGCCCTGCGGACAAAACCGAGTTCCTTGTTCATCATGTTCTTGTATATGGAAATGACTGTGAAATCCGGTTTGCCTGCTATACCGCTGATAATGTATTCGCCGTCCGCTCCTCCTTCACGTGATATCACGGTTCCTGGATCTTCTGGCGCGTTCGTATTCCTGATATTGATCGGGATGCCGGCCATCCTTGCCGGGAACACAGCGTCCTCATGCAGGACGCTCGCTCCCATATACGAAAGCTCTCTCAGCTCCGCGTATGATATGTATTTGATTGGAAGCGGCGAGCTGACTATCCTCGGATCCGCCATAAGCATGCCGGATACATCGGTCCAGTTCTCATACATTGAAGCGTCCGCCGCGCGGGCCACCAGTGAGCCCGTCACATCAGAACCGCCCCTGGAGAGCAGACATATCTCGTCCGTGCCGGCATAGCCGCCGTAAAAGCCGGGGAATACCGCTCTCTCATGCCTGCCGAGTTCCGCTTTGATAGCCTCGTTGGTCTCATCGACCATCAGTCTTCCTCTGGTATCAAAGAGCACAAGGTTTTTGGTATCTACAAAGTCAAAGCCGAGATACTCCGCGATCATTCTGGCGGACAGATACTCTCCGCGGCTCACGATATAAGCCTCGGAACAGCCATTTCTGATATTCGCCGCTATCTCATCAAACCACTCTTCCAGATCGGTATCCAGACCAAGGCCTTCGGCTATCGATGTATATCTCTCCTTGACAGCGCCGAAAAGCTGATCGTAAGGAATATTTCCCTCCGCCTGAGCATTCAGCATGATCAGCATATCCGTGACCTTGTTGTCAGCCTTGTGCCTTTTGCCGGGAGCCGAAACCACTATATAGCGTCTTTCCGGATCAGCCTCAACTATACTTCTGATCTTTCTGAGCTGATCCGCGTCCGCAACTGATGATCCTCCGAATTTTATTACTTTGACTCCCATGTGATTTCTTCTCCTCTCTTACCATAGTGTCTTAACGGGCAGGTGTTTTCACACCTGCCCGGTCGATTCCCGTTCTTATTTTATCAGCAGTTCCGCGATCTGTACCGCGTTGGTCGCGGCGCCCTTGCGTACCTGGTCACCGCAGCACCAGAGATTGATGCCGTTCTCGTTAACGAGGTCTCTGCGGATCCTTCCGACATATACAGTGTCCTGATTCGATGTCAGGATAGGCATCGGATAGATCTTATCTGACGGCTCATCGTAAAGCCTGCATCCCGGAGCCTGCTTAACAGCTGCTCTTACTTCGGAAAGCTCGAGTTTCTTCTCAGTGATCACATCGATCGATACCGCGTGAGATCTCTCTACCGGTACTCTGACGCAGGTGCAGCTGACCTTGAGTTCAGGCAGGTGCATGATCTTGCGTCCTTCGTTCTGCAGCTTCATCTCTTCGGATGAATACAGGTTCTCGCCGAATCCGCCGATCTGAGGGATCACGTTATACGCGATCTGGTACTGGAACACCTTCGGATCGATGTCTGCTCCGTATGAATTGCCTTCGCCGCCTGCTGCCCTTGCCTTCAGGATGGCTTCGGACTGATCGTACATCTCAACAGGGCCCGCAGCGCCCGCGCCGCTGGTCGCCTGATATGACGAAGCGTATATGGCTTCTATTTTTGAAAGCTGATTGATGGCGTTTATCGCAACGAGCGAGATTATCGTGGTGCAGTTAGGGTTGCTGATAATGCCGTTGTTCCACTCTACGTCCTCAGGATTGATTTCCGGAACCACCAGAGGTACATCATCGCAGAGTCTGAATGCCGAAGAATTGTCTACGAATACTGCTCCGGCTGCCTTGATATAAGGCGCCATCGCTTCGGCTATGTCGTTCTCGGAAGCTCCGAGCACTATGTCGAGTCCCTCAAAGGCCGTTTCGCATGTCCTCTGGATCACTACATCACCGAAAGGCGTGCTCAAAGTCTTGCCCTCAGATCTTTCACTCGCGAGGCATCTCAGCTCGCCTACAGGGAAATTTCTTTCACCGAGGACTTTGATCATCTGCTGTCCGACCGCTCCGGTCGCTCCCATTACTCCTACATTGTACTTTTTCATCTCTTTACCTCTTTCTATCCTTTTAGTTGGTTCGCAACATTACTTAGCAAAACTTTCATACAGCAGACGGATCGCCTTTTCAAAGTCTTCGTCATAAACGCCTACCATGATGTTGATCTCGTCCGCGCCCTGCTCTATCGTTCTGATGTTTATCTTGTTTTCTCCGAGCGTCCTGAATATCTTGCCCGAGATGCCGGTCCTGTAGGCCATCTGGCGTCCTACGATGGCGATCAGGCTGATGCCCTCTGTGAGCGTGCAGTCATCGATGCTCTCAAGCTCAGACAGTTCATGCATGAGTTCATGCTTTCTGTTCCTCATGCTCTCCGACGGGAACACCACCGAGAAGCTGTCGACACCGCTCGGGATCTGCTCGACCGGTATGTCATATCTGGCGAATATCTCCAGGACCTGCCTGAGCAGCCCCAGCTTCTCCTCGCCTATCCTGCTCTTATAGATATTGATGATCGAGAAATTGCGTTTGCCGGCTATACCGGTGATGAATCTTTCTGTCTCTTCCTCGAGTTCATCGTCGAATCTTTCTCCGATGATGGTGCCCGGGTCCTCCGGCGCGTTGGTGTTGCGGATATTTACCGGGATATCCCTGACTCTTACAGGGAAGACAGTGTCTTCATGCAGTACCGAAGCTCCCATGTAGCTGAGTTCTCTCAGTTCGTCATATGTTACCCTGGCTATTGTCTTCGGATCTTTTACTATCCTCGGATCTACCATCAGGATGCCCGACACATCGGTCCAGTTTTCATATACGTCGGCGCCCAGATATCCCGCTGCGAGAGCTCCTGTTATATCGGAACCGCCTCTCGGGAACACCTTTATGTCGCCGTTAGCCATAACACCGTAGAATCCCGGCGTCACTATCCTTCCGTATATGCTTTTGAGCTCCCTGAGCTTTTCCTCTGACTTCTCGGTATTCACCTTACCGTTATAATCGAAGCACAGCCAGTCAGCCGCGTCAACGAAGCTGTAGCCGAGATACTCAGCCATCAGTCTCGCGCTGAAGTATTCTCCCCTTGAAGCCAGAAAGTCTACCGGTGTCTTTTTGTCAACATTCGCGAATGTTTCGTCTATTTCCTTCTCAATATCGATCGCGAGTCCGCAGCCTTCCTTTATCTCCGCGTATCTCTCCTTGATCATTGAGAGAACGCCGTCATACGCTACGCCGTATTTGATGTGAGCGTGGATGAGATAGAGGAGATCGGTTATCTTGTTGTCTTCCTTGCATCTCTTGCCCGGGGCCGATACTATGACCACCTCTCGCGAGCTGTCAGATTCAACGATTTTCTTTACCTTGGCAAACTGTGAGCTGTCTGCCAGGCTCGACCCTCCGAATTTTAATACCTTTAACATTATTTCCCTTTCCCGTGTTTAATCAGGCGGTGATGAAGTCCCTGATAACTGTCCTCATCAGCAATGCCTTTTGCGTGATCAGGTGTCATGTACGAAAAAATATCCAATTTGCGATGCCTGTTATTACGCAAAGTTTGTTCTATTTTTGGTACATTACACAAAATTTGTGCGATCCTTCTTGCGTATTCCGTGTCAGGTGGACAATTACTCCACCTGTGTCCGTAATCTAAAAACACTTGTCTTAGAATCTTAAGTAATGTATCATAAATAGCGTATTATTTCAACAAACAGCTGATGGCTCAGGCACGTCAGTTATACGAGGCGGAAAGGCACGGAAATGATTGAATATGTAAGCACGAGAAACCCATCCATCAGAGTCAGGTCCAGCAAGGCCATCCTTGACGGTCAGGCTGAAGGCGGCGGCCTTTATGTCCCGGCCGACATTGATCTGATAAAGACGGATTATCACGATATTATAAAAGGCGATTTCAGGAGCATGGCAAAGTCCGTCTGGAGCATCTTCTTCGATGATTACGGCAAAGAAGAGACAGACAGACTGGTCGAAGTAAGCTACAAGGACAAGTTCTCGGCGCCTGACATAACACCGCTGGTCAGGGTCGGCAGCAAGTCCGGCGACGCGTACGTGCTGGAGCTCTGGCACGGGCCTACATCGGCGTTCAAGGACGTCGCTCTCTCTGCCCTTCCTAATCTGATGAGCGCAGCGCGCGGAATGAACGACTTCACTGATGACATCATGATACTGACCGCAACATCCGGAGATACCGGAAGCGCCGCGATACAGGGATTCAGGGATGTACCGGGCACAGGCATCATCGTATTCTTTCCTCACGGAGGCGTCTCAGACACGCAGAGACTTCAGATGGTGACTCCTGACAGCTCCAATGTTACCGCCTGCGCTATCCGCGGTAATTTTGACGATGCCCAGACCGGAGTAAAGAAGCTCTTCAGGGAGATCCCTAAGCCTGTAAAAGGAGTATCGCTTTCAAGCGCAAACTCCATAAACATAGGAAGACTCGTTCCTCAGATAGTCTATTACTTCTCAGCATATGCCCAGCTGTTAGAAAAAGGCGTCATAAATGATGGCGACAAGGTCGATTACGTTGTGCCGACGGGCAATTTCGGCGACATCATGGCAGGCTGGTACGCACTTAAGATGGGGCTCCCTGTCGGCAGACTCGTCTGCGCGTCAAACAAGAACGATGTGCTCACGGAATTCCTCAACACGGGACATTATGACAGAAAGCGCGATTTCTACAAGACCACTTCCCCATCAATGGACATCCTGGTATCCAGCAATCTGGAGCGCCTGCTCTGGTACATATGCGGGCCTGAACACACCCTCGCGTACATGAAGCAGCTCGAGCAGACCGGAGAGTATCAGATCACAGACGACGAACTCTTTGAGATACAGAAAGTGTTCACCGGCGTATTCTCCGATGATGGTGAAGGCGCTGCAGCGATCAGGAACGTGTTTGAATCGGATAAGTATCTGATGGATACTCACACCTCCATCGCCTGGGCATGCATGGAGAAATACAGATCGGGAGACGCGCATTTCGGAAACGATGCCGCGGCAACTGTCGTTCTCTCGACCGCATCCCCTTACAAGTTCTCAGCAGCCGTGCTTGAGGCCCTTGGCGAAGAACTGACGGGAAGCGATGAAGGTAATATGAAAAAGGTCCGCGAGATAACCGGCGCTGAGGTCCCTTCAGGGCTCGCGGGTATCTTCTCGAAGCCTGTCATCCACAAAGATGTCATAGAGATATCCGATATGAAACCATATGTTATTGAAAAATGCACTAAGCAGGGTTAAAATTATATGGAAGGTAAATATCTGATCGTAGACAAGGCGCTTCTGCCGCCTTATTGTGAGAAGGTCTCTCTCGCCAAAGAACTGCTGGATGAGGGCAAGGCCGCTGATGTCAGTGAAGCCGTGAAAATGGTCGGCATATCCCGCAGCACTTTCTACAAGTACCGGGATATGGTAAGAGACATAAGCACAGTCTCGATGGGCCGTCACGCCATCATTTCAATGATGATGAGTCACAAAGTCGGTACCCTTTCTACTGTACTGAGCATCATCTCACAATGCGGTTTCAGTGTATGGACCATAACTCAGAATCCTCCCGTAGACTCCAGGGCCAACGTGGTGATCACGCTTGAACTTGGAGAGGATGCCAGAAGTCTCGACAGAATGTTGAGAGAAATTGCAGATGTGCCCGGATTGTCAAAGGTGCAGCTGCTTGGTATGGACTAGAAACGTATCAGGAGGATAAATGGATTTCAAACAGATAGAGGCTTTTGTCAATGTTGTGCGGTACAAGAGCTTCAGCAAGGCCGCGGACGCGACGTTCTTCACACAACCCACCATCAGTACCCACATACGCAATCTTGAAAAGGAACTCGGAGTAAAACTGCTCGACAGAAAGAGCAGGACTGTTGAAATGACTCCGCAGGGCAGCAAGTTCTACAAATACGCCGTTGAGATGATCAACGCGAGGGCTTTGGCTTTCGAGGCTATAAACGACGACAGTGAAAACGTCGGCGGCATTCTCGAGATCCAGGCTTCGTCGATCCCGGGCGTCACCTTCCTGCCTGACCTTCTTGCCGGATTTCGCAGTGAGCACAAGGGCATCCAGTATTATGTGTCAGTATCGGATACGCAGACTGTTATCGATAACATAAGCGACCGCAGAGGCGAGATCGGTTTCATCGGGGAAAAGGTCGCCTCTTCTTCCATGGAGTGCACTAAGGTCGCAGCCGATAAGTCAGTTCTTATCGCGCCGGTGTCATACGATATCCCTTCAGATATCAAACTCGCCGAAGCCGTTTCATATCCGTTCATCTGGCGCGAGACGGGCTCCGCCACGCGCAGGACCTTTGAACAGGCCGCTCTCAATTCCGGTTTCGACAAAGAGGATTTTGAAGTCGCCGCCCTGGTCGATGACATGGACGCCATAATCCGTTCAGTAGAAGCGGGACTCGGCGCTGCCATCATATCCGAAAAGATCGCGTCATCTCTGGGGAACAGGGTCAAGGTGGCAAACATCAAGGATTTCAAGGAAGACCGCAGTTTTTACATGATAAGACTCAAGAGTATATCGCTCTCACCTGCCGCTGAAGCCTTCGCGTCTTACGTGAAAAGCAGGATGGACGGTTAGGCGAATATATAATTATCGTAAATTAAATAATCAACCAAAACAAAACTGCAGAGCCTCGCAAATACGCGGCCCTGCAGCTTTTTATTGTCTGAATCGCGGTATCTAATCGTGGATCTCGATAGAGTATTTGCCCGTTTTAGGCTTGAAACAACCTATTACAGCAGTCTCGCAGCCCTTCTCGCCCAGCTGTTCTGTCAGCCTCGGCAGTTCGCTTTCGTTCACGGCTATCAGCAGGCCTCCCGATGACTGCGGATCGTACAGGCAGTCGATCCTGGCCCTTAATTCCGCATCCTTGTCGGGATCTTTAGAAAGAAACTCTATGACTTCCTTTCCCACGTAGTCCATGTTGCGGTACGCTCCTGCCGGGATAATACCCATGGTAGCCATTTCAATGGCCTTTGGGAACACCGGTACCTTGCGGCTGTAAAGCTCAAGTGTCACGTTCCCTGCCCTTGCCATCTCGGCGGCATGGCCTATGAGACCGAATCCCGTGATGTCCGTGCAGCCGTCTACCTTGACTCCCTTCATGGCTTCCCATGCGTACTTGTTAAGGAATGCCATGGTGGCTTCGATCTCGGCATTCTCCTCTTCTGTCAGGAGATCCACCTTGGCAGCTGTTGTCAGGACTCCCGTACCGATCTTCTTGGTGATGACCAGCAGGTTGCCCGCGTTGGCGCTGTTACTGAGTATATCGTCTGGATGAGCAAATCCCGTAACGGACAGACCGTACTTTGGCTCCTTGTCATCGATGCTGTGGCCTCCCACTATGGTGGCTCCTGCCTCGGTGACCTTGTCATTGCCTCCTTCAAGGATGCCCTTTACCGCTTCAAGCGGCAGTTTCCCGTTCGGGAAAGTCAGGATATTCATCGCGAGCTTCGGCTGCCCTCCCATCGCGTACACATCGCTCAGGGCGTTGGCAGCGGCGATCTGTCCAAACATGTACGGATCGTCCACTATAGGCGGGAAGAAATCCACTGTATTGATTATCGCTATGTCGTCGGTCAGTTTGTAGACACAGGCGTCGTCGCTGCTCTCAAATCCGACGAGTATGTTCGGGTCGCTTATCTTCGGCAGGCCCGACAAAAGGTTCGATAGGACTCCCGGCCCTATTTTGGCGCCTCATCCACCGGCGCTTGTCATCTGCGTGAGCAGTACCTTTCCGGTAGAATCGATGAAAGAAGCCTGACCTTCCGGAGCGCACGAAGAAACGCCCGATGCAGAAGCGCTCCCGTCACCGTAGGTGGCGGGCTCGATCTTGCATGCGAGCTTCTCTTTTGCCTCTTTTAAGGTTTTTTCATCGATATCTTTGCCCATAATTGTCTATATAATATCACATTTTTCTTTTTTTGATACATACAATATATAGTGGTTTTTTCTATTGTCATGCCACAATATGATTTGTATAATAGACGCGATAAAAATTTTTCGAAACTAAGAAAGAGAGAAAACAATGGCTAAACAAAGACAGATCATCCAGATCCAGGAGAAAGTGCCGCTGAGTAAAGGCATACCTCTCTCCATCCAGCACACATTTGCGATGTTCAGCGCGTCGGTACTGGTACCTTACATTTTCGGGATAAGCCCTTCCATCGCTCTTCTTATGAACGGCATCGGAACGCTTATCTTTATTTTTGTAACCAAGGGCAAGGCTCCGGCTTACCTCGGTTCTTCATTCGCGTTTATTTCGCCTGCGCTCATTGTCATGTCAAATCCCGATCTTGGATTCAGATACGCGCTCGGAGGTTTCGTCGTCACGGGACTTCTTATGTGCCTTGTGGCGCTGATAATAAAGTTTGTCGGCACCGCCTGGATCGACGCGATACTGCCTCCTGCGGCCATGGGTCCTGTTGTTGCTCTCATCGGTCTTGAACTCGCCGGCAGCGCCGCGCAGACAGCCGGCATCCTCGGTGACGACGGCAACATGGTCGCTGATCTCGATCCTAAGGTCCTGATCGTATTCCTCGTAACACTGCTTCTGGCCATATTCGGCGGAGTCCTTTACAGAGGATTCGCGAGCGCCATAGCGATCCTTATCGCCATAATCGCGGGCTATGTCCTGGCTCTCGTGTTCGGACTCGTGGACTTCTCCGCGGTCGGAGACGCAAGACTGTTCCAGTTACCTGCGTTCAAAACACCTCAGTGGAGCATGCAGGCCATAGCGATCATAATCCCGGCTACGCTGGTAGTCGTATCCGAACACATCGGACACCAGGTTGTCACATCCGAAGTCGTTGGCAAGGACCTCCTGAAGGACCCGGGTCTCCACAGATCGATGTTCGCTGACGGATTCTCGACTGCACTCTCCGGATTATGCGGATCCTGCCCTACCACCACATACGGCGAGAACATCGGCGTTATGGCCATCACAAAGGTCTACAGCGTATACGTCATCGGCGGAGCAGCGCTGTTCTCGATCGCACTTTCATTCATCGGCAAGGCATCGGCTCTCATCCAGACCATCCCGGGCCCTGTAATGGGCGGCGTGAGCTTCCTGCTCTACGGAATGATCGGAGCTTCCGGAATCAGACTGATGGTAGATTCTAAGATCGACTACTCCAAGGCTCGCAACCTGGCTCTTACATCGGTAGTATTCGTAGTCGGACTCTCCGGCATCGCGATCAACCTCGGACAGGTCCAGCTCAAGGGAATGAGCCTGGCAGCTGTAGTCGGAATGCTCCTCGGACTCGTTATGTACCTGCTTGACAAGTTCAAACTGACAAACGAGTACGAAGAAGAAATTGACGAAGATCAGGAAAAGCTGAAGACATTCGCTTCGACAAGATAATAAACAATCCGAAATAAGATGAGCCGTTTTCACAAACGGCTCATTTTTTCTGCCGGTTTATGTGATACAATTTATAGTTAGAGAAGAATAATATCAACCATTTACGGAGGAATCACACAATGAAAAAAGAGAGGATCCTCGTCATGAACCTGGGCTCCACATCCAGCAAGATCGCGGTCTATGACGATGACAAAGAAGTATTCAACGACACCATCCGCCACTCGACCGAAGAACTCGCTCCTTTCGGTGACGTGGTAGAGCAGTTCGAATTCAGAAGGGATAAAATCTTCGAATCCATGGAAAAGAACGGTGTTCCGGTCGACTCACTCACAGCAGCGGTATCAAGAGGCGGCAACATCATAGCCTGCCCTCACGGCGCCATCGGCATCGATCAGGCGATGATAGATTACCTGACCAGGCCGGAGGATATGGCCAAGCACCCTTCGCTCATCGGGAGCATGATAGCCTTCGACCTCAATAAGGAGAAAGGCATCCCTGTCTGCATCTACGACGCGATCGGTACCGATGAGAAGATCCCTCTCTGCAGAGTAAGCGGAGTGCCTGAACTCCCGCACTTCACGGTCGGGCACACACTCAATACAAGAGCCATGGCGATCAAGTGCGCAGAGGAAAAACTCGGAAAGAAGTTTGAGGAGTGCACGTTCATAGTCGCTCATCTTGGCGGAGGCAGCGCTATCCGCCTTTACAAGGACGGAGTCAACATCGACAGCGTAAATGACGATGAAGGCAATTTCACGCCTGAGAGAGGTGGTGGAGTCGGCGCAAAGGGCCTTGTAGATCTCTGCTACAGCGGCAAGTATTCCTACAAGGAAGCCATGAAGCTCTTCCACGGCAAGGGCGGACTTATCGCTCACCTTGGCACTGCTGACGCCCGCGATGTAGAAAAGATGATCGCTGACGGCGATGGATACGCCGCGATAGTATACGAAGCCATGTGCCTCAATGTCGCCAAGGACATCGCAAAGCTGGCAGCTACGGTCTGCGGCAAGGTCGACAGGATCATCCTCACCGGCGGCATCTCCTATTCGAAGTATGTTGCCGACTATATCACAGAGCATGTCAGTTTCATCTGCCCTGTCGAGGTCATGGCCGGCGAGTATGAGATGGAAGCTCTCGCGGCAGGCTGCCTCAGAGTCCTCAGAGGAGAAGAAAAGCTTCAGGACTTCGGCGAGATCGCGGCGACCGCGAAGGACCGCATCCGCATCTACCCAGGCGTAGAGCCATATACCGCTCCTGAGCATTAAACATATGTAAAGTTCACTTTACATAACAAGTGATAATAAAACACGCTTCTCCGTAACACGGGAAAAGCGTGTTTTTCTTTAACTCAAAGCGTAAAGATTCTTACGTTAGTTTTTATATAAGATTGAACCTTCTTCCGAGGTTCATCCAGGATTCCTTCGAATTCTGAATGGTCTCGTTCTTTCCGCAGAAAGACGCTCTCACCCATCCCGGTCCGTTGAACGCGCTTCCCGGTGTAATGAGTATCCTCTCTTTTTTAGCCGCCGTCACGAATTCATATTCGTTCTCGACCGGAGACTTGATCCACATATAAAACGCGCCCTGCGGATAAAGCGCCTTAAGACCTGCTTCTGTGACTATCTCGTACAGGTCCTTGGCGTTCTGCTTGTAATAGTCCAGATCGGATCTGCATTTGAGGCATCTCTCCACGATAAGTTCCTGTATGGTAGGAGCGTTGGTTCCACCAAGCACCCTCCCTGCTACTACGAGAGCCGCAGCGAGTTCGTCGTGACCTTCGGCGCACTTAGGGACCGCGACATAACCGATACGGTCACCCGGCATCGAAAGAGACTTGGACCAGGAATACGCGATGAGCGAATCAGCGTAGTAATCTCCCGGGAACGGAACATCGCTGCCGTCATATACCAGTTCTCTGTATGGCTCGTCACAGATCAGATAGATGGTGTGACCGAACCTCTCCTCTGCCTCTCTCAGAACGTCAGCTACAGCGTCGAGAGCTTTTCTCGAATATATCTTGCCCGTAGGGTTGTTCGGGTTGTTTAGCATGACACCCTTTACTTCCGGTACGAGCAGCTTTCTGAGCGCTTCAGCGTCAGGGTCAAAGTCCAGTTCCTCATTTGCGGGAACCACGATGGTCTCAGCGCCCCAGTTGCGCGCCCAGTTGGCGTATTCAACAAAGTACGGCGCGAACACTACCAGCTTGTCTCCCGGATCGAATATGCACTTGTTGATCATGTTTATGGAGTATGCCGCTCCGCACGACATGATTATGTGATCCACATCGAAATAGTCGCCGCCTGCCCTCTCATTGAGGTCATCCGCTATGACCTTCCTTGTCGATTCGTATCCTGCGTTCGACGGATAGCCGTGGACAAAAAGCGGATCGAGCTCGTGATTTATTTCGTCGATGGCGTCAAATACTTCCTGCGGCGGCTTCAGACCCGGATTGCCTATGCTGAAATCATATACATTCTCAGCGCCGTAGACCTTTGCCATCCTCTTCCCTTCCTCGAACATCGCCCTTATCTGGGAGCTGCCTGCGAGGAAAGGTTCCATTGCTTTGGAAATCATTTATTTACCTCCTTGAAAGCAAATATATACAGCCTCAAAGGCTCTTTTTCTTGTCTTAATTGTATCACATATGACCTTGCAAATAATCCATTTATGGTCGATAATAAGTACAGTAGATCGACGTTGCCGCGACATGCGCGGCGGACGTTTGTTGATGCTGTTTATTCAATAATTGGAGGAATACAAATGGCAAAATATGATTGGAGCAAGTTCGGTCTGCATGTACCTCAGATCATGCTGCCGAAAGAAGGCACGGATTATTTCAAATGGGCTGTCGTAGCATGTGACCAGTTCACTTCCGAGCCTGAGTACTGGGAAAAGGTCGAGGAGATCGTAGGCGAAGCGCCGTCAACTCTCAGACTGATGCTTCCTGAACTTTACCTCGACAAGCCGGGTGAAGCCGAAAGGATCAAAGACATCCGCGCAACCATGGACAAGTATCTCGCGGACGGCACACTCAGAAAAATGGAGCCGGGCTGCATGCTCGTAAAGAGAACCGCAGAGGGCCGTTCCCGTCTGGGTCTGGTCATCGCTACAGACCTTGAGGCATATGACTTCAACAAGGGCTCTAATTCGCTCACAAGAGCTACTGAGGGCACTGTAGTAGAGCGTATACCGCCTCGCCTGAGGATCAGAGGAGACGCTCCTATCGAGATGCCTCACATCCTCATCCTGATAGACGACCCGGACAAGTCGGTCATCGAGCCGCTCGTCGACCAGCCTAGAGAGGTCATCTACGATACAGATCTCATGATGGACGGCGGACACATCACGGGTTCGTTCATTGAAGAGAAGAACCTTGAAGGCGCAAAGGAAGCCCTTTCCGTTCTCTATGACAAGGCAGAAGAAAAATACGGCGCAGGCCATGTGATCTTCCAGGCCATGGGAGACGGCAACCACTCGCTGGCTACCGCCAAGACCGCGTGGGAGAACATCAAGAAGACACTCTCGCCTGAAGAGATCGAAGGACATCCTGCAAGATACGCTCTCTGCGAGATCGAGAACATCCACGATGACGGCATCGTATTCGAGCCTATCCACAGAGTCATCTTTGCAAAAGAAGGCCAGTCCGGAATGGATCTCGTAAACAAGCTCGTAGATCATCTCGGCAAACTCAACGGCAAGGCATATCTGGCCGATGCTGACGCAGCGGTACCTGAAGGCGCGTTCGAGATCCCTTACATCACCGGAGCTCAGAAAGGCAAGATCGTCATTGAGGGTCCTGAGAGCAAGCTCGAGGTAGGCGCGCTGCAGGCAGCCCTTGACATCATGGTCAAGGAAGAAAAAGTCTGCGATATCGACTACATCCACGGAGCCGCGGTCGTAGAAAGACTGTCCGCAAAGGACGGAAACGCGGGATTCCTGCTTCCGCCGATGGACAAGTTCATGCTCTTCCCTGCCGTAGCAGCAGACGGAGCCCTTCCGCGCAAGACATTCTCAATGGGCGAAGCAAACGAGAAGAGATATTACATCGAATCCCGTTACATCGCAAAATAAGCCCGCAGAAAACCGGATACAGTTTTCTCAAAGCCTGCCCTTTCCGGGCAGGCTTTTTTCATGCTCTTCCCGGACGGATCTAATTGAAGGTCTGCATCGCGCACCTGAAGGTCTGTGTATTGAACATTTTGACGCGTATCTCCTCAGCAGCATCACTGCCATCAGTGGACTTGCCGGCCGTATTGCCTGCCGACCCGCCGGAGATATCGCTTATGAACCAGTAGTCCGTGCACAGACTCGGCGCGAGCATTGTAGTGTCGGTCCATTTCTGGATGCCTTCGCTGAATATGCCCATGTTGTACGATGAATCCATTGCGTAGACTTCTCCGTCAACGACATCAGTCACAAGAACACCGTGAGTCCCCGTGCTGGCGGCTTCTATTCCCCACACGACAATTCCTTCCGGGTGATACTTCAGAAGGCTTTCAAACTCGGCAATCCTCGCGCTGTCGCTTTCTCCGCTGAAAGACCCGCAGCTGACTGTGTACGTCGAACCTTCAGCCTCGTAACTGAAGCTGTACAGGAGCAGTCCTTCCGGCGCGGCGCTCGGGCGAAGAGATTCGTTTGTCATCCTTCCCCAGTCGGACTTGCCGCACATTATCGCCGCCCTTCTAATCATCATCCGGGTGGCAGTCAATATGCAGTCCCCGTCGATGTAATCTTCCTCTGCCGTGTAATAAACGGTTTTGGTCTTGAGCAGGTCTGTAGCGGCATTTGCCGGAACTGATACCAGCGGCATCAGCAAAGCAAGTGTCAATAATACGGTAGTGATTCTCTTTTTCATAGTCATTTCCTCCGTTTTTTGGGGCAACAATCCCCCACTATGCCACAGATTACTCCCGCTGTCTCGTAACGTAAACGAATCTAAATGCTTGTTATGGCTATCCTTAATAAAAAGAAATAATGGCCTTGCCATCGTGAAAAACCCCGTCAAAACAAAAAAACAGCCCCTGAGGGCTACTTACATGACCTGTGCCCCGCCTGACTGAAATAAAAAAGCGCAGGTCCTGAGACCTGCGCTCCGTATGCTTTTGATTCAGCTTAGATCTGTCGTGCCGGTACTATGCGGCATGAGCATCTCTTTCTCTTGCCTTATCGAATACCGCTCTTTCCTTGTCGAGTGTCGGTGTGACCTTTGCAACGATGAACGCTACGAGTCCGCCGGCGATGAATCCAGGCAGAAGCTCATATACGCCTGTCGAAGCGGAGAGTCCGCAGAACAGCCATCCGAGGTCAACGATGAAGCCTGCGAGGATACCCGCGATAGCTCCCTTATAGTTGAACTCTCTCCAGAAGAGCGACAGGATGATTACCGGTCCGAATGAAGCTCCGAACGCGCCCCACGCGTTTTCTACGAGGTTCATGATGGCCTGAGCTCCGGCACCCTTCGATGAAGCGATCAGGTAAGCGATGATAGCGATAACTACTACTACGATACGTCCTACCAGTACAGCCTCCTTCTCGCTGACGTCCTTCTTGAACTGTGTGTAGAGGTCAGCTGTGAACGAGCTGGATGCTACGAGCAGCTGCGAGTCCGCAGTCGATACAGATGCCGCGATGATAGCCGCGAGCAGCAGTCCCGAAAGAGCTGCCGGGAAGTACTTCCTTGCCATCGCGATGAAGACGATCTTCTGCATTCCGACAGGAAGCAGTTCGTCAGCTACCAGCATTCTGCCCATGTAAGCGATGAGGCAGGCGCATCCGAGGGAGATAAGTACCCATACGATAGCGATAGCAGAAGACTTCTTGATCTGTGAAGGCTTCTCGATCGACATGAATCTTACGATGATGTGCGGCATGCCGAAGTATCCGAGACCCCAGGCCATGCCTGTTGCGATATCCTGCCAGCTCGCGCTGAAGAGTCCGCCTCCGAAGTCGCATGTAACTACAGCTCCGCTCGCGTCTGTGTACTCATATACCTTGCTGAGAAGCGATGTATCGAGCGTCTGGTGTGTGGCGATAACGGCAATAGGAACTGCCATCAGAGCGATCATCATCAGCATGCCCTGGAAGAAGTCTGTCCAGCATACAGCGGTGAATCCGCCGAAAATCGTGTAGAAAACGATCAGCAGCGCGAAGATCACCATTGCCAGCGTTGTCGAGATGTTAGGGAACAGCGTTCCGAATACTGTTGTGCCCGCTACGAAAGCAGAAGCTACGTAGATGGTGTATGCGAAGAGGAAGATCAGAGCGCAGATGACCTGCAGCGTCTTGCTGTCAGCGTCGAATCTGTTCGCGAGGAACTGCGGGATAGTGATCGAGTCGTTCGCTTCCTCCGAGAATACTCTGAGTCTTCTCGCGCAGAGGATCCAGTTGAGCGCGGTACCGAGAGCAAGTCCGATACCGATCCACATCTGTCCGAAACCGAACGCCAGAATGGATCCCGGAAGTCCCATCAGCAGCCAGGCCGACATGTCGGAAGCCTGTGCCGAAAGAGCGGCTACCCAAGGGCCCATCGCACGTCCTCCGAGGAAGTAGTCTTCCTGGCTTCTCTGCTTATCCTTGATATAGAAGTAGATTACTACTCCCATAAGGGCCACAAAGTACAGAATAAAAGTTAACATTTCAGAATTCATATAATACTCCTTTTCTATTGTCACCTCTTAGCTGTTTTCGAGTTTTTATTTTTTACGGCATGGTCAGATCCGGTTTATCTTTATTGATTCGAATCGTCGCAAGAATGGGGTTGGTGACAATAAACAATTATGACATTATTATCGCTTGAATCCTGCTTTAAGTCAATCTAAAATTGACATTTAGTTATCGTTTAGACAAAGTATACCTTCCCTCATTTACTTTAAAGTGCTAAATTGGACGTTGAAATTTCAACGTTTTATCAATCAAAATTGTCAACACCGGCTCTTTTTCCTTGTTAATTAATTAACAGTAAAACGGCCTCTGCCCTGCTTTTTTCCTTTATTTACGGTGATGAAATAACAAAACACAGTTTATATTACGCTTATCCGGTGAAATAATAATTGTTGAAAGACAATGTATCGGACATATAGAAGGAGGTACAAACCAATGGGTGATCTTTTCGATCTCAAAGGCAATGTCGCTATCGTAACCGGATGCTCCACCGGACTCGGAGTTCAGATGGCTAAGGCTCTAGCCCGCCAGGGATGTAACATCGTAGCAGTCGCCCGCCGTCAGAATCTCATCGAAGAAGTTGCTGCTGATCTAGCTAAGGAATACGGCGTGGAAACACTCGCTGTCAGATGCGATATCACTGACACAAAGATGGTAGAAAACGCGGTAAAGACTGTCATGGACAGATTCGGCCGCATCGACATCCTTATCAACAACGCGGGAACTGGCGCTGTCGCTCCCGCGGAGGACATCACAGATGACCAGTTCATGAATGAGCTCAACATCGACCTCTTCGGAACATTCAAGATGGCTCGCGCGGTAGCCAAGCAGGCCATGATCCCGATGGAGAGATACGGTGACGAGGGCGAACTCGACACTGCAGCCATCTTTCTGGCATCCCCTGCCACTACTTATGTAACAGGCGTGGCGCTTCCGGTAGACGGCGGTTATACATCAATGTAATACACGCAAAGAAAGACGCGAAGGATATACGGTCCTTCGCGTCTTTTTTGTGCCCTTTTCAGAGCAGTATTATGATGACATGTCCCTGCCTCTAATTAAGATTGAGCTTATTCTCCATCAGGTACTTGCAGACGAAGAAGTAGATCGCCGAGAATGCCGCTGCGGCTATTACGCTTATAATAAATATCACAGTGAAGTTCAGCAGTTCATCCTCACCGAACCCTATATTAGTGAACACCGGTATAAGGATTCTTCCTACCGTCGATTCAAAGATCATGATCAGGATATAAGCGCCTATCGAAGCCAGAGTCGTGTGATTCTGAGTCTGATGTCCTATCGTGATAGCGGCATAGATCTGCATTATAGTCTTTACAGCACTTGCTACCACCATGATCAGCGCCTCGATCGCGTACAGGCCCCAGTTCTTCGGAAGCTCTATGGCCATTAGATCGTGAATCATGTCTATGAGGCTGAAACTCTCACCCGAAACGATCAATGCTCCTATACCTATCAGTATGGCCGTGACTATCGCTACCAGTATTGTCACGAAGATCCACAGCGTCGCTGATATCGCCTTGTTGCCGATATGCGCGGATACGCTTACCGGAAGCACATGATTGAAGTACGCTTCGTCACCCAGCAGGCTGTTGCTGTATCTCTGGACTATCAGGATGATCGTCATCACGAAAATGGCCGTTGCGATCGCTGTATACAGCAGCGCGGATATGACTACCATGAATTCGCTCTTTGAATCCGCGGACTGGGTCGTCAGGCCCAGCAGAAACGCCGTTGCGGTCCAGGCCACGTACAGCGGCAGCAGTTTGCGTCCCATTGCGGGGATCTCATATTTTAAAAGCTTACCTAACATTTGAACACCTCCCTGAAGAGCTTGTCTACGCTTTCGCCCTTCTCTTCGCGGATCTCATCCGCGGCCTTGTGCAGGACCACCTTGCCTTCCTTAAGGAACACAACGTCATCGAGTACCGATTCGACATCCGATATCAGATGTGTCGAGATGATAACGACCGCGTCCTCGTTATAGTTTGAAATGATGGTCCTTAGGATATAGTCTCTTGTAGCCGGATCGACTCCTCCTATAGGCTCATCCAGCAGATATACCTCGGCCTGTCTGGCCATTACCAGGCAGAGCTGCAGTTTTTCTTTGGTGCCCTTCGACATCTTCTTCATCGGCTGCTTGCGGTCGATCCCAAGATCGTCCACCATTGCCTCGGCCTTCTGCCTGTCAAAGTCAGCGAAGAAATCCTGATAGATATCCATCAGCTGTGAAGCTGTCATGTAATCAGGAAGCGCATTCCTGTCCGGCAGATACGCGACGACCTTTTTTGTCTCGATGCCCGGCTCCATCCCGTTTATGGTCACGCTGCCCGCTGTCGGCTGCAGCAGTCCGTTCAGTATCTTGATAAGCGTCGTCTTGCCGCTTCCGTTAGGTCCCAGCAGTCCGACTATCTGTCCCTTCTCCAGCTCGAGCGCGACGCTGTCAAGCGCGGTCAGGTTTCCGAATTGTTTTGTTATGTGATTGATCTCTATTCTTGCCATTATTCTCGCCTCCTCTACTTGATGTCCTGAAGCCACCTTTTCACGGCTCCGGCGATCTCTTCGCCTGACATCCCTATCTTGCGGAGTTTGTCCGCGAATTCCTCGAAATACTTTTTGGCAAGTTCCTCATGCAAAGCTTTCAAGACTTTTTCCTCCTTGGTTACGAATCTTCCGCTGGTACGCTCTGAGAAAACGAGTCCTTTGCGTTCGAGCTCTGCCAGCGCTTTCTGCATCGTGTTGGGGTTTACCCCCGCGTCCATCGCCAGATCTCTGACTGACGGCAGTTTCTCGCCGGGCTCATATGCCCCGCTGGCGATCCGCATCGTCATCTCATCTATGATCTGGGAATAGATCGGCACTCCGCTCTTGAAATCCCATTCCATGTTTACTTCCTTTCTGTTGACCGGCCATGCTGTCTGACAGTTATAACGACCGGTTATGGTGATACGTATATACGCTTGATTTGTATTATTGTATTAACTACTTAGTACAATAATACACGTTCCCCCTCCTGTCAACCCCCTTAAGGATATTTTAGGTTTGTAGTAGATAGAATTTTTTTCCCTACAACATCAAAAGAGTATGAGATGAGTTTTGTAGTAGATAGTTTGTTATTTCCTAAAATTGTCTTAAAGTGAGATTTGTAGTAGTTATGAGATTGAAAAACGTCTGAGCTTTTCTTCTCAAGCAAAAAACCGGGGAGATAGGTGTCCCCGGTAATTTTTCACGTAATGTGATCTGCTTGTTTTAGGAGTTTATAAAATTCTTCAATAACTGTTCTCCTGTCATTTGATTGTTGATATTCGACTATCGAATCGTGAACGATAGAGAAAGCAACCTTCATGGTAGACGCCGTGTCACAACCATCTCGTACATACTGACAAATCGACTCCGCAATAGCCTGAACCCTTTCAGATGCAGTCATATTCATAAGTGCAGTGTATGCGTATATCCCTTCTGGATCATCGGGGCTAAAGCTGTAAAAGGCGCAGCGAGGGGTCTCGCCCTTTAGCATCCGCTTTTCTGCGTTCTTGAAGGTCGCAGACTTTTTCCCCATTGACAGCAATTTTTCGACTGACTGTTTGGTATTCACTTCATAGTAGGCTTTTATGAACCTCAAGTATCTAAGCGTAGCCAGTACCTCACGCTCCATGTTGCTGCAATATTCAGTGCTTCGTGCATGGCATATCGCTTTTGAGATGTATTCTGCTTTCCCTGTGTGTCCTTTAGATTTGAGAATACTACACGCATCCCGGATCGCTTCAATGTCGAAGTATTTCTGATAGCGTATGTGTAAACGTAGTTGTTCGTTCTGAGGAATGATCATATCCTGTCCTCCTCTGTGTTAAGCAGTTAGTAACAACGTGAGGTTCGCAATGTGTTGTTTGCGTTTCATCGGATATTTCTGATATTGGACGATAGCATCCCTTATGAACTTGTGGATGAGCATATCTTCCCATTCAGGATCCATGGCGGCTACTGCGTATGCCGTAATAGCATTTGATACCAGCATTACTCTCTCGTTCATTGATAGACCGAATAATCTCTTGTGCAAAGCTTCCATCTTTGGATCGTAGGATGTGAAGCCACATAACATCCGCTTCGGCTGTAAGCTCGGCGGAATCCGAATGTTGATGTCCCTGAATCTGTTCGAGTCCAGATCTATTGAGAGCAGGTCCATTATTTCAGTATCTGTTTTGAGGTTGTAGCGTTCTTTAGCTTGGGCTGCGATATTGAGTATCGCCATCGCTCTGTTGATCCGCTGGTTCTTGTACAGATTAGCTTCATAGTATTCGATTGCTTTTGCTATTGTCCTTGCTTTGTTTCGTTCTTTTGTCGCCAGCAGATCATACGCATCCCGCACTACTTCCAGATAGCTTAGTCTACTGAAGTCAAGCACAAGCCTTAATGTGTTCACGCCATCGACGTCGCTGTAGTCATACTTTTTTCTTGCCATTATTGTTCTCCTTTCTATGATGTCTTTGTAAGTTGTTTTGATGTGCTATGTTTTCCCTCCTTTCTGACACATCAAAAAGAGACATCCCCTTTCCCAGACATTTAGCCCAGGTAGTTCTGATGCCTCTTTTTACTTTGTACTATGTAATCTATAACTTTATGTCTGCATTATAGATCGTGTTATGAAGTTATAGGTCAAATGCGGTTTGACTTTTTCGCCGTCTCTATTCATTCAGCAATTCCTTATTTTATACTCAGTCAAATACACTTCTTAAGATTTTTTTCATCCTATTCTCCTGTGGTTTGATAGCGCTTTGTTTCTTACAGCCCGAAGAACTTCTCGAAGAAGGCTATCAGTTTTTCGATAATACCTTCTTTCTTTGCTACCCTGTTTCCTCCGCCGAATCTCGACATTGGAGGCATGAGCTCATCTATGTCTGTACCAGTCGTCTTGAGAGTGCCGCTCTTAAATGACTTGTCTATAAAGGCCCTTGTCTCTTCAGGCTTAAGGTTTTCGTCCATGATGATCCTGTCGAGTTCCTCTTCTCTTGCTGCCTCTACAAACTCATGCCACTGCTCGTATACATCGCCCGGCTTCGAGTAATTGATGAAGTTGAGTATGAGATCCTTCTTCGATCTGAGCTCGATGGCTGAGTCGATAGCCCTTGTGATGTCCCCAACGACTTCCTTATCCTGGCAGTTGCTGTCATGATACTTCTTGACCAGAAGCAGGATGTAGTCGATGTTGACCTCTATCTGCCTGATAAGTTCAAGCTCGAAGACTATGTCATCGTTGATGTTTTCGGCTTCAGCGTCCGTCTTTGGCCAGCTTTGGTAGAGATCGATGTAAACAGACTGATAGTTCTGCAGATCTCTTTCTGAGAGGATGTCATTGCCGTCGAATTGGTCGAACGCTGTAAGGATGTTTCTGAGCCTCAGGAGCGAACCGAAGAGCGATATGAAGTCCTTCTGGTTCTGTTCGCCGACGATCTGTGTTCCGAGCGGGAATCTGTCCATTATCTCGGCAACGATCTCCTCGTAGCCCTTGTGGTGCCCTTTCCCGTCATCATAGCCCTTCATGTAAGAGTCGTAGTCTTTCAGGAGTACGATGCTGCTTGCATCCTTGTCACCGAACAGAGCAAGCGCTTCGTCTGTTTCGCTTTGAAGGTCTCTGAAGCATACGATGTTACCGAATGTCTTGACGCTGTTGAGTATCCTGTTGGTCCTCGAGAACGCCTGGATAAGGCCGTGCTGTCTGAGGTTCTTATCTACCCACAGAGTATTGAGCGTTGTAGCGTCAAAGCCTGTCAGGAACATGTTGACTACGATCAGGATATCTATCTCCTTGTTCTTCATGCGGAGCGACACATCCTTGTAGTAGTTCTGGAACTTGTCAGAAGACGTATCGTAGTTCGTATGGAACGTCAGATTGTAGTCCATGATTGCGGAGTCAAGGAAGTCTCTTGAGCTCTGATCGAGCGAGTCTGTGTCGAAAGACTCGTCATCAAGGTTGTCTTCGTTAGGGCTGAAGCTGAAGATGGTCGCTATCTTGAGGTCCCTCTCTCCTATCTGCTTCTTGAACTCCTGATAGTACTTTATCGCCATCGGGATCGAGCTGGCAGCAAAGATGGAGTTGAAGCCCTTGAGCTTAGCTGCTTCCTTTATCTCCTGTACGTTGCCCCTTCCGGAAGCAACGGCTCCGATATTCTGGAGCTGCTTGAAGGAATATGCTTTGTCATCACGCTTGGTCTTCTTATCGAAATGCTCCAGGACGTATGCGACGATTTCGGCTACTCTTTCCGGAGCCTCAAGAGCCTTCTTCCTGTCTATTGTTACTACATCCTTGTCCCGGACATCATCCTTGATGTCTATGGTCTTGATGTAATCTATCTTGAACGGCAGTACGTTGCCGTCGTTGATAGCGTCTACGATGGTATATGTATGAAGTCTCTCTCCGAATGCCTGCTCGGTCGTCTTGAGCGTAGGATCGCTTCCTCCACTTGCGTTGACAGCAAAGATCGGAGTGCCCGTGAATCCGAAGAGATGATACTTCTTGAATTCCTTAGTGATGGTCTTATGCATCTGGCCGAACTGGCTGCGATGGCACTCATCGAAGATGATGACGATATGGTCGTTGAAGGCCTTGTGCCCCTTGTACTTGTTGCAGAAAATCTCAAGCTTCTGGATGGTCGTGATGACTATCTTAGCGTTCGGATCGGCCATCTGTCTTTCAAGGACCGTTGTAGACCTGTTTGAGTTGGCAGCGCCCTTTTCGAAGCGGTCATACTCTTTCATGGTCTGGTAGTCCAGATCCTTACGGTCGACAACAAACAGCACCTTATCGATACCTTCAAGCTGCGTAGCAAGCTGAGCCGTCTTGAACGACGTCAGTGTCTTGCCGGATCCAGTCGTATGCCAAATGTATCCACCGGCTTCGAGCGTGCCGTATTTCTTATAGTTTGAGGAAATGATAATCCTGCTGAGGATACGCTCTGTAGCTGCGATCTGATACGGACGCATGACAAGAAGCATCTCCTCTGTCGTGAACACACAATACTTCGTGATGATGTTCAAAAGCGTATGCTTTGTCAGGAATGTCCTTGTGAAGTCCTCGAGGTCGGCAATTACCTTATTAGTGGCATCTGCCCAGTACGAGGTAAACTCAAAGCTGCTCGAGGTCTTCTTGGACTTGTTCCTTGCAGCTGTCCGCTCCTTGACGTGGTTATCTCTCGTGGTATTGGAGTAATACTTCGTATGAGTGCCGTTGGAGATAATGAATATCTGGATATACTCATACAGACCTGAACCTGCCCAGAAAGAATCCCTCTGGTATCTGTCGATCTGGTTGAATGCCTCTCTGATAGCCCTGCCTCTGCGTTTGAGCTCGCAATGGACCATCGGAAGGCCGTTTACAAGGATCGTCACATCATAGCGGTTATCATGCTTTGCGCCATCGTCGGTGCCGACAGTGTACTGGTTGATGACCTGCAGGTAGTTCCTGTGGATGTTGTTCTTGTCGATCAGGATTATATTCTTCGGCTGTCCGTCGTCCTTGATCAGGAGCTGCTGACTGCCGCCCTCCTGAATCATTTTGGTCTTTTCCTTGATGCCGTTGTTCGGATTAGCGATGACTTCATTGAAAAAGCGAGTCCACTCCTTATCGGTGAACTTATAGTCATTCAGCACTTCAAGCCTGTGCCTCAGGTTGTCTATGAGATCCTTCTCCTTATGGATCGTCAGATACTCATAGCCCTGCCCCTGAAGCTGCTTGATGAATGACGCTTCAAGTTGGGCTTCAGACTGGTAGTCTTTTGCCTGACTGTCTATTCTCTTATATTCAGATACAACGGTAACGCCTTCTGAACTGGCGACTACGTTGTATGTGCTGTTATTTGGCATTTTTATGCCTCCTTCTTCTCCTCGAACGTGAGGAGTTTGTCTCTATAGTATTCGTATTGTTTCTGCCTTGCCTCGATTTCGGCAGGAAGCCCATCGGAGATATCATTGCAAAGCATTTCAAACTTATCCAAAATTGAAACGATGCGTTCTTGTTCCTCTAACGAAGGTACAACAATTTCAGCGTTAAGAATGTTATCGTTATACAGCCTGGCAATGGTGCCTCCAGTTGAAATCGCCCAAGGATTCAGTTTGTAGTAATGATAAAGATACTGATTCAAGACTTTCGTCTCGTCATTTGAAACCCATACTATGTTTGAATCTTGAAAATATGAAGGCTTTCCATCAAAGACAACCGTCCTCCCTATGGTGCCAGCAGCGGATATTAGCACCTCTCCCTTTTTGGGATATGAGTATTTGGACTTGTATTCTTCAAATGTTTCTTTTGATATGAAAGCATTTGGCTTTCCACCGAAAGTCCCAATCTTAAAGAATGGGACATCTCCTTCGGTCGTGGTTTGTGATTTCATGATCCTTTTGCACATGCATACTGGCCCAATTTCCCTTATTAAGAGCCTTTTTGCATTTGTCTGTGATGTAAGAAGTTTGTACAGATAATATTCATACTGCAGTTTCCTGTCTTTCAGCTCCGCTGAAAGCTCCGCTGAAAGGGTCCAATATATGGACGATTTCACGTTGTACCTCCAGAGGAGGTACAGGCACGCTTACCATGTAAAGGTGGTCTGGCGTCACTTCCATAACCTTCGTACCATGAACAAGCTTTACCTTCTGCGCAAAGAAATGAGATGAATGAAAATAGTATGTAAGAAACTTCGGGTCCATATTGTGATGGATTATTGCTGTGTGGCCACTTACTGCAACATCTTTATCACCAAGCCACGCCACGCTCTTACAAACATCGTCAATATTTTCGCTCGTTACCGCCATTACTATGTCGCCGGGCTGTGCAATCTTTTGCCTCTTAGCTACTTCCTCGCTTATAAAAGATAATGTCTTATCTGCAAACAAGCCGTATTTTGTATAAATCTGCCCATAATGAATGCAAGGAATACCTTCTTCGCGAAGGTCTTTCTTCTGCAAATTACCTCCTCTTGAGATGGAGGCAATCTCAGAGAGTTTTTTGTATTCAACGCCATCTGGGCACAGTTCTTTTATCAGTTCATCAAGTCTGCTCATTACTGTTCTCCTTCGATCTCAGCGATGATCTTGTCTATCTCGTCTCTCAGCACCTGCTCTCTGGCAACGATTTCTCTAATCTCAGCATTGAGCTTGACGATGTCGATTTTTTCTCTGGTGTCTTCTTTCTCAACGTAAGTGCTTACTGAGAGGTTGTAGTCTTCCTCTGCTATCTTGTCTCTGTCGACAAGCTTGGCGAGGTATTCCTTGTCCTGTCTGTCCGTGTACAGCTTCAGGATATTTTGGATGTTCTCTTCAGTCAGCTTATTGTCGTTAGTGACCTTGATGAACTCCTTAGAAGCATCTATGAACAGGATGCCGCTGTCCGGCTTCGACTTCCTGAGTGTCATGATGCAGGTGGCTATAGAGGTGCCGAAGAACAGGTTGTCAGGGAGCTGTATGATGCTCTCAATGTAGTTGTTGTCTACGAGATACTTCCTGATTTTCTTCTCTGCTCCGCCTCTGTACATGATTCCTGGGAAGCATACGATGGCAGCTGCGCCATTCGGAGCAAGCCACGAGAGGCAGTGCATAACAAAAGCGAGATCTGCTTTACTCTTTGGCGCAAGCACGCCTGCAGGAGCGAATCTCTCATCGTTGATGAGAATCGGGTTGTCATCTCCCTCCCACGGGATCGAATAAGGCATGTTGGTCACGATGCATTCGAATGGCTGGTCATCCCAGTGCATCGGGTCTGTCAGGGTATCACCGCGAGCGATATCAAACTTGTCATATCCGATATCGTGGAGCCACATATTGATGCGGCAGAGGTTATATGTCGTAGGGTTCTTCTCCTGTCCAAAGAAACCGACCTCTACATTCTCTCTGCCGAGGATCTTGGCCGCCTGGAGGAGCAGAGAGCCTGAACCGCAGCAAGGGTCATACACCTTATTGACTGACGTTTTTCCAACAAGCGTCAGAAGTGTAAGAAGTCTTGAGACCTCCTGCGGAGTGTAATACTCGCCGCCGGACTTGCCTGCGTTGGCAGCATACATAGACATCAGGTACTCATAAGCGTCTCCGAAAGCGTCGATGTTGTTCTTGCCGTATTCGTCTGCGAGCTGCATGCCTGCTACAGCATTCAGGAGCTTTACGAGAAGCTTGTTTCTCTCGCTAACGGATCCTCCGAGCTTCGTGTCATTGACATTGAAGTCAGAGAACAACCCCTTCATGTCTTCTTCCGAATCTGTTCCGCTGGCAGAACCTTCAATGCTCGCGAAGATGCCTGAGAGCGTCTCGTTCAGGTTCTCGTTCTTGTCAGCTGTTTTTACTACATTGCTGAAGAGCTGGCTCGGGTAGATGAAGTACCCCTTCTCTCTGATAAGGTCTTCTCTTGTTGCATCATCGATCATGTCATCGCTGATGTCGGCATAGTTGAAGTCTTCGCTACCGGCCTCAATCTCGCCCTTGTTGATATATGCATTAAAATCCTCAGATATGTATCGGTAGAACAGGGTCCCAAGCACATACTGCTTGAAGTCCCATCCGTCGATGCTTCCTCTGAGGTCGTTTGCGATTTTCCATATGGTCTTATGTAATTCGTCCCTTTGTGCGTTGCTCGGTGCCATTTGTTGTCCTTTCGAGTATAGTCATTAATAGTTCACTGATATTATACCCCACGCTATAATGTTAACAAAGGCAGTTTTTACTCAAAGAAAAACCCGCTAATCAAGCGGGATCAGTCAATATGATCTACTGCCAAGAAGCGGTTCTCCTTGCTCGTAGAGCGCCTCATTGATCCTGTTTATGTCGTATATCCCCTGAGTGATGAATCGTGCAACGATAAGATCTCCTTTAATAGTGTCTGAAAATGAGTACCCGGCTTTCATCAACAGCCGTTCAGTCTCGTGCAAGTCAAGCTTTAGCCCTATAGCAAGAGCCAATATCGTCCTCTTCTTTGGAATGTGTCCCCTCGTGAACAAACTGGAAAATACAGCTCTGCTGAGGCCAGCTCTTTTATATATCTCCGGATTTTCCATCATACTGGCAATGACGTAATCTCGTAGCAATTCAGTAAAGTTTAGATCCCCCTCTTCTTCATCATATAATCTCATAGTCCTTCTCTAATCCTTTTTTCAATAATTATATTATTGTTGCCTTCGGAATCAATACCTCAATCCCCTTGATCATTACAGCCCGTACATCATCCAGATCACCATCGTATGACAAGACCTGTTCAATTACATCTTTCTTGGCGATTCCCTTTCTGCCTTCATGTTCATCAGCATATCGCTCCATAGCAGTCTTGAAAATCTTTCTTATAGTTTCCTCGTTAAGCATTGTTTCTCCTCTCACAACTCAAATATCAGCCTTTGAAAGCATGATATCCGGCAGTTTTGCGAAGTTCAACGCCTTTGAAAAGAAAGTGCTTTTTGTGTTGAAAAGAGGTCATTTATTGTCGGATTTCGGCAAAGCAGTTTCTGAACAAATCAAAAGGCCTGCGGAGTCTCTCCCGCAGGCCTTTCTCGGTATCATACTATTTCTTTGTTGTAACGGCCTTGGCCTTACTCCATGCTGAGTAGTACTTCTTTCCGCTCACTGTCCTATATGTACGCACCCTTACATAATACTTCTTTCCTGCTTTCAGCTTAGTGACTTTCCTTGATACAGTCTTGTTACTGCTGACCGTTATTGTCTTCTTTCCGGAAGTGAACTTGCTGTTCAGTGCATATTGCAACTGGTAGCCGGTCGTCTGGATCGTAAGCTTCTTCCACTTGGCCGTGAAGCCCTTACTTGCAGCAGTCACTGTTGACATAGTCGTTGCCTTAGGATTGATCTTAAAGGTCTTGCTCACCGAATCCTTATACGCACCTATGCCTATAATTTTGACAGTTGCTGTCCCAACATTTTTGTTATTCCAGTATGCAAGACAATAATCAGTACCCAACTTAAGGGTTTTGCCACCTACCTTGACAGTCGGTGACTGTTTCAATGCGCTTCCAGAATATACTTTCTCCTTAATATTGCTGACAGTCGCCTTGGAGATCGATTTCCTTGGAAGCATGTCGATGTCTACTATAATCAAAGACTGAGTGGTGAATACATCGTTGGTAAACACTGCAGTGTATGTTGTCTCGCCCATTTCATTATATGTCGCAGGCTTTGTGATTTCTGATAAAGTATCGACCGTCTCGGTTGCTGTATGACCCCTGTTGCAATCACAGGTGGCTGTCACCGAACTATTGTCCTCTGACCACATATATGTAGGCTCACCCCAGTCGTGTCCTGTTGCTGGAATTACCTCTGTCAATTTGTAATTGCAAACTGAACAAATTTTCTCATTGATGCCGTCTTCCGTACAGGTCGCCCCCTTTACGAGTATCCAATCATTATATGTATGTCCAGTTCCAGAATAATGGACTTTCCCACGTGTTGGTTTGTTACTAAGGCTACTCCATTGAGATACAGAACCGCCATAGAAGACATATTTCAGGCTGTCGCAATAGGAAAATGCATAGACCCCGATGCTTGTCACGCTAGCCGGTATCGTGATGCTTGTCAGACTGCTGCAATAGTAAAATGTGTAGGATCCGATACTCGTCACGCCTTCCGGTATTGTAATGCTCTCAAGACTACTGCAATAAGAGAATGCAAATCTCCCGGTGTTCGTTATCCCCTCCTCGATAACAACTTTCGTTATGCTTTGTCTGTTAGAATACCACGGGCTTTCAGAAGCTTTTTCATAATCTTCCATTGCCCCTTCTCCGGAGATCGTGAGAGTCCCTTCATCGTCCAAAGCCCATGTAAGATTTTCTCCACATGTCCCTGAATCGACTATCTCACCACCGTAAACTCTAACAACGCCAAAAAAGCACATCATGAATAATACCAAGAGAAGCGTTGTAGGTATGGTAAGGAACTTAAACCTCATTTTTACTGGTTTTGTCATAATGGTTTCCTCCATATGGGCCAGTTCTTTGCATTTGATGTTATTATACCACATCCTTTTCCAGCGATTATTTCTTGCTCCAATAAAAAACAAGGCACGCCAAATTGAACTGTCTGTTCTTTGGATCCTATTTGCAGAACTGAGACATAATCAATCGGCACACATAACCCTTTTTCCTTTTGCAATTGTTCGTATTGATTATATTTCCTTTATTCGCACAATCCATTAAAGCCCGGGATCACGTGAAGGATCCGAACTGCACCCTCAGCCAAAACCGCATCTTTTCTCACTTTTCTTCCAAAAAGAACAAAAAAATACACGCTGTAAACCATAGAGCGTACACACTTACAATAAATCGGCGGGATCATGGTTTTTGCTAAGGTAGAATAGTATTGCAAGTTGAAACTATTCGAAAAATGACTTACTGAAAGGAGTATATATGACAGATCTTACATATCAGGTAGATTACCCCATCGTGTACTGGACCGAACAAAGAATCCTCAGATTCTTTAACGAGCATTCGCTCGTCATCAGCCCTTCCTTCGAGCTGGATGCGAACCTGTCCACCGTAACATTTAACTTGGATGAATCCAGACAGACCTCTGCCGAGATGGTGTTCCTTAACCAACGTCCCTCGTCTTTACGAGTCTATACGATCGTAAATCCGAAGTCCGATGACGACAGGAAGTTGAATGTCGTCACGCGCTTCAAGGCAAAGAAAATCGTTAGTGATATCCGTGCCGTTGAGGCTCCTACATTCGAGCGAGTTAACAGAACATTCGCCAAGATGAAAAGGATGTCTGCTATTGCACGGAAAGCCTGGTATTACGACGCAGTGAGAAGCGCATTGATACTTCACAAGTGTATGCCGCCGGACAAGGCTGACGCGATCCTCAGCGAATCGAAGCTGAAGCAGAAGCTTGAGGTCCTCCCTTATATCGTACTGCGCGATGATCCTATTGATGTTGCCGATGAACTTGCAGAGCGTGCAAAATCGCAGCCCGGAAAATGAAAATATTGGGCTGCTTTGCTACAGTGATATATCTATAATGGTATAATAATTATATAAGGGTATGAGGGACACCGTTACGCGGTGGATTTTTTGTGCCCAATGGAGGAACTATGAATCTCGAAACTGTGAAATTCTCTTCGTACGATCTCCGGGAAATATCATTCAGACCATCTCTGGATATCCCTCATTTTGTTGTTGACGAGGTGCAAGTACCAAAGGATGGCAGTCCCTACATGTTATTTAAGGTTCATATCGACAATAAGTATCGACCGAAAGACGGCTGCCCTAATTGTCACTCTGATGACCTGAAGCTCGACGGCAAAGCTCATAAGCCTCGTCTTGTACACGACGTTAGCCGCAATAACATGAGGGTGGATATCCTGATCGACCCACCCCGGATGACTTGCAATAATTGTCACCTTGAGAAGTTCACTGCGACGATCGAGGGGCTCTCAGGAAGCCGCCAGATGACAAGCAGACTTGAGGAATACCTTAGGAAAGAGGTCTTCCTGCAGCCTTTCTCGATCCTTTCTGAACGATCCGGCTTTTCACAGTACACGATAAGCAAGATCATGGACGAAGAAATCGAAAAGTATGAAGCCGAAAGGAAAGCTCATCCTCCAGTCGCGCCTCGTATGCTGGGCATTGATGAAAAACATCTTCGCAAAGAAGCACGCGGTGTGCTTGTAGACATACAGACCGGCAAACTTCTCGACATTCTTGTCGACAATAAGAGAGACACCATGATCGAAGGGATCAAGGGTCTCAAAGACTGGGATAAAAACATTGAAATTGTCACGGTGGATATGAACTCAGGTTATGTCTCGTGGCTGCCGGAGCTACTCCCTAACGCCACGATCGTGATCGACAAGTTTCATGTTGTTAAGAACGTAGAAAGGACTATAAAGATCAAATGCCGCCTGGCAAAGCGCAAGGTCATCTGCGTTCTTGAAGCTTTCTGACTCGAGAAGGATCTCCTCGATGCTGAGCGTTCGCTTATTCGTCCTGCGCTTCTTCAATCCCCTTCGGTCTTCTTCTGCATTAGCGAACTCAGCAACATCCTGGTCGCAAAGGTGTTCTGCTGCATTAGCCAGTGCGCTTATCGCTCCGTCCTGAGCTGTTTCGATTGGCTTAAGGCCTAAGATCAGTTGTGTCTGCGAGGCAGAATATCCCTGGATGTCTGTAAGCAAAGGGCCTCTCAGTCTGAGCTCAGTTTCCAGAACCATAGCGCCCTCCTTATCGCAATGAGCTCTGGCTACCTTGTATGCAACCTTAAGCTCTTGCGTACTTGCATCCCTGATTGGGATCTCGCCGCTTATTAGATCTTCCTGCCGCTTTGAGTATGGTCCAGTATAATGTCCGACACGAACATTCCTCATGGCCAATTCATTTGTTACCATATTGGCCACAGAAGAATCGAACTTGTATAGCGCCTTTTCCAACAGGCGGTTAAGTTCGTGGTTCGTTATCCTCGTGATAGGATACTGCCCGCTTATGATCTGGTTCTGTCTATTCGTATATTGACTATAATCCATAACTACACTCCTTCAGCATAAGTTTAGAGGTTTTCTTATACTGAATCAGCCACAACGTTTTCTTGAATAGACACATTCAAAAAAGCTGTCCGGAAACCCCGAACAGCTACTACTTTATATTGACGCTTGACTTTTTTGCTTTTTTCTCATCTACTACAAATCTATAATAGCCCCCCTTAAAAAAATTTTTCAAAAAAAGAATAGCCGTAACGGCTATCCTTCTCTGAAACTTCCATATAATAAGCGGCTGCGCTGCTACTTCAAATCGTTGTCACTCTTGTTTTTGATGAAATAGAAAACACTGAGCGCAAGCCAGACGCCTGCCGCGACCAGCCAGCCCCACTCACGCTTTCCGTAGAAAACCGTAGCGCATGAGATGGCTGCTATGAAGTATATAGGCGGCAGCATTTTGTTGTTGAACATATCTTTCTCTCTTTCCTGTTATGTATTATCTGCTTCGTTGATATCCTGGAAGCGCTTGCCCCAGACATTTGTCAGAGACATTACCGTCGCGAATGAATCAGGATCGACATCTGCGACATACTTTTTGATTTTGATGCTTTCTGCCGGAGTGCATATCACGGAAAGCGTCCTGCGCTCCTCATGGGTGTATTCTCCGCGCGAGACATGTGACGTGACAGCCCTGTTCACATCATGCAGAACATACTCGGTTATCTGATCGGCCTTTTCCTTTGAGCTCGCGATTATGTCGAACTGCACGAACCTTCCGCTGTATCCCACAGTGATCAGCGAGATCACCTTCGCCGCGACCACGGCTGTGACTATGGCGTACATCGCGATATTTGTATCGAATACAAACGCAGAGACGGCTATGATGGCTACGTCCATGGCCATCTGTATGTCGCCCGTGCGCAGATGGTTGAACAATCTGAATTTGACCACACGGGCAAGCGTATCGGTGCCGCCCGAAGAGTAACCTCCGATATATCCGACGCCGGTCGCGATACCGTAAAACAGACCTATAAGGATGGCTGCGAGAAACGGGTCCGGCGAATCCAGGAATTCATAATCGATATGCTCAAAGATGAAGAGCATTATCGGATACGCGAAACCCAGAGCCACTATGCGCTTCACCTCAGCTTTTCCCATCGTGATCCAGGCGATGATGAGCACTCCCATGGACAGCGTGTAGTACACCAGCGAGTAGCTGACAGGAAGGAAGTGAGTGATCAGTCTGGCTATTCCCGGCATTCCGCCGGAAGTCATGCCGTTTGGGATCATGACGAAGATCTGTACGGAGGAGCCAAAGAAAGCAGACGTGATGACTATGAGCGCTTCTCTAAGGAAACGCAGCACCTTGTTCTCAGGTTTCTTCCACATCGCTTAATTCTCCTCTTTCTCCTGCTTGTCGTTTTGAGCGTCTTTAGGCTTGTCATGCTTATTGCCGCCGCCCTTGCCGAACTTAGGCTTCAGTGTGGCCGCGTACGCCCTTATCTCTTCATTGCTCACTGTCCATACATCCGCCTTAGCATCGCCGATAGCTGCAATGACCTGATCATACATGTAAATAAAGCTTTCTACCGCCTGTTCGATCATGCTCATGCGTTCGCCCACATCTGACTCGTCTTCGAGCATCCTGAACCTTTTTGAACCTTCTTCAGCGTGATTCGTCGCGTTCCTGACATCGCCCAGTTTGTAATACGCAAAGAGCAGATTACTGAGGAGCTCTCTGTCAGGACAAATCGTGAACGCCTTGATCGTATTCGGATCATTCGTGTCAAGATCGGCGATCCTGCCCTCTGTGTAACGTTCCTGGAACTGCTGCTGGTTAATTGTGCGCCCCACTCTCCCTCGGCCATAGAACTTGACAAAGTAGTGCGAAACATTGTCCAGCTTATACTTCTCAAACGGTTTGAAGTCGTAGTAAATGTCTCCGAACAGTTTTGTGGCTCTCTCCTTTGACTCCTTGTCATTGCAGTAGTAGAAGATTCCGCGCTCGACAAAGTCAGCAGGAGCTTTGGACTCTATAAGTGTCAGTGTCTGCTGCCAGAAGTCCTTTTTGTATGCCCACTTAACAAGGTCAATGAACTCGGTGTGCTCTTTGCTTACCAGTACTCCGTAGTCTTCCTTGATACCTCTTACAATGACCTCAAAGTATTTTTCGAAGATGCTGTCTCCCGGCACATATTTTTCTTCAGCGAACAGTCTCTTGAGGCTGTTGATTCCCCTTTCTATGTCACCTATGTCACAGAGAGAAATGCCTATGTCGATGTTTCTCATCGCATAAAGCATCCTTTCAATGTATTTATTCTCTGTCTTCTGCTTATGCCATGCATGCATGAGCATATCTGTCTTTCCGTACTGCAGGAAAGACCTTGTACCCGCAAGGAGCGATGACGTCCCGTACAGTTCAGTATCATCACTCAAGTCGTTGTATAACGCCTCTGAAGTATGAGTGCCTGTCACCACTTTCTTTATGTTTACCTTGTCTCCCGGCATCGATTTCACGATGTCCAGGAAGTTCATCAGAGTTAGAGTATCCTTTACGTTGTCGCTCTGTATGCATATGTAAAGATCGAACTCATCATGCTCCTCTGTGCGGCCGGCGAGGCCTTTCAGTGTAGTCAGCAGTTTGTCTACAAATGACATGGTCCCGCCTTCATCTGTCGGTATGAAAGCGATCTGTACGTTTTCGTTGCCTCTCATAAGTTCCATCTTGGAGCTGTCCCTGAGTTCGCTGTATAGATAATTCCTGATCCACGTGTGATACCTGTCCGTATCCTGCGCGGCTTCGGGAATACTGTTGCCGAGTTCCTCAAGCACCTTATTCCTCAGGTCTATATCGTTGACAAGATAATCAAAGAAACGGTTGAACTTTGAGCCCGTAATGCTCTGCAGGTTCCTATGGTAAAAGTCCTTTAAAAATCCTATGACTCTGTCCTGTTCGTCATCATCAAGCAATTCTCTTATATCCTGTTCCTCTATCCTGAGTTCATCTATGTACTGCGCCAGTCTGTATCTGAGCAGGCTGTATGTGGACAGTTCATTTATATCCGAAGAATAGAACGACGAGCCCTCTCTGAGGACTATGTTCACCTGCTCGTCACCCGGATCGTATGTCAGATTGCTTCCGATCGTTATTATCTCATCGATATAATGATTTGCCAGTATGTACTTGCTTGCCGCCTCCGCTGAAAGAATGGCGTCACAGTACATATTTCTGTTCTGTTCTTTGATCGAGTAGTACTCGACGTTTTTTCTCGCTCCGCTTTCATACAGTGAAGTGACCATCAGGCTGTATTTCATTGATCCTTATCCTCCATCTCCCATTTATCCAGGACTTTCTTTCTGAGCCAGATATTGGCTGCAATTACTACAAAGAAGTTGATGATATCCGCTGCAGCGTAGCCTGTCCAGATTCCCGTTAATCCCCAGGTCCTGGAAAGGATGGTGCAGATAGGCACCATGTAGCCCACCTGTCTCATCAGTGTGAGTGTCATGGATATGTACGATTTTTTTGCCGGAGGGAATACCTGGACCGATACTATGCTTATGCCGTAAAGAGCCATAGGCGCTCCCAGTATACGGTATGCCGACATTCCTATCTCCCTCATCTCAGGAGTCGCGTTCAGCATGCTGAGGACCACTCCCGGGGCAAAGACGAAGAGCGCCGCTGTCAGGACTGCGAATATCGATGCCAGTTTGTAAGCGAGATTCCTCGTCTCAAGGAAGCGCTGTTTGTTTTTGGCTCCGACGCTGTAACCGAGTATCGGATTCATTCCGCGCGTCACTCCGAATATAGGCAAAGTGCCGAAGCTTGAGACCTTGCCGTATCCTCCGAATACGGAGATCGCTGCGGTGCCGTATCCCGCGATCAGCTTGTTGATGATCCCGGACACGATCGATGTCGTAGCCTGGGTAAGCATCGCCGGGATGCCGACGGCCAATATGTCCTTTATTATCTCAAAGTCAGGCCGGAAACCTTTGAACGTCACGGGAAGATTCTCCCGGTTTACCCTGAATATGCCATAGAAGCCTATGCTCATGCCTATCATCTGCGAAAGGCTTGAAGCTATCGCGGCGCCGAGTACCCCAAGTTTGAGAGCGAAGATGAACAGCGGATCCAGCAGTATAACGCAGGCTCCGCCCGCAAGCTGTGACATCATAGGCATTACCATGTTGCCCGATCCCTGCAGCACGGAGAATGATATCTGCGTGAATATGGTTCCGAGCGCCAGCACGCATATGGTGCGTATGTAAATGGTGCCGGCGGCAATGACTTCCGGATCATCAGTGAACATGCGTATGAAAGCGTTGGAGCCGAGGAGACCGAAAACTATCATTATAGCCATGGCTACAAAGCCCAGGGATATGCCGTTGCTCGCGGCCTTGCAGGCTTCATCCTTCTCTCCCGCTCCGAGATGCCTTGCTATGCTCGAATTGATACCGACGCCTATGCCCGTGGACATTGCTCCGATTATCATCTGTACCGGGAACGCCAGCGTGACCGCGGCAAAGCAGCCTTCGCTTATGCGCGACACGTACATAGAATCCACGGTATTATAAAGAGCCTGCATCAGCATGGCCACTATCGACGGTATGGCCATTGAGATCAGCAGACTTTTTACCGGCTCGCTGCCGAGTTTTTCGGCAGCGGGCCGTCTGTTATTCAAAAACAATTCTTTGATTCTTGACAATATCCCCCCTACGCTTCAGGAGCCCAGTCTACCTGGTCACGGTAACTGCCGTAAGGTGTAACCGGCAGATATACCTGCAGGTCGAATCCAAACTCACCGTAAGTGTCATATACAGGCTGCATGGTGATGCATAATGCCCAGCCGCCATCAAAGCTCAGCTGCAGCGTATTTCTCGAGACCTCACCGTATTTGCCCGTAGCGAATCTGACCTCAAGGAGTTCCGAAGGGAATCCTGTTTTAGGAGTCAGCAGGTTTGTGTTATTAGGCATGCAGCCAAGCATTCCACGTGCATTCACACAGCCTATACGTGTAGCCTCAAGTTCATCGATAGTCTTGATGAAATAGTAATCTATCTTGCCGTAGAAGTAATCAAACAGCTTCTGCGGAGCTTCAGGATGGAATTTGAATATGCGCGGAAGCTCACGCTTCATGGCCTCAAGCATAGGTGTTATAAGTGAACCGTATATGAACTTTTCATCCTTGATCAGCTCCGCCCAGTTTTCGCTGTCACGAGGCGCGATATTCATGAGTATCTCGTTCACATCATCAAAGTAATCATTTGAGCACGGTATGCCGAAAATGCGGTAGCCGAAATCATCGATACCGTTGAACGAGTTTTTTATCACGTCCTTGTCCATGTCGAGCTCACGGTCCGCGACAGGCAGAGCCGAAAGGATCTTCGCGTCGTTCTTTACCGAAATGGAGAAGCGCCAGTCAATGTCAGGACGCTCAAGCATGATCTCACCGAAGGAGTCCCTCTCAAGCTGTCTGTCCAGATAATTCAGACGTATGCAAAGCGGTTCACCGTCAGTTACAAAAAGAAACGGTTCATGCGACGCTATGCGTTCGATAGCAGGCAGCGCCTGTCTGTATGCCAACCCTCTTTCTTTATCAGTCTCCTCCCAAAGATTGTAGAAATACTGAGCCTCTTCATCATCTTTGATGAAATATGGCACGTTTTCTCTTTCAAGAATGGTTTTGAATGCTTTTACGCACGCTTCAACGAGAATTTTGTCTATCATTTTCATGTCCTCCTTAAGAGATTTATTAACATGATCTTTCGTGTTTTCGTCTATTGCGGGGCATGCCCACACATACCAAAAATATTATAAAACACAATGCACAAAAAGACACTAGTAAAAAGGCGTTATCGCGCAAAGAAAATCCCCCTGTTTTCCAAGCTGACGCATCACTTTCTGGTTATCACATACCAAGTATCATAACAGCGATGGTTACTGCCAAAATCACAACTACTTCTGATGCAAGCGCTCCTACCCCTATCCTGATAAAGTTGGATACTGTTCCGGATGACTTCGCGCTCGGAAATCGGTCTCTTATTCCAAGGTAATTCCCTAAATACAGAGTGGGCACGATGATCATCAAAAAAATTGCCATATCGTAGAATCTGTTTTGTGCAGGTGTAAGGTCCGGAGATTTCACTACACCAAAAAATCCCAAAGTGATCAGAAGTGAGTACGAGACTAAAGCAAGACAGAAGAAAAGCGGATTTCCCGACCTGAAGCCGGGCAGTTCTCTGATTGGATACGGGAGACGCGAAAGGCCTCTTTTGAGAATTCCCTCCTGTACATCCTGTTTTGCTGTAACGTATTCGACTTCAACGTTGTCTGCTCCTTCAATGCGATCGCCTTTAAGCGCCCTCTTTAATTCACGGACATTCTGATATCTGTTCTCAGGATCGATCTCAATGGCACGCCTGATGACCTGCGATAGTCTGCCCTCAAACATTTTCTCTTGTGGAAATGAGTCAGTCAGCATTTTGTTCATTAAAACACCAAGTGCATAAATGTCAGTCCTCTGGTCTGACTGTCCAAAACCATATTGTTCAGGAGCTGCATATTCTTCAGTGCCTATAAGATCCGTATCCCTGTTACGCCCCCGGATCACAAACTTAGATGCATCAAAATCTATCAGGTACACTTTCCCTTCATTATCTATTATGACATTGGAGGCCTTTATATCCCGGTGCACTATTTGCGGAGTACTTGTATGGAACGGCTCAAGAATGTCACAAAGGTCTGAGATCACCCTTATTGTTTCTTTCACGCTGAAAGGACCTGGCTCAAGAAGTTCGTCCACACTGTGTCCGCTTATATAGTCTTCAATTACAGTCAGCTTGTCTTCTGATTCAATTAACTCCTTTATTACCGGAACGCCGGCAAAGTGTCCATCCCTGATGATCTCAAAGATCGGTACATCATAGTGCGTCAATTCTTTTTTAACATAAATCTTGCCGGTATCCTTGTGCTGAACCAGTTTGACTCCATGACGTTCGCTTACAGATGCTATTTCTTTGTAGAAAGATAGTTTAAGTTCGTCCTCACAATTCATTTGACAGTATCCTCTTGCGTGATTTGCATTAGGTGGATTCAAGTATCTTCTTCTGTTATTATAATATCATAATGTAAGCTAAGAGGTGTGTAATGGAACAAGACACAACAAGGTCTTTATCAAAAAAGCTTCAAAACATAAAGGATGCCAAAGAGGCGGAATCCTTTATAAAAGACCATTCCAAGATTAGCACATTACATGGTTTCCTTAACGAGATAATGGCAGCCCATGAAATCAGTGTTCCCGAGTTGATTGACAGAAGCGGCATCAGTAAAAACTATGTCTACAACATTCTAGGCGGCGAAAGAGCGAATCCGGGCCGGGACAAGGTAATAGCTATATGTATCGGTCTTGGCGCTTCATTTAGTCAGACCAACAGAGCGCTTGAACTTGTAAAGCACTCTGCACTCTATCCGAGGGATGAGAGAGATGCACGCATTGCCATAGCGATCAATCAGGGTATCAGAAGAGTCACTGACGTTAACATAATGTTGGAACAGAATGGTCTTAAACCACTCGATGTATGAGTGATTTCACAAAACGCCTAACACAGAGTGCGGTACAGCCGCACTTTTTTCGTGCTGACAGCACACCTACCTCCACTTCAGATTAACTAATATTGAAATGCAACGATTACTTTTTCAAAGTCATCATTATTATTCGTAGGAAAGAGAGGTATTCATATGGCAAAGGATAAAATGACAATATGCAAACATTGCGGAGCAGAGATAGCTGCAGGAGCAAAGACTTGTCCAAAGTGTGGCGGGAAAAATGTGAAGCCGATATATAAGAGAGTTTGGTTCTGGATCCTGGCTGCAGTTCTTGTTATTGGTATCGGTGGCGCTGCAGGTGGAACGGGAGGTTCAGACAGTTCTACATCAGGTGGTGGTGATTCATCTGCCCAGGTAGAGGAAACTGCCCCGGAGGAAGAAGCAATTGAGTATGCGGAAGTTACTACCGATGAGCTGTCTGATGCTTTAGAAGCAAATGCAATGAACGCAAGCGACACATATAAAGGAAAGTATTTCGCAGTTACAGGTAGACTGTCAAACATTGACGCTGATGGCAGCTACATTGATCTTGTAGATATCAATGATGAATGGTCATTCAACGTCATTACATGCTACATCAAAAATGATGAACAGCTCGAAAGAGTAAAGCAGATGACCAACGATGAAACTGTAACTGTCAGAGGTAAAATAACCGATGTTGGTGAAGTCCTCGGATACTATATGGACATAGACTCAATTGATTAGGATTTGTCTTATTAATGAAGGGTTGCCTAAAGGCAGCCCTTTTTTGTTATCAGAATCAGAGTTTTCAATAAAAAACCGTCGGTTACCCGACGGTTCGTGGTAGCGCATCAGGGAATCGAACCCTGGATTCCGCCGTGAGAGGGCGACGTCTTGACCTCTTGACCAATGCGCCATATTTGCGCGCTTTTATGTGCGCAAATGGTATTATAACTGAATCTTGTTCCGTTGTCTACAACTTTTTTTATTTAGTAAATGCTCTTGTCGCCTTGACCGCTCTGTGCCAGCCTTCAAGTCTTTCCCTTCTCTCCTTCTCACCGAGCGTAGGCGTGAAAGTCTTGGCGATCTCCTTGCATGCTATGATGTCCGCAAGGCTTTCATAATAGCCCACCTCGAGTCCCGCAAAGTAAGCGGCGCCGAGCGATGTCGATTCTATGGATGCATATCTGACAATGCTGATATCCGAGATGTCCGCCTGGAACTGCATCAGCAGATTGTTCATTGCCGCTCCGCCGTCGACCTTGAGCGCGGTGATCTCCTTGCCGGTGTCTGCCGTCATGGCTGTCAGCAGGTCCTCATTCTGATAGACCAGTGACTGAAGCGTGGCTCTTACGATGTGCTCACGGGTCGTGCCTCTTGTGATGCCGAACATGGCTCCTCTGGCTTCAGGATCCCAATAAGGAGCTCCGAGTCCTACGAATGCAGGTACAACATACACGCCGCCCGCGTCCGGTACCGACTTGGCTATCTCTTCCGATTCAGGGGCTTCTCTGAAAAACCTCAGTTGGTCTCTCATCCACTGCACCGCGGCTCCGCATACGAACACAGAGCCCTCAAGAGCGTATGTGACCTTGCCGTCAAGGCCCCAGGCGATGGTTGTAAGCAGTCCGTTCTTTGACATGACCGGCTTCTCGCCCGTGTTGAGCAGTAGGAAGTTACCCGTGCCGTACGTGCTCTTGACGTCTCCCTCGTTGAAGCACGCCTCTCCGAAGAGCGCTGCCTGCTGGTCTCCGGCAGAGCCCGTGATAGGTATCGGACCTCCGAAGATCTCGTCTATTGTGTCACCGTAATGCGCCGAGCATTCCACAGGTTCTGGCAGCATGCACATAGGGATGTTCAGGAGCGAGCAGAGCTCCTCATCCCACTTCAGCGTATTGATGTCAAAAAGCATGGTCCTGCAGGCATTGGAATAATCCGACACGTGCACCTTGCCGCCCGTAAGTTTCCAGATGAGCCAGCACTCAATGGTTCCGAACAGCAGCTCGCCCTTCTCGGCTCTGCCCCTTACGCCCGGGACATTCTCAAGTATCCACGCCAGCTTTGTGCCACTGAAGTACGGATCGGCCAGAAGTCCCGTCTTTTGCTTTATCATCTCTTCGTGAGGCTTAAGCTTCGCGGCGTAGTCGGCTGTCCTGCGGCACTGCCACACGATGGCGTTGTAGACCGGGATCCCCGTCTTTTTGTCCCACACTACGGTCGTCTCTCTCTGGTTCGTGATACCGATGGCGGCGATGTTCTTGTAGGTCAGTCCCGCCTTCAGCAGCGCCTCCTGAGCGGTACCCATCTGGGACGCCCATATCTCCATCGCGTCGTGCTCTACCCAGCCCTCATGAGGGAATATCTGGGTAAATTCTCTCTGGACTACGGAGATCATGTTGCCCTTCCTGTCGTAAATGATGGTCCTTGAGCTGGTAGTGCCCTGATCGAGCGCCATTATGTATTTTTCCATGCTTCTGTCCTTTCCTATACAAACAGTGACATTATTTGGTTGCTTATATCTATGCCCTGCTCAGTGAGCCTCAGGCCTTCGTCATCTATTATGAGGAGCCCCTGCCTCGCGTAATCTTCAGCCTCTTCTTTTGCTTCTGAGAATATACGCCAGAACTCCTCTTTTGGTCCTGCAGCCGTAGATCCCCCGGCGCGTCTCATATAGGCATCCACAGCATCCGCGTATCTGATGCCTTCGCGTCTTCTGAGTCCCGTGAATACCGCCTCGCTTATGTTGTCAAAACCATCGTTCAGATGGTCTTCTTCGAGCGGCACTTTGACGCGGGCGCCTTCATGTATCGGCGGTACAGTTAAAGCGTTTATATACTCTTCAATATCAGAAGTGTTCTTGTACCTGCGCCCGCCGGTAAAGCCGCTCGCTCCCAGACCGACGCCTATGTAATCCGACATGTCCCAGTACAGGCTGTTGTGCCGCGACCTGTAAGGGCTCGGTCCGTCAGGGTCTTCCGCGCCCTTTCTGGCAAAGTTGCTTATCTCGTAGTGCTCATACCCGGCCTCTCTCAGCACCCTGCATATCTCGTGATATGTCTCTCTGTCCTCTTCATCCGGGACTTCCGTGAGTTCGCCCGCCACGGCCATGTCACCGAAAGGCGTGCCCTCCTCTATCTGCAGGCTGTAGCATGAAATATGCTCCGGCGCGAGTTCAAGTACTTTTCTGAGATCGTCCAGGGCGTCACGGGTGGTCTCGCCGGGTATCGAGAACATGAGGTCGAGGTTGACGTTATCAAAGCCCTTGCGGCGGATCAGTTCCATGTCGCGGACCACGTTCTCGGCAGTGTGTATCCTCCCCAGACAATGCAGCCTGTCGTTGTCCATGGACTGCACGCCCATCGACAGCCTGTTGAAGCCCATGTACTTATACGCCTGCAGCTTGGCCAGCGTCACCCCGTCCTTCCGGCCCAGAGTCGCCGGGTTCGCCTCTATTGTGATCTCCGCGCCCTCCTTAACGCTGAACGACTTGCCCACCGCGTGCATTATGTCACGCATCTGCGAGATGTCCAGCACCGACGGCGTGCCGCCGCCGACATATACCGTATCGATCACCGGATGCCCAAGCTCTTCTCCCCTTAAAGCGATCTCGCTGACCAGGGCGTCCGCGTACTCCCTTCGCGGAGAAGTCTCCGCATTGAAAGACAGGAAAGCGCAGTAATTGCACTTCTTGACGCAAAACGGAATGTGTATGTATAGACCTGTCCTTTTAGTCATTATCTGCAATTATGTAAAGTTATCTTTACATTTCTTATGTTGTATATGTAAAGTCTTCTTTACATCGTTGTTATTTTATTTGCCGTCGTCCAGCTTCAGTACCTCGGTGAAAGCCTCCTGCGGAACCGTCACCTGTCCGAACTGGCGCATCCTCTTCTTGCCCGCTTTCTGTTTTTCGAGCAGTTTCTTCTTACGCGTTATATCTCCGCCGTAGCACTTGGCCAGAACGTCCTTGCGGTAAGCCCTGACCGTTTCGCGGGCTATTATCTTCTGTCCGATAGCCGCCTGGATCGGCACCTCGAACTGATGTCTCGGGATTATCTCCTTCAGTTTCTCGCAGATGCCTCTGCCCTTTGCCATCGCCTCTTCCTCAGGGACTATGGTGGACAGCGCGTCTATCTGCTCGCGGTTCAGGAGTATGTCGAGCTTGACCAGTTTGGCCGGCTGGTATCTGAGGAATTCGTAGTCAAGTGAGGCGTAGCCCCTGGTACGCGACTTGAGCGCGTCAAAGAAGTCGTAGATGACCTCGTTGAGCGGTATCTCGTAATGCAGCTGCACCCTCGTCTTAGTAAGGTATTCCATATGGACCATCTTGCCGCGGCGGTTCTGGCACAGCGTCATGATGCTGCCGACATAATCGTTAGGCGTCATGATGTCCGCTTTGACTATAGGCTCCTCTATGTGGGCTATCAGTGCGGGTTCAGGCAGGTTTGACGGGTTCTGGATGTCGAGGACGCTGCCGTCCTTCATCACGACCTTGTAGACTACCGAAGGCAGCGTCGTGATTATGTCAAGATCGAATTCCCTGGCAAGCCTTTCGGTTATGACGTCCATGTGCAGCAATCCCAGGAATCCGCATCTGTAGCCGTAGCCAAGAGCCGCGGAATTCTCCGGTTCAAAGTTAAACGCCGCGTCATTGACCTGCAGCTTCTCGAGGGCATCCTTGACGTTCTCGTATTTCTCGCCCTCCGCCGGGAATATGCCGCAATACACCATCGACTGCGCCTTCTTATAGCCCTTAAGAGGCTCTTCCGTCGGATCGTTCGCAAGTGTGATGGTATCGCCCACGCGGGCGTCCGCCACCTGCTTGATGCTTCCGCAGATGTATCCTACCTCACCGGCTTTCAGCTCATCCGCCGGCACGGTACCCGGTATACAGTATCCGACCTCCGTGACCTCGTAGTTCTTGCCGGCGTTCATCATGCGTATCATGTCGCCCTTTCTGACTCTGCCGTCGAAGATGCGGGTGTAAATGATGACGCCCTTATAACTGTCGTAGTACGAGTCGAAAATGAGCGCCTTCAGCTTGCCGTCCGGATCGCCCTGCGGAGGCGGTATCACTTCTACCAGCTTTTCGAGCATATCGTCTATTCCCATGCCGGTCTTCGCGGATATTTCCGGAGCTTCGGACGCGTCAAGTCCTATGATGTCTTCTATCTCCGCCCTCGCGTCAGCCGGACGCGCCGAATCAAGATCCATCTTGTTGAGCACCGGCATTATCTCCAGGTCCTCATCGAGAGCCAGATAAACATTGCCGAGTGTCTGGGCCTCAACACCCTGCGTCGCGTCCACGACAAGGACCGCCCCGTCGCACGCGGCAAGAGAACGCGAGACCTCATAGTTGAAGTCCACATGTCCCGGCGTGTCGATGAGGTTCAGGATGTACTCCTGCCCGTCTTTAGCCTTGTACTGAAGGCGCGTCGTCTGCAGTTTGATAGTGATGCCGCGCTCACGCTCGATATCCATGTTGTCGAGGTACTGCTCTTTCATGTCGCGGGCCTCGACAAGACCGGTCTTTTCAATCAGGCGGTCGGCAAGCGTCGACTTGCCGTGGTCTATGTGGGCGATAATGCTGAAATTTCTAATGTTATCCAGATAACTCATTTGCTGTTTTGATGTGGGACCCCTTGCAGGATCCTCTCCTTTGTTTTTTCGCTTATGTTGTCGTTCCAATTATAAAGAAAATTGGTCCGTTTTCAAAGGGCACCCGTAAATCGGACTAAAGAATATCCCAAAAAAGTAAAACAGCAGGGAGACACTCCTGCTGTATGCGTATTTAACTTATACGCTGTGTGGGGACGGGTGAGACTACTTTGCGCTGAGCGCGTTCAGTTTGCTCGCGAATCTGGAAATCTTTCTGGAAACAGTGTTCTTGTGGAAAGTGCCCTTTGCAGCTGCCTGCATGAGCTTCTTTTCAACATGCTCGAATGCCTTCTTGGCTTCTGCAGCATCACCGGATTCTACCGCAGCGAGGAATGCCTTTTCAGCTTCCTTGATGTGGTTCTTGACTCTGATGTTGCGTGCTGTTTTCTTGTCGATAACCTTGATTCTTTTCTTTGCGGATTTAATGTTTGCCATTATTTATACCCCACTTTCATTTTAATGCATTAATTCGCAACGCGTATTATATGACATAGCATCCTATAATACAAGCAGAAAATTGCAATAAAATGAAAAAAGTATACGTCTTGAGCCAACGCTTAAAATCCAGGCGGTTTTGATATGGTGTTGAACATGGCAAGACTGAATATAAGCTGTTTGATATCGTCTCCTGAGGACAGTTTGACCGATCCGATGTTGGCCTTCTCGAGCCTTTTTTCGAGTTCTCCGTCGCGGATCTCATCCAGAGACAGTCTGGGTACGATATTGTTCAGAAGTGTGATGAGTTCCTTGTTCTCCGCGTCCACATCTATCGATATCTTATGTCCGTCATGTGTTACAAACTTATGCATTTAAAACTCCATTGTCACTGACACAGGACAGTGATCGCTGCCGTAGATGTCCGTAAGTATCTCAGCTTCCTTCAGGCGGTCTCTGAGACGGTCTGAAATGATGAAATAGTCTATGCGCCACCCGGCGTTCCTCTCCCTGGCCTTCATGCGGTACGACCACCAGGAATACGTAACGGTCTCCGGGTACAGATAGCGGAATGTGTCGGTGAATCCCGCTCCGAGAAGATCTGTCATTTTGCCGCGCTCTTCGTCGGAGAAGCCGGCATTGCCTCTGTTTGGGCCCGGATTCTTAAGATCTATCTCATTGTGGGCAACGTTCAGATCGCCGCAGTAAATGACCGGCTTCCTTTTGTCGAGCGCGGCCATGTACTCCCTTATGGCGTCCTCGAATTCGCACCTGTATCCTATACGTGCCAGCCCGTCCTGAGCATTCGGCACATAGCAGCAGATCAGGTAAAACTCAGGATACTCAAGTGTGATCACCCTTCCCTCGTCATCGTGCTCGCCGTTGATGCCGTACGCGACAGAGAGCGGCTCTCTGAGCGACTTCTTCGCGAATATCGCTGTGCCGGAATATCCTTTCTTCACAGCGCAATTGTAGTATTCAAAGTATCCTTCCGGATGGAAGTCCGCCTGCCCCTCCTGCATCTTTGTTTCCTGCAGGCAGAAGAAGTCGGCGTCCAGATCCGCGAATATCTCTTCGAATCCCTTTTTCAGCACGGCCCTGAAGCCGTTTACGTTCCAGCTGACAAATCTCATGTTTACCTCTTACTCTATGGTGAATGCCTTGCTAGTCCAGTCTTTGTACTTGCCTATGCCCTGGACTATCACGTATCCAGTGCCGCTCGTAGTATTGCGGACGTACGACATTATGTAATCCTTGCCCGGATGAAGCTTCTTATCGCCGTACATCACGACGACCTTAGGCTTGGCCCTGTTGTCCTTGAGTTTGTAACTCTTGGCGTTCAGAAGTATCTCGCACTCGCCTATCGACACCTGCTCCTTTTTGCCCGCAGCCTTAGTGGCATATACCTTGCCCGGTTCTATGTACCAGATATCATGATCGACCGGACCCTCTATGCCGTCGATGGCCGCATCCTCGGCGCACTGCCAGTACAGGTAGTTGCCCTTCACATAACAGGCACCGTCGTACTGCGCGGCCCAGATAGTCACATCGTTATCAAGGATCGACGAGTCCATGTAGTTTGTGAGCATGTCATAGTTGGCATAGACAGCGGACTCGTATCCGGCCTCCTCCACTCTCCTGCAGAACGCGAGCACTATATCGTGGTAAAGCGACGCGGCAGGAAGATCGCCTGCATCTATCGCCTGCTGCAGCCTGCCGCCGTCATAAAGTTCAAAGTCTATGACCAGCGGCATGGATATATCGTAAGGCTCGACCAGATCGAGCAGATAATCAGCCTCTTCGATTGCCTCAGCTTCGTTCACGGCCTGAGAGAAGAAGTAGGCTCCCGTCATGATGCCCGCGCGGTTCGCTTTCTTGATGTTTGACTTGAAGTCCTCATCTTCCACGAGTTCTCCGGTCTCCGCGCGCCTGTAACCGGCCCGTATGAATACGAAATCTGCCTCGCTTGACTTTACCCTTTTCCAGTTTATGTCGTCCTGGAACTCCGACACATCTATGCCGTGCACCACTACGCTGTTCTGGAAGCGGATCGCGTGAGTCAGCCCCTCATCCGTAAGATGGGTATGCGAAAAACTGGCGAGGTGGATAACAAGTCTCAGCACACAAGCCAGAACCAACCACAGGATCAGGATGATAATGACCCATTTCACCTTTTTCAGGCGCTTGCCGCCATTACCTTCTCCGCCGCTTTTCTTTTCTTCTTTTTCAGTTTTTGCAACGTCATCCTTTACGTCAGTTTCAGCGTCATTTGCGTCGCCATTCACGACATCATTCCTGACGTCATTCTCTGCGCCGTTCACGGCGTCCTTTTCTTCGCTGTTTTTTACTTCGTCTTCAGCCAATTTATTCTCCTATTCTTCTATGTGCATGTAAGGCATGAGCTCGCGCTCGAACTCCACCCTGTGATGCAGCGTGTAGATGCCCGGCAGACCGCCGGTATGCATGAATATGACATTGGAGCCGCGCTCTATCGCGCCGTTTTTCGCGCCGTCAACTATCGCTTCGAAGGTCTTGCCCGTATAGCACGGATCGATGATGATCGCCTCCTTGCGGGCCAGATAATACATGACGTCCCTGACCTCTTCTACCGCGTTGTTGTAAGCCCCGTGTATATAAGCCGTCGTGATGTCGAAGTCCCCGTCCGTAATGCCGAAGTCCCTTCCGTAGAATCCGCACACTCTCTTGTAGTAATCGCTGAGAGACTCACGCAGGGCCTTTTCATTGCCCGCTTCGTCGGCGGCATTCTCTGAATACGGCAGCACGTTGACTCCCCTGACACGTAGCGTCGAGCCGCACTCCTTAAGTCCGAGCAGCAATCCCATATACGTAGACATGCTGCCGACCGTGACGTAGATCACGGCGTCCTCTATGCCCAGCTCTTTTGCCTGTGCGTCAAGTTCGAACGCGCACTCAGCGTAGCCGAGGACGCCCAGTTCGTTGGAGCCGCCCATCGGCACATAGTAGACCTTCTCGCCTTCAGACGTATATTTGTCGATCACAGCCTGTCTGCCTGTCTCCATGTCCTTCACGAAGTGCACATTGCAGCCCAGCATGCCGTCAAGAAGCAGATTAGCGCTTATTTCGCCCGGATACGGGTCAGATGTCACTATGGCACTCTTAAGACCGCTTTTGGCCGCCACAGCGGCCGTGAGCCTGCCGTGGTTGGTCTGCGCTCCGCCCTCCGTGATCAGCATCGTAGCGCCCTTATCCTGCGCGTCCTTAAGGAAGTATTCAAGCTTGCGCAGCTTGTTGCCTCCGGTTGCGAGGTTGGTCAGATCGTCTCTCTTGCAGTATACGTTGACGCCCAGATCCTCGGACACATTCTTCAGATGTTCCAGAGGTGTAGGCAGATGCAGTATTTCAACTTTTTCATGTCCGAACAGCATGTCTTCTCCTTTTTGACTGTCAGTCCCTTTCGTTCACCCTTCTCTGTCATCTCATTGTAGCACAACGCGGCGCGTGAGGTCGAAATAAAAACACTCACGTACAAAGGTATGTGCTAAAATATAGACAAAGGAAGGACAGCCTTCAGCACAAAACAGTGAAATACATATAAAGGAGAATGGCTATGGTAAATGAGAAGTATTACGGCTATGGCACAGCGCCTAGCATCATCCGCGAGCTCTTCGCCTACGGACTGGAGCAGGCAAAAAAACTCGGTAGGGACAAAGTCTATGATTATTCTCTGGGCAACCCGAGCATACCTGCTCCTAAAAAAGTAAACGAATCCATCAAGAGACTCGTTGATGAAGAAAGTTCCATTCTGCTGCACGGCTACTCGATGGCTCCGGGATTTGAGAGCACAAGAGAGGCTATCGCGGCAAACCTCAGAAAAAGATTCAACACCAACGCGCAGGCAAGTGAGCTCTTCATGACCTGCGGCTGCGCACCGGCTCTTGTATCCGTAGCGTGCGCCCTCACCACAAAGCCTGATGACAATTTCGTTGTCATCGCGCCTTACTTCCCTGAATATAACGTATTCTTCAAGGCCGGCGGCGGCAAAGTCAGAAGAGTCGATCCAGATATCCCTGATTTCCAGATCAATCTTGAAGCTCTCGAGGAGACCATCAATCACGACACCGTAGCCTTAGTAATAAACTCCCCTAACAATCCGTCAGGAGTAGTCTATACGAAAGAGACCCTCGAGAAGATCGCTGCCGTACTCAAGAAGAAAGCGCTCAAATACGATCATCCGATCTATATCGTCGCTGACGAGCCTTACAGAGAACTCGTATACGGTGACGCTGTCGTAACATTCATCCCTGAAGTCTACGATGATACCATCGTCTGCTACTCATGGTCCAAGAGCCTTTCGCTCCCGGGCGAGCGTATCGGATACGTGTATGTTCCGGCCACTTGCCACAACCAGCACGGAGTTCTCAGCGCGGTCGCAGGAGCGGCCAGAGAGATCGGTTCTGTCTGCCCTCCTACCCTCATCCAGAGAGTCGTAGAGGAGTGCGTAGACTGCGAGCCTGACCTCGTGGCATATGACGAGAACAGAAACGACCTCTACAACGGTCTGACAGCCATGGGTTATGAATGCGCAAAGCCAGACGGAGCGTTCTACCTGTTCATGAAGGCTCCTAACGGGGACGACCTGGCGTTCAGCGAAGCCGCCAAGCTCGAAGAAAACATCCTCATCGTACCGGGAACCGGATTCGGATGCCCGGGATACCTCAGACTGGCGTACTGCGTATCCAATGAGACCATCAAGAACTCGATGCCGGGCTTCAAAAGGCTGATCGAGAAATACGGCAAATAATAGATTATCGACAATAAAAGAACCGGCGCGGTTATACGCTGAACTAGTCAACCGAAAGTAGACAGTTAAAAAAGTCATACAAAGCCCAATTCAGTCTTGTACTGGACTGGGCTTTTGTATTGCAACGCATAAGCCGGC